>JBBPYK010000109.1:0-150633 GCA_038199985.1 Actinomycetales bacterium | reverse complement strand
GTAACAGCATTGCACTAAATTCAACCTCAGCTAAAAAAGTCATGGCCACCACACGGGGTGCAGCACCACAACCAAATCAACCAATAAATAATTGGTATCAACAAACTTGGCACACTATTGAGTTCTCAAACAACAGGCACTTACGAATACTCAAGAATTCAATGTTCTAAACTCTTTATTCTCCGTAGCGACTTATCTAAACTTATTCCATTCACATTCGCTCTGTCAAATCCGCATTTCTTGCGGTATTTTCTAGAACGACTGTGAATTCCCCATAATCCAACACGGTATTTTCCTATTGGACGCACTGCGCCCGAAAGTTATACCGTGCAATTTTGTGGGTTGGTCTCCGTCTATGCTTTGCGGTTTTCACTGCTTGGCTGCGGCGACTTAGAAGACATTACACGTCCCGTTCGATGGGGGCAAATCGCTCGTTTCGGCACGCTGGGATGTGCCCCTGCATCAGCGCGAGAATAAGAAGTGGCCGACGCTCAACGTGAATTTCCCCCAGCTGCGGGCGTCTCTCAACGTTTTCAGGCTTCGACCTCTATCACTGCAAGGGTGCGCTTGCCCCGCCGTAAGAGGAGGTATCGCCCGTGGAGTAGATCTGTGTCGTCAATCACAGAATCTGGATCAGCGATTTTGACGTTGTTCACATAGGCACCCCCGTCACCCACGGTACGACGGGCAGCAGACAGGCTGCCAGCGAGCTTAGACGCCACGAGCAGATTGAGAACTGACAATTCCTCGCGGTCCACAACAACCCGTGTAACTTCGGACGTAGCCGCTACCAACGTCGCCTCATCCAACAGGCCTAGATCTGCTTTTCCGAACAGCGCTCCCGAGGCATCTATGACCTTCTGAGTTGCCTCCTCCCCATGGACTAAAGAGGTGACGTAGAACGCGAGCACGCGCTGCGCTTCACGAGCGTGGGGCCGATCTTCAACTGCCGCCGCCAAGGCTTCGATCTCATCGCGCTTCTTAAACGTAAACACTTTCAGCAATTTGATGACATCCGCGTCGGCTGAGTTCAACCAGAACTGATACATGGAAAAGGGAGAACACATGTTGGGATCCAACCAGATGGCGTTGCCCTCGCTCTTACCGAACTTTGTACCATCTGAGTTAGTGATCAGTGGCGTACCGAAGGCGTGAACCTGTTTACCCTCGACCTTTCGAATCAGTTCAGTACCGCTGGTGAGATTTCCCCACTGATCAGATCCGCCTGTCTGGAGGAGACAGCCGTACTGCCGGTGAAGCTCCAGGTAATCCATGCCCTGAAGAATCTGGTAACTAAATTCTGCGTAGCTGATGCCCTCGTCCGAACTCAATCTGGAGGCAACGTTATCTTTCTTGATCATCGTCCCCACACGGAAGTGCTTTCCAATGTCCCGCAGGAAATCGATAGCGCTCATGGGTGCTGTCCAGTCCAGATTGTTGACCATTCGCGCGGCGTTGTCACCCTCGAACGATAAAAATCGTGCTACCTGCCCCTGCAGGTAGCCCACCCACTCCGCGATGGTTTCCTTGGTGTTCATAGAGCGCTCAGCTGTTGGGCGTGGATCTCCCACCATTCCCGTCGACCCGCCGACTAGCCCCAACGGATGGTGGCCAGCCAGCTGCAACCGACGCATCGTCAGCAATTGCACCAAATTGCCCAGGTGGAGACTCGGAGCAGTCGGGTCGAAGCCGCAATAGTACGTAATCGGTGCGCCGGAGAGCACCTGCTCAAGCTCGGATTCGTCCGTGGAGACGTGAACGAGACCACGCCATTTCAACTCCTGCCAGATATTTTCAAACGAATCATCGTTCGACTGACCCTCAAGAGACGAACTGGCAACGGACTTTTGCGATTGATCCTCAGTATTTTGCAGCACGTCTACCAAATTAGCGCATATGGCCGGACAGGACCGAGGAATCAGAAATGTGTCAGCTACGAATGCCGGCCGGGATCCCCTGTGCGCCGATCAATCGCAGCCGCTGGGTTGGGCGCGTCATAGCGACGTAGAGATCTCCAACAAGCCCTCCACGGCCAGAGAGTAATTCAGCTGGCTCCAGAACAACGACGGCGTCGAACTCCAGGCCCTTCGCATTCGCTGGCGTCGTCACGATGATATCTTGCTCATAGCCACCGGCGCCCGTGCCGGCCCGCGCTCCGTACGTCTGCCGGAGTGCAGCAAGAACCTGTTCCTGAAAATGCTCCTGCGCAACGACGGCCACCAGCCCGCCCTGGATGGCCGCAAGATCTTCTGGCAGCGTCTGCAAAAGCCGGGACACGACCTCACCTTCCGAGACCTCATCCACAAACGTGTCCCATTTGCCGTCACGGACAGCTTTCGGCGCTGAGACAACGAGTCCGGCAGCATTTGCCATTCGAACGGCAGCCTCGGCGATTTGCATCGGCGTCCGGTAGTTGACCGTCAGCTCTTCCTGCCGCCACCGTTCACCCACGAAGGGTTCGAGCGCTTGCTGCCATGAACGAGCACCAGCCGCCGATGACGTCTGTGCAATATCTCCGACGATCGTGAATGATTTCATGGGGCACCTACGCATCAGCATGCGCCACTGCATGGGGGACAGTTCCTGGGCCTCGTCGACGACGACATGACCAAAGGCCCATGCCCTGTCCTGCGAAGCTCGCTCCGCGGACGAGAACCGGGACTCCCCCACGGCGTTGTGTTCGGCCAGAGCCTCAGCCGAGAGCATGCCGTCGACGCCGGAATCTGCCATGGACTGCCCCATATTTTCAATGGCCTGGACCGCGTTGGTAACGTTGCGCTTGCGTTCTTGTTCCTCCGCAGCCTTATCTCGGCCACCCGTTGGGTCCAGCTCCCCTAGCAGCTCGGCTGCCTCGTCCAGTAGCGGAATGTCGGGCTCCGTCCATGAGGAACCTGACGGACGAAGCAGTAGCTGGACCTCTTCCGGGCTGAGTATTGGGGCCGCCGAGGAAAGATGCGATGGCTTTGAGAGCAACTCGTCAATGAGCTTCTGCGGCGTCAGCGGCATCCACGCGAGGTTCAGGGCCACCCTTACATCCCTCGAAGAACGAACATCTTCAGCCAGGTACGCCCGATCGGCGTTGTTGCCGGCTCCGGAAGACTCTTCCAGTTGCTCGGTTAGAGCCTCAGTGAGATCACGAAGCAAAATTTTGACAAACGTGGTGCGTGCCTCGTTGTGCGGTTTTCCGGTTGCACGTGCTTTGTCTCTGGCCCTACGCACCTGTTTTGGCGTCAACGTCAAAATTGTTCCTTCAACGTTCAAGCGCTTCGGCTCGGCAGGAATGCGCTGCCGATTGGCCACTGCAGCTGTCACGACACCGGCCATGACCGCTCGCCCCTTGATCTCAGCTATCGCGTCGTTCGGTTCATTCACCGCGCTGATTCCGGGATACAAATGTCCGACGCTGGACATCACAACTCCGGTCTCGCCCAACGAAGGCAGCACCCGTTCGATGTACTGCATGAAGGCATCCGATGGCCCAACCAGCAGCACTCCGGCGGACTTTAGCCGGTCTCGGTGGGTGTAGAGCAAGTAGGCTGCGCGATGCAGTGCGACGGCGGTCTTTCCAGTTCCCGGCCCACCCTGAACTACGAGTACACCCGCCAGCGGTGCCCGAATAATGCGATCCTGTTCGGACTGAATGGTTCCCACGATGTCCGACATCCGCCCGGTACGTCTAGCGTCTAGCGCCGCGAGCAGTGCACCTTCGCCCTGCAACGAGGACTCGTCGTCGAGCCTTGCCACATCGAGAATGTCATCTTCTATGGCCCGGACATTCCGTCCCCTCAGGATCAGATGACGACGCCGCCAGACACCCTGACGTTCGAAGGCCGTGGCCTGATAAAACGTACCTGCCTCCGGCGCGCGCCAGTCCACCATAAGCCGTTGCAGACTTTCGGTCGACAGCCCGATGCGCCCGATGTAGCGCTTCTCGCCGTCGTCCAGGTCCAGCCGCCCAAAAACCAACCGGTCATCCACCGCATTGAGTTGTGTCAGACGGTCCTCATACATCGTGGCGAAGGCATCACGCTCAGACCGGTTCTGGTGAGAACCCGACGACGATGAGCGGCGGATCTGGGCCAGCTGGAACTGCTTTTCATCTCGCAATTCATCCAGCCGGGAGTAGAGCCCATCAACGTACTCGCGCTCCTGCGCAAGCTCAACGCGGGCCGAAAATGTTTCCTGCATGTGGCAATCCCTTTCGCAAAGGCGGACCGTCCCCTCTCGCAAAGGCGGACCGTCAATGATACTCCGGGATAGGTGCTTTATCGCTATCCGCGCACCAGAGAACGGACGCGACGACCAGCCAGTGCCGCTCGCCCCCTTAGCTCCCCGAGCTCAAGCACGACACCGAATCCAGCAACATGAACGTCCGCCCGTTCAAAAAGGCGGGAAGCCGCAGCGAGTGTTCCCCCCGTAGCCAGCACGTCATCCAGGATCAGTACCCTCGTTCCGGGACGGAGGTCATCGCGATGGATCTCAAGTGCGGAGCTGCCATATTCAAGTTCGTAGGGTTCAGAAAAAACACGCCTCGGGAGCTTCCCGGGCTTACGTACGGTGATCAAGCCGCACTCACTGGCGTAAGCCGCCGCGGATGCCAGCAAAAAACCACGCGCTTCGACGCCCGCGATGGCGTCGAACTGACCCTCGAAGGGTGTTATTAATGCATCGACAACAGCTCGCAGGGCAGGCCCGTCAGCAAAAACCGGGGTGAGGTCGCGGAACTCAATGCCAGGCTTGGGGTAATCCGCCACACGAACACAGAGCCGGTTTACGATCTCTTCGACGGACTCGGCATTCCTCTTTGATCCGTGGGTCTGATTCACACATCCAGTCTAGGGCGCCCATGCCTCATCGCTTACGCCGCCTCCGTGGGGACGCAGCACGATAGGCCGAGACTGTCGGCTCCCCCGCGATCCAGAAACGCCAGGGATACTCTGCCGAACCGCCTTCACCGCTGACTCCCACTCTCGGCCCAGTGCTGATAGACGACGACGGCACGGGAACCTCCGGTAAGCTCAGGAGCACCTCTGGCCCTCCAACTGCTACCCCGTTATGGGACAAGTCCAGCCCAAGCGCCTGGGCGAAGTTAGCCGGGCCGCGTGCTAAAGCTCGCTCCTGTTCCGGGTGCCGACGTCGTTCGCGTGCTGTGTCTAGACCGGTGAGCACTTCACCACCACGCAGTAGCACTGCGGTTGCGGTTCCAACGGGACCGCAAACGATATTTGTGCAGTGATGCATCCCGTAGGTGAAGTAGACGTAGAGCCGTCCTGCTGGACCGAACATCACCGTGTTTCGAGCTGTTCTGCCGTTGAACGCATGCGATCCTGGATCTCTAGAACCGAAATAGGCCTCGACTTCAGTAATTCGAATGGACACTTCCCGGCCTTCACTGGTCCGGCTCAGGACACCTCCCAGCAGCAGCGGGGCAACCTCCGGCCCAACCCCCGCCAAAACTTCTTCTACGTTGGTCATGGACACGAGCTTTCTCGATGACGTGATGCCAGAGTATTGAGCTGCCGATACATCCGGTCAAGATATCACTAGCCCTGCGTGAACGGCCTGACCTGGGTGAGCTGCTCCGCGAGCGCCTCCAGCTGCCGTTCCACCGCAGCTGCTGCTGTGCCTCCCTGTGAGGCACGGCTGTCCAGCGAACCCTTGACGGTCAGAACTTCCCGGACCCCCCGAGTCAGATGTGTCGAGATGCCAGCGTAGTCGTCATCGCTCAGGTCCCAGAGTTCCTCTCCTCGGCTCTCCGCCAACTTCACAGCAGCTCCGGAGAGTTCGTGAGCCTCGCGGAAGGGAACGCCCTGGCGGACCAGCCACTCCGCAATGTCTGTTGCCAGTGCAAAGCCTTGAGGTGCAAGTTCAGCCATCCGGGCCGTGTTGAATCTCAAGGTGGCAATCATCCCTGATACGGCAGGCAGCAGCAGCTCTAGCGTGTCCGTTGCGTCGAAAACGGGCTCTTTGTCCTCCTGCAGGTCGCGGTTGTAGGCAAGTGGCAGCCCCTTTAGGGTCGCTAGGAGCCCTGTGAGGTTACCTATCAATCGCCCTGCCTTTCCGCGGGCAAGTTCTGCCACATCCGGGTTCTTCTTCTGCGGCATGATCGAAGAGCCGGTGGAATAGGAATCGTCCAGTGTGACGAATGAGAATTCCTTCGTAGCCCACAGGATTACTTCCTCGCTGATTCGGGACAGGTCTACCCCGATCATGGAGGCAACCCACAGATACTCTGCATAAACGTCGCGTGACGCCGTACCGTCAATCGAATTGTGGACTGCGGAAGTGAAGCCCAGCTCCGTGGCGACTGCTACTGGATCCAAACCAAGTGAAGAACCTGCCAGCGCCCCTGACCCATAGGGTGATACGGCAGCTCTGCGGTCCCAGTCCTGCAGCCGCTGAACATCGCGGAGCAGCGCCCAGGCATGGGCCAGTAAGTGATGGCTCAGCAGAACAGGCTGCGCATGCTGGAGATGGGTGCGGCCTGGCATGGCAGCTCCGAGGTGTGTCCTCGCCTGCTCGACCAGTGCATCGATGGTGGTCAGAACACCGCCGGCGACAATGCGTGCATGGTCCCGGAGGAACATTCGTCCCAACGTCGCAATCTGGTCATTGCGTGAACGGCCGGCTCTTAGCTTGCCGCCAAGCTGCACGCCGGCCCGTTCGATCAGGCCTCGTTCCAACGAACCGTGCACGTCCTCGTCGGATTGTGCCGCGGTGTAGACCCCGGATGTGACGTCGTCGTCGAGGTCGTCGAGCGCTTTGAGCATGTCGTCGAGTTCATCGGCGCTCAGTAGCCCGGCTGTGTGGAGAACTCTCGCATGCGCCCGCGATCCCGCGATGTCATACTTCGCCAATCGCCAGTCGAAGTCGGTTGACTTACTCAATGCGGCGAGCGCGTCCGCAGGACCTCCCGCGAATCGTCCGCCCCATAGAGCACCGGCGTTCGTTCCCTGCGCAGCGTTCACTGTGCCGCCCGCTGGTCCCGCCCGGAAGCCACTTTGGAGGATAGCCCGAAGATTTCGATGAATCCCCGTGCCATGGACTGATCGAAGCTATCGCCGGTGTCATATGTGGCCAAGCCGAAATCGTAAAGGGCTGTCTCAGAACGTCTACCGGTCACCGTGGCACGACCTCCGTGCATATCGAGACGAATATCGCCATTGACGTGCTCCTGGGTGTCTTCGATGAACGCATCAAGGGAACGCTTCAGCGGGGAGAACCACTGGCCGTCATACACGAGTTCGGTCCACCGTTGGCCAACCGTCATTTTGAACCGCGCCTGCTCGCGTTCGATGGTGACGTTTTCAAGTTCCTTGTGCGCCGCAATCAGTGCCATCGCGCCGGGCGCCTCGTAGATTTCGCGGCTCTTGATGCCGACGAGCCTGTCCTCCACAATGTCTACGCGACCGATCCCCTGAGCGCCCGCCCTACGGTTCATTTCTTGGATGACCTGCAGCGGTGAATATTCAACGCCGTCAAGTGCCACCGGGACGCCCTTGCGGAACGTGATGATCACTTCGTCCGCGGCAGGGGGAAACGTGGGATCGTCAGTGTAGTTGTACACGTCTTTGGTGGGTGCGTTCCAAATGTCCTCCAGGAATCCTGTTTCCACTGCACGTCCCCACACATTCTGGTCGATGGAGAACGGGTTCTTCTTTGTGGTCTCGATCGGCAGGTTGTTCTTCTCCGCGAAATCGATGGCCTTGTCGCGGGTCAGTGCCAGGTCGCGGACGGGCGCAATGCACTTGAGGTCTGGGCCCAGGGTTTGAATACCCACCTCGAACCGCACCTGATCATTACCCTTACCCGTGCAGCCATGGGACACGGTCGTGGCCCCGAACTGACGCGCAGCTGCCACGAGGTGCTTGACAATCACCGGACGCGAAATCGCAGACACCAGTGGGTAGGCATCCATGTATAGCCCATTGGCTTTAAGCGCAGGCATGCAGTACTCCGCGGCGAACTCATCGCGCGCATCAGCTACATAGGCTTCCACCGCACCACAGTCCAGCGCCCGTTGGCGGATGGTTTCCAACGATTCGCCGCCCTGTCCGACATCGACGGCGACAGCGATGACCTCGGCGTCGGTGGCTTCGGCGATCCAGCCGATAGCAACTGAGGTGTCCAGCCCGCCCGAATAGGCGAGAACAATCCGTTCTTTCACGAAGTACTCCTAAATATGTATTAATTCACGACAATAATCCTTATGAATTACAATACATGATTGCGGTTAACTATTCACTCCAGGTGCGGTCTCGACTCCCAGCCATGGAGAGAAACCGCTCGGCCATTGACTGCCCTCCGTGTGGATCGCGGCAGATCAACATCACCGTGTCATCCCCAGCCAGAGTCCCCAGCAATGACGGCATGACCGAATGGTCAATTGCCAACGCGAGAAAATTGGCGGCGCCCGGAGGGGTCCTCAGAACGACGATATTTGCTGACGCTTCTGCAGTCACCAACAGCTCAGAACACAAGCGGGTTAGTCGTGTGTCCAGCACCTCGCGTGACAGGCTGCTCTGCAACGACCGATCACCCCCCTCGGCCGGAACGGCATAGACCAGTGACCCGTCTTCGCTGCGCACCCGGAGCGCACGCAGCTCCACCAGATCGCGCGAGAGGGTCGCCTGGGTGACCTGAACGCCGTCGTCCGCTAGACGCGCCGCCAAATCAGCCTGCGAATGCACGGACTCGGAGGAGAGGATCGCGCTGATCTGGGCCTGCCGGGCAGTCTTGGTAGCCGGAGCCGTCATCGCACAGCTCCCGCATGAGCGCTAGCGGTAGCGGTAGCGGTAGCACTAGCACCACTTTGATTCAGTAGCCACACGAGAAGGGCCTTCTGCACGTGAAGACGATTCTCCGCCTCATCCCAGACGACCGACTGCGGGCCATCGATCACGTCAGCAGAGACTTCATACCCGCGGTAGGCAGGCAGGCAGTGCAGAACAATCGCCCCGGGATCCGCAAGGCTCATCGCCTCAGCATCCAGCGAATAGCCGGAGAACAGCGCCCTGCGCTCTTCCGTCTCATCCTCCTGCCCCATGGAGACCCAGGTGTCCGTCGCGACGACGTCGGCGCCGGTAAGTGCCTCCGCCGCATCCGTTGTCACGACTACCGACCCTCCAGTTTCATCCGCCCTGGCCCTGGCTGCTGAAACCACACTGTCGGCTGGTAGGTATCCCTTTGGACCGGCTACTCGGACGTGCATCCCGGCGGTGGCACAGGCCAAAAGGTAAGAATTGGCCATGTTGTTGGCAGCGTCCCCAACGTAGGCAAGGGTGAGCCCTCGAAGACCGCCCTTGTGCTCGCGGATGGTAAGAAGATCCGCCAAAAGCTGACACGGGTGATAATCATCGGAAAGAGCATTGATGACAGGCACCCTTGAATAATTGGCCATCGCCTCCAGCCCCGCTTGACCAAATGTGCGCCACACGATCGCCGAAACCATGCGTCCCAAGACTCGAGCGGAATCCGCTATCGATTCCTTGTGCCCGATCTGCGACTCCCCGGGATTGATCATGAGAGGGTTCCCGCCAAGCTGGGCGATTCCAGAGGAAAAGGACACTCGTGTTCGGGTGGAGGTCTTATCAAAAATGACGGCCACCGTCTGCGCGCCCCCTGATTCGCCAGCCAATACCGGACGCGAAAACGGATGTACCTTCAGCTCCGCCGCAAGGTCAAGCACGGCCGCCTGTTCATGAGCGTCGAGGTCAGTGTCGACGAGAAAATGCCGTGTCATGATGTGGAGTCCTTCGCATCAGTCAGAAGGCCAGGCAGAGCGGTCAGGAAGCTTGCCAATTGCGCCTTTTCGATAATAAGTGGTGGTGCGAGCCGAACCGTATGCGGTCCCGTGCTGTTGATAATGAAGCCATCTTCCAGGGCCCGAGAAACCAACCGTGGTGCAGAACCCTGCTCCAGATCAAACCCAATGAGTAGGCCTCGCCCCCGGACTTCCCCCACACCCGAAATTGCGGCCAGGCTGCACCGGAGCCAGTTCCCCACAGAATGGGCATGAGCAAGCAGTTCAAACTCTTCGATCGTCCCGATGGTCGCGAGTGCGGCCGCAGCCGCCACCGGATTCCCCCCAAAAGTTGTGCCATGCTGGCCCGCCGTCAGTAGACCAGACACGGCGTCGCCGAAGGTGATCAAGGCACCAATTGGAAAGCCACCTCCAAGACCCTTTGCAAGCGTGATGGCATCAGGCGTAATATCCGCAGACGCGAGCCACTCGCCGGTGCGCCCCATGCCCGTCTGAACCTCATCAACAATCAACAGGGCGCCCACCCGCTGTGTCAGCGTCCGCGCGAGTGCCAGGTACCGTTCCGGCAGAAGCCTGACGCCAGCCTCCCCCTGAATGGGTTCAAGGACGACCGCGGCGACCGTGTCATCCACGCATTTTTCCAGTGCGTTGGCGTCGCCGAACGGAATGTGCTCCACGCCAGCCGGCAACGGTTCAAAGGGTTCCCTATAGGCAGTCTTGGCCGTCAGTGCCAAAGCTCCCATGCTTCTACCGTGAAAGGCACCCTCCATCGCAATGATGCGGTGCCGCTGGGGCGTCTGATTCCGCCGAGCGAGTTTGAACGCAGCCTCATTCGCTTCCGTCCCAGAATTGGCAAAGAACACCTGAGAACCGATCGGCGCTTGGGCAATCCTTAGAAGCTTTTCTGCCAGAAGGATTTGTGGCTCGGTAGCAAAGAAGTTCGACACGTGCCCGAGGGTCTGCATCTGCCGCGTCACAGCCGACGTCAATGCAGGATGGGCATGCCCCAGAGAGTTCACGGCGATACCGCCTAAGAGGTCCAGATACTGTTCTCCGTGGGTATCCCAGACCAAGCAACCCTCACCCCGAGCCAGAACCCGCTGGGGCGTCCCAAAAACACCCAAGAGAGATCTCGCGTAGCGCTGGCCGAGCTCCTCAGTCACTGCTCCCCCTCAGGGACAATCTGGGTCCCGATACCCGATTCGGTGAAAGTCTCCAACAACATGGAATGGGCCAATCTACCGTCGACGATATGTGCTCGCGGTACGCCTCCCTCAACAGCACGAAGACAGGCCTTCATTTTAGGAATCATGCCGGACTCAAGCCCGGGCAGTAAACCACGTAGTTCTGTTGTCGACAGCGACGAGAGGAGGGAACTACGCTCGGGCCACCGGGCATAGAGCCCCTCCACATCTGTGAGAATGACCAGTTTCGAGGCTCCCAGCGATTCGGCCAACGCGGCCGCCGCAGCGTCGGCGTTAACGTTCAGAACTTCTCCGGTCGCGTCGCCGTCGTCCGTAGTCTCCGGAGCAATGGAGGAGATAACCGGGATTCGTCCAGCTTCCAGCAGGTCATGGATCGCAGCGGGGTTGACCTTGACCACATCGCCCACCAGTCCGAGGTCCACTTCGACCCCGTCAACGACAGTTGTCGACCGCACCGCTTCCAGAAGACGGCCATCCTCTCCGGAGAGGCCGACGGCGTATGCTCCGTGAGCATTGATCATACCGATAAGGCTCCTGCCCACCTGGCCCGTGAGTACCATGCGGACAACATCCATGATCTCTGGAGTTGTGACGCGAAGTCCGCCGCGGAACTCGGACTTTATATCCAGGCGCTTCAACATGGCATTGATCTGGGGGCCACCCCCATGGACCACCACTGGTCGGATACCCACGTGATGGAGAAAGACAATGTCCTGTGCAAAAGCCCGGCGCAACGAATCGCTGACCATCGCATTGCCACCGTACTTAATGACCATAGTTGTCCCGGCAAATCGCTGGATCCACGGTAGTGCCTCGATGAGCGTTTCCGCTTTGTCCTGAGCTGCGAGCATGGAAGTATCCAAGGCGATTTCCTTCCTGTCAGCTTGAATAGGCCGAATTTTCTTGCACGTAATCATGTGTAAGGTCGTTGGTCCAAATGGTGGCCGACTCCGTGCCAGCCTGGAGATCGATTTCGACCACCACATCGCAGGGTCGCAGATCGACACCGGAACGGGATTCCCCAATGCCACCATGGCGGCAAATCTGCACGCCATTGATGCTGACGTTGATGGCTCCGGGGTCGAACGTTGCATCCGTCGTTCCGACAGCCGAGAGAATTCGTCCCCAGTTAGGATCGTTTCCAAAAATTGCCGTCTTGAAAAGGTTGGATCGTGCCACTGCTCTCCCGACCACTTCCGCATCGTACTCAGACGCAGCGTTTATGGTCGTGATGGCGATGTTGTGCGCAGCGCCTTCGGCATCGCGGATCAACTGCGACGCCAGATCCGCGCAGACCTCAGTGAGCCGATGAGTAAACTCCGAGACATTCGGGGTGGCCGTCGCCGCTCCGGAAGCAAGCAACACAACGGTGTCGTTCGTGGACATGCAGCCATCTGAATCCGTTCGGTCAAATGTCACCCGTGTTGCCTCGCGCAGGGCCATATTGAGTTCCGCATTTCCGAGGGCCGCATCCGTGGTGAGGACAACGAGCATGGTGGCGAGTCCAGGTGCGAGCATTCCCGCACCCTTTGCCATTCCCCCAATGGTGTATCCGACGCCGTTGGCAACAGACTGTTTTACCACCGTGTCCGTTGTCATAATGGCAGCTGCTGCATCAGCACCACCCCCAGACCTCAGCTGACTGGAGGCCACCCGCACGCCAGGCAGGAGTTTGTGCATCGGCAACGGCTCACCGATGAGTCCCGTAGAGCACACCAAAACATCGGTGGGCGACACATCAAGTAAGGATGCAACAGACTCTGCTGTCAGCTGTGCGTCCCTCAAACCTTGAGCGCCAGTGCACGCATTAGCTCCACCCGAATTGAGAACCACGGCATGCGCCGTGCCTTCGCGTACGACTTCCCTGGACCAGACAACTGGAGCCGCCACGATCCTATTGGACGTGAACACGGCCGCACATGACTTCAACGGTCCGTCATTGACAACAAGAGCGACGTCGCGTCCGCCGCTGGATTTGAGCCCCGCCGAAACCCCCGCTGCAACGAAACCGCGCGGCGCGCACACTCCCACAGATCGACCCGCCCCTTTAGTACTCATGGCGCAACTCCAGCGTGTGATAGCCCCGTTGATTCCGGCAACCCAAGAACAAGATTCATACATTGCACTGCCCCGCCAGCGGTACCCTTGGTCAGGTTGTCCACCACCGAACAGACCACAACTCGACCCGCATGGGCGTCAAAAGCGAGTTGCACCACCACGTGATTTGATCCGAGTACGGATTTGGTGCCCGGCCATTGTCCCTCTGGTAGGACCGTTACAAATTCCTCAGCACCATAGGTTTCACACCACGTCCGGCGCAATCGTTCCGCCGTAACTCCGGGCTTGACCCGTGCAGTAGCCGTCGTCAAGATTCCGCGAGCCATGGGGGCCAGCGTAGGCGTAAACGACAACGTAACTGGTTCGCCAGCTACTGCAGAAAGCCCCTGCTCAATCTCCGGCGTGTGCCGATGACCGCCGCCCACGCCATAAGGGGTCATCCCGCCCATGGTTTCAGCTCCGAGAAGGTGCTGCTTGGCAGCCCTACCTGCACCAGACGCCCCAGAGGCGGAGACCACAACGACATCTTCGGGTTCCAGCAGGCCTGCCGCGAAACCCGGCGCCAACGCCAAAAGCGCACCCGTTGGGAAACAACCTGGGACTGCTATGCGCCGTTCATTTTTGAGTAAATCTCTGAAACCGGGCAGTTCCGGTAATCCGTATGGCCACGTGCCCGCGTGCGGCGAACCGTAGAACTCCTGCCACACTCCTGCGTCACGCAGACGGAAGTCAGCCCCGGCATCGATGACTACCGTGTCACTAGCCAATTCAGCAACGATCTCTGCACTGGCTCCGTGAGGCAGAGCAAGAAACACAACATCATGGCCACGCAGATTTTTGGCCGTGGTCTTTTCGACCTGCCGGTCGCGCAGCCCATGCAGGTGCGGCTGCAGAACACCGAGGGCTGTTCCCGCACTGCTGTGCGCCGTCACCGCACCGATGGACACATGGGGATGGGCGGACAGCAGACGGAGAACTTCGCCACCTGCATATCCGCTGACTCCCGACACTGCTACGGAATACGTCATGATGACACTCTAACGCTTTTATATTCGCTAGCTCTAATAAGTATTCAGATTGAACTTGTAGAGACGACGATCTACCGCTGAACTGCTCCGTATCGCTCCGCCGCCAAGTCCACCGCAGCAGATCTCGCCACGCTAGCCTCGTCCGCCGTCAACGTTCGGTCAAACGCGCGAAACCGCAGCCCGAAAGCCAACGACTTTCTGCCTTCACCAATTGCTGAACCAGCATAGACATCAAAAAGCCGGACATCTTCGAGCAACTCGCCAGCACCCTCGCGCAGCGTCTCACGCACGGCCTCGGCCGGAACATCCACTGGCACCACGAGAGCAACGTCTTGGGTGGCCACCGGAAAAGTGGAGATAGCTCTGGCCACCACAACATCTGCGGCAGCATCAACCAACACGTCAACGTTGACCTCCATGGCAGCCATCCGTTCTGGAAGCCCCCGCTTGACCAATAACTTTGGATGGAGCTCTCCCGCAAAACCTACGAACTCACCTGACCTCAACGAAAGGGCTGCCGTGCGCCCGGGGTGAAATGCTTGATGTGCACCCTGGGTAACCACCAACTCCACGCCCAGAACATCGCCAACAAGCCGCGCCACATCAAGGGCATCCGTCCAGTCCTGCATCCGCGGTGCGTGGTCATAGCCAGCCGCGGAGTCAAATCCGGCCATGACCGCTGCAATGTGCAACGGCTGATCCGGGACCCCATCCATCAAGGCATCCAGAACGGCGTCAGAGGGCAACCTACCCAATTCAGGCAGAACGGCCGAACCCAGTTCACCCTCTGGAAGCACCACTTGGCCAGCCTCGTACAAAGAGAGATCACGAAAACCACGCGCATGATTGCGTCGTGCCACATCCAGTAGCCCGGGCAGAATCGACGTGCGCAAGAACCCCTGCTCCTCACTGAGCGGGTTAGCCAGTCTGACGGCGCGGCGTTCCGCCCCCAACGCTGCGACCCCAAAAATGTCGTTATCCTGTTTAGTCACGAACGGATAGGAGAGCACCTCCGTTAGGCCAGAATCCGCTAGCGCCTGCAGGAGGCGGCGGCGCTGCTGCTGAGCGCGCGTCAAACCACGACCGGGTGGGGCCGTGGGCAGCGTCGACGGGATAGTTTCATAGCCAGACAAGCGCACTATTTCTTCGACGAGATCCTGTTTGATACGCAAGTCCATTCGCCAACTTGGAGGCGTGACCCGGAAGCCGTCGTCGTGCTCCACCACCACTGCCCCGAGGTCCTCTAGTGCCTTGCGAACCTCCCCGGGAGCAAATACTCTCCCGACCAACTGCGTGGCGAAGTCTGCCGGAAGGTCAATATTGACCGGACGGGGCTCGACACCGACATCTGTCACCCCTTCATCGACAGCTCCTCCACCAAGATTCGTGAGTAGCTCAACCACGCGTTGAGCCGCCACATCTGCGATCTGCCAATCCACGCCACGTTCAAAACGCTTGGACGCTTCAGAAGGTAGCTTGTGACGGCGTCGCGCGCGGGCAATTCCAATGGGATCAAAGTGTGCAGACTCCACGAGTACATCACGGGTGGAACCGGATACCTCGGTGGCAGCACCACCCATGACACCAGCTATGCCTAGGGGGCCGGAACCATCGGTAATGAGCAAATCTTCCTCATTCAGCGAGCGGACTTTATCGTCCAGAGTTGTCAGTGTCTCGCCCGGACGAGCGCGGCGGACGACAACTGGACCCTCCAGCTTATTGAGGTCGTAGCAGTGGGTGGGCTGCCCCAACTCGAGCATGACGTAGTTGGATATGTCCACGGGTAATGACACCGACCGCATACCAGCTAGACGCAAGCGCGAGGACATCCATGGTGGAGTGGGGAGAGAAGGGTCCGTACCCCTGACGACCCGCGCGACAAAACGATCGCAGCCGACGTTGCCGTGAATCGGTGACATATCGTTCAGCGTCACCGGGTAGCCTCCACCGCTGGCAGCGGGACTATCGATGGCCGCGACCGGATCCGTGAAAGTAGTACCGGTGGCATGGGCGTACTCGCGAGCTACACCGCGAATGGAGAAACAGTACCCGCGGTCCGGCGTTACGTTGATCTCGGCCGCTTCATCGTAAAGGGCCAGGACGTCAAGTGCGTCGGACCCGAGCTCGGGGTCCAATCCGAGTGTGGACAACACGAGAATACCTTCATGGTCCTCACCAATACCGAGCTCGAGCACTGAGGCAATCATGCCAGCTGAAACATGGCCGTAGGTCTTTCGGGGAGAAATCCGAAAATCTCCAGGTAGAACAGAGCCGGGCAGTGTAACCACCACTTTGTCCCCGGGCTCAAAATTATGAGCCCCACACACGATGCCCTGGACCCCGGATGGATCGATACCGTCCCCGGTCAATGTCTGGGTCCGACCCTCAGGAACCACCCGGACCTGACACCAATTTATGGTTTTACCGTTCGATTGTGGTTCTTTCTCGGCCGAAAGCACCTGGCCAACAACGATGGGTCCCTTGAGGTCGTCAAGGGGCCGATGAACGTCTTCTTCCTCGAGCCCTACTCGAACCAGCTCGGCCATAACGTCTTCTGCTGTTGCATTCGCAGAAATCTGGGCGTGCTCTCGCAGCCAGGAAAGTGGGATACGCATGCCTTAGATCTCCATCCCGAAGTGTTCGCTGAACCGGACATCGCCCTCGATCATGTCGCGCATGTCAGGGACCTCGTTGCGGAACATGAGTGTCCGCTCTATACCCATACCAAAAGCAAAACCCGTGTATTCTTCCGGATCGATACCAGCGGCCGAGAGCACGTTGGGATGCACCATCCCGCAGCCACCCCATTCGATCCATTGCGGACCGCCCCGAGCTCCCGGATGCCAGATATCCAGTTCCGCAGACGGTTCCGTAAACGGGAAGAAATTGGGTCGCAACCGTATTTGAGCCTCGCCCCCGAACATCAGTCTGGCGAAGTGTTCCAAGGTTCCACGGAGATCGGCCATTGTCAGACCCTTGTCGATGGCGAGCCCTTCGAACTGATGAAAAACTGGTGTATGGGTGGCATCGACTTCGTCGGTACGGAAAACCTTGCCGGGGCACAGTACGTAAATGGGCACTTCGCGCTCCAGCATGGAACGGATCTGGACGGGGGATGTGTGGGTGCGCATGACCAGATGTGCTTCGGGAGGCTCCACGAAAAAAGTATCCTGCATCTCCCTGGCTGGATGATCCGGTGCGAAGTTCAGGGCATCGAAGTTGAACCACTCGGACTCCACCTCCGGCCCCTCGGCGATTTCCCACCCCATACCGACAAATATGTCCGCTACGCGCTCTTGCAGTAGGGACAAGGGATGTCGGGCCCCGGCACGACGACGGACTGGCGCAGCCGTAACATCGACGGCTTCTTCGACGAGAATCATCGCTTCACGTTCGGATTCGAGGGTCAAAGTTCGCTCGGCGATCGCAGCTGAAATACGGCCTCGAGCAGGGCCAATAAGCTTCCCTGCCGTGGCCTTCTCTGATTTCGCGAGTTGCCCGATGGACCTGTTCGCCAGGCTGAGCGGAGACTTGTCACCACCATGGGCAAGCCGCGCCGCTTTGAGTTCATCGAGATTGGACGCCCTAGCAATGTGCTGCAATGCACGATCAACTGTGGCCTGGACAGCCGCTTCGTTAAGGGGATCGGGCACTGAGGCACCGTCTTCAGAGTGTGGCATGTGCGTGGGCTACCTGTCTTACCTTTATCAGCTGGAATCGGCGATGCCAGTCTAGTTAACCACGGACTTACCTATCGGCCCCAACGAGTCCCAGCCCAGAGCTCGAACGAGTTCGTGCACAATGGGCCGGTCAGCTGGAATCCAAGGCAGTGCCAGCAGCTCAGCAGCGGAGCCTTGATCCACCCACCGGAGTTGATCATGATCCTCTAGCGGTTCAGGTACTCCATGCACAATTTCAGCAAACCACACACGCATGGCTGCCCTGTCGTTGAGGGGCCACCCTTGATGCAGCGGCCCGGGAAGCTCTGAGCCCAAGGACACCGCAACCCCTAGCTCCTCGAGTAGCTCACGTCTCAACGCATCCAGACAATTTTCGCCTGACTCTACCTTGCCCCCAGGGAACTCCCACATCCCTGCCAACGTTTCAGGAGCGCTTCTGCGTGCTACCAAAATCTGTGTAGTTCGAGACAGTGAGTCCACTATCGCACCGCCCACAATCTGCCTAAGGGGCCCTTCAGTATCCATGCCGGTGAGTCTACGGTCTCCGATAGGCTGGACTCTACATGTGCCCTGGACAAGGCCGTCGGCGCGCATCCACCTGTCTCAATTTTGGCACCGAAAGAGGTATATGCCTTCCGTCCGTCCCCAACTGGCTTCCTCGCTTCGTCAGGTTAAATTCGCGATAGTCGCCCTGGCAGTGGGGGGGGTTGCCCTCGGAACCACAGAGTTCTCGATCATGGGACTCCTCCCCGAAGTCTCTGCAGGTCTGGGCGTCTCCATCACCGAGGCCGGAGTACTGATTTCCGCGTACGCACTTGGTGTCGTCGTCGGAGCACCTATCCTCGCGGCTGCCACCGCACGAATGTCACGCCGCAAATTAGTCCTCGGGCTCATGGCCCTCTTCACCATTGCCAACGCATCATCCTATTTTGCCCCCACCTTTGAGTGGCTCATTCTGACACGGTTTATTTCGGGGCTGCCTCATGGAGCCTATTTTGGAGTGGCCGCACTCATCGCGGCGTCCTTGGTCGGTCCCAACAAAAGGGGCCAAGCCGTAGCCATGGTCATGCTTGGGTTGTCCGTGGCAAACGTAGTGGGCGTTGCTGCCGTCACTTGGCTAGGCCAAAATGCCGGCTGGCGCCACATGTTTACCGTCGTCGCCGTTGTTGGCCTACTGACCATACTTCTTCTGTACTTTTTCGTTCCCGCCCAGAGCGTTCATGCGGGAGCAAGCATCCGACGAGAACTGGGCGCATTGGCCAGTTTGCAGGTATGGCTTACCCTCTTCATTGGAATTGTTGGCTTCGGCGGCTTCTTCGCGGTCTATTCCTACATCGCACCGACCATGACCGACGTATCCGGCTTTTCCTCCTCCGCTATTCCCATCATCACGTCGGTTTACGGCTTGGGCATGGTCGCGGGGAACATCATCGGTGGAAAGCTCGCGGACCACAACGTCATGGGCAGCATCTATATCGTCTTGACCCTGATCGTCACGTCTCTTTTGGCGTTCCACTTCCTTGTGGAGATTGCTTGGGCCGCAATCATCATGATTTTCGTGATCGGAGCAGTTGGTTCCGCGCTCATTCCTGGACTCCAGACTAGGCTGATGGATGTCTCCCCCGATGCTCCCTCCTTGGCTGCATCCCTAAACCACTCAGCCCTGAATGTGGCCAATGCGCTCGGCGCATTTCTCGGCGGAGCGGTCATTGCTTGGGGATGGGGTTTCAAAGCACCAGCACTCGTTGGGGCTGCCCTCGCTCTGATGGGCCTCGGCATAGCTGTCCTATCGGGAACCGTTCAGCGGCGGCGCAACGCCCAGACCAATTCAGTTCGGACCGTCGATGCGCCTCATGAGGCCTCTACGGACGTGCGCCGAAGGTCCGGCTCAAGATAAATAATCCGGGCGCTGGGAACGGCAGCGCGCACCCGTTGCTCCGCGGCGTTGATCTCCCCCGCGATTTCAGCACCTGTATCTTGAGCCCCTATGGAGATCTTTGCGGCAACGAGAATTTCTTCTGGACCAAGGTGGAGTGTCTTGAGATGAATAATTTTATTCGCCGAGTTGGCTTCAATTGCCTGCTCGATACGCTTGGTGTCCTCCGCTGTTGCGGACTCTCCCAGCAGCAGCGACTTCGTCTCGAGCGCTAGAATGATGGCAATAATCACCAACAGCAAACCAATCATGGCAGTGCCGAATGCATCCCAGATTCCGTTGTTGGTCAGTAGGGTCATGGATACCCCAAACAGGGCAAAAACGAGTCCTAGGAGGGCCCCGAGATCCTCAAGCAGTATTACCGGAAGCTCAGGGGACTTGGCTGAGCGGACAAAGCGGATCCAGCTCTTTTTGCCCCGGACCTTATTTGACTCAGCGATCGCCGTGCGGAATGAGAAGGATTCAGCGATGATCGCTCCGATAAGAACAGCAGGCGGAACCCACCACCAGGCTCCTTCGATCGGGTGCGGATCCTGTAATTTGTGATAAGCCTCGTAGAGCGCAAAAAGCCCACCGACGCTGAACAGAACGATCGAGACGATGAACGCGTAGATGTACCGCTCGCGACCGTACCCGAAGGGGTGTTCGGGACTGGCCTGACGCTGCGCACGTTTTCCACCTACTAGGAGAAGAATCTGATTCCCAGAGTCAGCTACGGAGTGGATGGCCTCCGCGAGCATCGACGAGGACTGTGTCAGTGCCCAACCGATGAACTTGAAGACAGCGATGGTCAGATTAGCTATAAGCGCTGCGACTACAGCCTTGGTACCGCCGCTGGTAGACATCGATTTCCCTCTCCCACACATAGATTTTAGCCGTTTGGCTCCAGAGAAGAATACGCTACTGAACTACACGTACTCACGCGGCCCCGCTGCTTAACTGTGGCACCTATTGTGAACGCCGCTGAGCACGCGCTGACGCATATAGGCAGACCGTTGCCGCAGTTCCAACGTTCAAACTCTCAGCTTTTCCATATATAGGGACGGCAACGCGGAATCGCGCAGCGCCAAGCTCTTCACCGTTCAGCCCTTGCGCCTCGTTGCCGAAAAGCCATAACGACGGGTCCTCCAAATGTGGACGAGTGGCCGCATCCGTTGAACCCCGAGGGCCCACTACGTTCTGCGCGCCAACGTCATAGCCTTTGAAATGGCGCTCAGCAGATTCATCTTGGAGCGTATCCAGATCCTCACTGCCATAACCATCGGCTGCAAGGGACACCAACCCAATCTCACCAGCCCGTGCAACGAGGGCATCGAAGTCCTGTCCTGTAACAACAGGGAGATGGAATAGGGAGCCAGCTGTCGAACGAACCGCCTTTGGGTTATAAATGTCGACGCTGCCAGAGGTGAGAACAACGGCGTCCGCACCCACTGAATCAGCCGCCCGCAAGATAGTGCCAGCATTCCCCGGATCTTGGACTCTACACAACACGGCAATAAGTTTGGGCTGTAGCTCGAGAACTGACTGAAGGGAAACATCAACTCTATGACATACGGCAACAATCCCCTGTGGATTTACTGTGTCCGCCATGGCAACGAGTACCTCATCTGAAGCGGCTCTCCACGGAACATCTCTCAGGAGATCTAGCAACTCGGGATCACGCTCCACGGAGGACGCCGTTGCGTAAACCTCAGCCACTACTTTGTCGCTACCGAAGCGAGTTCTATCCAGCTTCAGTGCTTCCTTCACCGTCTGCGGACCCTCAGCGAGAAACAAACCCCGACGGTAACGGGCTGAGCGCCCCGACAGTTTGGCCACGTCCTTTACCCTGTCTGCATTGGGGTTGGACATTGGCGCAAGCTGGGGGCGCTCAGTGTTATTCATTTGTTGATTTAGTTCTGACAGCTGATGCTAGTCCTGCATCTTCTGACGCGATTCGCCACCGGCAGGCTCGAAGCCAGCGGCCTTAGCAGCATCCACGCTCTCAAACCACAATTCAGGCTCAGTCTGGTCGTACCAGGTTGAACCTGGTACGTGGTACTTGCCCGATTGGTTTCCCTTGATCGGGTGCCCTGTTGGTGCCTCGCCGCCGTCGGCCTTGATGGAACCAGCAGTCTTACCCGCCGGCTTCGTGCTCTTGACGGAAGAGGCATTGGCGGGAGTCTTCTCGTTCCCTGCCGGTGCGGCGACAGGCGCGGAAGTGTCAGAAGGCAGCGAATCCTTTGCCACCTTGACGAGTGCGGCAAATGCATTGGCATCACTGACGGCCAGCTCGGCGAGCATGCGGCGGTCTACTTCCACCTGTGCGGCCTTCAAGCCCTGAATCAGGCGGTTATACGTAAGGCCATTCGCACGGGAAGCGGCGTTGATACGCTGGATCCACAGGCGACGGAAGTCGCCTTTGCGCTTGCGGCGATCACCGTAGCTATAGACGAACGACTTCAGCAGCTGCTCTTTCGCCTTCCGATAAAGGCGTGAGCGCTGTCCGCGGTAACCTTTTGCTCGTTCCAGGATAACCCGACGTTTTTTATGGGCGTTAACAGCCCTCTTCACACGTGCCACGTGCGTACTCCTTTGATAAAACTCCCGAGGGAATGGTTGTTGCTACACAAACCAGTCGGGATAACTTGGTGGTCTTTCGACAGCCCAGCGGACTAGTCGGGGAAAGTAGCAGTTAGATGCCGAGCATCTTTTTGATGTTCCGTACATCGGCCGGAGCAACGATCTGATCGCTCCCAAGGCGCCGCTTCAAGCGCGAGGACTTGTGCTCCAAGTAGTGACGACGGTTGGCCTGCTGACGCTTCAACTTTCCGGAACCTGTGAGCTTGAAGCGTTTCTTCGCCCCACTGTGGGTCTTCATCTTCGGCATCGCTACCGATCTCCTTACGTTTTTCCTCAGGCTTACACCATCGGGTCTTGTGGTACACGATCATGGGTACCGGCGGTTTGTCCTGCCGCCTAGCGACGACAGGGGTTTGTCCACTTACTTGGCCGGCCCCGGCTTACCTTTGGGGGCGACCGGTTTGGCCTTGGGTGCAGGTTTGGGAGCCGGCGCGGGTGAAGCCTTCGCGGCTGGCTTTTCTGGAGCCGACTTTTCCGCAACCGGCTTGGAAGCAGTCGTCGTCGCCGCGGCTGGCTTTTCTGGAGCCGGCTTCTCCGCCACCGGATCAGGCGTTGCAGCTTCCTCATCCTTCTTGGCCTTTGGTGCCTTCTTCTCCTCCTGAACGGGCTCAGGAGTGCTCGTAGGCGCCTCAGCCGCAACCGACTGATTTTCCGTGGCGGTGTCTGTCGACTCTGCCTCCACGGTAGGTGTCTCCGCTTCAACATCTGGTGACTGCGCGGACTTCTTAGTCAGCTCTGCGGACAACTGATCACCAATGGTTTGAGTCAATGGTTGGCCATCTCCGGACTCATCTACCCGCTTCTTGGCGTCATTCAGAGCCTTTGCTTCAGTGCGCTGAGCAGACCGACGTGCCTCTGCTTTGGCCTCCGCTTTGTTCTTCGTTGGTCCAATAACCATGACCATATTTCGACCATCGATTCGCGGTGACGATTCGACGAGACCAACCTCGGACACGTCCTCCGCAAATTTTTGCAGAAGCCGGATACCCATCTCCGGTCGCTGCTGCTCGCGGCCACGGAACTGGATCATTGCCTTGACCTTGTCACCTGCTGCCAGGAAACGTCGTGCATGCCCAGCTTTGGTGTCGTAGTCATGGGTATCAATCTTCAGGCGAAACCGAATCTCCTTGAGGACCGTGTTCGTCTGGTTTTTGCGGGCTTCACGGGCCTTTACCGCGGCTTCATACTTATATTTGCCGAAGTCCATGAGCTTACATACGGGAGGTTTAGCCTGCGGAGCCACCTCAACGAGATCAAGGTCGGACTCCGTTGCCAGGCGTAGGGCATCCTCGATACGGACAACGCCGACCTGTTCCCCTGCTGGTCCTACCAACCGCACCTCGGGAACGCGGATCCGGTCATTGATACGTGGCTCGCTAATGTGTAACTCCTGTTTGTTCGTGGTAACTGATGCCGCTTGCACAATGAAGAAGGCCTCCAACTGCATGCGCAATAGGAGGCCTCGAGGGTGCGGTGAATAGCGCCGTGGATGGGACCACAGCGGGCGCCGATGATATCTGGCACTCCACCGACCGGGACCCGGCAACTCTGATATACAGGCTGACGCGGGTGGGAGAGGTCTCCGCTTGCTATTGATCGGTAAATAACGCCAATCAATCGGTCTGTGTAAAGCTTAGCAGTATGACTAGCCATGACAATAATTCCCATGAGAGTTCCCTCCACAACGCCTTTCCAACGTCCGATGCTGGTGCCCCGATTTCGGAACCACTTACTGACGCCACACACCAAGTGCGGGACATCGCCGAGGTCGCAGCCGTCGAGGTCATCACGACGGCCGCAGTTCATCTCATGAGCGCAGCAGCCGTTAAGTGTGGGCTGGCTGCAGGCGACGATGCGGAGGAGCTCAAAGACCTCGATGAAGCGCGCAAGCTGATCACTGCATTGGCAGGCTTCGTCACTGCCGCAGCTCCGGAGATCGGAAGCCAACATGCAGGACCTATCCGTGATGGACTACGCTCCCTACAACTGGCTTTCAGAGAAGCATCAAGCATTCCAGATGCACCGGGCAAAGGCCCTGGTGAAAAGTACACGGGGCCCGTCAACTAGAACGGGACGATCAGTAGGTCCGCGCCACTGGCACTGGATGCCTCCTGAGTGTCTCAGTCCGTGAGACGAACCTCAAGCGAGTCCACCTTGTCGGTGAAGGACGAGCTCGCCGCCAACCTCTCCTGAAACCGAGCGGCCACCGTCCGAACTTCCGTAGAGCAGAGCCCAGGCACGAGTTGAAGCCAGACAAGTAGTTCAGGTCCTGGGCCCCCGCCAGCAACGACAGAGCCGCCAGCAGTACGCGACGCAATCCCAGGACCCGGTTGAGCTATGACTTTATTGACTGAGCGCTCCTCGGCAACTGCTGCTTCGAGCAGCGTTACTACATCCGGATCCTCATACGACGGCTTCCAAGGAGCTTGCTGAGCGACCGCCCAAAGCGCCGGCCGGCGAACCACAAAGTTGAAGTTCGACCCTGGATCCACAACCAACAGCTCAGCATTCTCGGAGACTGCAGAGAGGGCTGCTCTAGAGGCATAGACGGCAACAGGCCTTGCATCCGAGTGCCATCGCTGCATGTTCGCCACACAGGAAAAGATCGGAAGAACTTTCCGCCCGTCCGGAGCCTGCAGCCATATGAGGGCCATATCGGCTTCCTTGTCGGAAACGAGCCCTAAATGCCCAGCCGCCTCTGACCTCATTTCAGCCACTATCGGCACAAACACGCGCGACTGACTCAGCGCTTGGACGACTGCGTTTTCCCCACACTTGCCTGCTATAAGAAGGTCAACTGCGCTCTGGTAATGAGCGTTGACTGTTCCGTCGTCGTTATCAAAATCGTGTAAAGGGTTACCGGCACCCGACAGATCCCGCCCTTCCCACTGAATCCCAGCAGAATCAGCCTTGCCGCCGGCCCTACGCAGAGCGGCGCCTATATGTTCTGGTAGCTCCTTCGTCACCGTCGCGCTAGGCCCTGCCCGCAACGTCCAACGCCTCAGGCAACGTAAAGTTTCGAGCATATAGCGCCTTACCAACTATGGTTCCCTCCAAGCCCGCTGGCACTAGCGCCCGTAGTGCCCGGATGTCGTCAAGACTTGAGATTCCCCCGGAGGCTACAACAGGCTTTTCTGTCCTGCCAAGCATCTGCCGCAGCAAGTCAATATTCGGTCCACGTAGCGTTCCGTCCTTTGTCACATCGGTGACTACATATCGCGCGCAGCCTGCATCCTCAAGTCTAGCGAGCACATCCCAGAGGTCACCGCCCTCCCGCGTCCAGCCTCTGGCAGCCAGAGTTGTTCCACGCACGTCAAGACCAACTGCGATGGCGTCCCCGTACTGGTCAATGACCTTGGCCGTCCACTCCGGATGTTCCAGAGCAGCCGTGCCAAGGTTTACCCTAGTTGCGCCCAGTTCAAGGGCTGCCTCGAGGGAGGCGTCATCTCGAATACCGCCCGAGAGTTCTACCTGCACCTTTAATTCACGGACAACTCTCTTCAGAAGTGACAAATTGGATCCACGACCGAACGCAGCATCGAGGTCTACCAGATGGATCCATTCCGCACCGCCTTCTTGCCACGCGATGGCGGCTTCCACCGCGTCACCGAAGGATGTCTCGCTGCCAGCCTCCCCTTGGACCAAGCGGACAGCTTGGCCGTCTGCAACATCAACGGCGGGTAGCAGTTGTAGTCGGGCTAATTCAATCGGTTCAGTCATGAGATCAAGCCTTCGTTTCAGTTAGAGGGTCAAGAGGTAGGCCGCCAGCAAAGACAGGCCAGCAAGGATCCATAAAAGCACAGTCAAAAAGGTGGCGAAATCTTGCCTCCGAGACGAGATCGCGCCACCTATGAGCAGACCTGCTAGGCCCATGAGAAGTAAGCTCCCCATGGTTAGCTGACACTTTCAAGCCAGTTTCGGAAAAGCTCAGCGCCTGCATCACCGGATTTTTCTGGATGGAATTGGGTGGCGGATAGTGGGCCGTTCTCGACGGCCGCGATAAATGGCCCGCCGTGATCGGACCACGTCACCATCGGAGCCTTCATTCGAGGTTGGGTGATATCGAAGTCCCATGTCTGCACTGCATAGGAATGAACAAAGTAAAAGCGCTCCGACTCCAGCCCCGTAAAGAGCCGAGTTCCTTCCGGCGCTTGAATTGTGTTCCAGCCCATATGGGGCACTACCGGCGCCCGTAGAGGTTCGACAGTTCCGGGCCACTCCGCCATCCCCTCCGTGCGAACACCGTGCTCAACACCAGCATCAAACAAGATCTGAAGTCCCACACAAATGCCCATCACCGGCCGGCCTCCGGCAACCCTCCGCCCGATGAGTCTCAGCGCGTCTACCTTCTTCAGCCCCTGCATGACTGCGGCAAACGCACCAACCCCAGGGACCACGAGGCCGTCGGCCTCGAGCACTTCGTCGGCTGACGAGCCCAAGGTAACGTCAGCGCCCACCCGCTCGAGCGCACGAACGACTGACCGCACGTTCCCAGACCCATAGTCCAGAACTGTCACGCGTTTGCTCACAACGCACCTTTGGTTGATGGAATACCGTCAACGCGCGGGTCCTTCTCCACGGCAGTGCGCAAGGCGCGGGCAAACGCTTTGAACTGAGCCTCGACGATGTGGTGTGGGTCTCTCCCACTCAGAACACGCATATGGAGACAGATGTGCGCGTGGAGCGTGATCGACTCAAAAACGTGCCGGGTAAGCGATCCTGTGAAATGTCCCCCAATGAGGTGGTACTCCTGACCGTCTGGCTCGCCCTCATGCACCAGATACGGACGACCTGAAATGTCGACTACTGCCGTAGCCATCGCCTCATCAAGTGGAACCGCAGCATCTCCGAAACGCCGTATTCCACTTTTGTTTCCCAGCGCGGCCTTCAATGCCTCCCCGAGCGTGATCGCCACATCCTCCACCGTATGATGTACATCTACGTGAGTGTCTCCAGTCGCCTTGACCGTGAGGTCAATCAGCGAATGCTTGGACAAGGCCGTGAGCATATGGTCGAAGAACGGTACAGACGTATCGATGTCCGAGCGTCCCGTTCCGTCGAGGTCGACGGTGACGACGACAGACGATTCGCTGGTAGAGCGCTCGAGCGAAGCTATCCGCCTATCGGTTGCCTTCACATTCATAGGTGTAGTCCTTTGGTGGGAATTAGAGTGGTTTCACTTGCTGGGTCTGCTGTCAAGACTCCAAGTATGACTCGTCTTGAAGCAGCTTCTTCAGTTCGGCCAGAAACCGTTCCGTCTCCACCGCGGTCCCGGCCGTCACCCTGAGATAGCCGGGTATTCCAACATCCCTAATTAAGATTCCAGCAGCCAGCAGGCCCTTCCACACCCATGAGGTGTTCCTCATGCCGCCGAAGAAAACAAAATTGGAGTCTGATGCCTCAGGCTTGAGACCGAGTTCACGCAGCCCATCGACGATTCGATCTCTCTGGCACTTTATGTCCTCCACGTTGGCCAAGAGTTTCGCGGGGTGTTGAAGAGCAGCGCTAGCGGTGGCCTGTGTGATAGCCGACAGATGATACGGCAACCTCACCAGCCGAAGCGCATCCGTCACCTCAGGAGCCGCGGCGAGGTATCCCACTCTGGCTCCCGCGAGAGCAAACGCTTTGCTCATGGTTCGACAAACGATAAGTCGCTCTCTTCCCGGAAGCAAAGCTAGAGCGCTCGGGGTGCCTTCCTTGGCGAACTCCGCGTACGCTTCATCCACTATGACGATGGCCTGGCTACTCTCACCGGCGGCGTATACAGCTTCAACGACGTCTAGACCCAACGCTGTTCCAGTTGGGTTATTCGGTGAGCACAAAAACACTAGGTTTGGGGAGAGAGCGCTCACTTGCTCCGCGGCTCCCCTTGCGGTGAGACCAAAGTGTTCACTGCGCTGCCCACTGACGTACTCCGTATTGGTTGCACTGGCGAGCAACGGATACATCGAATATGTTGGAGGAAACCCGAGTGCGGTGCGGCCGGGACCACCGAAGGCCTGAAGGATCTGCTGCAGCACCTCGTTGGACCCATTGGCTGCCCAGATGTTGTCGGGGGTCAGCGAATGACCGAGATAGCCTGCTAATAACGTGCGCAAAGTTGTAAACTCGCGATCCGGATAGCGATTCAACCCGTGGATAGCTTCTTGGACGGCCTCCGCGATGGCGGCTCGCACTTCCAATGGCACACCATGAGTATTTTCATTGACGTTGAGGAGCACCTCCGCG
Organism: Actinomycetales bacterium; assembly: GCA_038199985.1. GTDB lineage: Bacteria > Actinomycetota > Actinomycetes > Actinomycetales > Micrococcaceae > Arthrobacter_J. The sequence goes on along the minus strand of JBBPYK010000109.1, from coordinate 122,113 downwards.
TCTATCTGCGGCGCTCCATACGGCTCTAACCCCACTAAGTCCCGTCGCAATGGCAACTTACCCAGTCGATCCAACTTTTCATTCACGAATCAAGCTTAAATGACGACCGGCCACAAGCGAAAAATCCTACCTAGTCCTCTGCGTACTCCAGATGTAGTCCAGCTCCCTACCGGGAGACTGGCACGAAGACCTGCTGCCCGGCTTGCACCGTTGACGTACCAAGATCGTTTAATTCAACGATTTCAAAAACAACATCCCGGGGGTCGCGGTCCGGAGAATACTCGAGAGCCAAATTCCACAGGCTTCCACCGCTGGGCACGCTGACACTGACAGTATCCGTTGGGTTGAGGCTATCGAATCCTGATGCCATCGCAGGGGCGGTAAAGAACCCTACAAATGTTAAGAGGGCGGCCGCCAAAACCATCAACGGAAGTCCGATGAGAATCAAACGACCCCTCCGAGTCAGGGTCAGATATGTGCCTGCGCCTACAGGGGAACTCGATGCGGTTCCTAAAATCGACGAATCGGTCGACATGTCAACACCTTCCTTCGTTCATGTGTTCGATTCTATCGTGAACTGGGAGCCCAGATAGAACACATGTTCTATTACTAGCCTATTTATAGCACTGATGATCGAGTGTTGTCGACATACCTTCGAACAGATGTTTGAGAAAGTAGTCCACGCCACATAGGCTGGTGAAAGCAATCAGCAGCGGATCATGGAAAGCACTCCACCATCCGGGACTGACATTTTGCCGATTGGGATTCTTACGTCGTACCGCCCGGGCGACTACACAGTGGAGGAAGCCAGATGACACCCGCAGATGCCTACGCCGAAGCAGGACCGTCGCGCCGTCCTACTACCCCCCGTCCGCTGACTCCACGCCAGACTAAGATCCTAGAAACGATCAGAAATTCCGTATCAACGTACGGCTACCCACCGTCCATGCGGGAGATTGGCGACACTGTGGGCCTAGCCAGCCTGTCAAGCGTCACGCACCAGCTTGGTCGCCTAGAAAAGCTTGGTTATATTCGCCGGGATCCCAAACGACCAAGGGCGATGGAAGTCCTTTCAGCCGCCCCTTCGGAGTCTGCCGTGGTCAAGGAGAAAGACGGGGCTACGCGGAAAGCGGCAACGGTTACTGCTTTGCCGGTGCCTGACGCAGGACCGGCCATGGTTCCGCTCGTGGGACGCATCGCGGCCGGTGGCCCAATCTTGGCTGATCAGGCGGTCGAAGACATTATGCCGCTTCCCCGTCAACTCGTCGGGCATGGAGAGCTTTTCATGCTGAAAGTAGTTGGGGACTCGATGGTAGACGCCGCAATCTGTGATGGAGACTGGGTAGTCATCCGCAGGCAGTCGACCGCAGATAATGGAGACATTGTCGCCGCACTTTTGGACGATGAAGCGACCGTAAAAACTTTTCGGCAGCGGGACGGCCATACCTGGCTCTTACCGCAGAACACCCAATACGAACCAATTCTTGGCGATCACGCCACCGTTATGGGCAGGGTCGTATCTGTGATGCGTTCGCTATGACCAAAACTAGAGTTGATCCCGCATGGATAGTCTCTCGAGGACGCCTATAACCGTATCCCGATCCGAAGTCGCCCAAAATGGCGGCAGCGATGCACGCAGGAAGCCACCGTAGCCGGCCGTAGCCAAGCGAGAGTCCAAGATAGCAACTACTCCCCGATCGTTGTCGCTGCGAATAAGCCGACCGGCGCCCTGAGCAAGTTTCACAGCAGCCTGCGCTGCTGAAACGGTCATGAATCCATTACCGCCCGCTTTAGCGACAGCCCTGGTACGCGCGGTTGTCAAAGGGTCGTCCGGCCGCGGAAAAGGAATTCTGTCGATCGTTACGAGCCGACATGAATCACCCGGAACATCCACTCCCTGCCATAGCGACATCGTTCCAAACAGACACGTATTCGGCTCGGCACTGAATTGCTCGATCAGAGCCGCCATGGTTGATTCACCTTGGCACAAAATAGGGAAATCGACTTTGCTCCGAAGGACGTCGGCAGCCTCCTCAGCAGCCCTTCTCGAAGAAAATAGCCCCAAGGCCCCTCCCCTGGAAGCTTTGAGCAACAGCTCCAGTTCCGTGAGTTGAGCCTGAACGCCGTTCCGATCGGGCTTTGGCAGATGTCCGGCAACGTACAGAACACCCTGTTTCGGGTAGTTGAACGGGGAACCCACGTCCGTCCCGGTCCAGGGCGGGGCGTCTGGCCCAATAAGCCCGAGCCCGCCAGCCACCGGTCCGAACTCTGCCCCGACGGCGAGGGTGGCTGACGTGAGGATCACCGTGTGATCCTCAAAAAGTCCGGACCGTAGACGGCTGGCTACCGATAGCGGTGCGACATGCAGACTTGCGGGTTGACTCTCATCCGGTGGCGAATAACCGATACCAGGTGAGAATGTGCTCGCCCGAGAAGCCCACAAGACCTCCCCTGAGCTCTGAGCATTTACTAAACGCTCACACAATTCAAGGATCGCCGTCACTCGTGATCGAGCAGTTTGTCTCCCACCGTCTGCCGGTGAACCTGGGTCCTGCTTCGAATCCGACAGAGCCACCCGACAGGCGTCACGTACTTGCGAGATCGCCTGTTCCTGTTCCTCGTTGAGGCCGTTTTGCATCAAGCCCGACGATAGTTCAGCGATAGATTCTTCGAAATGGCGCGCCGAGGTGGATAGTGCTTCAACGCTCGCGTTGGTGTGTTTGCGCATGGAAGACGCTGCTGCAGTTATCAGGTTCGACGAGAGCTGACCGGTGACAGCGCCAGTGACACGGTCCTGGAGCTCGTGAGCCTCGTCGATGACCACCACGTCATACTCGGGAAGCACAGCGAGCCCCTCGAAAGCACTGATGGCAAGCATCGCGTGATTGGTGATGACAATATCAGCCACAGCTGCATCAGCTCTGGCGCGTTCGCTGAAGCACTCTTGGGCGACAGGACATTTCTGGGCACCCAAGCACTCCATCGCAGTCACAGACACCTGGCGCCACGCCTTGTTGCTGACTCCAGGCCGGAGCTCATCACGGTCTCCTGAGTCAGTTTTAGCCGCCCATTCACGCAATCTGGCTACTTCTCGACCCAAGTCCGTACCGGGCCCAGCCGACGGCGCCGGGTGCGTGACAGCGGCATCCTCCCCCATGAGAAACAGGCTCTCCTGATCGTTCTCCTCTGGAAATCCACCGTCGGTTTTATGCTTGCAGACATAATTTCCGCGGCCCTTGAGAAGTGCGACGTCCATTTCCCGGTCAAGCTCCGGTTCCAGCGTTTTCAGCAGACGCGGCAGATCTCTCCCCACAATCTGCGACTGAAGAGCAAGAGTGGCCGTGGACACCAGCGCCGGCTTGTCACTGTCCTGCGCGTGGACTATCAGCGGTATGAGGTATGCCAAGGACTTCCCAGTGCCTGTACCTGCTTGCACCAGCAGGTGCTTACCGGACTCGATGGCTTGCGCCACCTGGCGCGTCATTTCCTGCTGACCAGTTCGGTGTTGACCACCCATCCCGGAAACTGCTGTGTCGAGCAGCTTCAGAGCCGCAGCTTCGCTACTCTCAGGCATGAGCTCGGAACGGCTCGAGCTCTGCTGCGAGTGCTTCTTTCACCATCACTTCCAGTTTTGTGCCCGAATCCTCATGTTCAATATGCAAAATTTCGGCATCAGCGGAATGCAATCTGCTGACGACGTCGCCCCGATCGTAAGGTACGAAGAGCTGGAGTCGGATCGACGGTCGGGGAATAGATGCACTGACGACGGCTGAAAGTTCCGCTATGCCAGCTCCTGTGCGAGCCGAGACGACAATGCTCTGTGATTCCGCTGTCCGAAGCCTGTCAATGGTGTAAGGATCTGCAGCATCGGCCTTGTTCAAGACTATGATTTCGGGGATCTTTCGTGCGTCAACTTCTGAAAGAACCGCGCGTACTGCTGATATCTGTCCTTCCGGGTCCGGATGTGAAACGTCCACGACATGCAGGATCAAGTCCGCCTCCGCGACTTCCTCCAAAGTCGACCGGAAGGCTTCAACCAGCTGCGTTGGCAGTGACCTGACGAATCCGACGGTATCGACGAGCGTGTAACCGACGCCATCAGGGGTCTCCGTTTTGCGGACTGTTGGATCCAGTGTCGCGAACAACGCGTTCTCGACCAGAACGCCAGCATTCGTGAGCCGATTCAGCAAGGAGGATTTGCCGGCATTGGTGTAGCCTGCGATGGCGACCGAGGGTACCGCGTGGCGGTGCCTGTTCGAGCGTTTTGTTTCGCGGGCAGGCTTCATCGCCGCGATTTCCCGCCGCAACTTAGCCATACGCGTACGAATTTTTCGGCGATCAAGTTCGATCTTGGTCTCACCAGGCCCCCTGGATCCCATACCCGCGCCAGCCCCCCCGACCTGTCCACCAGCCTGCCGAGACATTGACTCGCCCCAACCGCGTAAACGCGGCAAAAGATATTCCAGTTGAGCAAGCTCAACCTGTGCTTTGCCCTCGCGGCTCTTCGCGTGTTGGGCGAAAATGTCGAGAATCAGCGCCGTGCGGTCAACAACTTTGACTTTGACGATGTCCTCAAGGGAACGCCGCTGCGACGGCGCCAGTTCGCTGTCCACAATGACAGTGTCCGCGCCGCTTGCCAGCACTATGTCCTTCAACTCTTGGGCTTTACCTGACCCGAGGAACGTTCCAGGGTCCGGCTTTAACCGTCGCTGCAGCACCCTGTCCAAAACCTCTGAACCAGCCGTTTCGGCCAGTGCTGCGAGCTCGTCCAGGGAATTCTCGGCATCTGCGGCAGTTCCGTCAGTCCACAGTCCTGCCAGTACAACTCGTTCTAGACGCAGCTGGCGGTATTCAACCTCCGTGACATCTTCCAACTCCGTAGAGAGGCCGCCCACGCGACGCAACGCGTGGCGTTCTTCAAGGGCTTGCTGGTCCCCGTCGTAACCGGAGTCTTCTTCACGACGCGCAAGCCCTTCAGCAGAGACGTTATGGTGGGCGACTGAAGATTCCCTGCCAAGAACGCGGTCGATGACCGCCTGCATTTCATCCGGACCCGGGGTCTTTGGGCTCGGGGTGGGCTGATCGTGGTCGCTGGTCATGCTCTCCTTCAAAGAATCCTGAACTATCATTCTACCGGGGAGCGCTGACAAAAACACGGTTCCGGCTGTCGTTAAACTATTCTGTCCTGTTATGGACTCCCAACACTATTTCAGCGAACAGCCCAGTGGGAAAGCGGTACGTCGTCCGCTGGAAGTTGTACTTAACGGCAAGGAACGTCAGTTGCAGACGACGTCGAGCATCTTCAGCCCTGGAGGCGTCGACAAAGGTACGGCAGTACTGTTGTCGGAAGTACCCGATCCTCCACGTCAGGGAAACCTGCTGGATATCGGCTGTGGCTGGGGGCCTCTGGCGCTAACCATGGCACTGAAGTCCCCTGAAGCTCAGATAACTGCCGTGGACGTGAACGAACGCAGCATCGCTCTAACAGCGGATAATGCCCGCTCACTCGGTCTCAACAACGTTTTCGCGTGCATACCGGAAGACGTGGATTCTCGAATAAGATTCGACACCATGTGGTCCAATCCCCCCATCCGTGTCGGCAAGGAGGAACTGCACTCACTGCTCATGAGATGGCTCCCACGGCTCACCGTGAATGGAACGGCGTGGCTTGTTGTGCAGAAGAATCTTGGAGCAGACTCGCTGCAACGCTGGCTTGCAGACGAACTCGGACATAACTGGTCGGTGATCAGGTCCAGCACCGCCAAATCCTTCCGGATCCTAAAGATCAAACGTCTTGAAGAGCCAGCATAACGATTTAGGTCAGAACGCCGCTAGCAACGATGGTCGCGGGGCCCGACAGCTCAACTCGCTCGCGACCGTCTGTCCCAGCGACGAATCGAACACCGAGCACACCGCCCGGGACTTCCACCCGCCAAGCATCTGGGGCGCCATCTCCCGCCCAATACCTGGTCGCTACGACAGCGGCACAGGCGCCCGTGCCACACGAAAGAGTCTCTCCCACGCCACGTTCGTAAACCCGCATCGCGACCCGGCCGACTCCGTGTTCCACCAACGGTTCAGCCGGGACCACGTACTCGACATTAGTTCCGTTCGGTGGGATGGGAAGAACCTGCGGCTGGGCAGTGAACACAACTGCCCGCAGCTCCGCAGCATCAGCCAGCGCCACAACGGTGTGTGGATTACCCATGTTCACCGACAGTGCCGGCCGATTTACGCTCAGTCCTACGGTGTCGACCAACGAATCTGAGGCCCTCGACGCTGCGAGGTCCGGAGCGTCAAAAGACCACGGGCCCATGTCCACGGAGTAACCATCATCGCTCCGCGACACAACTTTAGGACCTGCCCGAGTCCCGATTCTCACCGTTGCTGCTCCGTCAAGTTCGAGGAGACCCTCTGTTATGAGGAAATGTACGAAGACCCGTACACCGTTGCCGCACATCTCGGAGACTGACCCGTCTGCGTTGCGATAATCCATAAACCACTGTGCATCGGGACAACTCTGCAAAATCGCACGACCCTCGGGCAGCGCTGAAGAACGCACTGCCACAATCAGCCCATCGCCGCCGATTCCCCAACGCCGGTGGCATAGGGCCGCCGCCTGCTCGGGGGTGAAGGCCCGGTCTCCTGTGGGATCTGACACGAGAACAAAATCGTTCCCTGTGCCGTGTCCCTTTGCGAATGGAAGTCCACTCAGTAGAGCAGGAATAGTGCTCACTTGTTCACCTCTCTCCTGCTGTGCAATCACGGACAATAGTTGCAGCGAGTGCCGCTAACCCGGGTTCCTGCCAAGACAACCATCGGATCCGCTTATCCCCCCGGAACCAGGTCCGCTGTTTTCGCGCAAGCTTACGTGTAGCAGCAGCGGTCTCCTCAACCGCGTTCTCGATAGTCGTCTCGTCGTCCAAGACACGAAGGAACTGCGCATACCCGAGTGCACGTGAAGCCGTCTTGCCACTTCGCAAGCCCAAAGGCTCCAGACGTCGCACTTCATCCAGAAGCCCCTGGCGCTCCATGCGGTACACGCGATCATTCAGCGTGGGTCCGAGGTCCGCAGGCTCTGCTTGAAGCCCAATCTGAATCGTAGGTTGTAAGTACTCGCGCTGTGGCATGAACGACGTGAATGCTCTGCCGGTCAGGGCATGCACTTCAAGCGCCCGAATGACACGGCGAGCATCGCCCAGACAGGCGGCAGACTCAGGATCAACCGTTCTGAGCTTGGACCTCATGGTCTCGAGACCAACTCTCTCCATCTCCGCCTCGAGCTCTCGGCGAATAGCTGGATCTGTTCCGGGAAATTCTAGGATGTCCAGGGCCGCTCGAAGGTAAAGGCCCGATCCGCCCACAAGGATGGGATATAGTCCCCGGCTTCGAACCTCATCCATGCACGCTCGGGACTGCGCCTGAAAGTGGGAGACGCTAGCCTCCTCACGGATGTCAAGATTGTCCAACAGGTGATGCGGCACGCCCAAGCGCTCGTGCTCGCCGAGTTTAGCGGTGCCGATATTCATGCCACGATAAAACTGCATAGCGTCGGCATTAATGACCTCTCCACCAAGTTCGTGGGCAAGGTTCAAAGCAAGTTCTGACTTTCCGGTCCCGGTCGGTCCGACGACGGCTACGACCGGAAGATTATCCACGGCGTGAGGGCAACGAGGGCATTCCCAGCGACACACCTTGGCGCGAAGCTGTACCGGGGGCAGGCGCACCACAGGAATCCGCTTGAGCACGGTCCCATGCATCGCCCGCCCGAGAGCGCCTGACGCCGTAATCCTGGTCAGACCGTGGATCTGCTACTAGGTGGAAGGACGCTGCCCCAGTAATTTTTAGGCTCACCAGGTCCCCCGGACGAGGGTCAGGCTGTCCCTCCGGCACCGAAAAATGAACCAACCGTTGGTCCTTCGAACGACCGGACAGCCTGCCGGTTTCAGCCGATTTCCGACCTGACTGGGCCGTCACCATGACTTCCACCATGCGTCCAACCTGAAATGCATTCTCCTCCGCCGCAATGCGATCCTGAAGGGCCGTCAACCTCTCAAAGCGCTCCTGCACCACTATCTTCGGAACCTGGCCCGGCATGTCAGCCGCGGGGGTGCCTGGTCGAGACGAATACTGGAAGGTGAACGCTGTCGCGAAGCGTGATTTTTCGACGACGTCCAACGTCGCCTGAAAATCCTCTTCCGTCTCACCGGGGAACCCAACAATAATATCCGTGGAGATAGCCGCATCCGGCATGCGCTCACGAACCCTGTCCAGTATCCCCAGGAACTTTTTGGAGCGATACGAACGCCGCATGTCCTTTAGCACCTTGTCCGAACCAGACTGAAGGGGCATGTGAAGTTGTGGCATAACGTTCGCCGTTTCTGCCATGGCCTCAATGACATCATCGGTGAAAGCCGCTGGATGAGGACTCGTGAAGCGCACTCGTTCCAGCCCTTCGATTTCCCCGCATGCCCTGAGCAATTTCCCGAAAGCGTGCCTGTCCCCGAACTCCACTCCATAAGAATTGACGTTCTGGCCCAGAAGAGTCACTTCAATAGCGCCATCGTCGACCAATGCCTTTATCTCGGCCAAAATTTCGCCGGGGCGACGGTCGCGTTCTTTTCCGCGTAGTGAAGGGACAATGCAGAACGTACAGGTGTTGTTACACCCGACGGAGATGGAAACCCACCCTGAGTAAACAGCGTCCCGCTTTGTGGGGAGAGTGGACGGAAAGACGTCCAGGGACTCCAGAATTTCGAGCTGCGCTTCATTGTTGTGGCGCGCACGTTCGAGCAGTGCAGGCAGCGACCCGATGTTGTGCGTACCGAAGACGGCATCCACCCAAGGAGCCTTCCGGAGGATGGTTTCTCTATCCTTCTGGGCGAGACAACCGCCCACCGCGATTTGCATTCCGGGGCGCTGCTCTTTTACGGACGCCAGCATACCGAGGTTGCCGTAAAGTTTGTTGTCCGCATTCTCTCGAACGGCGCAAGTATTGAGTACGACGACGTCTGCTTGGTCATCCCCTGCCAGCATGTAACCGGCCTCCTCCATGAGACCGGATAGACGCTCGGAATCGTGGACGTTCATCTGGCAGCCAAAAGTACGCACCTGATAGGTGCGGCCGGACTCGGCTACGGCGGCTTCAGGGACAGGAATGGTCAAACTCACCTATCAAGGGTACGACTTCTGTGCCCAAGCGCCACAATTGGGCTCAATACCAACCATGACTCTCGGAGTGATCCCATGCTTTGCACGGGCTACCGTACCGTCCAGAAATGTAGCCGAGCCCCCAATCGACCTGTGTCCGGTAGTTTGTGCGCCAGTCCGCGCCAGCGGATGCCATTTTCGATCCGGGAAGAGATTGCGGAATTCCGTACGCGCCACTATAGGAATTCTGCGCGCTGGTTCGCCACCGTGATTCGCGGTTCCACAGGTTGATCAGACAGCGAAACTCCCCGCTATCCCAGCTAAAGGCCGCCTTGCGTGAATTTGCATATGTTTGCGCAGCAGCGGGATTGTCAATGATGTCCGCTTCGGGCGGAGGTGTCGGCACCGGTGCGGGCGCTGGCGGCTGCGGAGCTGGTCTCGACGGTGCAGGCGAGGAGACCGGAGGAGAAGATTGCTCCGGTTTGGGGGGAGAAACGGGCGTTTGGGGCTTCTCGGGCGAACGGCCGTCGGCGTCCTGTGTTTCGGAATCAGTGGGCATCGGATTGACAGCTACTGCTGGTCGTTCTCCAGCATCCTTGCTGTGGGTGCCTCCCAGTTCGTCGTCGGCCAGCACCATCTGGCGGGCGGCCTCCTGTTGCTCCCGATAGGAGGTCTGGGCTGCCAGACCCCGCACCCGCGAGCTCTCCAGCTGCGCAGTCGTACCTTTGAGCTCGGCAAGTTGTTCGAAGAGTAACGAGCTGGACTCTTCCTCTATGGCCACAGATCGCCGGGCTCGTCGATCCATTGACTCGGCGACCTGGAGCGCCTTTGCTGCTTCCTGAGTCTGGTCTTCAATCGCCGCGAGAACTGACTCCTGCTGTTCCTGCAGGACTTGCGCGACGCGTGCTGATGCGTCGGCTTCGGCGTACAACTCGCTCGTCCGTCCGCCAAAAATGTTTGTCATCACGAGGCGATTGGCGGCTTCAACTGCGTGATCCGCATCCAGAAGCAATAAGGCGCCCGGACTCGTTGACCCGGTTTTGTAAGCCTGAGCCGCAATTCCTCCGGCCCTGTGTCTGAGTTCCTCTGAAAGAAGGAGGGCGTTGCTATGCTTCTCCTGCAGAAGGAGAAGCCTCCGCTTGCTAGATTTCAAAGCTTCTTCGGCTTCATGGAAAGTTGACTCAGACTGAACCGCGAGGTCCCCGACTTGCCCGGCCTGTTGCCTAAGCTCCCCCAGGAGCCCTTCGACTTCCGCGATTCTATTAGCGGTCGCCGCTTCATTGCCCTTGGCTGCTCGGATATCATCCCAAGTGGGAAGCTCCGATGCTGGCGTGACGGTGCCGAGGCCCAAAAGGGACGAGATCATAACGACAGCAACCCCATAAACTGTGACGACACGCCGAATCTTCTTGAACCTGAGCTTGAATTTCACCATAACGTGGATCAGACTACAGCCAGAAGCCACTGACGACCAGCCCACGCGTTGTCACTATCCGAACAAGATGTCCTCCGGACTCTCCGCCTCAGTCTCGCATTCGTCCTTGACAATCTTGAACGCCAGTGCGGCCCCATAACCTTTGCGCGCGAGCATGCCCATGAGTCTTCGAACTGCCCTATCTTGCCCGTCGCGGTCTTGGGAGCTAAAACTTTTCGGTATCTTCCTGCGGACCAATCTCTTAGCGGATTCAATTTCGTCTTCTTCAGTGAGCTGCGCCAGAGCAGCTTCAGCGCAATCCGCGGGAACTCCTTTAGCTGCGAGTTCCCGCTTGAGAGCTCCGCGGGACAGCGACTTAGTCCTGGATCTGCTCTCCACCCACAGGATTGCGAACGAGGCGTCGTCGATCAGCCCCAGCTCTTCAAAGCGATCGAGTAGAGATTCCGCGATGTCGCGGGGTGTGTCGTGACCCGCCAGCTTTTGCTCGAGCTGCCAGCGAGTTTTTGGGGCCGCCGACAACTGACGAAGCAGCACCGCCCGCGCGCGCTGCTCAGGCGTGGTTCCTGAATCGCTCGCTCGCCCATCTTGTCGTTGGGATGACGCTGCTTTACCGCTCCCGGAATCAAAGGCAGTCATGGTCTAGACTGCGTCACCACCAACGGCTTTGAGCTTCGGAGCGTCGCTCGAAGCGTCCTCTTGCGGCACCCCGATTCCCATCTTTTCTTTAATGCGCCGTTCGAGCTCATCCGCCAAATCAGGGTTATCGCGCAGGAAGGTCCGAGCGTTTTCCTTGCCTTGTCCGAGCTGGTCGCCGTCATAGGTAAACCAAGCACCCGACTTTTTCACGAATCCCTGCTCGACACCAACGTCGATGAGTCCACCTTCACGGGAGATTCCCTGGCCGTAAATGATGTCGAACTCAGCCTGCTTGAAAGGCGGAGCCATTTTGTTTTTCACGATCTTTGCGCGGGTACGGTTACCCACAGCATCCGCCCCCTGCTTCAGCGTCTCAATGCGGCGTACATCAATTCGGATGGACGCGTAGAATTTGAGGGCTTTACCACCCGTAGTAGTCTCAGGGCTGCCAAAGAAGACACCGATCTTTTCACGCAGCTGATTGATAAAAATGGCGGTCGTCTTGGATTGGCTCAACCGGCCGGTTATTTTTCGAAGAGCTTGGCTCATCAGTCGGGCCTGTAGTCCTACGTGGCTATCCCCCATGTCGCCTTCGATCTCAGCTCTGGGCACCAATGCCGCGACCGAGTCGATAACCACAATGTCTAGCGACCCCGACCCAATGAGCATGTCCATGATTTCTAGGGCCTGTTCACCGGTATCCGGTTGTGAAACCAAAAGTGCATCTGTGTCCACACCCAGCTTCTTGGCGTACTCAGGATCGAGAGCATGCTCTGCGTCGATGAATGCCGCGATTCCCCCATTGCGTTGTGCGCTCGCCACAGCGTGCAATGCAACAGTCGTTTTACCTGATGACTCCGGACCGTAGATTTCAACGACGCGACCTCTTGGTAATCCACCAATTCCGAGGGCGACATCGAGCGCTATGGATCCAGTGGGAATAGTCTCAACGGGAGCGCGAACGTCGTCCCCGAGACGCATGACTGATCCCTTGCCGTACTGCTTGTCGATCTGCGCCAATGCCGCTTCGAGAGCCTTCTCGCGATCTGCCTGCGTTGCCATGTCTCACCTCATGTTTCATGGGCCGTTTTAGCCCGTTGATGTTCTCACTCAGACGGTAGTCGGCCGGACTGACAAAATCGCTTTCGAACCTGTCTTTGTGGACAACTTGGGTCGACAGCTGCCGTAACCCTCGTTTCGCAGTCTACCGATGTCCGAACACATGTTCGAATATATCGAGTGGGCGTGTCTTGCCTTGGATGGTCAGATGAAAGGAGTCAAGGAGTCGGTGGAGCATCCCGTCCCAGGCGACGCGCCAGAGGTACGTCTTGCATTGTACAAACAGCCGACCAGACCTGCCGAGGCTCTTCACCAGCCTTTAGCGCAGCAGCGGGCGTCATCCCACCCAGCTCGGCGAGGACTAGTTCGTTGGCGAGAACCCTTGAATATCCGGCTCCGAACTCATCATCCATAAGCCGCCAGAAGTTACTTAATCTCACTATTCAATGTTCTCACAGCCATCGATGTCCTAATCCTTCCCAGCCTCCACGTCCATGAAGTGATGGAGCCATGAGCGACTCCCCTACAATGACTCCATGATCGAACAAGGTGCGGACGTAGCTGAAAGCGCTGCTGATGCAGCCATCAAGGCGCTTGAGGAGCAGTTGAGCATCCTCTGGCGCCGAGCGCGCTCAAATTCGCACAAGGTTGCCAAGCGCGTTCATCCAGATATGGAACCAGCCGCCTACGGTTTACTCGTCATCCTGCAACGTACCGGAGGCATGCGCCTCACGGACCTTGCCACGAATGTAGGCATAGGGAAACCGTCAGTTAGCCGTCAGATCACCATGCTTGAACAGCTTGGGCTGGTTCAAAAAACCGCAGATCCGCAGGACGGACGCGCTCAAGCCATCAGCCTCACTTCACTAGGCTCCAGCAGGCTGCTTGCAGCGCAGTCCGGACGTAAGGACGCCTTTCGTCATCTCATGGAGGATTGGTCGGTTGTAGACATCGGAGAATTGGCCCGACTTCTGGGGCAACTCAATGAAACATACACTCGAGACAACTATTAGACGCTGAGCGCTAAAAAGGGTCCACAGAACAGCGTTCTGTGGACCCTTTCCATCTAAAGGTCTAGTAGGAGGAAGAAGCGAGATCTTTGCTCAAATTGCCGGGCACTTCATCGGGAATTGTGCCGGTGAACTCCCGCGAAAATTCCTGCGGTACCGTATCAGGAACGGCCACGCCTTCCGCTACTGCCAGCCGCTCGCTGACCTCCCTGAGCATTAGAGAAAGCGGAACATCCAAAGCGCTGCAGATAGAGGAGAGCAATTCTGACGACGCCTCTTTCTGGCCTCGTTCGACTTCACTCAAATAGCCGAGTGACACACGCGCACTATGCGAAACCTCGCGCAGGGTACGGCTCTGACGCTGACGGACATCGCGGAGGACGTCCCCAATCTCATGACGTAGAACTACCATCTTGCGCTCCTTGGGCTCACCCTTTGCATCGTCTGTCAACCCTACATCTCGCCAACGGACCACTCCGTTTACGGATATGGGTTGCTTTACCATGTGTATCGCCTTGCTCCTCGAGTGGATGGTCGGTCTTCCGACCATCGCGGGTATTCCGGACCGGTTAAGGTATCAGCTACTGATACTTTCATAACCTCTGAGTCTCTGGATTTGTTCCCATCCGACCTTGTCCAACACCAAGGCTACCGGCAAGAACTGTGTTCACGACCCTCAGGCTGCTTTAGGAGGCATGTGAGGAGGAGCTGAAGAGAGGCGGTTGTCGTCTCGCTACGAATCTCGTTCCGCGCCCCTGCAAAGTGAAACTCTGAAACGCAGACTCCCCTCGGTCCCGCGACAGAGATGAAGACAAGTCCTGCTGCCTTTCCGTCGTGCGGTTGCGGTCCGGCGACCCCAGTGGTGGACACTCCGTAGTCCGCGTTCATTAGCTGGCGAACGCCCTCGGACATGGCCGCGGCCACCTCGGGATCAACGGAGCCGGCCCTTTCCAGAAGCGCAGAATCCACGCCAAGCACGGCCGCCTTGACTGCGTTCTGGTACGCCACGACGCCACCGCACAGAACTTGGGAAGCACCTGGTACTCCGCCCAGTGATGAGCTCACCATTCCCGCGGTCAATGATTCGGCGGTAGCGATCGTAGCGCCGTTGCGAGCAGCCTCATTGATCACGGCATCAGCGATCGCATCCCTGCTAGTCACCGGTCCGAGAGCTTTCCGGCGCGCAAGCGCAGGGCCTTGACGACGTAGTCCAACCCCGTAATGACCGTGATGACAACGGCAGCGAACATGACGCCGCCAGCCACCCAGAGCGTCCAACTGCCGAGCATCGAGGAAAGTGGGAGCAGGTACAAGAATATGGCGAGAGTCTGCACAACGGTCTTCAGCTTGCCACCCCGCGAAGCTGGCATGACTCCATATCGGATCACCACAAACCGCAGAAGAGTTATCCCAAGTTCCCGAGCCAGAATGACGATAACAACCCACCACCACAGCTCATCGAGCAGCGCCAGCATGAAAAGCGCGGAGCCGATAAGCAACTTGTCCGCGATAGGATCAGCAATTTTTCCGAAATCCGTTATCAGGCCTTTGCTTCGGGCAAGATCACCGTCGAGCTTATCGGTGTAGATCGCCACCGCAAAGAGCACGACCGCGACCCACCGAGCTACCCCATTCTCTGGTTCGAGCCCGGGGCTGTCGACCAACAATGCCCAGACAAAAAAGGGGACCAGTAGAATCCGCAATACGGTCAACACGTTGGCAATGTTCACGATAGGGACGCTGCGCTGAATCTCATTCACAGCTCAAGGCTACCGTCCGGTGAGAGACCACGCGTCCTCGCCGCCGCCGTCATCACCGCCATTGCCGCTGCCATCGGCATAATCCACCGGTTGCGGGCGAGCTTCGAGATCCCGGGCTACCTCATCGCTACGGGAAGACGATCCCTCTGCGAACCCATGATTGGCGTTGGCATTGTCGGCAAGGGCAGCAGTCCGAACGTTCGCTGGTGCTTCTCGATCGCCGTCGAGCTCACTTGAACCCGCGGGCGGACCCTCGCCTTTCATAGCGGACAGCGTGACCGCAAGGTCATCTGGTTGGACTAAGACATCGCGGGCCTTGGACCCCTCTGACGGTCCGACGACGCCGCGTGACTCCAACAGATCCATGAGTCTGCCAGCCTTCGCGAAGCCGACCCGCAACTTTCGCTGAAGCATCGACGTTGAGCCGAACTGGGTTGTCACAACGAGCTCTGTAGCCTGCAATAGAACGTCCAAATCATCGCCGATATCGGCATCAATCTGTTTCGTTGGCGCTTGAACAGCAACATCATCACGGTAATTGGCTTGAAGCTGACCCTTGACGTGCTCGACCACACGATGGATTTCCGATTCAGTGACCCAAGCGCCCTGAACGCGAATAGGTTTTGATGCGCCCATCGGTAGGAAGAGTGCATCTCCCTGACCGATCAGCTTCTCCGCTCCCGGCTGGTCCAAGACAACGCGTGAGTCTGTGACCGACGACGTCGCAAACGCCATACGGGAGGGAACATTCGCCTTGATCAGACCCGTCACAACATCCACGGACGGACGCTGTGTGGCTAACACGAGGTGAATGCCGGCCGCTCGGGCAAGTTGGGTGATCCGCACAATGGAATCCTCAACATCGCGCGGTGCAACCATCATGAGGTCAGCCAGCTCATCGACAATCACCAAAAGATACGGATACGGACGGATCACACGTTTTGATCCGGCTGGCGGAACAACCTTGCCGTTTCGGACGCCCTTGTTGAAGTCGTCAATGTGCTTGAAACCGAAATTGGCAAGGTCGTCATATCGGGTATCCATCTCGCGGACGACCCATTGGAGCGCTTCAGCCGCCTTCTTAGGACTCGTGATGATCGGCGTAATGAGATGAGGCACTCCCTCATAAGCGGTCAACTCCACGCGTTTCGGGTCCACCATGATCATGCGCACTTCGTCCGGGGTGGCCCGCATGAGTATGGACGTAATCATAGAATTAACGAACGAGGACTTACCCGCGCCTGTTGCGCCCGCCACCAGCAAATGCGGGGTTTTGGCTAGGTTCGCCACAACATAGCCGCCTTCGACATCCTTGCCCACACCCATGACCATGGGATGCTCTGACTTACGGGCGTTGTTGGATCGGAGAACATCTCCCAGCGATACGGTTTCACGGTCGCTGTTGGGAATCTCGATGCCGATGGCGGACTTACCGGGAATAGGCGACAAAATGCGGACATCGGAGCTGGCAACGGCGTAGGAAATGTTTTTGGCCAGTGCGGTAACCCGTTCCACCTTGGTTCCCGCAGCCAGTGCAATCTCATAACGCGTAACGGTCGGCCCACGAGAGAACCCCGTGACTTTTGCTTCCACCTTGAACTGGTCCAACGTGTGGGTCAATGCCGTGACGACAGCATCATTGGCTTCGGATCGTTCCTTGGGCGGAGACCCAGCTGGCAGATAGTCAGACGGCGGCAGTGTGTAGCTTATGTCTCCAGCGAGCTGCAGCTGTTCTGTCCGCGGCGGCAGAGGCACCGCTGGCGCCTGAGGCTGTATGCGCGCAACGGCAACATCGGGCGCACTCGGGGGCACTGTGGAGATCGCTTCAGTGGGCGTACCTGTGGTGGGTAGGCCCTGGTTGCGTTTGATCTTGTCAGCGGCAAGCTCTGACTGGGTGGGTCTCCGTACGCCGGGAGGGATCGGGCAGGCCGCCCCCTGCGTATCATCTGGATCGTCGATGACCGCGTTCTCGAACGCTTCGTCTCCTACCAGTGACTCTGGGTCATGCTCCTCCGCCGCAGAGGAATTGCGGCCAGAGCGTTTTCTGCGTTCACGCTTGGTGCCCTTATCCGTCTTGGCAGAGTCTTTGCGGCGGCCCTCCGAGTCATACAGATAGCGTTGGTCGTGATCTGCGGAGTCGCTGGTGCGCAGAGCCCCCGGTTCCTGCCCCATCATCTGCTCGTACAAAGACCGGAGCCGTGCAGGAATGTGACGAATCGGAGTGGCTGTGATGATGAGGATGCTCAGGAACGTGAGCAGGGAATACAACACCAGCGGAAGATAAACAGTGATACTGGCCAACGGGGATGCCAGCACGAACCCGACCATACCGCCAGCGGCCCACAAACCGTCGTAGCCTTCCGAGAGCTGCGGTTTTCCGCCGATGAGGTGGGCAAGCGCAGATGCCGAGAGAAGAAACACGGCTAGACCGATTCCGATGCGGTTATTGGCCCTATGTTCCTCTGGGTAGCGGAAAAGGCGAACCGCACCTATCAATACAATGAACGGGATAATAAGCGCCATCCAACCAAAGGTGCCGGCGGCCACTGCGTGAATGCCGGACCAGAATCCGCCCCGAAGCGCCCACCACTCAACCATGGCGACAAGAACAACGACGAGAATCAGGAAGAAACCCGTACCGTCCCTACGCACCTCACGCTCCGGATGAACATCCTGACCGATCTTGCGAACACCGGCGCCGACCACATGTGCGATCCCCATCCATAGCCCCTTGATGGCTCGGGCAGGGAGCGGCATCGGCTCCTCGTGAGTGACCTGCTGTTGTTTGGTCTTTGCCGTGGCGCCGGATGTTGAGCGCGTTGGAGCGCCCGAGGACTTGCCTCGGGATGAATCAGTGCCTTTTGCGGCGGATGAAGTACGGGTCGCCATACAAGCAACCGTACTTCATCCGCTTCAGGATTCCCGGGATTACGGGGCTTTGGGTTCGACGTCGACCGGTCGTTCCGTGCCCGACCGGAACAGGCTCATGCTTCGAGGACGACAGGAATGATCATCGGGCGACGACGATAGCGCTTGTTTACCCAGGTGCCGACTATTCGGCGAATGACCTGTTGGAGCTGATAGGACGTGTGATCCCTGTTTGAGGTAACCGCCTCTTCCAGCGCGGCGCTGATTCTAGGCTTGATTTCGTCAAAGACGGTGTCGTTCTCCGCAAAACCACGGGCGTGAATCTCCGGACCCGAAACTATCTTGCCGGTAGTGCTGTTGACGACGGTGATGATTGAGATGAAACCCTCTTCACCGAGAACCCTTCGATCCTTCAGATCCGAATCCGTAACCCCTCCTATGCTGGAACCATCCACGTAAACCAGACCGCACTCGACCGCTCCAACGATCCGTGCCGTGCCCTCGCTCAGGTCCACAACCGAGCCGTCATCGGTCAACAAAACACGATCGGCGGGGACACCCGTCGACTCAGCCAGTTTCCCATTGGCGATCAGGTGTCGCGTTTCGCCGTGCACCGGCATCACGTTGCGCGGTTTGATGATGTTGTAGCAATACAGCAACTCACCTGCAGCCGCGTGCCCAGAAACATGCACCTTCGCGTTGCCCTTGTGCACCACGTCGGCTCCCAGTTTCAGTAGCCCGTTGATCACCCGGTAGACGGCGTTTTCATTTCCTGGGATCAACGAAGAGGCAAGGATGACGGTGTCGCCGTCGCCGACGGTAATTCGGTGGTCGCCGTTGGCCATGCGAGACAACGCTGCCATGGGCTCGCCCTGAGACCCCGTGGACATGAGGACCACTTTGTCATCAGGCAGATTGTCCACGTTCTTAATGTCTACCAAGATGCCATCTGGAACGCGGAGATAGCCGAGCTTCGCCGCGATAGTCATGTTCCGCACCATCGACCGCCCGACAAACGCGACACGACGATCATGCGCCGCAGCGGCATCAAGTACCTGCTGTACACGATGAATATGCGATGAAAAAGATGCGACGATGATGCGCTTCTTCACCTTGGCGAAAAGATTCTCGAGAACTGGACCAATTTCACGTTCCGCCGTCGTGAAGCCGGGTACATCCGCGTTCGTGGAATCGACCATGAATAGGTCTACCCCTTCCTCGCCGAGGCGGGAGAACGCACGGAGGTCGGTGATTCGGCCGTCCAGGGGCAGCTGATCCATTTTGAAGTCCCCGGTATGGAGGACGTTCCCGGCCACAGTACGGATGAAAACTGCCAGTGCATCGGGAATGGAGTGGTTGACGGCGACGAACTCACATTCGAACGGACCGAACTGTTCGATCTGGCCCTCCGAAACAGTTAGCGTATACGGCTTGATCCGGTGTTCCTGAAGCTTCGCTTCGATGAGGGCAAGGGTCAGCTGCGAACCAATCAGCGGAATGTCAGATTTGAGCCGCAGGAGGTAGGGAACAGCCCCGATGTGATCTTCGTGCCCGTGGGTGAGGACGAGACCGACAACGTCGTCGAGCCGGTCCTCAATGTAGCTGAAGTCGGGCAGGATGAGGTCCACTCCTGGCTGCGTCTCCTCCGGGAACAAAACCCCGCAGTCAACAATGAGCAATTTGCCATTGATTTCGAACACGGCCATGTTTCGGCCAATTTCACCCAGCCCTCCCAGCGGAACAATGCGCAGCGTCCCCTCGGGCAACGCTGGTGGTGTCTTGAGTCTGGGCGCGGCAATGTCTGTCATTCTTTACACGCTTTCATCGGTATTGGTTGTCGCAGAGTATTGCCGCGTCGGGCGGGAGACATCCCAGCCCGCTTCGACCAGGTCTGTCAGGACCGGTTCCATCTCGACGGTATCCGGTTCCACGAGCGGGAGTCTTACCGCTGTGTTACCAAGAATTCCCTGCATTTTGAGGATTTGTTTGGCGGAGACAGCACCTGGAAGGTGTGTCATCACCGCACGAACCAGAGGATCCAGCTCAAAATGGATTCGTCTGGCAGTCTTGAGATCGCCGAGCGAGGCAGCATCGATCAGGGCACGGAATTGCTGCGTCGCGACGTGAGCCGCCACACTCACTACCCCGACGGCGCCTGCCATCATCCAGGGGAAGATCAGGCCGTCGTCGCCGGCGTAAACATCTAGGTCTGTATTCGCCATGACCCGCGTCACGGCTGGGAAGTCTGCCTTTGCATCCTTCAAGGCCAGAATGTGAGGTCGTTCGGCCAGCCTGAGCATAGTTTCGGCATGAATTTCGATGCCAGAACGGCCCGGAATGTCATAGATCATGATGGGCAGGTCTGTCGCTGCAGCAACCGCGTCGAAGTGGGCAAGGACGCCGGCCTGCGTCGGCTTGTTGTAATACGGGGTGACGACCAACTGTGCATCGGCGCCCGCGCGAGCGGCACGCACAGCCATTTCGACGGAATGAGACGTGTGATTGGTGCCGGTTCCCGCGATGACCTTCGCTCGGCCGCCGACCGTTTCCGCCACAACCCGGAAAAGATCTTCCTTCTCCTGATCCTCCAGCGTTGAAGTCTCCCCAGTTGTGCCCGACACAACCAAGCCGTCGCACCCTTCCGATACAAGGGTCTCCGCCAGCCGCGCGGCAGCGTCGAAGTCCACGGAGCCGTCTTCAGCGAAGGGCGTGACCATAGCGGTCACTAGAGTTCCGAAGGGCAAATCTCGAGTGTTGACATCTTCCATGAGTAAAACGTTACCTGCTGCACCGTGCAAAGGGACATCGGGCCGGCCACGGGCGCGGTCTATGAAGTATTCCGGCAAGCCCGTGTGAGTATTTAGTAATGGCATCGACGACGGGAAGCAGAAGGCTGACCGGTCTAGATGCTGCCCGAGGTGTCGCACTCTTTGGCATGATGGCAACTCACATCATGCCTTTGTATACTCCCGATACCGAGGCCACCTGGATCGCTCTCGTATTCGCCGGCCGATCCTCGGCGCTATTCGCCGTGGTGGCTGGTGTAGGGCTGGCACTACTGAGCGGGTCAACCGTGCGAAGAGATGAAACGGGCACTGGGTCGGTCTCCGGCGCTCGACGAGGTATCGCGGCCCGCGCTGTCATCATCGGCCTCATCGCGCTGGTGCTGGGCAGCCTGGATGTAAACATCGCCGTCATCCTGTTCCACTACGCTGTGCTTTTCCTTTTGGCGCTACCGTTTCTGCATATCCGGATGCTGCCCCTGACCTACTGGACTGTCGCCTGGCTCGTGTTCTCCCCCGTCGCTGCGTTCCTCCTCCGGAGATTAGCCTATAGCGAGCTGGAAACGGCAACCCTCGGCCACAACGTTGGTTGGGCAGATTTGTCATCGCCCGGACTACTGTTGGTCGATGTCGCCGTTACCGGCTACTACCCCGTGCTCCAATGGTTCGGATATATTTTGTTGGGAATGCTCATCGGCCGTCTCGGCTTGGCCGTGCTGCGCGTCCAGTGGATCCTTCTGCTCGGTGGTCTCGCTTTGGCGGGCATAACCAAAGCGCTCAGTTTCGCTCTCCTGAAAGGGATGGGCGGACTGAAGGCACTGCTGGCGACCTCGGAAGGGTCAGACTATTACCTGCAATCCTTGCTCGACGTCGGCCTGACCGGCTTGCATCAGACCGAGTCTTGGTGGTGGCTCGCAGTCAGTGCGCCACACTCAGGGCAGCCGCTGGATTTGTTGCACACAGCTGGAACCTCTGCAGCGATTATTGGTGCTTGTCTGCTTATCACACGATCGAAGCCCTGGCTCCTGCTCCCGCTTTCCAGCCCCGGAGCGGTAACGCTAACCCTCTACAGCGCTCATGTCGTTGCGATGAGCCTGATTGGGCTCATCACACCCGATGCGGACCCAGCGCGTGTGCTGCTGCTGCAAGTGTCCGTCGGCGTTTTTATCGGCCTGCTCTTCACTATGCTCCGCACACGGGGCCCGTTGGAAGCGGTCATCTCGAACATCGCCTCCAGCGTCCGCGCAACAGCCAAGTAGGCCTCAGTCCGCCTCATGGTGTGCATTGTCGCGTTCCGTGCGCCGTCCCACGAATAGTTTTGCCGCGTCTCGCATCGATCGGCGAGCTCTGGTTCGATCACCCGACGCATCGTAAGCACATGAGAGCCGGAACCAGCTGCGCCAATCATCGGGTGAGCGCTTCGCTTCCGCCTTATACGTGGGAAAGATGCTGTCTGCTGCCTCACGGACGATCCGACCGGCCGGAGTGCGCGGGAGGTCGTCCACGGGCAGTCCACCCTCCGCGTCCAGTATTCGGGCCATCTCTTCGGTACGCATCCCGAAAAGTACCTCCCGCACCAGAGCCCACGCCCCGATAGCGGGTAACACCAGGTATGCGGCGCCAATGCCTTTGGCCACCGGATCCGGATCTCCGAGCAGGAGGATGGATCTCTGCCAGGCGACGACGAGCCAGAGCAGCAACAAAACGGTTACGAGAAGGACCCCGATCTTTGCTTTGTGTCGCCAGAATCCGTCAAAAAAGTTTCGCACTATTCAAGCCCTCAATTCCAGGTAGCCGTCCAGGCCAACCGTTAGACCCGGATGTGCAGCAACTTCCCTCAGCCCCAGGAGAATCCCCGGCATGAAAGATTGGCGGTCAAACGAGTCGTGACGGATGGTCAATTGTTCGCCAACGCCTCCTAGCAGCACTTCCTGATGGGCAACAAGGCCGCGCAGACGGACCGAGTGAACCCTTACCCCCTCTACGTCGTTGCCACGTGCGCCGTCCCGCTGCTGAGAAGTAGCATCTGGCACCGGACCGAGCCCTGCGTGATGGCGCGCCTCTGCAATCAGCTGCGCAGTCCGGATGGCGGTACCCGAGGGTGCATCAACCTTGTCCGGATGGTGCATCTCGATCACTTCTACCGACTCAAAATACTTTGCCGCTGTTGCCGAAAATGCACTGGCCAGAACTGATCCAAGGGCAAAGTTGGGTGCTATGAGGACACCAACGTCAGGCTTTCCTCCGAGGCTTTCCTGCAACCGGTCGAACCGATCTCGGTTCCAGCCGGACGTGCCAACGACCGCGTGTATCCCGTGTTCGACGGCGAAATGCACGTTCCCTTCCGTCTGATCGGGAACGGTCAGGTCCACCATATAGCGGGCGTCCGCACGTACCATCTCCGCAAGAGGGTCCTCGCGTCCGAGCGAAGCAACGACTTGCATGTCCGCCGCACTCTCAATGGCCCGGACCGCTTCGGAGCCCATTCTTCCCCGCGCACCCAACACAGCCACGGAAAGTAGTTCTGTCATGAGTTCAGCCTACTGGGCACTACCGGACCCCACCCATTCCGTGCCGCCGTCGGTAAAGAACTGTTCCTTCCAGATCGGCACCTGAAGCTTAACCTTCTCCACCAATTCCGAGCCCGCGGCGAACGCCTCAGCACGATGGGCGGAGGCAACGGCCGCAACGAGCGCCGAATCTCCGATCAGAAGATCGCCAACCCGGTGGGCTACCCAGATACGAACGCCCTGATACCTGGATGCAACATCATCAGCAAGTTCCTGCATGACCTTCGACGCGCTGGGGTGGCAGGTGTAGCTCAAGCGAGTCACGGCTTTCCCGCCGTCGTGATCCCGGACGACGCCGCTGAAACCAACGACGGCGCCACAGCGGTCGTCTCCGACCACCGATAGTATGTCCCCGAGGTGGAGCGTATCCTCTGAGATTGACGCATTGAGAACGACGCTAGTGACCACGCTTTCCCTCCAACTGTTCGCAGATGTGAGATAACAACGGTTCCAGTGCCTTGAGCCCATCCTGTACGCCGGACGGGGAACCGGGGAGGTTGACTATGAACGTCCCTCCTGCCGTTCCAGCATGTCCCCTGCTGAGGTCTGCCAAGGGCGTCTTCGCTCTTCCAGCGGCCCGGATAGCCTCCATGACCCCGGGAAGCTGCCTCTCCAGCAACGGCAACGTTTGCTCAGGAGTTTGGTCATCCGCGCTTAGTCCTGTACCGCCGCTGGTGATGACGACGGACAACGACGCGTCCACCATGCGGCCAAGTGCTCGTGCGAAAGGTGGTCCATCCGGCACCACCTCCGCCGAAGCTACTGCGATGTTCTGCGCAAACAGCCACGCCCGAATCATCGGCCCGCATTCATCCCGATACGTCCCCTCAGCAGCACGCGTCGACGCAATGACAATGCCAGCCGTTCTTCCTTTCACGGGCGGGTCCAAGTAGTTCATGCTGTCCAGTCACCGCTTTTGCCGCCACTTTTGGCCAACACTCTAATGTCAGAAATCACCGCACGCTTATCGATGGCTTTGATCATGTCGTAGAGCGTGAGAGCTGCCACGCTTACCGCCGTCAACGCCTCCATCTCCACACCGGTGACCGATGTGGTCCGCACCCGTGCCGTGAGATCAACATGATCGCCTGATGGCTCGAAGTCCACCGTTACTCCCGTCAGCGGAAGGGGATGACACAGCGGAATGAGCGACGCCGTCTGCTTAGCAGCTTGAATACCCGCAACCCGCGCCACAGCGATCGCATCCCCCTTGGGCAGCCCGCCCTCTGCTATAAGGGCCAGCACGTCGGGCGTGGTTGATAGCACCGCTCCGGCAGTGGCCTCACGAAAGGTTGCAGGCTTCGCGGAAACGTCTACCATGTGGGCGCTTCCATCCGCCCGTACATGGCTTAGTTGACCATCGCGACCATCGTCTCTAGCGACACTAGCAACCAGTTTTTCATGACTATTCACCGATATCTCCTCTATGTTCCGCACCCGTCAACACAACGTCCACCGATTCCCCGGCCGCCATTCTTTCCACCTGTGGCGGAATATGGATCAACGCGTTGGCGTCGGACATGGATCGAAGCAGATGGGAGCCCGGGCCGCCGAGAGGACGTACTCTAGCGCCCACCAGCAGCGCCCGTCGAAACTGGTGTTTTCCTCGCGGGCTATTTAGGGGTTCTGTGAGTACCGCCGTGTGACGATGCCTTGCATGCGTGGCGACGCCCAAGTCGCACAGGACCGGCCGGAGAAGGACCTCGAACGAAACCCACGCGCTCACGGGGTTGCCGGGGAATCCCACAAACGGCACCCCCGCATATCGCCCGATGGCCTGAGGTCCACCGGGTTGCATGTTCACGGCTATGAAAGCCACCCCCCGTGCATCCAATGCCTGACGAACCACCTCGTACGCCCCCGCACTGATACCACCGGTGGTGATAATGAGGTCAATACCGGCCTCGGCCACAACGGAATCTAGAGTGGCAAGAAATGACGGAACTGAATCCGCGGAAATCTCTCGGAAGAGTACATCAGCACCGGATTCTTCAAGAGAGGCCCCAATAATTGTGGTGTTCGCATCATAAATTTGTCCTACGGCCCGAAAGCTGCCGGGCGGAACAACTTCGTCTCCGGTTGACAGCAACAAAATGCGCGGCCGGCGTCGCACAGCGATCGACGCGATCCCCAGGGCCGCTGCCAGACCCAGCTGGGCGGGTCCAAGAACCTGACCGGACCGAAGAGCGAGTTCCCCCTCACGGATGTCGCTACCCTGGGGACGAACGAACTGTCCAGCGGGGATATCAGGTGGCAACTGGACAGTCGCACGCGTGCCAACCGGAACAAAGTGATGAGGGTCCGCGAGCTCGATGGGTACGACGGCGTCCGCACCCGAGGGCAACATGGCGCCGGTCATGACCGGAACCGCTGTACCCGCCTGGTGGTCCTGCGACGCGTGGCCGGCCGGAACCGGCTCCGCAACGTCGAATGTGTGGAGGATCCGGGTCTCGGAGGAGGCCACTGCGTACCCATCCATTTGCGAATTTCGGAACAATGGCAAGCTCACCGGAGCATGGATGTCGGCCGCGAGCCTGCGATTCAAACAGCTCGCCAAAGGAAGCTGCTCGACACCGTCAAAGCAGCCCTCGAGCAACTGATGAAGCGCCTCTACGTGGTCCTCGATACACCTGAGTCTGGAAGCTTCCACACCACTTCCCCCTTCAGGATTTATCTGCTCGGCTCCTGCGCCATAATCCTACCCGTGCGCCAACCGGTAACGTAGCATGGGCGGAGACGTTTAAAGGACGGGGAACGGTGCTCATCAGGTATTTTGGCGCAGCGCAAGCAGCAACAGGCGTTGCTCAAGAAGAGCTGCAGCCCACACACGATTCTATTCATGCAGTGCTGGTCGCAGCATTGGCCGCACACCCTGACCTAAACGGCAAACCGTCACTTCGTCAGGTACTGGAACGCAGCAGTCTCCTGCTGGACGAAACCGTCATCCGAGATCGTGATCAACCGTTAGGAGACGGCCAAGTGCTTGATGTCCTTCCACCCTTTGCAGGCGGCTGACGGGTGGAACTGATAGGCACAGCCGAATTCCCTTGTTGCTATATCGAGAAGCCGAGCTCTACCGGAGAGGCAAACGGCCCGACTACGGTGATTGTACGAGGCGACCCTGCCAGTTCAGCAGCCAGTTCCTGAACCTGCGCCACGGTAACCTGACGGATCCGTTGCAGAGCAGTGTCGACATCAACAAACTCACCCGTGACGAGCTCCGCCCGCCCCAAACGCGACATCCGTGATCCGGTGTCCTCAAGTGCCAGGACGATTCCACCCGACAGTTGTCCGACAGCTTTGGCGAGCTCGGCATCGGTGATTCCCTCTGCTGCGAGTCTCTCAAGTTCCTCGCCCATGAGATCAATGACCTCCCGCGTTCTCGCAGGCGAACATCCTGCGTACATGCCGAAGTAACCGGCATCGGCGTAGGCCACTGAAAACGAATAAGTGGCGTAGGCGAGCCCACGTAGCTCTCGGATCTCCTGAAAGAGTCGCGAGGACATTCCACCGCCGAATATCGCATTCATGACGCTCATCACGTAGCGGCGATCATCTGTGGCAGATATCGAAGGGCACCCCATGACAATATTCGCCTGCTCCACCGCCCGGTAGTGAACATGGACACCCCCGGCGCCACCGATATCCACAGACGCAGACGGCCGCCGATCCACAGGCTCAGCATCAGGATGCAGTGGCCAGCCTGCAGCATTAATGGCTTCGAAAACTAACTGACATACGGCGTCATGGTCCAGCCCACCGGCAGCCGTGACCACCAGCTCACCTGGACGGTAGTGACGCTCGTAGTGGTCCTGGACCGATTCTCGGGTCACCGACTGAATTGCTTCGGGGGTTCCCCCGATGGGTCTTGCCAATGTGTGACCGGCAAGTACAGACTCCACAAACTTCTCGTGGGCGACCTCCGCCGGATCATCGTTGTCCATAGCGATTTCTTCCAAGATCACAGTGCGCTCCTGCTCGAGCTCATGGGCGTCCAAGGCTGCGCCTGTCACCATGTCTGCAATAACATCTATGGCCATGGGCAGGTCTTCATCCAGCACACGCGCGTAGTAGCACGTGCTCTCCTTTGCCGTCGCGGCATTGGATTCCCCTCCTACCTCGTCGAAGGCAGATGCGATATCCATGGCAGTACGACGATGTGTTCCCTTGAACAAGAGATGCTCGAGAAAATGCGTGGAGCCTTGTTGGCCCTCGGATTCATCCCGGGAGCCAACACCGACCCAGAAACCAATGGTAGCTGACCGCTGATCAGGCATCGCCTCTGTTAGGACTCGAACGCCCCCCGGCAGAACCGAGCGACGCACGATGGCGCCGCCCGGTCCCCCGGAGATGAGGCTCGAATTCCCCGCAGCCGGGGAGTTTCCTCTCCCGGCTGCATGCCCGTTCAGCGGTAGCGGTATTGCGGGAGCCAAATTATTCGGCAACCGCTTCCTCACCGTTGGATTCAGTAGCATCGTCAGCAACAACCGGCGACAGCGACAGCTTGCCACGGTCATCGATCTTGGTGATCTCGACCTGAACCTTCTGTCCGATGCTCACCACATCGTCGACGTTGTCCACGCGCTTGCCACTGGCCAGTTTGCGCAGCTCAGAGATGTGCAGAAGACCGTCCTTGCCCGGAGTCAACGACACGAATGCACCGAACGCGGTCGTCTTCACAACGGTGCCGAGGTAGCGTTCGCCAATCTCAGGAACCTGTGGGTTGGCTATCGCATTGACGGCAGCCCGTGCGGCTTCAGCCGATGTTCCATCAGTTGCACCGATCAGGACCGTCCCGTCGTCCTCGATGGAGATGTCCGCGCCAGTGTCTTCCTGAATCTGGTTAATCATCTTGCCCTTCGGGCCAATGACTTCACCAATCTTGTCTACGGGAATCTTCACAGAGATAATACGGGGAGCGAACTCCGATAGTTCATCCGGAGTGTCGATCGAAGCCTCGAGAACACCGAGGATATGAAGACGTGCTTCGCGGGCCTGCTTCAGTGCTGCTGCAAGAACTGAAGCAGGGAGACCGTCGAGCTTGGTGTCCAGCTGGATGGCTGTGATGAACTCAGATGTACCGGCAACCTTGAAGTCCATGTCGCCGAAAGCATCTTCAGCACCGAGGATATCCGTCAGCGCGGCGTAGCGAGTCTGACCGTCTACTTCATCCGACACCAATCCCATGGCAATTCCGGCAACCGCGGCCTTCAGCGGTACTCCGGCGTTGAGGAGGGAGAGAGTTGAAGCGCAGACTGATCCCATAGACGTGGAGCCATTTGAGCTAAGTGCCTCCGACACCTGACGAATTGCGTACGGGAACTCCTCGCGTGACGGCAGTACAGGCATCAGGGCGCGCTCAGCGAGGGCACCGTGCCCGATTTCACGACGCTTCGGTGAACCCACACGGCCCGTCTCGCCAGTGGAGTACGGGGGGAAGTTGTAGTTATGCATATAGCGCTTGCGCGTTACAGGAGAAAGAGAATCGATCTGCTGCTCCATTTTGAGCATGTTCAACGTGGTAACGCCCAGGATCTGAGTTTCACCGCGCTCGAAGATCGCCGATCCATGCACACGCGGCAGCACCTCTACCTCAGCTGTCAGCTTCCGGATATCAGAAAGTCCACGGCCGTCGATACGAACCTGGTCGCGGAGAATTCGTTGACGCACAACCTGTTTGGTCAGACCGCCGAATGCACCGGTGATTTCCTTCTGACGGCCCTCGAAACGCGGGCTTAGTTCGGCCACAAGTTCATCACGGTAGGCACTGGCAGCAATGTCGCGGTCCTGCTTGTCAGCGATCGTAAAGATCTCAGACAGCTTGGCAGCCCCAACGGATTCCACGGCCTCAAAAACGTCGTCCTCGTAGTCCCGGAAGATGGGAAATTCTACAGTGGGCTTCGCGGCACGAGCTGCGAGATCGGACTGAGCGTCACACAAAGTGCGGATAAACGGCTTCGCCGCTTCCAAACCTTCAGATACGACCTCTTCCGTGGGAGCTGTCGCGCCCTGCTCACGGATCAGATTCCAGGCGTTGTCCGTGGCCTCGGCCTCGACCATCATGATGGCTACGTCATCTGAAGCTATACGGCCGGCAACGACCATACTGAAGACGGCCTTTTCCAGTTCTGAGTGGGTGGGGAAGGCAACCCACTGGTTTTCGATAAGGGCTACCCGAACACCGCCAATTGGACCTGAGAATGGAAGGCCGGATAGCTGCGTGGACATGGAGGATGCGTTGATTGCGACTACGTCATAAAGAACATCCGGATTGATGGCCAGCACTGTCACGACGATCTGGACCTCGTTGCGCAGCCCCTTGACGAACGCTGGGCGCAGCGGTCGGTCCATGAGACGGCAGGCGAGAATCGCCTCCGTGGACGGACGTCCCTCTCGACGGAAGAATGAACCCGGGATACGACCAGCGGCGTACATGCGCTCTTCGACGTCGACCGTCAAGGGGAAGAAGTCGAATCCTTCGCGAGGGGATTTTCCTGCGCTCGTTGCGGAGAGCAGCGTAGTGTCTTCGTCAATGTAAACCATTGCCGCACCAGCGGCTTGCTGTGCAACGCGGCCGGTTTCAAAGCGAATGACGCGCTTGCCGTACTGGCCGTTATCAATGACAGCTTCAGAGAATTGAATTTCGGGACCCTCCATAGAGAGTCACCTCCGTTTCTTTGTAACGGAGGCAGCCTGCACCAACTCAGATCCGGGACCTTTGTCCGATCTGCTGTGCATCCGGTCTTCGATCGAGATCCGCGGGAAGAAACCTCCCGAAGACCACTACCGAGGACCGCGAATGCGTGACGCTGACTGACTCCTGCTTGTTGTACTAGATCACGTGCTTTTTAGTTTTTAGCGGTCACCGCAGTAGCCGCTCAGAGTGGACTGAAAACGGCGCCTCCATAACTTGGAGGCGCCGCCTGTGGTCCAGCTATCGACGCAGACCGAGGCGCTCGATGAGAGCACGGTAGCGCACGATGTCTGTGTTCTTCAAGTAAGTAAGCAGGCGCTTCCGGCGACCGACCATAGCCATCAGACCACGACGTGTGTGGTGGTCATGCTTGTGCATTTTGAGGTGCTCGGTGAGCCCCTTAATGCGTCGAGTCAGCATGGCGATCTGAACCTCCGGTGAACCGGTGTCAGCTTCGCCCGTTGCGAAGTCTTTCATGATTTCCTGCTTGGTAGCGGCGTCTAATGCCACACGAACTCCTAGAGTTGTACCGCGTCAAGTGATGTCGTGCCAGTTCAGCAACCGCGGACTGCAGCCGAACCAATCTAAAGGTTACCGGTCAGCGGGTGGATCTGTCGAAAGCAAGCTGCGCGTCAAAGAAACGTCACGGTGCATTTGATCCACCAGCGCTTCAGTCCCTTTGTAGGCAACCATGCCGCGCAAGCGATCAACAAATTCGACCACGACCATCTGGCCGTAGAGATTAAAGTCCTCGGTTCGTTCCGTCGGCCTATCAATAACGTGCGCTTCGACCTGCCGCGAGACGTTCTCAAACGTCGGGTTGGACCCAACCGAGATCGCTGAGGGCCAACGGTTTCCGGCGGCATCGACCAACCACCCCGCGTAGACGCCGTCAAGGGGGATCATTCCTGTTGCCTGCTGAGATAGGTTTGCTGTGGGAAAACCCAACTTTCGCCCACGCTCGGCACCATGGACTATCTCGCCGCGTACCCTGTGAGGTCTGCCAAGAACGCGAGCGGCAGTGGCTACCTCACCAGTGGCCAGCGCCTCGCGAACCCACGTGGACGAGCACCGGCGCCCTTCGTCGTCCGCTTGCGGATCTTCCGGAAGACTCTGCCCAAATTCATCGACTACGACTACGTCAAAGCCCAAGCGGCCCCCAAGTTCCCGCATCGTGGAGAGATCTCCACTATTGCCCTTTCCGAACCGGACGTCGTGACCAATGACCACCGCCGAGGCGTTCAGACCGTCGACGAAGACTTTGCGCACAAATTCCTCGGGGGTATTCTCGGCCAGTTGCAGGTCGTAGGTCATCATCAGCAGCGCATCGATGCCCGTTTCAGCCAGTGCGTGAACCCTACCTGGGAGCCCCATGATCAACTCCGGGGCGGATTCGGGACGGTGTACCTGCGCGGGATGAGGGTCAAAAGAAATGACGACGGCGGCCACCGCCAGCCGGGCTGCCTCGCCTACCACTTGCTTCAGGACTTGCTGGTGTCCCCGGTGCACCCCATCGAAGTTTCCGATGGTGACTACCGACGGGCCGAATTCCTCAGGGATTTCGGCGAGGTCATTCCAGAGATACACGTGGCTCCTGCAGAGAATATCGAAAGAACTTGGTTGCTGACAGTTCCGAGCTAGCGGTTCTGAGCGTATTGCTGCTTAATTTCGCTGGTTTTGACGATATAGGCATGCCACACGACCAATGCGGCAGGAAACGCCAGTTCAATGACCATGAGTATGATCAGCGTGAAATGTGGTGTACCCGAAAATGCCCACGAGAGAACACGACCGATACCTCCGACAAATATCATCAGGCAAACGAGCCACAACATATTCGACCACTGGAACTTCACGGCGATAGCAACAAAGGCAGCGCCGACGCCAATCATCATGGCGGCGAAAAAGCGGTACTGGCTCTCTAGCGTCGCATTGACGGGAGGCTCGGTTGGTTCGGGCAACCCAGCAGTACCTGTCACCAATGCATAGGCCCCTAAACCAATGACGACGACTCCCACAGCGATAACCACAGTGCGGAAAACGTTCCAATCACTGCGGTCCTGGCCGCCGCGAACGGACGCTTTGCCTCCGATGCGCGTCGTCTTCTTAGCGTTTTCACTCTTATCGGCAGGGCCTGCTGGCTTCTGTGCATTTGACGCGTGGGCGCCGGCGCTAGCGCTTGCGTTCCCGTGCTTTGGGGTTGGTTCCGTCATGGTGCTCTCCTCGGCTCGTCATCTACGTTGATCCTATCCAGCCGGGAGGGCCTATGACGGTAAAGCCACAGTAACCCCAGAATCGGCAAAATAAGCGGGACATAGCCGTATCCCTTTCCGAAAGCTGACCACACCGTATCGTGAGGGAACATTCCGGTGTCAAAAATACTGAATGCTCCGATCAGCACCACCCCGGCGAGTTCTACCCCTACAGCTCCGACCGATACCCAGAACGCGATGTTCCCTCGGCGCGCAAGGGATACCGTTGCGAGGATGTAAACGGTGGCGGCGAAGGCCGACAGTAGGTATGCGACAGGTGCTTCACCGAACTTAGTGACTATCTGGTAGCTGGCTCTGGCTGTCGAAGATATGGCGAAAATTCCATAGACAGCAATGAGTAACCGGCCCGCTCCGGACCGTCGGTCTGAGGGTTCAGAGGATCGGTGCGGCCCCGCTACGGATGGGTTCATGTGCTCGCCACTCCACTCCAGATTTGTTCCATTCGGAACAGCATGACAAAAATAGTGATCCCGACGGCACCAAGAACGATATTGCTCCACTTAGACCGTTCAAGGATGGCCCACCAAAAAGCACCGACGGGCACCAACAGCGCAGTCAAGAGGTATCCCCAGAACTCCCACAATTCGCCGATGACGGGATCGCCCGTGAATTGTCTAACAGCACCTGAAATTGCGTAAACGACCAAAAAGAACTCCACGACCGCTACAGAAATGATCGTGATGTCATTCGGCGGCTGGCTCAGTGTTGCTGCTCCGAAACAGAGCAAAGTCGAGATAAGACACACGACAGCACCTGCGATGAAGAATCCGTCGGCTGTCACCGGGCGGATCCGCCGTCGTCGGCCGCAAACACAAGAAGCGGCTTGGCCGAGTCCTCTTCGTCCTTCAGGAGAGCCATCAGCCTGCCATCGGGTGCAAACGCAGCGACCGGCCCCTCGGCGGCCCCCAAGCCAGCCGAAATCCGCCTACCAAACGAAAGATCCACGGCGTCCGTGTCTGTGAGCTCACGAACCGGAAATAGTGCCCGCGCTGCATCATCCAGGCTGAGTATGTTCAAGTCCTCAGCGAGCTCCTCCAGCGTGGACGCTCCCTCCAGCAGGTACGGTCCCACTCGGGTTCTGCGTAGCGCGGTCAAATGTCCGCCGACACCCAACGCACTACCGAGGTCTCGCGCAAGAGCCCGGATGTAGGTGCCCGAACTGCAGTCCACAGTCACATCGACGTCAACGAGCTTACCCCCGCGGATCCGGCGGACATCGTGCACTTCGAAACTATGCACCGTGATCGGGCGGGCCGCCAGAGAAACTTCCTCCCCGGAACGGACCTTCGCATAGGCGCGCACCCCATTGACTTTGATGGCGCTCACGCTGCTGGGCACCTGCATGATGTCACCCGTCAACGACGTCACAACGTCCAGAATCGCTTCTTCCGTTACCGCGGCGGCGATATGTTCGTCGAGAATCTCGCCCTCCGCATCGTCCGTGCGGGTGGACTGTCCCAGACGGATGGTACCCGCGTAGGTCTTAGATGTCCCCACAATATAAGTGAGCAAACGCGTTGCCTTGTTGACACCTACGACAAGGACTCCAGTAGCCATCGGATCTAGTGTTCCTGCGTGCCCGACTTTCCGAGTCTCCGCTAGTCGTCTCATACGCCCGACGACGTCGTGGCTTGTCCAGTCCTGCGGCTTGTCCACGATGATCAACCCAGAAGGTCCCGACTGCGATTTGCCTCCCACGGCGACCCTACCGTTCGTGGTCAGTATCGTCAGGACGGACGTTTCCGTCAGTCCCAGGATCCGCCCCTTTAACGGGGTCCCCTGCTGCATCTTCCATCCGATACGGATCTGAGTCGCCCGCAAAGGCAGCGCCCTGAGCCAACGCTGCGACTTCAGCGTCCCTTTCCTTAGCAGCGCGGAGCAGCTCCTCGAGATGACTGGCGTTCACGGGGATCTCATCCGGAACAAATTCTAAGGTGGGAGTCAACCTGACAGTGAGGTTTCGCCCAACTTCGTTGCGCAGCACTCCCTTGGCTGATTCAAGCGCCCTCCGGGTGTCTGCTGCCTGCTCACTATCTCCGAAAACCGTGTAGTAGAGCGTAGCGTGCTGGAGATCGTTGGTGACTCTGGCGTCCGTTATGGTGATCGCCTCCATACGTGGATCCTTGACGCGCCGGCGCAATGCCTCCGCGACGACCACTTTGATTCGCTGCGCAAGTCGTGCTGCGCGTGCCGGGTCTGCCATAACCGCTCCTTAGGGTCTCCAGGCATGAAACTTTCTTGTGGGTGACGTTCAGTGTTGAGGGGGACGAACATCTTGCCCGTCCCCCTCAACAGAACATCCTAGATGCGGGGTTTTTCGCGCATCTCGAACGTCTCGACGATGTCGCCTTCCTTGACGTCGTTGAACGACCCGAGGCCAATACCACACTCGTAGTCCGTGCGAACTTCCGTGGCATCGTCCTTGAACCGTTTAAGTGACTCAATAGTGAGGTTGTCCCCGACGACAGCTCCATCACGCACCAAGCGAGCCTTGCTGTTTCGACGGATGATGCCGCTGCGGACAATGGAGCCGGCGATGTTCCCATATTTGGATGAGCGGAAGACTTCTCTGACCTCTGCGGTACCGAGCTGAGCCTCTTCGTACTCCGGCTTGAGCATGCCCTTGAGCGCATTCTCGATGTCGTCGATCGCCCCGTAGATAACCGAGTAGAAGCGCATATCCACGCCTTCGCGGTCGGCCAATTCGGCCACCCGCTCCGCAGGACGCACGTTGAAACCGATAATAACGGCGCTGTCCACTGTTGCCAGGTTGACGTCGTTCTGGGTGATCGCCCCCACACCACGATGGATGACTCGTAGCTGAACTCCTTCGCCAACATCAATCTTGAGCAGTGCGTCCTCGAGCGCTTCGACAGCACCGGATACGTCGCCCTTGAGGATGAGGTTGAGAGTGTCGATCTTGCCCTCAGCAACAGCCTGATCAAAGTCTTCCAAGCTGACACGCTTGCGACGCTTGGCTAGCGCGGCATTGCGGTCCGCCGCTTCCCGCTTCTCAGCGATGTGACGGGCGGTACGCTCGTCAGACGTCACCAAGAAGGTATCTCCTGCACGCGGAACTGTCGAAAGACCAAGGACCTGAACCGGTCGTGACGGCCCAGCTTCAGTGAGGTTGGCGCCGTTCTCGTCAAACATGGCACGGACACGTCCGTGAGCGTTGCCCGCTACGATCGTGTCACCGATCTGAAGAGTACCGGACTGGACGAGCACCGTTGCCACAGCGCCGCGTCCCTTGTCTAGGTTCGCTTCGATGGCAATTCCGCGTGCGTCCTTGTCCGGGTTTGCTCGCATGTCAAGAGCAGCATCTGCTGTGAGTAACACGGCTTCAAGCAGCTCATCGATGCCAACTCCCTGCAGCGCAGATACATGAACAAACATGGTGTCGCCACCATATTCCTCAGGTACCAGGCCGTACTCAGTGAGCTGTCCCTTGACCTTGTCAGCGTTGGCTCCGTCCTTGTCGATCTTGTTTACCGCGACGACGATCGGCACGCCAGCTGCTTGGGCGTGGTTTAGCGCCTCAACAGTTTGTGGCATAACGCCGTCATCCGCAGCGACAACCAACACGGCGATGTCGGTCACCCTCGCGCCACGGGCACGCATGGCCGTGAACGCCTCGTGGCCCGGGGTGTCGATAAACGTGATCGGGCGATTCTCTTCTTCATGAGTGTGGTCGATCTGGTAAGCACCAATATGCTGGGTGATCCCACCATGCTCGCCACTGATGACGTTGGTCTTCCGGATCGCATCCAAAAGCCTCGTCTTACCGTGGTCGACGTGCCCCATAACTGTGACCACTGGGGGGCGAGCTTCGAGCTCTTCGTCGCCCTCAGCCTCCAGCTCGGCATCAAGGTTGATATCGAAGGAATCGAAGAGCTCACGCTCTTCATCTTCTGGCGATACGACCTGGATTTTGTAACCCAACTCCTTGCCCAACACCTCGAAGGTGCCCTCATCAAGTGACTGCGTGGCTGTGGCCATTTCACCGAGATGAATAAGCACTGTCACCAACGACGCGGGGTTTGCATCAATCTTCTCCGCGAACTCAGCAATCGACGAGCCACGACGCAGTCTAATAACGGTGTTGCCGTCACCACGTGGTACTGACACGCCACCAGCGGACGGAGCGGACATCTGCTCCAGCTCCTGGCGCTTTGCCCGCTTCGACTTACGCTGTTTACCTCTGCCTGCTCCGCCCTTACCGAACGCGCCGGCGGTGCCGCCGCGACCGCGACCACCCTTACCGAAACCGCCGCCAACGGGACCGCTTCCGCCGCCTCGTCGTGGCCCACCGCCCGGACGGTCATTGCCACGCGCCGGTGCCGGTGGCTCCGTACGATTTGGCATCATCCCCGGAGTGGGGCGCTGTCCACTTGGAGTGGTTGGACGTGGCGCTCCTGGACGGGGCGCCCCCGTACGGGGTGCTCCGGTGCGCGGTGCACCGGTACCAGCAGCGGGCCTGGGCCCACCCGGACGTTCATCGTCCCGGCGGCCCGGCCGTGGCATTCCCTGCGAGGGCGCAAAGGGGTTATTGCCGGGGCGGGGTCCACCTGAACGTTGATCATCTTTCCGGCTTGGCCGCGGCATTCCCTGTGACGGGGCAAAGGGATTATTGCCCGGCCGTGCACCTGGCCTTGTCGCCTCCGGCGCAGCAGGCCCGGGTGTGGGCCGTGCTCCTGGCTTGGCTGCAGGCTTCGTCGCGGACGACGGATCCTGCGTAGTTTCTGTCTTCTCGACTTTGAGCTCCGGTTTGGGCTCCGGCTCGCTCTGTGTCTTCGCGGGTGCCGGTTCAGGCGCCTCAGCCGGAGCTTGTGGCGCCGCCGACTTGCCCGGTTTAGGTGCCGATGGACGGGCCCCGGGGGTTGGGGCTGATTCCTTCTTCTCGCTAGGAGATGCAGCAGTCTCAGTGCTCGGCTTTGGTTTGGACACCTGCGGTTGAGCCGCAGGAGCGCTCGCCACGGGGGCATCGGGGAAAGCCCCACGAAGTTTTTTGACTACGGGTGCTTCGATGGTTGAGGACGCGGAGCGAACGAATTCGCCCAACTCCTGCAGCTTAGCTACAGCGTCCTTAGAAGTGATTCCGAGCTCTTTGGCGAGCTCGTGTACGCGGACCTTGGCCACTTTTCTCCTGTCTCGGTCCGCACCGAGCCAGGCACGAACCGTCTAATATTTAATGCGAGTCCCAGCTGATAACAGCCTTAAGGGACCCTCTGCGGAGCACAACAGATCAGTCATTGTTGAGCGCTCATGGTTGGGTACTCATCGGGTTTCCATCAGTTTTCAGACCCGCTTTCACATTGGACGGTCAATTCACGTGCCGCCCCATGGTGGGGCTCCACGTTGTGTTGGAAAAATTCCATCACTCTATCGCTATTGACAGATGCCCGAAAGGCCCTGTTGAAGGAGCGACGTCTGACGGCCATTTCCAGACATCCCGGGTTTCGGTGCAGCCACGCACCGCGACCTGACGTTCGGCAATTCGGATCGACGACGACGTTGGAAATGTCTTCTTCCGATCTGACCAGCCGAACAAGAACGTTACGGTCATCCTTGCCACGGCAACCTATGCAGGTGCGCTGCGGCACGTGAGTCGGTGGGTCACGAAATGTCATGACTATCCTCCGGCTTGCGTTGTATGAATAACCCGGTTGGTGTCATTCTATCGCGTTTATGAAGTCGATACGTCCAACCTGTAGCCCTAGGCCACCGGATGGACCACGGATCAGGGCTGCTCGACGGGTGCTTTCGCAGACACTGCGTCCGATACGATATCGATGCGCCAGCCCGTGAGTTTGGCCGCCAATCGAGCGTTTTGTCCCTCTTTCCCGATGGCAAGAGATAGCTGATAGTCCGGCACCACTGCCCTGGCCGAGCGTGCGGCTTCGTCCGTGATCGAAACGGATGACACCCGGGAAGGAGAAAGTGCATTCGCGATGAACGTGGCCGGATCATCACTGTAGTCAATGAGATCGATCTTTTCATCGTTCAGCTCAGACATCACTGCCCGGACGCGCGCACCCATTTCTCCAATACACGAGCCCTTGGCGTTGATGCCAGGCTTCATGGCCTTGACCGCAATTTTAGTCCGATGGCCAGCCTCACGCGCGAGTGAAACAATCTCGACAGATTTGTCGGCGATTTCGGGAACCTCGAGCTCAAATAGCTTGCGGACAAGACCCGGATGCGACCGTGACAGAGTTATCGATGGTCCCTTCATTCCGCGGTGGACATCGATAACGAACGCACGCAACCGCGAACCATGTTTGTAACTCTCCCCCGGAACCTGCTCCGGCGGTGGGAGCAGCGCCTCCACTGTGCCTAGATTCACCTGCACCATATGAGGATTATTGCCCTGCTGTATCTGACCAGATACCAGCTCGCCTTCTTTGCCCTTGAAATGACCCAGAATTGTGTCATCCTCGGCGTCGCGAAGGCGCTGAAGGATTACCTGACGCGCCGTACTAGCAGCGATGCGGCCAAACCCAGTCGGCGTGTCATCGAACTCACCAACACTGTTGCCATCGTCGTCGAGTTCAGCAGCCCAAATAGTCACATGGCCATTCTTGCCGTCAAGTTCCGCACGCGCCTGATCATGCGCGCCGGGAGTTTTGTGATAGGCCACCAACAACGCTTGCTCAATAGTGGGCATAAGGTCCTTGAGCGGAATTTCTCTTTCTTTTTCCAACAGCCTCAGTGCACTCATATCGATATCCATTTAGGCCTCCTCGGCTGCGGACGATGTCCCGATAACGTGTGCGTCTTCGGGGTGGGAAAATTCAATGTCGACGTTTGCCTTGCGTATGCCGTCGAAGGGCAGATGCATTTCTTTCCCTTGTTTAGGTTTGACGCCCTTCTTGACCGGCATCTGAGGAAGGATGTGCACGCCGTCGTCTTCTACCTTTAGTACGCGCCCGCTCAGGTCTTGACCATCCGTGGTGCGGACATTCACCATGCGGTTCAGGCTACGACGCCAGTGACGGTGTTCCGTGAGTGGGCGTGATACCCCGGGTGAGGACACTTCCAGACTGTACGGCTGGTCTTCATCATCCGGATCATGGTCAAGAGCATCAGCCAGGCCCCTTGATACTTCAGCGATTAGGTCCAGTCCCACTCCTCCGGTCTGATCCTCGGGAAGGTCAACGACTACAGCGACAGTACGATGAGCCCCAGCGACTTTGACGTCAACGCCCTCTAAGTAAAGGCCGTGATTCTGGACCACGGGCCGGAGTAGGTCCGACAGACGCTGCGACTGCTCAAACGGCAGACGACCCGCCGTTTGCTCTCCGGATTGCTTCCGATTGCCGCCCTGGGACCGCTCCCTCATAACTGCCTCCCACTCGATGATGTTGTGACACTAGCCTAACGACAATACGTAGGTCCGGCGTAACGGGTACAGTCGTTTACCCCGGGCGTGGCAAGATTATGTGCTGTGGGGAGAGTTGGAGAAGACGTGCGACGCCGAGGGCGTGCGATCGCTGGGAGTGCAGGACGTTTCCTGAAGCGGTTTCTGGTTCTCGCTGTTATAGCCCTGGTGGTTCTCGGGTTCGGACTCATTGTGTCGGAACAAGATATGCGGCGCCCGTCCTTCACCGTGCAGGCACAGCACACGGCTGCGCAGGCCGCAGCTGAGCTGGCCGACAAAGCCGAGCTACTGGCCAGGCCGGGCGGCCAGGACGTATTTCACATGGCTGAACAGGTTTTGAATGAGCACGCCACACTGCTGAGAGTACCCGGCCCAGCTCAAGCCGCTCAACCGTCCCCGCTTTCAACGAATAGAGAAATGACACCAGATAAACAAAACTTCATCGCGGCGTTGAGAACAAGTGCGGAGCGCAACCTGGCCGCCGCCGAAGAGGCGGATCCAGGTATCGCTCGGCTACTTGCCTCAATCGGAACAGCGCAGTGGATCATGGCCAATGAAATCTCCCTCGTCCCTGGGTCGGTGCCGGCGCCGGAAGTAACGGCCTCGACGCCCATGACCGATCCCTCCTGCCTCGAAGCAGATGAATCAGACGCTGAAACTTTGGCCGTCCGTTCTCTTCGGCGAGCAGAGCACCGCTCTATCTATGCGTATGAAGTGGCCTCCGGTCGCATTGGAACTCCTGGGTTTGAAGACAAGATCGCCTTGCATCGCGCCGCCGCGAACCAGCTCACGGAGTTTCTCAGGGCCCTGTGTGATGAGACCCCGCCCACAGTAGAAGCCTATGCTTTAGACCCCGGCTATTTCACGGATCCGGTAGCAAGTCTAGACACCATGGAGTCGCAGATCATCGTCGCCTACGCGGACCTGATAAGTCTGAGCAATGGCGAGATTCGGCACTGGGCCATCTCCCGGTTCAGGTCCGCCACGCTCGCCCAACATCGTCCCGGAACTGCTCCTGAACCGGCCCCCGGGATCGAGGACCCCGCGAGCCCAAAAGCGGCCCTTACTGGCAAAACCACCTGACCGGTGGTTATGTAGTGCCATGAAGGACGTTCCGAAGCTACACGATAACGAACCCCATCAAGGCGATATAGCGCAACGTCTCAACTGGCTGCGGGCAGCGGTGCTCGGTGCCAACGATGGCATCGTTTCCGTGGCCGCGATTGTGGTCGGTGTTGCCGGGGTGACGACAGCGACAGGTCCTATTTTGACCGCTGGACTCGCAGGACTGATCGGCGGCGGCATTTCAATGGCCCTGGGCGAATACGTGTCCGTCAGCAGCCAGAGCGATAGCCAACGCGCGCTCATGGACAAGGAGCGACGCGAACTCCTGGAACAGCCCGAGGAAGAACTCGCCGAACTTGCCGCAATCTACGAGGCCAAAGGCATGAGTAGCACGACTGCTTGGAAGGTCGCCGAAGAGCTCACCGAGAACAACGCGCTCGAGGCGCATCTGTCGGCGGAGCTCAACATCGATCAACATGATGTAGTCAGCCCATGGCATGCCGCCTATGCATCTGCCATCGCCTTTACCGTTGGAGGCATACTTCCTCTGCTGGCGATCCTACTGCCGCCTCAGGCCTGGCGGGTGCCGGTAACGTTCGTCGCTGTCCTTGCGGCGTTGGCGCTAACTGGCTGGGCATCTGCCGTCATAGGTGGCAGCTCCAAGACAAAAGCATCCCTGCGGGTGGTCGTCGGCGGTGCGATTGCGCTCGTCGCGACCTTCGTCATCGGTAGTCTTTTGGATGCCAGCGGAGTCGTGTGAACTGTCAATTCTCAGGGGGCCGGAAATTCTCAGTCCACACATCGTGCCCCAAACTAATTATCAGAACTGTGACGACCAACAGAAAAATGATGCGGATGAAGCGGCTTCCACGAGTAATGGCCATTCGGGCACCGAGATAGCCCCCAAGCATGTTCGCCGCTCCCAAGATCAAGCCCAGTGACCACAGAACCGTTCCGCTGGGGATGAACAGCATGAGCGCCCCAGCATTGGTAAACATGTTGACAATCTTGGCCTTAGCGCTGGAAGCAAGGAAGTTATAGCCGAGTAGCGTCACCATAGCTATCACCAGGAACGAACCAGTTCCGGGCCCGATCAAGCCGTCATAGAAGCCGATAACACCACCGATCAACGCTGCGGTCCCATAATGACGCTTCCCCTTGTGCCGAAGTTGGGTCAATGCCCCAACGGTGGGGCGGAAAGCAGTAAAGAGCGCAACGAGGATCAGTGCCACAACAATGATCGGTTTGAATACCGACTGCGGTAGGGAGAGCGCGAGGAATGCTCCACCCAGGCTGCCGACCAACGCAATTCCAGCCATTGGGAGCGCAGTCCGCAAGTCTGGTCTCGCCCGCCGAAAATACGTGACAGCGCTCGTAGTCGTACCGAAAATGGACCCGAGCTTATTTGTTGCCAAGGCCTGAACTGGACTGATTCCCGGCACCATGAGCAGGGCCGGTAACTGGATGAGTCCACCACCGCCAACCACCGCATCCACCCAGCCTGCGACGAATCCTGCGATCACCACGAGTAGCAGTGTCGCCAGCGTGATCTCGTCGAGGCCGGCCATCAACTGGTGCGGTTATTCGCCGCGCACCACACGGCTCAGGTGTTCAACGATGTCCTCCACTGCAACATTCTCCGCTGTTCCCGTCCTACGGTCCTTGACCTCGACCTCTCCATTGACCAGCCCGCGCCCAACAACAAGGATCGTCGGCACACCGATCAATTCGGCATCACCAAATTTGACTCCCGGTGATACCTTCTCTCGATCATCGTAAATGACGTCCAGACCGACCGCTTCGAGGTCCTTTGCGATGGTGGCGGCGGCCTCAAAAACTGCATCTCCGCGCCCGGCGGCAACCAAGTGAATATCTGCCGGCGCAACGCTTCGCGGCCAGATGAGGCCGCGGTCATCATGGTTTGATTCAGCCAGCGCAGCCACCGCCCTCGTGACACCGACCCCGTAAGAACCCATGGTCACAGTAGACAACTTACCGTTTCGGTCCAGCACGTTCAGGTGCAAGGCCTCAGCGTACTTGCGCCCCAACTGGAAGATATGGCCCATCTCTATACCTCGTGCCGATTCCAACGGTCCAGAACCGTCCGGTGCAAGATCTCCCTCGCGAACCTCGACAGCCTCGATGGTGCCATCCCAGGCGAAATCACGGCCAGCAACAAGCCCGAAAACATGCTTGCCTCGAATATTTGCTCCGGTAATCCACGTTGTCCCGTTCACGACGTGTGGATCCACGAGGTACAAGATACCTGTGCTGCCCTTAGTACCCAGGACGCGACTGTCTAGGCTGAGACCCGGACCGATATATCCCTTGACGAGGCCTAGATGGCGTCTAAGATCATTGTCCGATGCCTGCTCCACCTGCAAATCGCCATCGAAGGGCAGATGTGCTCCGATGTTCGCCTCTACGCGCTTGAGATCTACGCTGCGGTCACCCGGGACTCCAACGACGACGAGCTGCCGCCCGCCGTCGGGCAGGACAACCGACAACAAGACGTTCTTCAACGTATCCGCAGCAGTCCAAGCGCCGTTCTCTTTGGGGCGAATATCATTGGCGGCTGCAACGAGGGTGTCCATGGTGGGAGTATCCGGGGTATCCGCCACATCTGCGGCAGGAGCGTCCGAAAAATCGATATCCTCCGGAATGATAGACGTCACAGCCTCGACATTCGCGGCGTAGCCGCCGCGGGACCGGACGAAGGTATCTTCACCGATCGGCGTTGGGTGAAGGAACTCTTCGCTCTTGGAACCACCCATAGCGCCGGACACCGCAGACACGATGACGATTTCCATACCTAGTCGTTCAAAGATGCGAATATACGCTGCCCGATGGGCTTGGTAGCTGTCCTCCAGGCCGTCGTCGTCCATGTTGAAGGAATAGGAGTCCTTCATGATGAACTCGCGCCCACGGAGCAACCCGGCACGCGGACGAGCCTCGTCTCGATACTTGGCCTGTATCTGGAAAAGTGTCACAGGAAGATCTTTGTAGGAATTATAAAGATCCTTGACGAGAAGTGTAAACATCTCTTCGTGCGTTGGCGCCAGAAGGTAGTCCGCGTCTTTTCGGTCTTTCAGCCTAAAGAGTCCGTCACCGTATTCAGACCACCGGTTCGTCGCCTCGTAGGGCTCCTTAGGCAGCAGCGCCGGACAGTGCACTTCCTGGGCGCCCATGGCCTGCATCTCCTCGCGGATGATTGCCTCCACCTTGGCCAAAACCTTCAAGCCCAGAGGTAGCCAGGAGTAGATTCCAGGGGCCGCACGTCGAATGTAGCCGGCACGGACCAGCAATCTGTGGCTGGCCACCTCGGCTTCGGCCGGGTTGTCGCGCAGTGTGCGCAAGAAAAGCTGAGAAAAGCGAAGGACCACGAGCGGAATCCGTTCTACGAGCAACGCGACAGCCGCCGGGCGGACGGCGCCGGG
The DNA here is from genome assembly GCA_038199985.1 of Actinomycetales bacterium. Classification (GTDB taxonomy): domain Bacteria; phylum Actinomycetota; class Actinomycetes; order Actinomycetales; family Micrococcaceae; genus Arthrobacter_J. The sequence goes on along the minus strand of JBBPYK010000109.1, from coordinate 77,992 downwards.
GGCATGAGGGACTCGTACCAATGTAGCTGACATCGGCAGCTGTACACGATTCCACCGAGGCAGTCCGCACCGTTGGTGTCAACTTTAAAAGAGGATGGTCGCGAACGTTCCGGTTTGTTCAAATCCGGCTGCCCGATAGGCGGCGATCGCCCGCTCGTTATAACTGTTGACATAGAGGCTGACCAGAGGTGCGGTTTGTGCGGCGATAGCCGCGACGGCAGCCATGTACCCGGCGCTCAGCCCTTGGCCGCGGTAGTGATGATTGATCCAGACACCCTGTATCTGTACGGCTTTCGTTGACACCGTTCCGAATTCCGCTTTGAATAGGACCGACCCTGCATCGTCCAGATCCACGAGCGAGTGTCGCTGGCGGATCAGCCATTCCACCCGTTTTCGGTAGTGTTCTTCTCCGCCCAGATAGGGTGAATATCCAACCTCTTCCTCAAACATCGTTACGCACGCGGGCAGGAGCAGCTCGAGTTCTGCGGGGTTCGTGAAGCGAAGTCCAGATGCTGGCTCAACAGACGGGGGATTAAGAGCCTGCATAAACGGTTGGTTATTTCTAAGGGCGAATGGCTCTGGGGCATAACGTTTCAGGGCCGACCAAATGGCGGCCACTGCCTCCGCTTGTCCAAAAATTGAGGAGAAGCGTCTTCCGGAGCGGCCAAGGTGTCGTCCAATGAGTTCGCCATCTCCCGGCGATGACTCAATCCCCACTGGAACAATGTTAGCCCCAGCCCAACATGCAGACCTTAGCCTGCCATCGGGGTCGAATACTCCAAGTATCTGGGCGCCGATGAACGCCGGGACTGCTGCTGTGCCATTTAGTTCGAGCTGAGAACCCATGAATACATTTGCGGATGGATTACGGTTCACCAACTCCGCTAGCTGCGGTGTGTCGGCGTCGGCAAGATTTCGGACACTTGGACGACGACGGCGGTCGAGTGTCTTGCGATCTGGCCGATGCCTCCAGGGGATGTCCCCGGCGAGTATCTTTGCCATACGGCCTACTCCCTCAAGCTCGCGGATGGGCTGTCAGGGCGCTGCTCAGACTGTGTCTGCGAATGCGCCTATGACCGGCTTCCACTGGGTTATTCTCACTCCGGCAATTCCACCTTCGATCGCGAATGGATCCTGCTCAAGGATCTCGCGGACGTCCTCTTCTGACTCTGCCTGAAGCACCAGCAGTGCACCCGTTCCATCCGTATAGGCGCCCGCGCTGAGGACGCGCCCCTCACCTGCTTGTTGGTGCAGCCAACTGCGGTGTGCTGGACGATGTTCATCGCGGGTCAAGGATGCTTGGGAGCCGTAAGCATACTCGATAGCGAAAATGTTCATGCGTCCACCATACTGAGCGAATCCGTTCGATGCAGCCTCTGTTACAAAAACCAGATCCGTACCGGTGCAGTCACGGCTACCGCCCACAGCAGGGACGCAAGTGTGCCGATAATGAAGCGCTCGGACGCTCCGGGAGTCTCCCTCAACTCGGGATACCGGCCTAGTCCCTTAATCGCAATAATGTATGCGATGGCAACGTACTCGCCCGTCAGTACCGCAAAGGCAACCCCAAGACGTTCAAGTATCCCTATGACGAGCCCACCACGCAGGACGCTGCTGGCTTGAACCGGCGTTATGTCCTGCTCTCCTCCTGGGCTGTCCGAGCCCTGGTGTCGAGCGTCTTTCTCTGCATCTCTTTCAAGTGGGTTTGATGTACGCACGTTGCCCGCGATTCGAAGGATCGCTGCCGCAACCGGCCATCCACCTATCCCTGCAAACAGGAATGCCAAAATGATGATAAGAATTTCCATTCAGCGTTCCCGGCTTTCATTTTCGGCTCTCTCGAGTAGGTGCGCAGCAGCGGGGCGCGCTGCCCACTCTTCCTGCCAGCCTGACCTCCGGACAGCCTTGCTGACTGCCTGCGGAGAAATGCCGAGCGTTGCGGCTGCGGCAGTCTGGCTACCACGAACCCCCGGGCTCATAAGGTCTAGCACGCGCCATTCGGACTCGCTCCTGTCTGTCACCAGTGCACCGATCAACACAAGCACTGCTTCAGCATCTGCAGCAGTTTCGGACCCAGCGACTGCCAACGGAACACGATCCCCGGATTTCTTTGCGCGCTCGACCGCTTCTCTTGCTGCAACGAACGCTGGGCCACCGGCCTCTCTGGTGTTCGCAGGCAACGGCAGCAATATAGTTCCGATACCGATTCCGATGTGCCAGTTCCCCATTCTCAACGCCGTGAGAGCTGCTTCAATGACGTTCTGCGCCGAATCCAGAACACCCTGAATTTCATCCCCAACGGTGCGATCAAAGTGCAGGATGGTCTCCACATCGCTCAATTTGGTTAGAAGGAGTGGAACGTCGTCCAACGAGTTCCGACTGTTCTGCTGATCGATCGTCATGACAAACATAAGTAAACCCTATAAGATTGATTCTTCGAAAACAATCATTTTTGGGTGATGTTAAGATATCAACCAAAGATATTCACAGGCTTCACGATGTCAGCATAGATCAGTAGAACACCCATCCCCAGAATCAGAATAGTTACAGCGTAAGTCAGCGGAAGCAGTTTCGCCATGTCAAAAGGTCCCGGATCGGGCCTGTTGAAAAGTTTGGCGAAACCACGTCGCACGGACTCCCACAGGGCGCCCGCGACGTGGCCTCCGTCAAGTGGCAGCAGCGGAATCAAGTTGAAAACGAAAAGGGCAAGGTTTACGCCACCAACTAGCCCTACGAGGTAGGCAACCCTAGATTCAAAGGGAATCTCCTCCATCGCTGAGACCTCCCCGGCGATCCGCCCCACCCCTACCACGCTGATAGGTCCATTAGGATCCCGAGGTGCATCTGAGAACGCAGCCTGACCCACCTCTGCAACCCGCTGCGGCAGATGAAGCACGACGCCTGTTACGCCAGCCAAGCTCTCGCCAACGGCAGGCATGACCTCACTGGCTGGCCGCGGAACCAATTCCTCCTTGGCCCCCACCCCGATAAACCCGACTTCGCGCATAACAGTCTGACCGGCGTCATCGACTACCGGTTGGCCGTCGCTGTCCGGAATGGGACGTTGCGTTAGCAACGGCGTGATCTCGGTGTCAATCCGCTGGCCATCGCGCATCACAGACAGCGCCACCGATTGTCCGGCAGCTTCACGAATCCGTGCCGACATGCTCTGCCACGACTCCACTGGTTGTCCATCAAAAGCGACAATGGTATCTCCGGGCTGCAGCCCCGCGGCGGACGCAGGTGCTTTCGGATCATCGACACCACACGTGGTCTGCCCAGTGTCCGACTGCTGGCTGAGAGGAATCACGCACTCGGACACGGTAGCAACCGTGGTGGTGGCCTGAGGAGATCCAAAGCCCATGATCAACACGGCAAAGAGCACGATACCGATCAGCAGATTCATCAAGGGACCACCCAGCATGATGATGATCCGTTTCCAGACGGCCAGCTTATAGAAGACTCGGTTCTCATCGCCCGGCATCAACTGCTCAGCGGCGACCGCCCGGGCGTCCGCACTCAACTGTTGAAACACACCGGTGCTGGACTGACGGACCTTGGACTCATCGTCCTGGGCTGGCGGAAACATTCCGATCATGGAGACGTAACCACCCGCCGGGATCGCCTTGATCCCGTACTCGGTCTCGCCTCGACGCCGCGACCAGATGGTTGGGCCGAAACCGATCATGTACTGAGAGACGCGGACACCGAAAGCCTTCGCTGGAACCAGATGTCCGATCTCGTGCAGGGCAATCGAGACGGCCACGCCGACAACGACAGCGAGGACTCCCAGAATAAACAGCAATACGGTCACATTGATCCCAAACGTTCAGCAGCGCGAATTTGTGCCCGGCAAGCCTATCTCAGGGACGTACGCGACGAACGACCGCTTCAGCGTGACGAAGAACTGGGCCGTCAACCATCTTTCCATCTAGTTGGAACACTCCCCCGTGACCTTCCGCGGCCGCCAATACTCGCCGAGCATAATCTGCCTCATCCGGCGTCGGATGGTAAGCATTCCTGACTGTCTCGGCTTGGCCAGGATGGATGCACGCCTTGGCACCGAATCCTGATGCAACGGCATCGCGCGCTTCTTCATCTAGACCCTCGAGATCTCTAAAATCAAGATACACCGAGTCGATAGCCACCTTCTCGAAAGCGCCGGCAGCAAGAAGTATCCACGAACGCGCATGCAGTGCCACGTCCCGGTATTCACCGTTAGCGTGCCGACTGGAGGTGCCGCCGAGAGAGGCCACCAGATCTTCGGCACCCCACATGAGAGCGACAACATTTCGGACTTCAGCTATGCGCGGTGCAGCCAACACACCTGCGGCTGTCTCGCACAGCGCAACCACCCGGTACCGCACAAGATCAGCAAGTGCTCCTGGGTCCTCAGCTTTGGCCACCATGATCGTGGAATACTCGGTTTTCTTCAGTGCAGCCAGATCTAGATCAAAGTCAGAAGTCCCTTGAGCATTGATGCGAACCATGGTCCGCTCAGGATCAAGAGGATTCTCCACCAACGACTCTCTCGCCTGGGCCCTGTCTTCCGGAGCCACCGCGTCTTCTAGGTCAAGGATGACTGCGTCCGCTCGATCCATGGCCTTTCCATAGCGTTCCGGCCGGTCCGCTGGGCAGAACAGCAGGGATGGACCCATGCCGAAAGTGTTGTCCATCAATTTTGCACGCCTTCCACATGTGCCTCACGCGTCCACATCAGGCAAGTTCGTGATGCCGAAGCCACCACTGTCCCATTCTGGTTCCGTCCTGTGTGAGTCATGGTCACAATTCCCTGCCCGGGACGCGAGGACGAAGGTCGCTTTGCAGTAACCACTGTCTCCGTGTAGAGCGTGTCACCCTGATAGAGCGGATGCGGAAACATCACGTCCGTCAGCCCTAGCTGGGCAACAATGGTCCCTTGAGTCAGCTGTGCAACGGACTGACCCACCATGGTGGCCAGCGTAAACATGGAGTTCATCAAGCGCTGGCCGAACGGCTGGCACTCACTCCACGCTGCGTCAAGGTGAAGCGCCTGCGTATTCATGGTCATCGTGGTGAAAAGGACGTTGTCCGTTTCAGTTACCGTCCGCCCCGGCTTGTGCGCATAAACGGTCTCTGTTTCGATCTCGTCGAAATACAGGCCACGCTCTTCAACTACCTTGCGAGATTCATTGTCCCGAGAGTCAATACTCATACCAGCTGAACCTCCAAGTCCGCACCAGTAGCCGCAATGACCTCATCTACGCTGACACCAGGTGCTGTTTCACGCAGGGTGAGGCCGCTACCGTCTGCCGCGACGTCTATCACGGCCATATCTGTGATGATTCGATTCACGCATCCCCGTCCCGTCAAGGGCAACGTGCACTCGGCTAAAATCTTAGGGTTTCCTTTGCGGTCAACATGCTCCATCATGATGATCAGTTGCTTGGCACCGAAGACCAAATCCATGGCGCCGCCCATCCCCTTGACCATCTTTCCGGGAATCATCCAGTTCGCGAGATCACCGTTGGCCGCTACCTCCATGGCTCCAAGGACAGCAACATCGACGTGTCCGCCGCGGACCATGCCGAAGGACAAAGCCGAGTCGAAGAACGACGCGCCGTCGTTAACCGTCACTGTTTCTTTCCCAGCATTGATCAGATCCGGGTCCACGTTGTCCTCAACCGGGTAGGGGCCCGTACCCAAAATCCCATTCTCAGAATGAAGAACAACTTCAACATCGTGCGGTATGTGATTAGGGATGAGCGTAGGCATTCCAATACCCAAATTTACGTACTGGCCGTTCTGGAGCTCCTGTGCAACCCGGGCTGCAAGTTCGTTTCGCGTCAATGCCATGATCAGTTTCCTTCCCCGGAAGCAGCCGGTTCTGAGACAGTGCGTTTCTCGATACGCTTTTGACTCTGCGGACTGCCGGCGTCTACCGCAACCACGCGCTGCACGAATATTCCCGGAATGTGGACGTGCTCGGGATCCAACTCCCCCGGCTCAACAAGCTCTTCAACCTCCGCAATCGTGACTTTACCCGCCATCGCGCACAATGGATTGAAGTTCATCGCCGTCGCATGAAACACAAGATTGCCATGGCGATCGCCCTTCCAAGCATGCACCAGCGCAAAATCGGGATTGACAGACTCCTCCAGCACATACTCGGCACCATTGAACTCGCGAACCTCTTTGGGCTCCGAGGCAATAGCAATGTTCCCCTCCGCGTCATACTTCTGTGGAAGGCCGCCCTCACTTACTTGGGTTCCTACGCCCGCCGTGGTGTAGAACGCCGGGATGCCCGCGCCGCCAGCTCGGAGCTTTTCAGCAAGCGTCCCCTGAGGTGTGAGCACGACTTCAAGTTCACCGGAGAGGTATTGCCTCGCGAACTCCTTGTTTTCACCGACGTAGGAGCTGACAGTACGTCGAATCCTGCCATCGGACAGGAGGACACCCAAACCCCAGTCATCGACACCACAGTTGTTGCTAATGGTCTCAAGCTCAGAGGTTCCCTGATCATGGAGTGCGCTGATCAGCGCGACAGGAATCCCGCACAAACCGAACCCTCCAACGGCCAAAGACGCACCGTCTGGAATGTCGGCGACAGCTTCCGTCGCACTGGTTACAACCTTGTCAATCACTGTAACTCCTTCGTCAGTGGTCGGTACTAGGTGGCCTAGAGGCCAAGATCCCGAGCGATCAACATCAGCTGAACTTCAGTGGTACCTTCGCCGACTTCGAGAATCTTGGAATCGCGGTAGTGCCGGGCTACAACGAACTCATTGATGAAACCATAGCCACCAAAGACCTGAGTAGCGTCCCTCGCGTTATCCATCGCTGCCTCGCCTGCGATCATTTTAGCCATCGCCGCTTGGGTCTTGAAGGGCTTACCTGCAAGCATCCGAGCAGCAGCGTCGTAGTAGGCCAGACGTGCTGTGTGAGCCCGAGTCTGCATGCGAGCGATCTTGAACTGGATAGCCTGGTAAGAGCCGATATTGGCTCCAAAGGCGTGTCGCTCCTTGGCATAGCGCACTGCCTGCTCAACACATCCCTGGGCTGCGCCGGTAGCGAGGGCCGCGATGGCGATACGGCCTTCATCCAAAATGGACAGGAAGTTCGCATAGCCACGGCCGCGCTCGCCCAAGAGGTTCTCCTCGGGCACATGGACATCGTTCAACGTCAGCGGATGTGTGTCGGAAGCGTTCCAACCCACCTTGTTGTAAGCCTTCTCCGCCTTGAAACCCGGGGTGTCGGTAGGCACAAGGATGGTGGAGATTTCTTTCTTCACCGATCCATCTGCACGCTCCGACTGCCCGGTCACAGCCGTGACAGTCACGAGCTTGGTGATGTCCGTGCCCGAGTTCGTGATGAACTCTTTGGTTCCGTTGATAACCCATTCACTACCGTTGGCGCCGTCGACAAGTTTCGCCGTTGTCTTGGTCCCCCCAGCATCTGAACCGGCCTCCGATTCAGTCAGGCCAAAACCAGCAAGAGCCTTGCCGCTGGCGAGTAGCGGGAGCCATTCCTGCTTCTGTGCGTCCGTGCCGAATCGGTGGATAGGCATAGCGCCCAGTGAGACGCCTGCCTCCAACGTGATAGCGACCGATTGGTCGACTCGAGCAATCTGTTCGAGGGCGAGCGAAAGAGCAAAGTAGTCTCCACCCATCCCGCCGAACTCCTCAGAAAAAGGTAGACCGAAAAGACCCATGTCCGCCATCTGAGAGACAACTCCGTAGGGGAAACTGTGCTCTTCGTCGTGTTTGGCCGAGACAGGTGCAACGACCTCGTCTGCGAATTCGCGGATAGTGTCCACCAGATCCTGGTGGTCCTCGCTGAGTTCAAAGTTGGGCATGATGTTTCCTATTCTGTGACGGAGCCCACGAGAGCCCCTGAGTCCGGGACAGTTTCTTCTGCCGTTATCGTTGCGACGATCTGTCGTGCCTTCACGAGGTCTCCTGGTTTGAGAGAAACGGTCACAATGCCGGCCAGAGGAGCCGTCAACTGATGTTCCATTTTCATTGCCTCAACAGTGACAAGCGTCTGGCCTGCCTCTACTGCGTCGCCGTCAGCCACGGAGACTGAGACAACCGTTCCAGGCATGGACGAGCGTACGTCTGGATCGACGGCGCCTTCGGCACGCAAGATCGCCGAGAGCTCCGCCTGGAGCAGTTCATTCCGGTCCGGTGAATGGACCGAGATGGTCCAGCCGTCATCGAAATACCAAACGGTACGACCGCTAGAAGCTACCGTCAGACGACGGCGTACGCGGTCGACCGTTGCAAATAGCGCACCGGCTTCCTGCTGGACCATGGTGAGGCCGCCGTCGGGCGCAGCTACCTGGTAGTGGGCATCTGAGCTCTCCACCTCAAACATTTGGACTTCGCCCTGCTCGACTTCCAGTGGCACTCTCCGCCCACGTTTAGCGCCGAGCCGCCAACCGTCCCGTCGGTTCCAGGGCGAACCGTGACGAACGCTGTCCAGCCCCCGATCCGCGTCCTTCTGGTGGAGGGACTCCACCGCGATAACGGCAAGCTCTGAACTGGTTGGCCGACGAAATTCGAACTCGGGCATTTTGCGTTCGATCATGGTGGTGTCGAGGCGACCTGCCCTGACATCATCGTCGTTGATCAGCAGGCGCAAGTACTCCGTGTTGGTCTTGACCCCTAGCACCATCGTTTCGGCCAGAGCTTGGTCCAGACGGTTAAGTGCTTCTTCGCGGTCTTTTCCCCACGCAATGATTTTGGAAATCATTGGATCGTAGTTGGAGGAAACTTCGACACCCTCCAAAAGCGAACTATCCACCCGGACGCCCTCACCAGAGGGCTCTTCGAGCCGCAACACAGTTCCTGTAGACGGCAGGAACGACTTCTCGGGATCCTCCGCATAGACGCGGGCCTCAACGGCGTGTCCATGCAGCTCAATATCTTCCTGCCGAAGCGAAAGTTCTTCGCCAGCAGCGATACGCACCTGCCAAGCCACCAGGTCCACACCGGTGACCATCTCGGTCACCGGGTGTTCCACCTGCAACCGAGTATTCATTTCCATGAAAAAGAACTCATCCGGTGCCGAATCTGCGACGAGAAACTCGACCGTACCAGCGCCGGTGTAATCCACACTCCGTGCAGCGTCACACGCCGCCTTACCGATACGCGCCCGAGTCTCAGCGTCGAGTAACGATGAGGGTGCCTCCTCAACCACTTTCTGGTGCCGACGCTGGAGTGAGCATTCGCGCTCTCCCAAGTGCACAACATTGCCGTGATTGTCTGCGAGGACCTGAACTTCAATGTGCCGCGGGGTCAATACCAGGCGTTCCATGAAGAGTGTGTCATCGCCGAAGGCCGACGCGGCGATCCTGCGTGCTGTCGGCAGCGTCCCGGCGAGATCTTCTTGCCTTTCGACAACGTGCATGCCTTTACCGCCACCACCTGCTGAAGGTTTGATAAGCAGTGGGTACCCGACCCCTGGGGCCTCAGCCAGCAGCTGCGCATCTGTCAGTCCGGGTTTAGCAACACCGGGAACGACAGGGACACCGTGGTCCATGACATGATTTTTGGAGCGAATTTTGTCACCCATGACATTCAACGCATGAACACTGGGGCCAATAAACGTGATGCCTTCCTCATCGAGGGCTCGGGCAAACTCCACATTCTCACTGAGGAAGCCGTAGCCGGGGTGCACCGCCGTCGCGCCACTAACACGGCAGGCGTCCAAAATGGCGGCGATGCTGAGGTAACTCTCCGTTGCCGATGCCGGTCCAATCCGGACCGCTACGTCCGCTTCCTGCACATGCCGGGCGCCAGCATCCGCATCGCTGAAAACAGCTACGGACCGAATCCCGAGATCTCGAAGGGTGCGGATAACACGACAGGCAATTTCGCCGCGATTGGCGACTAGGACGGTGTCAAAAAGTTTCATACGATCACATCCGGAAGAGGCCGAAGGATGTGTCCTCCAGCGATTTGTTAGCACAGACATCTAATGCAAGGCCCAAGACCGTGCGAGTATCCGCCGGGTCAATGATGCCGTCGTCCCAGAGTCGTGCGGTCGAATAATAAGGGTTGCCCTGGTCCTCGTACTGCCGACGAATGGGCTCCTTGAACGACTCCTCGTCCTCGGTACTCCACTCGTCACCGCGCGTTTCAAGTTGATCCCGTTTAACAGTGGCGAGTACTGAGGACGCTTGATTACCACCCATGACAGAAATCCGACTAGCAGGCCACATCCACAGGAAGCGTGGCGAGTATGCACGTCCACACATGGAGTAGTTGCCTGCCCCGAAGGATCCACCAATGATCACGGTGAGCTTGGGCACCCGGGACGTGGCCACGGCAGTGACCATCTTGGCGCCGTTTTTTGCGATTCCACCGGCCTCGTAGTCACGACCGACCATGAAACCAGAGAGATTTTGAAGGAAAATCAGCGGAATGCCCCGCTGATCGCACAGTTCGATGAAGTGCGCACCCTTGAGGGCGGATTCGCTGAAGAGGACCCCGTTGTTGGCTACGATTCCCACTTTGTGCCCGTGAAGAGTCGCGAAGCCGGTGACAAGTGTTGTTCCGTACTCCTTCTTGAATTCGTGGAACTCGCTCCCATCCACAATGCGCGCGATGACCTCGTGGACGTCGTAGGAGGAATTCACATCCGTTGGAACCGATCCGTAGAGCTCATCGAGGTCAGCGATGGGCGCAACGCTTTCCTCTATGTCCCAAGCCGGTGTCTGCCGCGGAAGGGTGGAAACGATATTCCTGACGATCTCCAGAGCATGCCCGTCGTTTTCCGCCAGGTGGTCAGTGACCCCAGAAATACGTGAGTGGACATCCCCACCGCCCAACTCTTCAGCAGTGACGATCTCACCGATCGCAGCTTTAACCAGAGGTGGACCACCCAGGAAGATCGTTCCCTGATCACGGACGATGACGGTTTCGTCGCTCATCGCCGGGACGTAGGCACCTCCTGCGGTGCACGAGCCCATCACCGCCGCAATCTGTGGAATCTTCCGCGCTGACATGTTGGCCTGATTGAAGAAGATACGGCCGAAGTGTTCACGATCCGGGAAGACGTCATCCTGTTTGGGAAGGAAAGCTCCACCGGAATCAACCAAATAAACACACGGGAGGTTGTTCTCAAGCGCGATTTCCTGAGCCCGTAAGTGCTTCTTGACTGTCATGGGGTAATACGTTCCGCCCTTGACCGTTGCATCATTGGAGATGACAAGAACGTGGCGACCGTGGACCAGACCGATCCCAGCTATGACGCCGGCTCCCGGAGATTCGTCGTCGTACATTCCGTTAGCAGCCAGAGGCGAAAGCTCCAGAAATGGGCTTCCGTCGTCGAGTAGCCGCTCGATTCGTTCCCGCGGAAGGATTTTACCGCGCGCAACGTGGCGCTCTCGCGAACGGGCAGGGCCCCCGACCGCGGCCAACGCCAGCTTTTTCCGTAACTCGTCCACGAGCCCCCGCTGGGCGGCGTCGTTTGCCTGAAAGTCCAAGCTCGTAGTGTTCACCCGGGAAACAAGGGTCTCCATCGACGTCCTTCTGTGAATCTGTCTATTGACCGGTAGCGGCTAGGCTGTAGCTAAATGATTCGCATCCGGTTAGTCTTTACTAACTGGTTTTAGGTTAGTGGCTATTAACCGACTTGTCCACAAAATGTGTGTTGTACACCACACCATTGCCGCGTAGGCCAACGGCTAGCGCGTGCAAGTCCTGCGGGAAAGGCTGGGTATGGATCCCGTGTTGAACAGCCGGGCTACTGGGCGGAGCCTTGCCAAGGCCTCCCGACGTGCCGCACTTCTGGAAGCAGCTGCAGAGCTCTTCGCACAGCGGGGCTACAACGGCGTGTCAATTGAGGATCTCGGAGCCGCAGCCGGAGTAAGCGGCCCGGCCGTCTACAGGCACTTCAGCGGCAAGCAGTCAGTGCTCGGTGCCCTACTCACTGAGGTCAGTCGAAACCTGCTTGACGGGAGCATGGCCGTAGTCGCCGAGTCTACTGCTGCTGAACGGACGCTGCGCGGATTGATTGAATTTCAAGTGGACTTTGCGCTGCGCAACGCCAATGTTATTCGAGTTCAAGACAAGGACCTGAGCAGCCTCTCCGAAGACGACCGCCAGAGCGTCCGTTCACTCCAACGACAGTACGTTGAAGTGTGGGTCAACGTTCTATCCGAGTTACATCCGAGCCAAGAGCGCTCCTTATTACGACACCGCGCTCAAGCCGGATTCGGCCTCATCAATTCCACCCCTCACACCACCCACCGCAGTGCTAATAGCAGAGACACGGCGGCCCTGCGACAACTGCTCGAGACCATGTCCTGGGAGGCACTCAATGCCAGAGAGTCCGCCGCGCGAACTTCCCTTGTACGCTGAAGTCAAAACAACCCCGCGCCAAACGACGCCGAGACGAAAGTGACGCCGTGATCACCCTTCGACCTGTTGACCCAACGGACCTAGATGAGTTTTTCAACCATCAATTGGAACCAACCGCGAACCATATGGCTGGCTTCGCCGCGAAGAACCCGTCTGACCGCGGGGTGTTCGACCACCATTGGCAGAGTATCCTCATCGACGAGTCAATCACCGTCCGGACCATTGAGTCTGATGGAGACGTGGTGGGCAGCGTCCTCATGTATCTCAACGAGGGACTGCCCGAGATCAGCTACTGGATTGACAAGGCTCACTGGGGCCAGGGAATCACCACAGACGCAGTAGGCCAGTTCCTCAAGGAATTCCCTGCGCGACCCATCCGGGCGCGCACCGTGGTGGACAATCTGGGTTCCATCAAGGTTCTGGAGCGTTGGGGCTTCGCCGAGGTTGGTAGGGCCAAGGACTTTGCCAACGCACGGGGCACGGTAGTGGAGGAAGTCATCATGGAGCTCAGCAAATAGCACCAAGATTGGTCCTACGGCACTTTGCCAAGTCGACCACAGATGAGTGACTTCCCGACATCACCTTTTGTCGTCGAGGTCACCCCTTGCAATGGGTGACCTCGACGATAAGGCAAGACTTCGGCCGAATGCAGCTCTGAACAATCAGACCATCGTCAAGACCATGCCGGGCTCGGCCAGAATAGACCCGAGATCCGCCAGGAACCTCGAACCCTGCTCGCCATCTACCAGTCGATGATCAAAGGACAAGCTCAGCGTCATGACCTGTCGCAGCGCTATCTCGCCGTGATGTTCCCACGGCATTTTCCGCACTGCACCCAGTGCCAAGATTGCCGCTTCTCCTGGATTCAAAATTGGAGTACCGGCATCAATGCCGAAGACGCCCACGTTGGTGATCGAAATTGTTCCACCAGATAGATCTTTAGGGCTTGTCTTGCCTGCCCTCGCAGTATCAGTGAGAGCCGTCAGCGCTTCGGAGATTTCCATGAGGGACAGATCCTGCGCATCCTTGATATTCGGCACCGTCAAACCGCGAGGAGTAGCCGCAGCGATGCCCAGATTCACGTAGTTCATCTGCACGATCTCGTTGTTGTCGCCGTCCCAGCGCGAGTTGACACTGGGGTTGCGCTTGATGGCGATACACACTGCCTTGGCAGCAAGCGTCAGCGGTGTGAGTTTGTACCCGCGGAAGGCACGACTCTCTTTCAAAGTGGCCAACAACTCCATGGTTGGCGTGACATCGACGGTCAGAAATTCCGTTACATGAGGAGCGGTGAAGGCACTCTTGACCATCGCAGCGGCCGTGTGCTTTCGCACGCCTTTGATGGGGGTACGTACCTCGCGGTCCGCACTCTGCTGCTGCGCTGCTGCCGGTACCGTAGCGGTCTCATTATCGTCCGAGTTGCTATCTGAGTGCTCGAGAACGTCACTGCGGGTGATGAGTCCCGCAGTTCCCGTACCCTTCACAGCGGACAGGTCCACGCCCAAATCCCTCGCGAGTTTGCGGACCGGCGGCGTTGAGCGCGGACGCTCTACAGACTCCTGAACACTTCCAGCAGGGTTGTCCGTTGGCACCGCATGTTCGACGGCCGACTGGTCAAGGCCCGACGACGGTTCCTCGTTGGATTCCACCGAAGCCAATTGGTCGGCAGTCACCGACGCAGAGGATGTACCGGCAGACTCCCTAGCGCGTTTGCGACGGGATGGACGCCCGGATTTCTCGACGGCGGCTCCGTAACCCACTAGATTTGGTTCACGTTTTGCCGGAGTTTCCTCTCCGCCTGAGGACTCCCCACCGATGTCGAAGGACACAATCGGCTGGCCGACCTCCACCACGGTGCCTGCAGGTGCATGCAGGTGCTTCACCGAACCAGCGTATGGCGACGGCAACTCGACGACGGCCTTGGCAGTTTCAACGTCAGCAATAATCTGGTTCAGTTCAACGGTGTCGCCCTCGGCGACCCGCCAGGTAACGATCTCAGACTCCGTGAGCCCCTCACCTAGATCCGGCAATTTGAATTCTTTGATAGTCACAGCGCTAGCCTTCCAGTGAACTCAGTGAATTGGCACGGCCCATGGCGCGATCCACACCGTCGAGAATCCTGTCCAGGTCCGGAAGGTGGTGGAACTCCAACTTGGAGTAAGGGTAGGGAATGTCGAATCCGGTGATTCGTACCGGTGCATGCTCAAGGTAGTAGAAACAACGTTCGGTGATGCTGGCGGCAATCTCGGCCCCCAAGCCGCCAGACTGTGCGGCCTCATGAGTTATGACCAGACGGCCGGTTTTGCGTACTGATGCCTCCACCGTTGCAAAGTCGATCGGTGCCAGCGACCGCAGGTCAATGACTTCCACCGAGACGCCGTCATCGGACGCTGCAACCGCGGCATCCATTGCCGTCGGAACCAAGGGCCCATACGTCACCAGAGTGACATCCGAACCTTCCGCGACAACGCGCGCAGACTCCATGGACTCGGCATTGAGATCCACGTCCTCATTGACCTCGCCCTTGACGTGGTAGCGCCGCTTGGGCTCGAAGTAGAGAACAGGGTCATCTGACGCGATCGCCTGCTGAATCATGGTGTACGCATCCTGCGGATTCGAAACACTCACTACGCGCAATCCGGAAGTATGCGTGAAATACGCTTCAGGCGATTCCGAGTGGTGCTCAGGTGAACCAATACCACCACCGAAGGGAACGCGAATAGTGAGAGGTACTTTCACTTTCCCCTGAGTACGGTAATGCAGTTTTGCCACCTGACAAACGATCTGATCGAACGCGGGGTAGATAAAGCCATCGAACTGGATCTCCACCACCGGACGGTATCCGCGGTACGCCATTCCGATAGCGGTTCCCATGATGCCAGCTTCAGCCAGAGGCGAGTCCATAACCCTGTGCTCGCCGAAGTCTTTCTGCAAACCTTCAGTGATACGGAAAACTCCGCCGAGCTTTCCTATGTCCTCTCCCATGAGAACAACTTTGGGATCATTTTCCATCGCTTTGCGGAGGCCTGCGTTGATCGCGCGGCCAAACGTCATTGAGGACATTTACTTGCTTCCTTCCGCATCTGCAGCGGTATCGTCAAATGTCGCGAGATAGCGAGCGTAGTGGTCCTGTTGCCGATCCAACCAGGAGTTCGGTGAGCTGTAGACGTTCTTGAACACGTCCATGGTTTCTGGCTCCGTCATGTTGACGCAACCAGCGCGCATTTCTCGCGCTACATCGTCGGCCTTGGCTTTCACGCTGGCCTGGAAATCTTCCGTGTACAAACCACGCTCCTGAAAATAGGCAGTGAGCCTGGCGATCGGGTCCTTTGCCGCCCAGTCCTCCAGCTCATTGGCGTCGCGGTACTTGGTAGGATCATCGGCCGTCGTATGCGGACCCATCCGGTAGGTAAGGGCCTCAATGTATGTTGGACCGCCCCCGGTTCGGGCCCGATGTAGAGCTTCACGAGTGACGGCGAGAGAGGCTAAAACGTCGTTGCCATCCACCCGAACGCTCGGAATACCGAAGCCTGGTGCACGGCGTGCGATGGGTACCTGCGCCTGAAGACCCACGGGTTCGGAGATGGCCCAATGATTGTTCTGACAGAAAAAGATGACCGGCGCCTGATAACTCGCGGCAAAGACCATTGCCTCATTCACATCACCCTGGCTCGTGGCTCCATCGCCGAAATAGGTGACAGCTGCGGCGTCGTCGCCGTCATTGACAATGGCCATACCGTAGCCAACGGCGTGGAGCGTCTGCGCGCCGATAATCACCTGAGGCGTGGCCATGTTGATACCAAACGGGTCCCAACCAGACGAGGCATTTCCTCGCCACACCCGAGTCATGTCCGTGAGGTCCACGCCACGGCAGTAAGCCACAGCGTGCTCACGATAGCTCGAGAAAACGAAGTCGTCGGAACGCAATGCTCGCGCGGAACCAACCTGCGCGGCCTCCTGCCCCAGAAGCGGTGGCCAGAGTGCCAGCTCACCTTGGCGCTGAAGCGCAGTTGCCTCGGCGTCGATTCTTCTGACAACGACCATGTCCTGATAAAGGGACATCAACTCGTCGTCGTCAACGTCTTCAACCCAGCGATCGTACTCGCCACTGATCCTGGCCCCGCTTGGAGTCAGGAGCTGAACGAAGTCATCGTCCTGCGCCGGGTTCATGTCATTGATGGACACTGATACACGCAACCTTAATATTCTCGTCTTGCTGTCACCGTTTTGCCGAGCGACAGGGCCGGGCGGTATGCGCCCCCGGTATGCGATCTGAGCGAACGCACTCCAGGCAACATTGCCCCGAATTATTGTGACGATACTCACAGGGCCCAATGAGCACAACCGGGAGCACGTACATTGAGCATAATGCCCTACTGCGGCGGATTGCACCGTGCTACCGTTTCGCACTATGCAACCTCTGGACGTTACTGACACAAGACTACTCATTGCGATGGCAAAAGACCCGCGAAGAACCGTTGTCGCCTTGGCCCAGAAGCTTGGACTATCCCGGAACACGGTGCAGGCGCGCATGGCTCAATTGGAGCGGAAGAACGTATTTCTCCCGTTCGAAAGGACCATCAGTACCGCAGCTCTGGGCTATCCTCTGACCGCCTTCATCCAAGTGCACGTCCAGCAGCAGAAACTCGCCTCGATCGCCCACGAGCTGGCGTCCATTCCGGAGGTCATCGAAGCGTTCGGGCTAACCGGACAAGCAGACATCATGGTCAGGGTGGTTTCCAGTGATGCCGAAGACCTGTTCCGCATCAACGGGAAGGTCTTGGGATGTGACGGCGTCGTGCGTTGCGACACTTCTCTGGCCATGCGTGAGCTGGTTCCCTACAGGGTAGGTCCGCTGCTAGAACGTGGCCCTCAACATTCACGCTGATCCCACCCATCCGTCCGCGTAGTTGCCGCGAAGAACCCTTAGACGCTTCAACAGGGAAGCCTCCACGGACGGTCATCGCGAGGTGGCCAGCGTAGAGAAAGGCACAAGCCATGCGCACATCGCCCAACCGACTCCTAGCCACCATTTTTGGTGCGGTTTACCTTCTGGTCGGCATCACCGGGTTTTTCGTCACATCAGGAGTAGGGTTTTTCGCCACCGAAGGCCGAAACCTCATTATCTTTGAGGTCAACCCGCTCCACAACATCATCCACTTGGCGATCGGCGCTGCACTTCTGCTAGCTGGCCTCTCCTCCGTCGCAGCCTCCAAGGGTGTAAATACCACCATCGGCGGCGTCTACCTGCTCGTCGGTATCCTCGGTCTGTTCCTGGTTGGCAGCAGCCTGAACATCATTGCTTTGAACGGCGCAGACAACGTTCTCCACCTTGCCAGTGCCGTTCTGCTTCTCGGCGTCGGACTCTCACAGGACAAGAACGTGGCCGCCAACCACCGGGCCACGGTCTGAGCAATGACTGCTGCCAGCCCTGCCCACGCCGTCCCAGAGGTAACCCTGGATCTATCTACACGCACAGGGCGTGAGGCCCATTCGGCCGTCATACCTGAGGTCGTCCGGGTACTGTGCGGCTTGGCTGGTTATGGTGCCGCCCTCCTCTACTCCGGGGTGGGCAGCACCGCCCTATTGGCTTCCTCAGAGCTCTCGGTCCTTCAGCTGTCCGTCGTGGTGCCGTCCCTGTTCTGGGCGCTGGCACTAGCCCTGTGGGCCACGGCGGTCCTGCGCTCCTCACGGCAGTCGTGGCCTTCGTTCACCAGAATTCTGGTCCCTGCATCGGTCCTTATTACTCTGACAGCGACCTTACAAGGCGCAATGTTTGCACCGCTCGGCGAGCGGTCGTTGGACGTCACTGCCCTCTGCGCCGTCGCCCTGGGGCTGGTTATTCTTGCGGGCCTCGGCTACCTCCAACGACGTCCGGCCACAGCATCGGCCGACGTCGGTAGGTCCGACGCACCGGCTGGTCGTCTATTGCTGGGGCTCGCGGGCGCATCCGTACTGGTAGCTACCGTCGCCGCACCTGGGTTGGCGGCCTCCACAGCAGGCGAATTTGCCGTTCCGCACAGCGAACACGGCCGGGACCAAGGGCCAGTTCTGCCCGAACCAGAACATCACCACTAGGTAGGAACGGCGCGAAGCCCCGCGCTTGAACATGGCTAATCGATGGACGCCATCAGCTCCACTACACGGTCCAAGAAAGCATCCACCTGGTTTTCTTCATAGCCGGTGCGACCTCGGGCTTCGCGGAACGCGGCCCGTCGAATCACATCCACACTCAAGGGCTGATCCTGCTCGAAATATCCGAGCAACTGATCGCACAGTGCATCGACGTCCCTCACGTTATAGCTATAGGCTTTACGCGCCGAGGGGCGTCGGAAGCGTTCCCCCACCGGACGGTGGAGGCGGGTGCGCAGAACCGTCGACATACGACTTATTTCAGCGAGCCACGCTTCTTCACCCTCATCGCGGATGAGCTGGTCCCGCTCGCGTTGGGCGAAAACGTCCTCCAACCGGTCTAGCGCTGCGTCCACTGCCTGCGCTTCGTATCCGCCCTTGGCTGGGTCGAAAGCCATAGAACGTACGGTTTTACTCGTGATGGGGTCCGCATCCTGGTCCGGGTCGTTGTAGTAGGCCCTGGCTTCGGTAAGAAAATCGTCCACCTGCCGGATGTTGTATCCATACTCGCGGCGCCTCACCCTTTCAAAGGGTGAACGCCCCCGCCGCAACTCTTCCATCCCCAGGCACAATCCCTTCCCTTGTCCACTTCCACAGTCTCTGCGCAAGCCGAAGCCTACCCGTACCCATGGCCGGTAAAACTACATTGCCCCCGGAACGAGCGTACTGGATAGAACATAGGCAACAGGGGAGGCGAACACGATGGAGTCAAGGCGATCCATGACGCCACCGTGCCCCGGGAGCGCGGTCCCCATATCCTTGATGCCGAGTTCCCGTTTGATCATGGATTCAGCGAGATCTCCCCCGGTCGCTGCAGCCACCGTTGCGACAGCCAAAACCAACCCGAACCACCATGGAAGGTCCAGCAAAAACAGTGCAGCCAGGACCCCGATCAGCACGGCTCCGCCCACGGATCCCCCGAAGCCTTCCCAAGACTTCTTGGGACTGATCTTTGGAGCCATGGGATGCTTCCCAAAGAAGGCTCCCAACAGGTAGCCGAAGGTATCATTGGCAACCACCAACAACAACAGAGTGACGACCTTTAAGTTGCCTTGGGGCTGCTGGAACAACAACAAAGCAAAACTAATCAGGAATGGAACCCACAAAAGTACGAAGAGCCCGCCCAAGATACTGCGTGTTGCGTCCTTGGTTGAATCAAGACTCCGCCATAGCAAAATTGCGACAGCCGAGGCAACCAGGGCGAATCCCAACGCCTCAGTTCCACCAAGGTACGCCGAGAACGGGAGCGCTACGCTCCCAGCAATGACCGGAACTAGGGGAACCTGGATGTTTCTGACCTCTAGTGCGCGGCTTACCTCCCACACACCGATTACACCAAATACGGTAGCCGTCACCACGACGGCCAGAGGCATAAAAAACAAGCCGACCAGGACCGTGAAGAGCAAGATCAAGCCAACGCCAACGGCAGCCGGAAGATCCCGGCCAGCACGCGAGGTGCCAGCGGCTCTACGTTGCTTGCGATTCGACGGGCCAGTGGCCGGTGACCCTACCGGGCTACCGCTGCTGGCCGTCAGCGGCCCACGGTCCGGTACAGGAGGCTCAACATCACTCATTAGACCTCGAGAAGCTCAGCTTCCTTGCGCTTGAGCAATTCATCGATGGTGTCAGTGTGGGCCTTGGTGGCAGCGTCGAGCTCTTTCTCCGCCCGGTTACCCTCGTCCTCACCAGCGTCGCCATCTTTGACGAACTTGTCGATAGCGTCCTTAGCCTTCCGCCTGATGTTTCGGATGGAAATTTTGGCATCCTCAGCCTTTGACTTCACAACTTTCACGTACTCGCGACGACGCTCTTCAGTGAGTTCCGGCATGACAATTCGAATAACGACGCCGTCATTGGCAGGGTTCGCTCCGATGCTCGAATCGCGCAGCACGCGCTCAATGTCCTGCAGAGAAGACTTGTCATACGGAGTGATGAGAAGTGTACGTGCCTCGGGAACCTGAAACGCAGCCAGTTGCTGCAACGGCGTGGGGGTCCCATAATAATCCACCGTCAACTTGGAGAACAGCGATGGGTTGGCCCTGCCAGTTCGGATTGTGGAAAAGTCCTCCTTAGCGACCTCGACGGCCTTATCCATCTTCTCTGCTGACTCCCGCAGGGCTTCCTGAATCACTGTGTCTCCTTAGACGAAAAATTTGCCGCCGACGACGGCGGCTGGGCTCTGATCCATTCTATACGGGGACGCGGTTCCCGCCCGTGCAGTTGATGGGCGAGCCGGTATTCGGCGAGCTCAGACGGTCACGCGGGTACCGATTTCTTCACCGAGAATCGCGCTCGTGACGTTGCCCTCGCCCTCCATGCCAAAAACAAGCATTTCAAGGCTATTGTCCTTGCACATGGTCATGGCGGTCTGGTCCATGACCCGAATGTCCTGACGCAAGGCATCATCATAGGTGAGTCCTTCAAGCTTTTTGGCCGACGGATCCTTGCGTGGATCCGCGGTGTACACACCATCGACACCGCTCTTGGCCATCAACACAAGATCGGCGTGCACTTCGAGGGCACGCTGAGCAGCCACAGTGTCCGTGGAGAAATACGGAAGCCCTGCACCGGCCCCGAAAATGACGACACGCCCCTTCTCGAGGTGCCGGATAGCCCTGCGGGGAATATAGGCCTCAGCCACCTGGCCCATGGTGATCGCACTCTGCACCCGGGTTTCAACCCCAGCTTGCTCCAGAAAGTCCTGGAGGGCGAGACAGTTCATCACCGTGCCAAGCATGCCCATGTAGTCTGCCCGGGACCGGTCCATTCCGCTTTGTGACAGCTCAATTCCGCGGAAGAAGTTTCCTCCGCCAACGACGATGGCAACCTCCACCTTGCCCACTGTCGCCGCGATCTGCTTGGCGATGCCTCGGACAATGTCCGGGTCCACACCGAGCTTGCCACCCCCAAATACTTCCCCAGATAGTTTGAGTAGAACTCGCCTGCGCGGGTTTCCTTCTTGCTGCGCATTGTTTTCCATTGGTGCCTCCCATGGCTGATGGCGGACGTTGTGACCATTATTAACACTTCTAGACGTCGAGAAGTGCTTGTTCAGTAAATTAGGGCAGGAAAAAGGAGCGGCCACCTGTCGGTGACCGCCCCTCTATTCTTCAATATCTGAAGCCCGCTTGGCCGATAGCTCTACTACGCTCCTACACGGAAGCGAGCGAAACCGGTAGCCTTCGTTCCGGCTTCCTCCAACACCTGTGCAACGGTCTTCTTTGCGTCCTTGGCAAACGGCTGGTCCACGAGCACGATTTCTTTGAAGAAACCGGTCAAGCGGCCTTCAACGATCTTCGTTAGCGCAGCTTCAGGTTTGCCTTCAGCGCGTGCGGTCTCGTCAGCGATACGGCGTTCGTTGTCTACGGTATCCGAAGGTACCTCGTCCCTTGTCAGGAACTTGGGAGCGAACGCTGCAGTGTGGACGGCGATATCATGAGCAGCTTCGCTGGCATCACTACCTTCGCCGTCGACAGCGAACAGGACACCCACCTGGGCGGGCAGATCCTTGGACGTTTTATGCAGGTAAGCGTCCACGGTCTTTCCTTCGACCCGAGCGATGCGGCGGACAACGACCTTCTCGCCGAGAATCGCGCCCTCTTCGATGACGATTTCCGAGAGCTTCTTGCCATCGACATCTGTTTCGAGGAGCGCCTCAACATCGACGGCAGCGGAAGATACGGCTGCTCCCAGTACTGTTTCGCTCAATTCGATGAACTTTGCGGACTTTGCAACGAAGTCGGTTTCACAGTTGACCTCAACCATGACACCTACAGCTCCGTCCACAATGCGGGCTGCGACAAGACCTTCAGCCGTTGAACGGCCTTCGCGCTTGGTGGCGCCCTTGAGGCCCTTGATGCGGATCAAATCCATGGCCTTGTCGGCGTCGCCGTTCGCCTCGTCAAGAGCCTTCTTGACGTCCATCATGCCGGCGCCCGTGCGCTCGCGCAGTGCCTTGATATCAGCGGCGGTGTAGTTCGCCATAGTGAACCCCTATCAGTGAGTATCTGCAGTATGTCTTCGTTGTGATAGTCCCGGAAAAATCCGGGACTATCACAACGCTGGTTTCAACGGGCCTGTGGCCGCTATGAAACGGAGCCTTACTTTGCTTCTTCTGCTGTTTCCGAAGCCACCGGAGCTTCAGCCTCGGCGGGTGCTTCAGCAGCTTCGGCTTCGGCTGGCGCTTCAGCGGTAGCAGTCTCAGCGGGTGCTTCAGCAGCTTCGGCTTCGGCTGGCGCTTCAGCGGTAGCAGTCTCAGCGGGTGCTTCAGCAGCTTCAGCTCCGGCGTCGCCGAGAAGCTCGCGCTCCCACTCAGCCATCGGCTCTGCAGCCGCCGAGGAATCTGCACCGGAGCGGTTGTGACGGGCTACAAGGCCTTCTGCAACAGCATCTGCTACAACGCGGGTGAGCAGGTTGACGGAGCGGATGGCGTCGTCGTTGCCCGGGATCGGGAAGTCGACGTCATCTGGGTCACAGTTGCTGTCCAAGATGGCGACCACAGGGATGTTGAGCTTCTTGGCCTCGTCCACGGCCAAGTGCTCCTTCTGCGTGTCAACGATCCAGATCGCGGAGGGAGCCTTGGTCAGGTTGCGGATACCGCCGAGGTTGGTCTCAAGCTTGGTCATTTCACGTTTGAAAAGAAGAAGTTCCTTCTTCGTGTGACCGGATCCGGCGACGTCGTCGAAGTCGATTTCTTCGAGTTCCTTCAAACGCTGGATCCGCTTGGCGACTGTCTGGAAGTTGGTGAGCATGCCACCGAGCCAGCGCTGGTTCACGTAGGGCTGGCCAACGCGTGTGGCCTGCTCGGCGATGGTTTCCTGAGCCTGCTTCTTGGTGCCCACGAAAAGGATGGTGCCACCGTGTGCAACAGTGGCCTTCACAAACTCATAGGCGCGGTCGATGTAGGACAACGACTGCTGCAGGTCGATGATGTAGATACCGTTGCGTTCCGTGAAGATGAAACGCTTCATCTTCGGGTTCCAACGACGGGTCTGGTGACCGAAATGTACGCCGCTGTCGAGCAGCTGACGCATGGTAACGACTGGCATGTCGTCACTCCTTCCGGCAGGCGGACAAATATGCCCGGCAACTGCCACTTTGACGGTTGATAACTTTCCGCCCGGGATGAGCAGAAGTTCCTAGTGTTCGTCAGCTCTGCAAGGGAAAGCTGCACGTCCATCCGGCAAACGCCGGACCGCTGGAGGTGCACCCGTTCGCACCCCAAAAATATGCGGGGTAAGCGCGGGATTCAGAACACGCGAAGTCAATTCGATGCCTCCTCGAAAACTGTTGGATGAACAGACATTCAATTAAGACACCGAACTGCTTCACCTAGTGTACTACAGCACCCCTTCTCAAGGACGCCGTGGGGCGACTGTTCCTCCACAGCGGTCCTGGCTCGCGGCTAGATCCACATCGGCGCGTACAAGCCTCACCACCCGCAACCAGAGAGCACATGGTGGATGCATGTCAAAATTCTTTCGCCCCGCGCTTCGTCCACTGGCATTGGCACTTTTAGCGCTCTGCTGCCTTGGGGTCGTTTTTCCTGCACAGACTGCACATGCCGATTCACAAGAACCATGGCAGTGGCCACTGACCCCCAAACCCGTTATCAGTCGCAATTTCGAACCCCCTCCCCAACCTTGGGCGAGTGGGCACCGTGGCGTCGATCTGGAAGCAGCTTCAGGGGCAGCCATACTGTCACCGGCAGACGGTCGCGTCTTGTTTGTCGGCACAGTCGTCGATCGCCCTGTGATCACCGTGGATCACGGCAACCAAGTGCTGAGCAGCTTTGAGCCTGCGTTGGCTTCAGTCGAAGAAGGCGACGTCGTCGTGGCCGGAAAGCGGCTGGGTGCCATAGGGTCCGGAGGCCACTGTGAAGCAGCCTGCCTCCACTGGGGAGTGAGGGTAAAGGGTGAGTATGTGGATCCACTGCATTTCATCAGAGATCGGCGGCCTTCCATACTCCTTCCACTCCCCCGGTAGTTTCGTACCAGCGCAGAAGACTACACGAAGGCAGCAATGCCAGTGATGGCACGTCCAGTCACCAGAGTATTGATTTCATGGGTGCCCTCATAGGAGTAAATCGCCTCAGCATCAGCGAAGATCTTCGCCATTTCGTAGTCAACGACAATTCCGTTGCCGCCCAAAATCGCACGCCCATGCGCAACACTTTCGCGCATTCTCGCCGTCGTGAACGCCTTGGCCAGGGCAGACTGCTCATCCTTGGCGGCGCCGGCATCTTCAAGCTGGGCCAGCCTGACCATCATGCCAAGAGAGCTGACAGTGTTGCCAAGAATCTGAACAAGCTTGTCCTGAATGAGTTGGAAGGACGCCAGCGGGCGGCCAAACTGCTGGCGTTCGACGGCGTAACGGCGTGCGACGTCGAACGCCGCCATCTGCTGGCCCACAGCCTGCCAAGCTACCGCCAGGCGGGTAACCTTGAGCACCTTGTTGGTGTCCTTAAAGCTATTTGCTCCCTTGAGGTGGAAGTCGTCACTGACAACAACGTTATCGAGGACAATGTCTGCGTTCTCCACGGCACGAAGAGAGATCTTGTTCTCGATCTTCGTAGCTGAGTAACCCTCAAGAGTGGTATCCACCATGAAACCCTTGACCTGGTTATCCGCGAGATCCCGTGCGTAAATAACTACCCAGTCCGAGAAGGTGGCGTTGCCGATCCATCGCTTTTCGCCATTGAGGATCCAGTTATCTCCATCGCGCTCAGCCGTGGTGCGGGTACCCCCTGCAACATCGGATCCGCCGAGCGGCTCTGTGAGACCAAAAGCGCCGATCTTCTTCAGCGAATAGATGTCAGGCAACCAAGCCGCCTTCTGCTCCTCTGAAGCCAGCGCCTCGATGGACCCTGTGAAAAGACCGTCATGGACACCCATGAACGTAGCGATGGACGTATCCGCCCGGGTGAACTCTGCGTGCACAAGCCCTGCGAAGAGGCTTGAGTGGCCCTGCCTATGGACTGGGCTCATGATATCGATCTCAGCAAGTTTGGGAATAATCGAACGGGGGAAGACTCCCTGGTTCCAGGCTTCGGCGGCAATCGGCTTGACCTCTGCTTTCAGCCACGCCCGGATTTCATGGAGGCGGGTGCGCTCAGCCTCAGACAGAAGTTCCTCGAAAGCATAGAAGTCTCCGTCGCCATACGGCAGGTTGTCGGGATCGATAACAGGTTTGGCCATGACGTAGTCCTTCGTTGCCGTGTTCATAATGATGAAGAGAGTCGGTCTGTCGACCTATCTACCATGTTACCCATGAGTAACTTATCGATACAATCCACAATGCAAAAACCCCGATACGGAACACAACTCGATCCGCACCAGGGTTGACTGTAGGGCTACTCGGACTTGAACCGAGGACCTTAGGATTATGAGTCCCGCGCTCTAACCAGCTGAGCTATAGCCCCTAAGAACAATACTGTTCAGACAACTCAAACATACTAGTTGATGCTCCCGCCGCTATGGCAACCGGAACCTACACTGCATCCTCCGCCCGTGACTCACCATAGTAGAGCGCCTCGAATGTTTCCACGGTCTTCTCATGGCTATGCCGGTCCACCATCCGCCGGCTAGCCTGGCCCATCGCCTCGAGCGCGGCTTCTGGAAGTGACAGGATGCTCATCATCTTTTCTGCGAGATCGGCACTGTCATTCGGCTTGAAAAGGAAACCGTTTATTCCTTCATCGACCAAGTGTGGCAACGCCATCGCATCGGCCAGGACAACTGGGGTCGACGCCGACATGGCCTCCAACGTGACCAACGACTGCAATTCTGCGGTTCCGGGCATGACGAATAACGTTGCCCGGAGGTAAGCTCTGCGGAGTTCATCGTCATCCACTAGACCAAAGAACTTCACTCGATCCCCGAGCTCTAGCCGGGCAACCTGAGCTTCAAGACTGGTGCGAACCTCGCCCCCTCCAACGACCTCGAGACAAACATCGAGGCGCAGGGAAACTAGAGCGAGAGCTTCGATCAGTACATTGATGTTCTTCTCCTCCGCCAATCTTCCAGCAAATAGCACCGTCGGCCGCCCTGGTCGCTGAAAAATTTCACCGGGCTGCAATTCGTAGACGCTCGCGTCAATGCCGTTGGAGAGCGGCAGAACCTTCGTCAGGAAGGCGTGGTCATGCATAGCTTTTGCAGCCAAAGGTGTAGGAGTGGTGACAACATCGGCCTGACCCATGACCCGGCCCATATCCCGCCACGAGTTGCGTCCGATGACATCCTTGAACCACTGCGGGAACGGCAAAAACGGATTCAGATTTTCCGGCATGAAATGGTTCGTCGCTACGACACGAATACCACGGCGCACGGCTTCGTAGAGCACATGCTCACCAATCATGTAGTGGCTCTGAACATGGACGACGTCCGGTTGCACCCGATCAAACAGGATCCGCACGTGCGCTTTGATTTCCCAGGGCAGGCAGATGCGGAAATACTCGTGTGTGAACACACCTCGAGACCGAAGACGGTGAACCGTGCCTTCTTCGCGGAACTCTGTGAACGGCCCTCCGGCACCACCGCGCGGAGCCACTACGTGAACATCGTGCCCACGTGCGCTCATACCGCGGGCTAGACGAGAGCCGAACTGGGCAGCGCCGTTGATATTGGGATAATAGGTATCAGCGGCAATGAGAATGGTCAGAGGTTTGGGTCCGGACGGTTCCGTCACAGGGCGTTCTTCCAGGTAGGCGTTGGGGAAGCGGCTACTGCCGCCGTCGTTCATTCCGTCGCTGCAGAACATCAGGATGATGTCTGGATAACGCGATGACTCCAACAATAGCAACGATAGCCGCGGCCCCCATGGCGACCGCCGTCACCGGTTGAACGTCCGGCTGAAGTTCTCCCAGAACAGCTATTCCGACCGCGATTCCCACGATTGGATCGATGACAGTCAGACCAGCTATCACCAGGTCCGGGGGACCCGACGAATAGGCGCTCTGCACAAACCAGGAACCGAGTGCCGCAGCTGCTGCAATGGCGACAACCGAATAAATAGGGACGTTCAAAAGGAA
This sequence comes from Actinomycetales bacterium, assembly GCA_038199985.1. Taxonomy (GTDB): domain Bacteria; phylum Actinomycetota; class Actinomycetes; order Actinomycetales; family Micrococcaceae; genus Arthrobacter_J. Next base: position 50,485 of record JBBPYK010000109.1, on the reverse strand, counting down.
TCTGCCATTGGGGTCGAGCAAATGCGTCGCGATGATCTTCGTCAGCACGGCAACGAACCCAAACAACACGCCAGCGCCGAAAATGTACCCGAAGGCGCCCAAACGGATTCTGAGCACCACAGCAAGAGTGCCGAATAGCGCAACAGCGCAGCCGGCAAGGAGCACCACAGTGAGTTCCTCGAAACCACTCACTGTGGTGTTGTTACGCGTCACATTCACAGCCAGAACAACGAACGTCGCGCTGCCAGCCACGCAGGCAGTGATGGCGACAACCGTGATGCGGTTTAGCCGTAGCCCTAGCTCCCGCGAGTTGACCACCGTCGTGATCACCAAGGCGATGGCCCCGATAGGTTGGACCACCGTCAACGACGCCGTGGCCAACGCAATGATATTCAACGCCATCCCCACGCTCAGCAGCAGTAGTCCGAATACCCATCGTGGATTACTGAGCAGGCGTAGGAACCCTGTCGAGGTTAGCGTAAGTCCTCCGCTTGAGGCTCGAACCGCACTCCCCTGTCGCTGTGCGCCGAAGGCCAAAAAAACTGCCCCGAGGAGCGCACAGCCAATGGCCAACCAAACCATCAAGCCGACGTTTCATCAGGGGGCGAATTGAGCTTCAGACGGCGGTGTTTACGCGTCACCTTCCGCAAGTAGTCGACGAACGCCACGAGGTGGCCCACGCAACCAACAGCAAGAATGATAGTTGCCACCATCAACAGAGGGTCATTATCGAATCCGGGCACACGGTGCAACAACAACAATGGCGTACCCAACAGCAGCAGAGCCGTGCGGACCTTCCCAATTCTGCTGACCGGAAGGTCCGGACTTCCGTGGAACAGGAGCAACCCATAAGAAACCAGAATCACGTCCGGAATCACGATGATATACACCAGCCAGGTGGGCGCAATCCCCTGAATAACAAACGTCGCTGCAACAACGATGAGGGCGAGCCGGTCCGCCACGGGGTCTAACCAACGACCAACCACGGACACCTGGTTCAGGGACCGTGCCGCGTAGCCGTCCACCCAGTCCGTAGCGCTCAGAACCACAAGAGTGATGACGGCTCGGCCAAATTGCTCTTGATCCACGAACCAGACGAACAACGGAACGAGCAGGAACCGCACCAACGTGATCACGTTGGGAACGGTCCAGAACACCGTCAGCAACCGTGGCTCAACGCCAGCTCGCTGGCCGGCGTCAAATATCCTCATCTATGCCGCCTCCCCACGGATAGCTCTCCTCCTGACATACCCGTGCAGCCGCTCGCGTTAGGAGGCGGAAACCTGCATCATTTCTGGAGCAGTTTGCGGGCCATGACCAGCATGGAGCCAATAGAAACTGCAAGTACCACCAGTGGCTTCCACCGACGAGATGAGACCTCGTCCGAAGCCGTCCGGTGGGCGCCACTGCTTGGCGTGGTGAAATGGGCCCTGACATTTCCCAAAGACGACTCGGCGCTACGCTTCAACGCAGCTTTCCGTGTCTTGGGGTCAAGCTCCCGGCCAAGACCATCCCGGACGGCGGCAATATGCTCACGACGTTCGCGGGTACGCGACTTCAATTCACCCAAGGATGGGGCCGGCGAAGACGGCTTACCGTCTTTATCCTTCTTTTTATCTTCCTTCTTATCCTTCTCCGGCTTTTCGCGGTCAAGAGTGGACTCGTCGAAGCTCTTGCCCTCCTTCAAAACACCGATGTCGTGACGGACGCCGTGAATGGCGTCTTCAGGCATCAGCGGAAGCGCCTTCTTGAGCTTGGCTAATCCAATCAGCGCCAATATTGCCAGAATGATGAGAAATAGACCGCCGATGGCGAGCGCTGCCAACCATGTGTCCATGACGTTGGCCAATCCTGCGATGGCAGAGACAATGAGTGCCACGGCAAGAAATCCCAAGAAAACCAGTGCAACGACAAAGAAGGCGACGGCGACACCTACCTGAATGCCCTTTTGTTTCATTTGCGTTATCGCCAATGAAACTTCGTCAGTGACCTGGCGTGGTGTCAGCCTGATCATGACCTTGAACAGACCCAATAGGGACGTCCGTTTAGTCGCTCGGTTACCGCGTGTTCTAGTCGAGGTGCTCATGTACCCCGCCTCCGTCCGGTCTCTTTGGTTGGTGGTCAATGATGGGCGGCCATCGTCGTCGTACCTAAAATTACCATTCCCTCGCAGGCATGGAAGCTTTCGGCGCACGTTCGATCGTTATCCGTTCATCACGAGAGACAGCACTAGCGTGGTATCGGCAACCCTTCGAGAGCGTCTGCTGCCGAGCCCCCACTAGCCAGGGCCCCTTGAATGGAGGCTTCTCCGCTATCCCCTGCCACGATGACGCCAGGGATGGTGCTGACCAGGGGTTGGTGTCCAGGTTTGATTGCTGGCAGTGCATCAGGGATGTCGTGACGGACCAATATTCGCCAATCGGACGTGCTGGCTGCCAAGGTGTCTGCGGTCTGAGCCAGCGCCGTTGCGTCATCTACGCCGTGTTGCCCTACAGCCGTGGCCTGCACCAGGTGCCAACCAGCCGGGGCATAGGACGGGCAGATGTTGGAGACCACCGACGCGTGGACAAGACGGGAACCCTTCCGAACGTCCACATGCAGAAAAGACGACGGAGTGGGACGCTGCGACGTGGCGAACCACCACGTTGTCAGGGAGTGCATTTTAGGCTCTAGCTGCCCGGTCAACCGGGCGCTGGCACGGGGCCCGGCAGCGAGCACCACCCGATCGGTAGCTAAGCGCTCCCCCGATGCACAGGACACGATTACTTTGCCGTCGGCGTTGCTCAGAGTCTGTACCGTTTCTCCAAAGCGGATCTGATCCGTTAGGGGTTCCGCCAACTGGTGCGCAATGGCCGACATCCCCTGTGCTGGCAGCGACGGGGTTCCCTTCACGAAGTAGCCGGCGAGCTGGCGAGCGAAAGGAGCAGAAACAGATAGCTCTGAGTCCCCCACCACCCCGGCGAAGAAACGCTCAATGACCTTGCGCAAAGGGCCTGAAAAACCAGCCTCGTCGATAGTTTGGCGCAGCGTTTGTGATTCGTCGCCGGCGAGACGATACCAACGCACGACGGCGCCCAGATCGCCTGGCCTTAAAATGCCACGCAATAGTCCTCCGACCCGTAGAGGATGCCTGGACGGGTCGGCCAACACGTTGATCCCGCTGTCGGATCTGACTGCTACACCGCGCCCCCATGCGTGCAGGTCCAAGAGATCGAGGTCTAGGGCACGCCGGGCATCTGGGTAGCTGGGGTTCAGGAGTTGAAAACCACGGTCGCAACGAAATCCGTCGACCATTTCGGTGTCGACGCGCCCGCCAACACGCGTGGTTGCCTCGAAGACCGTGACTGCGTGGCCCTGTTTGGCAGCTAGCCCTGCGGCACGCAGTCCTGCCAGTCCCGCGCCGATGACGAATACCTCCATGGTGTTCCCTTCTTCCGCGGTGTGCCTTGTCCTAGACATGCTTAGCCTAGCTAGTTCCTTTTTCCCTCAGTTCCAAGGAGACTGGCAGCATGTCCTCAACGTCCCATGCAGAGTCAGCAGCAGGTAGTGCCTCGGAGGTTCACCGCAGGTTGGGAGTGCAACTAGATATCAGTAATGCAGCAGACACGAACGACAGGGATTTTCTGAACGACCTTCATGGGACGACCCTCCGTTGCGGCACGGATATTACGGCACTGCTTGAGCTTGCTCGGGAACTCGGGCGCAAGCTGCCTTTTCCTCAGAATGGGAATGTCCTGCAGCTTTGGCAGGCGCTAGCTACTCTGGGAGCCGCTGACCTCACTGCTGCACGGGTCATCGAACCACATGTGGATGCCCTGGCTATTCTCGATCAAGCTGGCCACACCGGAGCATGGCCAGAAGACTCGACGTGGGGAGTTTTTGCAGCCCACGGTCCTGGAGAACAGCTAATGGCTGCGCCCCAAGGAGAAAGCTGGCGGCTGAACGGTCCCAAACCGTGGTGCTCTCTGGCCGAGGACCTCAGCCACGCTCTTGTGAGCGCTCGGACCGAGGGCGGCATGCAACTGTTCGCGATCGATTTACGCCACTCTGGTGTTTCCACCAACGGCCGACCGTGGACCGCCCTTGGTTTACCCGAGGTGCCAAGTCGGGGCTTGGTGCTCATTGATGTCCCCGCCGTAGCGGTGGGTGGGGCGGGATGGTACACGCAGAGACCCGGGTTCGCCTGGGGCGGCGTGGGCGTTGCAGCCATTTGGCATGGTGCCGCGACCGCATTGGCCAGACGCTTTCATCGACACTGTCTATCCCGTGAACCGGATCAAATCGCGCTATGGCACCTTGGCAGTGTTGACCAGGCACTCTGGTCTTCGCGGACGGCCATTCAGGCTGCGGCAACAGCTGCCGATACTGCCAGGAGGGGCGCTACGAGTGCCGACCCGCCAGCCCTTGTTGCCGCCCGAGTCAGGGCTACGGTCGTTTCAGCCTCAGAGTCTGTCCTCTCACTCACAGCTCACGGCATGGGCCCAGAACCGTTGGCGTTCGAACCCCAACATGCCCAGCGCGTGGCGGATCTGCAGCTCTATCTCCGTCAAGACCATGCCGAGCGTTCCCTCTCTGCGCACGGCAAGGCAGTTCTCGACTCCTCTGCCGCCGTCGGCGTCGGAATTACGCCATGGTAACTTTCACTCACGATCAGGAATCCACGGCCGAGGCGGAATGGTTGAACAGTCCTCGAATTTCCGGCATGCTCGCTCTGAATATTGATTGGACCACGGTGGAAAAGCTTATAGTGGTCGCCGCGCATCCAGACGACGAGACCCTTGGTGCCGCAGGGCTCATACATCGGGCCGCGTGCCACCATGTGGCCATTGACGTGATCGTAGCTACTCTGGGGGAGAACTCGCATCCCCTTTCCCCCACACATACTCCGAAGCAGCTTGCTGGACGACGAGCCTTCGAGTTTCAGGATGCGGTAACCGTGGTAGCTCCGCAGGCACACCACAGAGTGCTTGACCTACCCGATGGTCAGCTTGCCGAACACTCCGTCCAGCTCGAGCAGGAGCTCATAGCAGCCGCTGGGTCCGGAGGTAGAACCACTGTCATCGTGGCGCCTTGGTCTTCGGACGGTCACACCGATCACGACGCCGCCGGGGCCGCGGCGATCCAAGCGGCGGCAGCGACAGGGAGCAGGCTGTTGGAATACCCCATCTGGTGGTGGCATTGGGGCTCCCCCGCGGATCATCGCGTGGCATGGCCGGCGCTGCGGAAGTTGGAACTATCGAAAGACGAACAGACTCTCAAGGCTGAGGCGGTCTCCAAACACACTACGCAGGTGAGCCCCCTCTCTGACGCCGACGGGGACGAGACTCTCCTGTCCCCTGCGCTGCTATCTCACTTTGAACGTAGCTTTGAGACGTTCATAGACATGGCGGGTCACTTCACACAGGCCGGGAATGATGAACCGGAGTGGATCTGCACTCAGTTCGACGCCGTTCATCTCGATGGCGCCGAGCCGTGGGCTCCAGAGTCTTGGTATGAGCGGCGCAAACGTTCGCTGGTGCTGGCAGCACTACCCCATGAACGATTTGCCGCAGCCCTGGAACTCGGCTGCTCTACCGGGGCGCTGACAGCCCAGCTGGCACCCAGGTGTGGACGGATCACGGGAGTCGATGCAAGTGGCGAAGCTGTGGCGACGGCCACCAAAAGGTTGACCGGCGTCTCTAACGCTGACGTATCTCAGTCCATCCTGGGGCGAGACTGGCCGCAAGGGCGCTTCGACTTATACGTGCTCTCCGAAACGGGATACTACCTCGCGGCGGCAGCGCTGGAAGAGGTAGTGGCAAGAATAGTTGGCTCAGCCTTGCCGGACGCCTATCTGGTCGCCTGTCACTGGCGACATCCCATCAATGGGTGGCCGTTGGGAGGCGACGACGTCCACCAGCTGCTCCGTGCACACAAAGGGCTAACGTTGCGCGGCGCCTACGCTGAAGGGGACTTTCTGCTCGAGGTTTTTCGCGTTCAGGCGAACCTATGAGCGTAATCATCAATGAAATCGTCATCGTTGTCCCGTCACGCAACGAGGCTCAGTTGCTACCTCGCGCACTCCAGGCTCTCGAACAATCAATGCTCCGGCTGGCCCTGAAATTTCCTGACGTTCGGATCTCCCTCACAGTGGTTCTGGACAGTTCCACTGACGCATCGGCAAGTATATTGGCAGCCCACCCCCACACGACAGTAGAAAGCATCTCCGTCGGCAGGGTGGGCGCGGCACGGAATGCTGGCATCGCAACAGCATTGTCCACCACCTCCTTTCCACCCTCACGGCTGTGGGTCGCCAATACCGATGCCGACAGCGCCGTCCCACCTCACTGGTTAGAACGCCAGTATGAGCTAGCCATTGCGGGAGCAGATGTGGTGGTTGGTACGGTTGAACCGTTTTCCGCAGATCTCTCCGAACCTCGATTAGCGCACTGGCACGCCCACCACCAACTGCGTGAGGGGCACCCCCACGTTCATGGGGCTAATCTAGGGTTCCGTGCGGATGTCTTCACAACATTGGGAGGATTTGCGGACGTAGGACTTCATGAGGACCGGGCCTTTGTGACGGCGGCCCACGCGTGTCAGTACTCAATTGTGGCCACCGACTCTTGCCGCGTCCGTACCGCCGGTCGTCTGCAGGGGCGGGTCGAAGGTGGGTTCGCCGAATTTCTGGCACAGCTAGACCCTTCCCAGAATGCCGACACCCAAGAGCCCCGTTCAGACAGCGAATCGCCTCCAGGGACAAAGAAGCCCACTGCAGGGAGTCGCCTGCCCTGCGTTTAGGAGCGGAAGAGCCCGCTGTAAGCGTTGAGGGCAACCTGGCCGCCCAGATGTGCGTAGAGCACATTGCTGCTTGCCGGGATCTCCCGGGTTGTCACCAGATCGATGAGTCCGGCCAGAGACTTCCCTTCATAGACAGGATCCGTAATCATCGCCTCGAGAGAAGCACCGAGGCGGATTGCATCCAGGGTGGAATCGACGGGGATCCCATAGAGGTCTCCGGCCCAACCTTCCAGGACGTTGATCTCTTCGTCTCGGATATCCCGCCCCAGCCCGATCAGCTCAGCGGTGTTTCGAGCAATGCGTGCTACCTGGTCGCGGGTCTGCTGCAAGGTTGCAGAAGCGTCAATGCCAATGACTCGGCGAGGTTTATCCTGGCCGGCGAAGCCCGCAATCATGCCCGCGTGCGTCGAACCCGTGACTGTACAGACAACGATAGTGTCGAAAAAGACGCCGAGTTCGCGTTCCTGCTGTTCTACTTCATAGGCCCAGTTTGCGAAACCCAACCCGCCGAGTCTGTGATCTGATCCACCGGCGGGAATCGCATAGGGTGTGCCACCGGAGGCTTTGACCTCCTCGATGGCGTTTTCCCAGCTGCTGCGAATGCCGATGTCGAATCCGGCGCTGTCCAGCCGAACATCGGCGCCCATGATGCGGGAGAGCTGAATGTTCCCGACACGGTCAGAAAGTGGGTCCGGCCAGTCGACCCAGTTCTCCTGGACCAAACGGGCCTTCAAACCCAGCTTCGCGGCTACTGCAGCTACCTGGCGTGTGTGGTTTGACTGGTAACCACCGATGGACACCAGTGTGTCCGCTCCCTGCGCCAGAGCGTCCGGGACGAAGTACTCCAACTTACGGGTCTTATTGCCACCGAACGCGAGTCCGCTGTTGACGTCTTCGCGCTTGGCCCAGATTTGCGCACCTCCAAGGTGAGCACTGAGCCTAGGCAGCGGATGGACCGGGCTCGGTCCGAACGTCAAGGGATATCGTTCAAAATCAGAGATGGCCATTTTGAGGTCCTTAGGGTCGCAGGGACAGAAATAATCCGCCAACAAACACTCCAACATGCAATATATTGGATTCTAGCATCTGCCCTATCCAGGCTCCGATAATATACATTGCATGCCTACCCCTCCCCTTCAAGGTGTCCACAAAAGGTCACTTCTCCGGGACAACGTCTTTGGATCGATCCGCGACGCAATCGTGGATGGCACGTTCGTGCCCGGTGAACGCCTTAAAGACACAGACTTAGAACTGTGGTTGGGAGTCAGCCGAACCCCCATTAGGGAGGCGTTGCTGCGATTAGAACGCGCCGGTCTGGTGATCTCCGTACCAGGGAGAACCACCATCGTTGCCCCCTACGATCTGGCTTCCACTATGAGCGCCCAGCAGGTTGTCGCTGCAATGCATGAACTAGCGGCACGGCTCGCCGTGCCTTTGATCACGGAAGTTTCAATTTCAACTATGGTCACGGCCAATACTCGATTCGAAAACGCCCTCGAACAGCTCGATGTTGAAGCGGCACTAAGGTCCGATGATGAATTCCATGCTGTACTGGTCGCCGTCAGCGGCAACCAGGTCATCCACGAAGTTCTAGAGCAGACCACGCCCGTGATCCGACGGGTCGAACGGATGCGATTCGGATCCTTTGCTGGCAGGGACTCGGTCGCTCAGCACGCGCAGATTATCGAGCACGCCCGGCGCGGCGATGCTGAGGCCGCTGCTCTAGCCTGCCGTGAGAACTGGCTTTCTCTGCGCTTTACGCTCGGCCAGTAACGTAATCCACGGACCCAGCAGCTCTTCGAGGGCCACCAGCCATCGTTGTCTGGTCGGCGGTGTGGTCAGTTGTCGTCGAGCAACGCGGCTGCGTACATAGGCCGCGCGGCGTCAGCGCTCGGCGGGTGGAACAACCCTGCCGTGGCATCCCGGAACAAGCGGCTGAGCTCCTGTCCATTGCTGAATCCGCTTCCGCTCGCACACATCAGCGCGGTCTCGGCTGCCCTCCGCGCGACGTTCGAGGCGTTGATGCGTGCACTGACCAGACGCAACGGCCATCCCGCACCGTGGTCAACGAGGTCATCGAAGTCGCGACTGTAAGCATCCAACTGCGCCGGCACCGCCATGTAATCCATGAGCGCATCGGCCAGACGTGCCCGGGACTCCGGGACCTCAGCGTAGGTTGTGCCACTCTTGGCCGACTTCCGGCTTTTCAGCCCTTGGGCGCCCAAGTCAAGGGCCCGGCGCGCGACCCCTGCGTACACCGCGCCGATCAGCAATTGGAAGTTGCTCGTGATCGCGAATGTCAACAGATCGGGGTGGCGCCCTGTCGGAATCTTTCGGGCTACTCTATCGGGGCGCATCCGCACGTTCTTCAAGGTCGTTGCCCGACTCTGCGACGCGCGCATCCCCAGTACATCCCACCGGTCCGACGTCGTGATGCCCGCAGCGCTCCGCTCGACGAACCCGTAGACGAGCCTCGGCTCCTCAGCATTGGTGCTGTCCAGCCCGTGGGTGATCAAACGTGTCCACACCGGCGACAATGATGTAAAAGTCTTGACCCCACTCAACTGATAGCCGCCATCCGCCAGCGGCTCGGCAACCGTGTTTGAGCCCTGCAGAACCCAGTCGTTGGATGGCTCGCTGACCCCAAAAGCGAAGATCTCCCCGGCCATCGCCTCATCGAACACGTAGGTCAGCGACCGATCGTCGCGCTCGAACATGGCGCGCACGACGCCTACGCATATCTGGTGCATATTCACCGCCAACGCTGTCGCCGGAGCCGCGGTGGCCAGCCGTTGCTGAAGATGGGAAACCTCCGTGAGGGAAAGGCCCGCTCCACCGAACTCCTCCGGTACGAACACGGTGAGATATTCCCGCTCTGTGAGCTCGGCGAGATCCTCGTGAAAGAAGCGGTTCTCCCGGTCATAGACGTCGGCACGTTCACGGAAGCGCTCCAGCAGATCCTCAGGCAGGTACTTCTCAGCCAACTCTGCGTGTCGAGTTTCTTGGTCTGGCATAAATGCTCCTTCTTATCCATTCCCACGGGTGATCAGGACCGCACCATTATGCCCGCCGAACCCGAAGGAGTTCGACAATACGGCGTTGACGTGCTGCCGACGGGCCTCGCCTGTCACGATATCCCAGCCGTCGAACTCGGGGTCATCGAGATTACACGTGGGCGGGAGCATTCCGTCCCGTAGCGTCTGCACGGCGATAACGGCCTCCACGACTCCCGACGCACCGAGCAAGTGCCCCATGCTGGACTTGGTAGCACTGATCGGGATGCCGCGGGCACGGTCGCCAAGCGCGGTTTCCAAAGCGTTCAGTTCGGCGGCGTCACCGGTTGGGGTCCCCGTGCCGTGGGCGTTGATGTGGTCCAAGGCATCCGCGGTAATGCCCGCGTCGGCGAGGCAGTCGCGCACGGCCTGCGCAGCGCCCCTACCCTGCGGATGCGGAGCGGTCGCGTGATAAGCATCGCTGGCGGCCCCGAACCCGGCCAGCTCGGCCAGCGCGACAGCTCCGCGGGCGCGGGCGCCATCCGCCGATTCGAGCAGGACGGCGGCTGACCCAGCCGACATCACAAAGCCGGAGCGCGCCCGATCGAACGGTCGGGAGGCTGTGGTCGGGTTGTGTTCGTATCCGTGTGCGAGTGCCCGCATATTCGCGTTCGACGCGAGATTCACCGCGTTCAGGCAGTCCTCACTACCGACCACCAGGACGGCGTCGGCGTAGCCGTGGCGGATGCGGCGGGTCGCCTCGCCGAGAGCAATCGCTCCGCTCGCGCAGGTAGCCGACACGCCCTGTGTGGGACCGAACGCCTGATAGCGCTGGCTGAGCACAGCGGCGGCCGCATCTATCGCTCCGTAGATCGCAAGGGTCATCGGCACCGCCCGCGGGCCCCGCTGGTCCAGAGCGCGGGTGGCGTGCTGCATGGCATCGACCGGCCCCGATACGGTGGCGGCAATGATCGCGAACCGTTGCGGGTCCCAGGGCATGTCGCCTGCTGCTGATGTCCAACCAGCCTGTGCCACTGCCTGGTCGGCAGCCGCAACAGACCAATGCTGGCTGCGGGTGAGTCGACGGGCGAGGCTTGGCTCCAAGACAGAGGATGCGTCGAACCCTTGCACCTGTCCGCCGATTCGAACGGCCAGATCCGCGAACTCGGGCTCGTCGAGCGTCGTGATGGGGCTGCGTCCGTGGATGACGGAATCCCACATCGTCTCTACGTCCAAGCCGCTTGGGGTGATCGCCCCGAGCCCAGTGATAACAACGCGACGGCGATCGTTCACAACCGCACCGCCTCTCCCTGCGCTACAAGCTGTGCCACGGCTTGGCGGCGGATCTTGCCGCCGACGGTACGAGGCAACCGCTGTGCCCAATACCACTGGCGCGGCACAAATTGGGGAGCCAGCTCCTGACGTGCGCGGGCCAGCAGCTCACCCTTACTTGGCGGCGGCCCCTCGACGATGAGTGCCACAACGCTGCCGAGTTGATCGTGAGAAAGCGCTACTGCGCAGACTGCGCCAAGGTGCGGCATCCCCTCGAATGCCCGCTCCACGCTGGGTAACGCCACCTTGTGTCCGCCGGTGACGGCAATGTCTCCAGCGCGCCCCGCCAATACCAGCGCACCATCAACCAGTCGCCCCTGATCGTGAACGGTGGCCCAGCCGTCCGAGCCCTTCAACACCGCGTCCGTCGTTCCCGCCAGGTATCGATCGGAGCATGCAGAGGCCTTAACCCACAACGTGCCCAGCTCACCGTCGGCCACCTCGGAGCCATGGTCGTTTCGAATGCTCACGCCGATGCCCTCGTAGACGCTGATGCGGGTGCCATCGCCGCCGCGGCTGTCACCGATGAACCCAATCTCAGCCGCCCCGTAGTAACTGATCAGCCGCACCTGCGGTAGCACGTCGGCGAGACCGCCGCGAAGGATCGCGGGAAGGTTTGCTCCGCCGGTGACAACCAGCTCTAGCGTCTTGAGACAGTCCGGGTTGCGGCGGGCGACGTCCACCAGCGTTTGGATGATTGCGGGCACCGCCACAACTCGGGTGATCCTTTCACCGCGGATACGGTGTCCCAATGCGAGCGGATCAAACACGTCCGCCACGTGCGCGCTTCCACCGGAGGCCAGACATTCGATGAGCGCGTAGAGCGTGAGACTGTAGGACACCGGCCCGGGCGCGAACGTGGCGGTGCCAACCCTCGACTCCAGGTGCGCGCTGGAGACCGCAAAATTTTCGCGGTACTGATGCCGCGTCTTCAGGAACGCTTTAGGGTTGCTCGTTGTACCCGATGAGAACAGCAAAAGGAACGGCTCCTCATCATCGCGCACCATCGGGCTGACGGTCGGCACGGCAGATGCCTCTTTCTGCCTGAATGCGGCAAGAGTGATGATTGTGCCCTTCCACCCACTCGCAGTGAGGGCATCCGCAAGATCGGACGAGTCACTAATGACAACGCCGATTCCGGTGGCGAGGATGACCCCCATCCGGTGCTCCAGTGGCCATTGTGGGTCGATGGTTGCTGAGACGGATCTGAACCCTGTGAGCCCCGCGATGATGCGCGATGTGTGAAACGCCGACGCGATGCTCACCGCCGTAATAGGAATACCGACGGTTTCGACGCTCGGTGCCGGCGGCATGGCCTGTGCACTGTGTAGGGCATCCACGACGACAAACATCCGCCGAGAATCTTCTACGATCTGTGCATACGTCAGCCGGTCGTCTTTCCCGACTATTGCAAACTGGTCGGGATGGTGCTGGGCCACGTCCAGCACGGTCCGCGTAATCGGCACCCGCGGCCGCCTCCTGTCAATCGACAATCCATGTACTTCGAGTTTTCAAGCCAAAACAGAAACTCTGTACCTTGATGCTACGTCGGCCGCGTCCGAGGCTTCCACGACATGCCGCTTCAACCAGTCAAACGCCTCTACTTGATCAGTCTCACAGCTACCGGATAACGGTACGCCACACCCTTGTTGGCAGATATGCCAGCCAAGACCGAAAAGACAATCATCGCGATCCACAGTCCCAGCAGGACCAAGCTGAAGAGGATGCCGATAAGAGGAATCAGTCCTAGCACCAAACACACGACCACTGCAGCCGCCACGGTAATCTGAAAATTCAGCGCTTCTTGAGATTCCTGACGAGTGAATCGTCCGCGATCCTTGAAAACGACGTAGATCACCAGGGCAGGGAGGAATCCGAACACGCCCCCGAAATGCGAGAACGACGCCCATTGCTTGTCCTCTTGCGGGTTCAATGCGGCGGCTGGAGGACCTGCGGGTGGGTTATACGGGCCCGGGGCGCCAGTTGATTCATTCGGAGAAACCGGCGCTCGATTCCCCTCTGGGTTGGTAGCCGGAGATCCGTTTTCCGTGGGCTCAGGAGCGGGTGTTTCGCTTGTCATTGCTCTATCCGTTCTTCGTCCTCGATGTCGGGCCGCGGACGGCGGCTCGCTCCGATGGTACCGCCAGTTGAGGCGCTATAACCGATAGTTTGCTCTAATGTAACAATGCAACGAAGAATTCGATGCATTGTTACATGTCATCTATCCGGCGTCACCGCGACCCGTCTGCTGTCCATCGGGCGTTAATACGAAAAGGTCCCGCACTCAAGATGAGTACGGGACCTTCGATATTGTGCTCCCCCGACTGGACTCGAACCAGTAACCCTTCGATTAACAGTCGAATGCTCTGCCAATTGAGCTACGGGGGAAAGCGGCAGACACAACTCTACAAGGCTTCTCAGTGGAAGTTAAATCGTGGTCGTTGCGGGCTAGGAAAGCTCGCTTCTCAACTCACGACGCTCCATTTCCAACCGCATGAGGTCCCTGTTCAGCTCCTGGATACGAGCAGGATCAGCGGTTGCATCCAACCGCTGCAGCTCCCCCAGTTTCTCTGCCTTCTGATGCGTGATGTCTAGCTCAAACAGGCGGTTGAGAATATCCCTACAGTAAGCGGCCATTGCGTCGGCATCCCGTGCAGGGATGGGCGAAACCGCTAGTTCGCTGACCAGAGGTCCAAGAACCTCGGGTACTTCCCGACGGATCTGCTCAACCCATCCGGCCGACGTTGGGGCTGCCACCCCCGCGGCGCGTATGGCAGTCTGTACGGCCAAATAAGCAGGAACAGTGAACTTGGCCGCCGCAAACCTCTGCCACTGGGAATCGTCTAGTAGCGCCGACTGCTGCACAACGACTTCGAGCGCTTCCTTTTCCAGCTTTGCTACACGGTCGTTCGGATCTGGACGATTGAATCGCGGCTGATCTGCTGGAACCTGCTCGGGTGATGGCGTCTGACTTTGCGCCGCTGAAGCCTGCCGGGAATCCGGTCGCGTACCAGCCGACGTCTGCTGACGCTTGGCAGCTGAGCCAACAGCCCGCAGAACGTCTTCCACGTCCATTCCCAACCACTTGGCCAGCTCGCGGGAATAGGCAGGACGCATCGCGGCGTCCCGAATCTGTGCGACGACGGGGGCAGCAGCACGAAGTGCCTGGACTCGACCCTCGACTGTCGTGAGATCAAAATTTTTCAACGACGCCTTGATGGCAAACTCAAAAAGCGGACGCCGAGAAGCGATAAGTTCCCCGACCGCGGAATCCCCGCGACTCTGACGCAGTTCGCAAGGGTCCGCGCCGCTGGGCTCTACCGCAACATAGGTCTGAGCGACGAACTTCTGGTCTTCCTCGAACGCTCGCAGAGCTGCCTTCTGTCCGGCCGCGTCGCCGTCGAAAGTAAAGATAACCTCCCCACCAGTGCCGTCGTCGGATAGCAACCGGCGGGCAATTTTTACGTGGTCAGGACCAAATGCCGTCCCGCAGGTAGCGACCGCCGTCGTGATTCCAGCCAGGTGACATGCCATGACGTCTGTGTACCCCTCCACCACAACAATCTGCCTCTTTTTGGCGATGTCCCGCTTGGCAAGGTCAATCCCATACAGCACCTGGGACTTGCTATACAGCAGGGTCTCGGGAGTATTGAGGTACTTGGGGCCCTGATCGTCCTCGAATAGCCGGCGGGCCCCAAATCCGATGGTATCGCCGGTGATGCCGCGGATTGGCCAGACCAGCCTGCCCCTAAAGCGGTCGTAAATGCCTCTGGAGCCCTCCGAGAACATTCCCGAACGTTTCAGCTCATCCTGGGTGAACCCACGGTCGCTCAAATGCCGCAGGAGTCCATCCCAGCCTTTCGGTGCAAACCCAACGCCAAAGTGCTCCGCAGCGGCACGGTCAAAGCCACGCTCCTGCAGAAATCGTTGAGCTTCAGCCGCGCCAGGTTCCTTCAGCTGGCTGCGGAAGAACTCAGCAGCGATTTTGTGCGCGTCCAACAGGCGCTGGCGTTTGCCAAGATCCTCGCGTCTGGGGCCGGCGCCGTCCTCATAGTGAAGTTCGAACCCGATCCGCCCTGCTAGCTTTTCCACGGCCTCAACAAAACTGGTGTGGTCAAGCTTCTGCACAAACGAAATGACGTCGCCGCCCTCGCCGCAACCGAAGCAGTGATAGTTCCCTACCTGAGGCCGCACATGGAAGGACGGCGAGCGCTCATCATGGAATGGGCACAATCCCTTGAAGGACCCTACGCCAGCCGAACGTAGGGTGACATAGCCGTCGACCACTTCCTTGATGTCGGTGCGTTCGCGGACTTCGTCGATGTCTTCGCGTTTGATCAATCCGGCCATGTTCAGTGTCCTGTGCCCCGGCGCAGCGTAACCTTCACAACAGGGTCCTTCGGCTGCCGGCCAAGCGTTCATGCCAGCTGGTCGCGGAGGCGTCCGTCAGGGAAGCAACCTGGTCGATGACGACCCGTAGTCGTGCGTCATCGCTTTCGGCTGCGCGCCAGTCGCCGGCAAACATTGGTTCTAGATGGGAATCTCCGGTTGCAGCCAAGATGGCGACAAGTTCCGAGAGTATTTCTCGCTGACGTTCGTAGATGGGTTGCCGGTAGTCGCTGGTCATGACGAACGTGGTGGCCAGGCCCTTCATGACCGCGATTTCGTGGTGTGTCTCTCGCGGAACAATGACTTCGGCAGCGTAACGGGTGAGCGGATCAGTACCGTAGATGTCCCTGGTTGCAGCCATTGCGCTAAGGCAGAATCGGCCGATCAGTTGACTGGTCATGTCCTTCAGCGCTGCCATGGATTTGCGGCTTCCGTCCGCTTCGGGGACCCAGACATCTGTGGCTTGAAGCCGGTTGAGGGCCGCCTCTACCTCGTCGGGATCGCTCTGCGGTAGATACCACTGGCGGGTGTAGCCGACGACGCGGGCCCGGTGGTCCCGGTTGTCCAGGTATTTGAGCTGAAGGTGGCCGGCGACGATTGCGTCTTCGACGTCGTGGACGGAGTAGGAGATGTCGTCCGCGAGGTCCATGACCTGCGCCTCGATGCAGGATCGTCCCTCTGGTGCGCCCTCGCGCAGCCAATTAAAAACGGGGAGATCGTCCTCGTAGGCACCGAATTTGGTTGTTCGTTGACCACCGATGACGGGAGCGTCCAGGGCTGACCACGGGTATTTGCACGAAGCGTCCAAGCTGGCGCGGGTCAGATTCAGGCCTGCCGGGGAGCCGTCCGGCGCCACCATTTTTGGTTCCAGCCTGGTCAGCAGTCGCAGGGTCTGAGCGTTGCCTTCGAACCCGCCGATGGCGTGTGCCATGGCGTGCAATGCGGATTCCCCGTTGTGTCCGAAGGGAGGGTGGCCTAGATCGTGGGCGAGACAGGCTGCGTCCACTACGTCCGGGTCGCAGCCCAGAGAACGTCCGAGCTCCCTGCCTACCTGAGCAACTTCCAGGCTATGGGTGAGCCGGGTCCGGACGAAGTCATCAGTACTGGGCGACACCACTTGTGTCTTTGCGCCGAGCCTTCGCAGCGCAGAGGAATGAAGGACTCGGGCTCGGTCTCGCTCGAAGGAGGTCCGGAAGGTGCTCTTCTGGGGTTCCTGCGCCCACCTGAGACGATCTACCTCGGTGTAGCCGCTGGTCATTGGACGTTCATCTGTGTGCATGTACTCATCCACCTGATACGTCGAGTTCAGCAGCGGAAATTCCGGCCTTCTGCGCGTCGTTGAGACGACGTTCGTCTAACCAGCCTTCCGGGAGCGCTGTGCGTTTTGGCGTACCTGCCCGCCCACGCGGACCTTCAGCGTCAGCGCCGGGGTACGGAGCGTCCGGGTCTAATTCATCCAGGAGTTCTCGGAGGACTTCAAGAGTTGGCACAGTAGCCAGTCTGGCACGAAGATCCCCGCCCACAACATAGCCCTTGAAATACCAGGCCATGTGCTTGCGGATGTCTCGAAGCGCCTTGCTTTCGTCGCCAAAGGTGTCGATGAGCAGCAGGGCATGACGGTAGACACTCACGGCTACCTCGCCTAGACCCGGCCGGTGCCGCTCGCTACTACCCTCAAAGGCCGCGGCAAGGTCCCCGAATAGCCACGGCCTGCCTTGACATCCACGACCGATGACGACGCCGTCCACACCGGTTTCATGAACCATCCGCATGGCATCTTCGGCGCTCCAGATGTCCCCGTTGCCGAGGACTGGAATATCAGGCAAGGCCTCCCGCAACCGGGCGATGGCGCTCCAATCCGCCTTACCGGAGTAGAACTGTGAAGCTGTGCGTCCGTGCAGTGCGACAGCTGCAACGCCGCTGTCCCGTGCGATCCGTCCGGCCTCAAGGTAGGTCAGGTGGTCGTCGTCGATGCCTTTGCGCATTTTGATGGTCAGTGGCACGTTGCCTTTGGACGCCTCGTTGACGGCTGTCTGCACGATCGAGGTAAAGAGGTCCGTCTTCCAGGGCAGAGCAGCACCGCCACCCTTGCGTGTCACCTTCGCGACAGGGCAGCCAAAATTGAGATCTATATGATCCGTGCGGTCTTCCTCCACCAGTAACCGGACGGCTTGGCCAACGGTCACAGGGTCCACGCCGTACAACTGCACCGACCTTACGCGCTCGTCTGCGTCGTGAGAGATGATGCGCATCGATTCCGGTGTTCGTTCAACCAGCGCACGGGAAGTGACCATCTCCGAAACATAGAGGCCCCCACCGTATTCGCGGCATAACCGTCGGAACGCGGTGTTGGTGATGCCCGCCATTGGGGCAAGGACCACTGGTGTGTCTATGGTCAGCGGTCCGAGCTTCAACGGGGGTAACTGGAGCTTTGCGGGCGCGTCCGATGGAGACTCGGTGGAGGGGGCGGGATGTGCTGCGATGGTACTCACCGTTCTATTCTCGCAAATCCGAGCGGAAACGTTTATTCGCTGTGGACGAAACGCTCCATCCGCGCGGTTCGGGACTATATAGTCGTTGGACCGGCGTCTCATGATGATCGGAAACGACGGAAGGACTGGCCAATGACATGGAAACCCAGCCCCAACGACCGCGTGTATCGTGCCGTCGTGTACAGCGGCGTGCTGTTTCTTAAAGTGTTCCGTATGAAGGTGATGATAAGCGGCAGGGAGAACCTTCCCGCCCGTGAATCGATGAATGGTCCCTCACGTGCGCCGGCACCCGGAAAGGGCGCAGTGATAGCTATCACGCACTTTGGCTATCTGGATTTCGTTTTTGCGGAGTGGATGCTCTGGAAAGAGCTCCGGGCGCAAATGCGGTTCTTGGTGAACAAGCGCGCCGCCGCCCACTGGTTCACTGGACCGATTGTCTACGCAACGGGCCATGTCATTGTGGACCGGAGTGCAGGCGCCGACGGTTACCGTGGAGCCTTGGAGAAGCTGCGGCAGGGCGAGTACGTTGCCGTTCTGCCTGAAGCGGGGGTCAGCCGAAGCTATCGGGTTCGCGATCTCAAGACCGGCGCCACCAGGCTAGCCGCCGAGGCCGGGGTTCCCATCATCCCCGTCTCCATCTGGGGTTCGCACCGGCTACTATCCCGTGGCCATAGCTTTTCCCCTCGCCGTGCTTGGCGGGCACCAGTAAGAGTACATATCGGCAAGCCCATCAGGCACGATCGACAGGTTGCGGACATGGACGTCGTCGGTGAAACCAACCTTCTGCGTGCCGAGTTGCAAGAAGGCATTGACCGCGGAATAGCAGACTTCCCGCTCCAGCCAGAGCCCGGAGCATGGTGGATGCCAGCTCACCTCGGGGGCGGTGCCATGACCGAAGAGGAACGCATCAAGGCCGACGAAGTGGACCGTGCAGAGGGTCGACACCGTCGCGGCTAGTGACGCGCCTTTAACGGACCCTTCAGTCGCTGACGACGAGCGTCTCCAGTTCGTCCTGACGGGCGGATCCGGCACCCAATAGCGGCTCGAGTATCCGGCACAGTGCTGTCATAGAGTCATCTAGTTCGAGCTGCACCGGATACTCGTGAACGAGCATGGCCAACAACGTTGCCAACGCAGCGTCCTGTTCCGACTCCGGCAGCGCCGTGTTACAACCCAGCAAGACATCCGCGGGGCCATCCGTCCGGGTCTGCGTATAGCTGATCGCGAACGCCGCGATAGCACCGCCGTCGCCCTTGGGCCTGTCCCGAAGGACAACTGCTCCGGAGGCACCGGTGAGATCCGCCAGCAAGTACTGCTGCGCTTGTCCGAGTGTCATGTCTGCGGGGTCCCATGAGTGAACGGCGTTGTACCAATCGACGACCGTACGGGTCAGCTCCACCGATCCAGTAGCGGCCTCTTCAAGCTGCGGGCCTTTGGGGTCCTCGAAGTCAGGCACTGCCAGGGCGCCAGGCAGTATAGTGACGATCCGTGATCGCTGGATGGGCAACAAGCCCACCGCGGCGGCAAACTCCGCACCGGATGTCTCCGGGTTGACCTTCGCCCGCAAAGTGGTGACGGCCGACGGCGAGTTGGCGGCTTCGTGCCGCAACATGGTCAGCAGCGTGGATCCGAGGCCGGAGCGACGATGATCTGCAGCTACTTCGATGTAAGCCCACAGCCGCTCACTGTGTAGTTTCGCCTCGAAAACGCAGCCAGCTGCTACGGGCACGCCGTCGTCCTCGGCCACGATGCAGCGAGACCAAGGATCCTCGGAGGCTGGTCGGAGAAGACTGCGTGCCTGTTCCGCCTGCGGACCGTCCGGAGCGCCCCACATCTGCAGCAGTTCCAGGTCATCTCCCTCTCGCCACGGACGGTACTGCAGCGCCATCAGGCACCCGCCAGACGGGCTGCCAGGTAGCCCTCGACCTGATCCAGGGCGACGCGTTCCTGTGCCATGGTGTCGCGTTCGCGGATAGTGACGGCCTGGTCATCGAGTGTTTCAAAGTCCACGGTGATGCAGAAGGGTGTGCCGATCTCGTCTTGACGACGGTACCGGCGTCCGATGGCCCCTGCATCGTCGAAATCAATATTCCAGCGTTTACGCAGGGCAGCTGAGAGATCACGAGCCTTCGGTGAGAGATCCTCATTGCGGCTCAACGGAAGAACCGCGGCTTTGACCGGTGCTAGGCGCGGGTCCAGGCGCAATACTGTTCGCTTGTCGACGCCGCCCTTGGCGTTGGGCGCCTCGTCCTCGGTATAAGCGTCCACGAGAAACGCCATCATGGCACGGGTCAAACCAAAGGAGGGCTCGATCACGTAGGGAATGAAACGCTCCCCGCTCTGCTGGTTGAAGTAGCTCAGTTCCGTCCCCGAATTCTTGGAGTGAACACCCAAATCATAATCCGTACGATTTGCCACACCCATCAGCTCGCCCCACTCCGAACCCTGAAAATCGAAGCGGTACTCAATATCGATAGTGCTAGCCGAGTAGAAGGCGCGGTCCTCTGCAGGAACATCTAGCCGGCGCAGGTTATCCGGGTTGATGCCGAGATCGGTGAACCAGTTCCAGCACTCTTCAACCCAGTGACCAAACCACTCATCAGCGTCAGCCGGGGCTGTGAAAAATTCAATTTCCATCTGCTCGAACTCACGGGTGCGAAAAATGAAGTTTCCCGGCGTGATTTCGTTGCGGAATGCTTTGCCGATCTGACCGATACCGAACGGCGGTTTCTTGCGAGAAGTATTCAGCACATTGTTGAAATTCACGAAGATGCCCTGGGCGGTCTCGGGACGCAGGTAATTCAGGCCCTCCTCGTTATCCACCGGACCGAGGAAAGTTTTCAGGAGGCCGGAAAAGTTCTGCGGGTCAGTCCACTGGCCCTTGGTGCCGCAGTTGGGGCACGCGATGTCTGCCATGCCGTTCTCTGGGCTACGGCCCTTCTTCTGCTCAAAATTTTCGATCAGGTGGTCTTGACGGAGCCGGCGGTGGCAAGAGGTGCATTCAACGAGCGGGTCCGAGAATGTTGCCACGTGCCCCGATGCTTCCCACACCTTGCGCGGAAGAATGACCGATGAGTCGAGGCCAACCATGTCTTCGCGACCACGAACGAAGTTCTGCCACCACTGCTGCTTGATGTTTTCCTTCAGTTCAACGCCCAACGGACCGTAGTCCCACGCGGACCGTGAACCGCCGTAGATTTCACCGGCTTGGAAAACGAATCCCCGCCGCTTTGCCAGCGAGATAATCGGATCAAGTGCAGATGTTTTCTTGGCCACGTTTGCCACCCGTTTCTGTGCGTTTTGGGCCGCTGGGTGCGGTCCGATTACCTGCTTGAGATCCCGGGCAAGGCCATACTTAAGCGCTGATACCCGGGGAAGATTCAACACTAGCGTACGTGCGGTTCGGACCAGCTCTCAGCGGCTGCAGGTTGCAACTGAGCCGGTAGGCTCAGGCAGAATGGACGCATGAAAGAATCCGAATACACCGACATTCCAGTCCGGGACTCCATGATCAGATTGGGTCAGCTGCTCAAGTTGGCGAATCTAGCCGAAGACGGTGCTCAGGCCAAGGACCTCATCGAAAACGGCATGGTTCGTGTCAACGGAGACGTTGAGGAGCGTCGAGGCAGGCAGCTGCATCCCGGGGACGTGATATCAGCTGCAGGCCAGACGGTCCGCCTAGTGCCGTCGTCGTAATCTCCTGGGTCCTCACAAAGCTGCGGTCAGTTTCTCGCTGAACGCAGAACTGAGTAAGTCAGGAACTCAGCAACGTGAGTCAGCTCCTGGGCATTGATGCTGTGCATCATTCCCGCGTAGAGCACCTTCGTCAGGGAAGTGTGCTTGCCGATCCACGCGTGCGTGTACTCGATCTTCTCGGCCGTGATGACTGGATCCGCTTGGTCCCGACCCCAGAAGAACGGGATCTTGGCGGCGGCCAACTCCGCATCCTGAAAGAACGGATTACCCTCATCTTTGATGGCGAACCCAGAGAGGCCGACGACGGCGGCAAAATCGTGGGGGCGATGGCGCAGGAGGTTCGTGGCCATCGTCATGCCCATGGAAAACCCGAGCAGGCTAACGCTGCTGTGCTGCTCACGAACGCCGTCCAGCCACGCCATCACGTGCGTTGATGCGCTGATGACCTGATCCATTGGATAGCGCAGGTCTTGTGTCAGGGGGAACCACGCGAAGCCTGGTCCCACTGGCATCGGTGCCCGTACTGAGGCCACAGTGAACTCGGCTGGCAGCCGGTCAACAAGGCCCATCAGGTCTTGTTCATTGGACATATAGCCGTGGAAGAGCACCAGCAAGGGCGTCCCGGCACGCTCGTCCTCGGGCTTCGACCAGAGGACAACAGGGTTCCAGGATTCAGTGTCAGTCATGACGACAATTCTGGCATGTTCAGCGCAGCTCCCCTCGAAGTAGCAAAGCCGCCACACCCCTCAACGCATGACGAGAGCTCAAGCTCAAGCAAAAATGTGTTGTCGGAGCACAGCGTCAAGCTGGGAGATGCTGGTCAGAAAGCCGTCGTGGCCTTCCGGTGTCCGGATAGTGCAGACCTCCACAGGGCCGGGCAGCGCAGCGGCAAGGTCGTAGGACTGTTGCGGAAAATACAGGCGGTCCGAGTCCACTGGTGCAATCACGAAGGACGTGGTGCAGCCCGCGAGCGCCTGCTGGAGCGTGCCTCGATTGCGGGCGACGTCGTGGCTCATCAAGAGCTCGGTGAGGATGAGGTAGCTGTTGGCATCGAAGCGTGCAGCTAGTTTCTCGGCGTGGTGGTCGAGGTAGCTCTCCACTTGGTATCGGCCCCGGGCGTGGGGTCGGTCTCCGATCGCTGGGGGTTCGCCGGGTTGTGTCTGTCTGCCGAAGCGTCGCTGAAGTTCCGCTTCTGACCGGTAGGTGATGTGGGCGATTCGTCTGGCCAGGCCAAGTCCTTGTAGCGGGTGGGGCCCGCTGTAGTAGTCGCCGTTGTTGAAATGCTGGTCCATGCGGATTGCGGCGATCTGCGTTTGGGCGAAGGCGATGTGTTCTGCCGTGCTGGACGCAGTGGCGGCGACGACTAGGCAGTGGCTCACCCTTTCCGGGTAGGTGGCTGCCCATTCGAGGGCGCGCGCGCCGCCCAGGGATCCACCGGCGACGGCGTGCCAACAGACGATGCCGAGCTGGTCGGCCAGCTTCGCCTCGGCATGGACCGAATCGCGGACGGTCACTGTGGGAAAGCGTGAGCCCCAGACCATCCCGTCCGGTGCGTGCGACGACGGACCGGTAGATCCGTAGCAGCCGCCTATGATGTTGGCGGCCACGACGAAGTACCGGTCCGTGTCGATGGTTTTGCCTGGACCAACCAACTCGTCCCACCAGCCGTCTTCGCTGCTGGCGCCGCGGGCCACGTGGCTGCTGCCGGTCAGCGCATGCTGGATCAGGACGGCGTTGGAGGCGTCCTCATTGAGCTTGCCCCACGTCTCGAAGGCGAGAGTGATGGAAGGAAGCGTTCCGCCGCTTTCCAGTTCCAGATCGCCAACTTCGGTGAAGCGCAGCATGCCGTCACCGGGTGCGGTGAAGCAACCGTTGATGTCCTGGATGGCTGGAAATATGGTCAAGGCTACTCCTTGCTCGTGGTGACTTAGAGGCCCTTGGCTGCCCGGAATCCGGCTTCCAGGTCCGCGAGGATGTCATCGAGGTGTTCCAGACCAACTGAGAGGCGCACAAGGCCTGGACGGACGCCTGCTGTTAGCTGCTCGTCGGCGCTGAGTTGGCGGTGCGTTGTCGATGCCGGGTGGATTACGAGCGAACGGACGTCGCCCACGTTTGCCACATGGGAATGGAGTTCGAGACCGTCAACGAAGCGTTGGCCAGCCTCAAACCCACCGCGGATGTCGAACGATACGATGGCGCCGGCTCCTTTACCGCTGTATTTACGTCCTCGCTCATACCAGGGACTCGACGGCAGACCAGCGTAGGCGACCCTTTCGACGGCGTCGTGCGTCTCCAACCAGGCGGCAACAGATTCGGCGTTGGCGACATGGCGTTCGATGCGGAGGCTGAGTGTCTCCAGGCCCTGCGCAATCAGGAACGCGTTGAAGGGAGAGACTGCGGAGCCCAGATCGCGCAGTAGCTGCACGCGTGCTTTGAGGATGTAGGCGAGGTTGGCACCCAGCTCAGATCCGACGCCGAGATCCCGCGCGAAGACCAGACCTCCGTAGCTCTCATCCGGTGTGTTGAACGAGGGGAATCGTTCGGGTTCTGCCGCGAAGTCGAAGTGACCCGAATCCACGATGACGCCAGCGATGGCTGTACCGTGACCGCCGAGGTACTTGGTGGCTGAGTGCACCACAATGTCGGCACCCCATTCGATGGGCCTAATCAGGTAAGGGGTTGCGAGCGTGTTGTCCACGATGAGGGGCACCCCAGCCTCGTGGGCAACGGCGCTGATACCCTCGATATCCAGAACATCCTGACGCGGATTTGAGATGCTTTCACCAAAGAACAACTTGGTATTGGGCCTCACCGCTGCACGCCACTGCTCTATATTGTCTGGGTCTTCTACGAACGTTGCATCGATCCCGAACTTTCGTAGCGTGTTCTTGAATAGGTTGTGTGTTCCTCCGTAGAGGCTCGGGCTCGCCACTATGTGGTCCCCGGCCTCCGCGATGTTCAGGACGGAGAACGTGGTTGCCGCTTGTCCTGATGCCAGTAGCAACGCACCGACGCCACCTTCCAGGTTCGCGATGCGGTTCTCGACTGCTTCCTGGGTAGGATTTCCGATCCTCGTATAGATCGGCTCCAGCTCGGCGAGGGCGAACCGATCTCCGGCGCTTTTCGCGCTGGGGAAAACGAACGACGTTGTCTGATAGATGGGCAATGCCCGTGCACCGGCGACGGTGTCGAGCGTCTGGCCAGCATGGATCTGGCGGGTTTCAAACGACCAATTATTGGACATGATGCTCCCTGTAACTGGGTGCACGGACGGAACGGATGACCGATTTCTCGTCTGTGACCTGCGCTTGCACCGCACCAATTGATGCGGAGCCTGGTCTTCACCCGGGGCACCCCACCGCAGTTGGAGGGTTGCCGGCCAGCAAGCCGGGGCAGGCGATTTCCGGAGAAACCTTCGCTGGCGCTCATGACCTGTTAATACATTGGCCGACGACGTCGGACGCGGCAAGAATGTGACGGTCCATGACATCCCGGGGTGACCACTTAGGGCACCCTTAGTCGAGACGAACATCACAAAGTGCCAAACTAAGGCCATGCGCCTGGACCATGTTTCTTATGCCTGCGAACCCGACGGCCTAACGGCCACCGCCGAACGCCTTTCTGCGTCCCTCGGCATGGAATTCGTGAAGGGAGGCATCCACCCTAGATTTGGTACACGGAACATTATTTTCCCGCTCAACAACCATCAGTACCTCGAGGTTGTCGAAGTGCTGGACCACCCTGCGTCGGATAAAGCCCCCTTCGGGCAAGCCGTGCGTGCACGCTCGGAATCCGGTGGTGGATGGATGGGCTGGTGCGTTGCGGTGGATGACCTTGCCCCCTTTGAAGAGCGGCTCGGCCGTAGCTCTGTTCCCGGAAATCGGAAATTCCCCGACGGACAGGAACTGACGTGGCAACAGATAGGGATCAAGGGGCTCATCGCTGACCCACAGGTGCCTTACATGCTCCGATGGGACGACGGCGTTGATAGCCTCCATCCCTCAAACGCTTTTGCCTCCGAGGTGGAGCTCGATGCCCTCACTATCGCCGGTTCCGCCGAACGTGTCGCCGACTGGCTGGGAAATCCCGTTGAAACCCTGCTGGACGACGTCGACGTCAAGTGGACCGCACCCAATGGGACTCCGGGAATCATGAGCGTCGAGTTCAAGACCGCTAAGGGCACCGTCGTCATCTAGTCTTCCCACCATGGCCGGCCGTCTCGCCGGCCAGTACCAGGGATAGGGTTTCCGGTAATGGACGAACAGTGGAAGCCCGACAGACTTGGCAAAGACTTCGAGCAGCTCACCCTCCCCCTCACCGAGGCAGGGCCTGCGACGCTGGTACGGTATCGGCCCTCGTCGGAGCCAGTCATCGACATGGCTGCGGCTGGTGCCAATGTCCTCTACGTCCACGGCTGGTCTGATTACTTCTTTCAAGCCAACCTCGCACGGTTCTGGCACCGACACGGGGCCCGGTTCTACGCTATCGATCTCCACTGCTACGGCCGAAGCCTGCGAAAGGGTCAGACCCCGGGCTACGTTACTGATCTGACCGAATACGACGACGACATCCGGGCGGCACTTGATGTTGTGGCCGTTGAGTCGAAATCTGATTCAGTTTCAGGTACTCCGACCGGTACCGACCGTCAACTGATCCTGATGGGCCACTCTGCAGGCGGTCTCACCCTGAGCTGGTGGGCACACCGGAACCCAGGCATTGCCTCAGCCCTGATCCTGAATAGTCCATGGCTCGAATTTCAGGGAGCTGAACTAGGCCGACTGGCCATTACTCCACTCGTACAATTGCGCGCAAAATTTCATCCTTTGGCACCGCTTCCAGCCATCGACCCTGGCATTTACTCGCGGGCTGTGTCGTCTGCCTTTGAGGGTGCCTGGACATACAACGAGCAATGGCGTCCCGCGCGTGGATTCGCCGTCACACCAGCATTTCTCAACGCCATCTTCCAAGCACAAGCAGCGGTCGCAGCCGGTCTGACGCTCGACTGCCCGGTGCTGGTGATGTTATCTGACAAGGACTATCTGCAGCCCCGATGGTCCGAGTCAGCAACGCGGGCAGATGTGGCCCTGAACGTCCATGCCGTGGCACACCGCGCCCTGTCTCTTGGAGACACAGTCGCCATCGTGCGAATTGAAAACGCTATGCACGACATTTTCTTGTCTGAAGACTCGGTGCGACAGGAAGCGTACGCTCAAATTGAGCGATGGCTCAATGGGTACGGCGGACGACCTGTGCAGAATGCCAGCGCTACGACTCCGTGAGGTCTCCACTCCACTGCTAGTGGGCTCACTACGACTACCTGGATCCTAGTTGCCGATACCGATGGCTGCCCCGAAGAGGGCGAAGCCCACAAAGCCGGCAATATCCAGAGCTGCGTGCGCAATAACAAGGGGCATGACGCGCTTCACCTTGGTGTAGAGCCACCCGAAGATGATGCCCATGAGCAGGTTTCCCACGAAAGGGCCAAGCCCCTGATACAGGTGATAGCTCCCTCGGATGACTGCGCTGAGCATAATGATGGACCAGATATTCCAGCCAAGCGTGCGAAGCCGATCAAAGAGGTAGCCGACCATGATGACTTCCTCGAGGATGGCATGGCGTAGAGCAGACAGGATCAGCACGGGCACCGTCCACCAGAAAGCATCAAGGGCTGCCGGCACGATCGCCGTCGTCAGCCCCAATGCCCGACCAGCGGCGTAGACGCCAAGCGTTCCAACCCCAATGACGGTGGCGAGGCCAAACCCCAGACCGAAGTCGACGCCGGGACGCCGGAACGTGAATCCGATCCGTCGAAACGCACTTTCCCCATGCTGAGACAGCAGGAACAACACCAGCGCAACAGGAACCAGCGCGAAACCAATGTCCAACAATTGGTAGGTGAGATCGAACCACTGACGATCATTGAGCACAGGATTCAGCGTGGTAGTTTGCCCCTTCAACGGCGCCCGCGAAAGTTTGTCCAGCAGTTTGACGATTGAGTAGACGGCAGACTGCCCGAGCGAAAGTCCGAGAACAATAAAGATCTCAATCTTCAGTCTGCCGCGTCCACGCCCGTCAGTGATGCGCTCTGAATCCATTCCTACATCCTGCCACCGCGCGCCGCCCTCTGTCCGCTACACGATGCGCTCGCCAGACCGCCAGACCGCGTGGGTCAAGGGCATACCCGGCCGGTAAGCCAGATGCGTGGCCGAGGGCGCCTTGAGCATGTGTAGGTCTGCCCGGTGTCCGACGGCGAGGGAACCGACGGCGCGCTGCCCATCGACGTCGTCGCCGGCTTGCCGACGTAATGCCAGTGCGCCACCGTACGTGGCGGCGCGAACAGCTTCGTGCACGCTGAGTCCCATCTGAAGCACCGCCGTGGTGACGCAGTAGTTCATCGACGATGTGTACGACGTTCCAGGATTACAGTTTGACGCGAGAGCAATCTGGACGCCGGCGTCCAACAGCCGCCGCCCCGGAGCCAAGGGCTGGCGCGTGGATAGGTCGCAGGCCGGCAGACACGTGGCTACGGTGCCGGCCGTCCCTGAACCCTTAGCACTGTCCCACGCTGTCCAGCTTCCGGCGAGCGCTTGCACGTCAGCATCGTCGAGGTAGTTCACGTGGTCAACGCTGGCGGCGGCGAATTCGACGGCGAGGCGCACGCCCGGGCCCTCGCCGAGCTGGTTGCCATGGACTCGTAGGCCCAGACCGGCCTCGCGGCACGCCGTGAGGATACGGCGGGATTGTTCTTCGGTGAAGGCGCCTCGTTCGCAGAAGACATCGGCCCATTGGACGTGGGGGCGGACGGCGTCGAGCATGGCTCCGCACACCAGGTCTGTGTAGTCTTCGGCGTCCATGCCAGCCGGTACCAGATGGGCTCCTAGGAAAGTCACTTGATCGACGACGGTGGCGGCGATGCGTGCACTGCGGGTCTCTTGGTCCACATCGAGGCCGTATCCGGTTTTCGTTTCGAGGTAAGTGGTTCCCCCGGAGGCTGCTTCGGCGACGCGTCCGAGCAGCAGACGCGTCAGATCGTAGTCCGAGGCCACCCGGGTGGCTTCGGTGGTGACGGCGATCCCGCCCGCGGCGTAAGACTCCCCCGCCATGCGGGCCTCAAATTCGGAGGTGCGGTCGCCGGCGAAGACCAGGTGAGTATGGGAATCAACCCAGCCGGGCAGGACGGCGCGGCCGACGGCGTCGACCTGCTCGTCCGCAGCAGGTGCCAGCGCTGCGGGTCCGATCCACGAAATACGTTCCCCTTCAAGGACTACGGCGGCGTTGTTCAGGACGGTGTGTTCCAGGTCCTGGGTGATCAATTCGCCAATGTTGGTGATGAGCGTGCTGGTCATCGGTGGCCTTCCGTTGCGGTTCGGTGGGCGGAGTGGTCGACAGCGGTAATGGCCCGGGCAAGTAGCGCGGCCGGAGCGCCGAGGGTCACGTGCTGCCCGTTGCGGGCAAGAATTCGGCCGCCTACGACGACCGTATGGACATCCTGTGCGGTGGCACTCAAAGCCAACTGGGCAGGCTGCGAACCCGTTGTCCGGATGGTCGAAGGGTCCACGGTCATCAGATCGCAGATATTCCCGATCGCCAGTCCCGGGGCGGACCGGGACTGGGCATGGGAACCGGCGTCGGACAGTGCGTGGTGAAGATCCGCCGGCGTGAAGTGCCCGCGCTCCCCCGAGCTGAGGCGCTCGCCGTGTTCGAGTGCTCGCATTTCGAGCCAGGGGTCGACGACGGCGTGCTGGTCCGTCCCGAGCGCGATGGTTGCCCCCGCGGCGCGGAGACGATCGGCCGGACCAATCCCGTCTGCCAGATCCGCTTCGGTGGTGGGGCACATGACCACGGTGGCGCCGACTGAGCCGAGGGTGTGGATGTCCTCAGCGGTGAGGTGGGTGGCGTGAACCGCGGATAGCCGCCGGTTGAGAAGCCCGTGTTTCTTCAACAGCATGGCCGGGGTGAGTCCGGTCGATTGAAGGCAAGCTTCGTTCTCGGCGGGCTGTTCGGAAAGGTGGATGTGCAGGGGGATGTCCTGCGGAAGGGCCTTGCCAATCACGGCGAGGTCCACTTCCGGGACGCCGCGGACAGAATGCAGTGCAGCTCCGACGCTGACCTGCGCCGGATCGAATTCCGCGGCGAACGCTGCCCGAAGGGATGACAAACGGTCCAGCCAGGCATGAACGTCTGCGTCGCCGAAGCGAATCTGCTGCTCACTCAAAGGTGTGTCGAATCCGCCTGCCAGGTAGCAGGTGTCCAGCAGCGTCAGCCGGATCCCGGAGGCGACGGCGGCTCGGGCGAGGGCGCGTTCCATGGCGTGCTCGTCGTACGGTGTCCCGTCCGGGGTGTGGTGAACATAGTGGAACTCGGCAACCGACGTCCAGCCAGTCACCACCATCTCGGCAAAAACGGCGGTGGCCAGTTCCTCGTACAGCTCAGGAGTCAGGGCACCGGCCGCCTGATACATCTGTTTCCGCCAGGTCCAGAAACTACCGACACCCATATTGTGCGTACGGCCGCGCAGGACCCGGTGAAAAGCGTGGGAGTGGGCATTCGACGCGGCGGGGAACGTGACCCCGTGCAGTTGAGTATCGGCACCGGCTGGCTGCGTGCCGGTTTCCACGGCGGCGACCAGCCCGGCGTCGTCCACTGTGAGACGAACGCCGTTGAGAACCGCCCCATCAACCCAGCCCTGCTCACACCAGAGAGAGAACTGAACACTCACCGCACCGCTACTTGTCACAGCAGGTCCTGCAACGCGTCAACGAGGGCGTCGACGCCGAATTGAGCATCATCGTCCTCCACATACTCCTCGGGCGAGTGACTGATTCCAGAGGGGTTCCGAACAAACAACATTCCCGTGGGAACACTGGAGGCCAGCACACCGGCGTCGTGCCCCGCGCCAGTGGCCAGCACAGGAGCACCGGGAACTGTGCGGGCTGTGGAACGTTCCAGCGAACGCTGGAGGGCAGAGTCGAAATGGACGGTGCCCGAGTACGATTCTTCGGTCAACCGGACGGTGCAGCCCTCCATGGCAGCGATCTTCTGGGCCTGGCCATGAATGGACTCCACCAGAGCTGCGGTGACGGCGTCGTCGGGGTGGCGAACGTCCATCCACAGATCCACGCTGGACGCTATGACGTTGGTGCCACCGGGCATTGGTTCGAGCCGGCCGATGGTTGCCCGGGCATCAGCGTTCGCCGCAGCGGTTTTACGGACGGCTAGCACCAGCTGTGCGGCGGCCACCATGGGATCGGCGCGGTCTGACATCAGGGTGGTTCCAGCGTGGTTGCCCTGTCCGGAGATGCTGAAGCGCCAGCGTCCGTGGCCCAAAATGGAACCGGCGACGGCGACGGCGGGCCCACGTCCTGCATGGTCGGTGAACTCCTCGGTGTTTAGCCCGCGGCCCTGCTCCACATGTAGTTCAACGAAATCGCCGATTCTGGCCAGCGTTGCCTCGTCGCGGCCCATGAGGTCTGGATCCAAACCGTTGGCGCGGGCGACGTCGGCGAACGTGTTGCCCTCAGCATCGCGCAAGGACAGTGCCCTCGCCGGTTCGATCGCTCCAGCTAGCAGCCGTGACCCCAAGCAGGCAACGCCAAACCGGGACCCTTCCTCCTCCGGGAACACTGCGATGGCGAGCGCCCGATTTCGCTGCAGACTGCCCTCTTTCTCGCGGGCCTGAAGCACGTCCACCGCGGCGAGCGCGCTAGCGACTCCGAGGGGTCCATCGAACGCCCCGCCGCCCGGGACGGAGTCCAGGTGTGAACCGGTGACGAGCGCGCCTCGGCGTGTCTGTTCACGGGGGCGGCCGTCGTCGGGCATGTCCCACCAGGCCCAGAGAATGCCGTTGCGGTCCTGCTCAACGCCCAGCCCGCGCTGCTGCGCCTCGGCGGTGAACCACTCACGGAGGTCCTTTTCGGCGTTCGAGTAGACGGGGCGGGTGTAGCCGCCGCGGCGCTCATCACGGCCGGTGTCTTGGATCGCGGTCAGAAGCGTGTTCACGGTGTTCATAGTTACTCCTTTGTGAGACCCGGACGCGTCGAGGGACGGTGGGCGGCCCGCGTCGGGTACAGAGGGCCCGGCACAGCTACTCCGTCATGGGGATACGGACGCCGCGCTCGGCTGCGACGTCGGATGCCCGCTCGTAGCCGGCGTCGACGTGGCGGATGACGCCCGTTCCTGGGTCGTTGGTGAGCAGCCGCTCGAGTTTCTGCGCGGCAAGGTCTGTGCCGTCGGCCACGGATACCTGGCCGGCATGGATGGAGCGCCCAATGCCGACGCCGCCACCGTGATGCAGCGATACCCAGGTTGCTCCGGAGGCTGTGTTCAGCATGGCGTTCAGCATGGGCCAGTCGGCGATGGCGTCCGAACCGTCAGCCATGGATTCGGTCTCGCGATACGGCGAGGCCACGGAGCCGGAATCCAGGTGGTCGCGTCCGATAACGAGGGGCGCGGAGACTTTTCCGTCGGCCACCAACTGGTTGAACAGCACACCAGCTTTGGCACGGTCGCCGTACCCGAGCCAGCAAATACGTGCAGGCAGGCCTTCGAACTCCACGTGCTCTGCAGCCGCGTTGATCCAGCGGTGCAGGTGCTTGTTGTCCGGGAAGAGCTCCTTGATGGCCTGATCGGTGACCTCGATATCCTTCGGGTCTCCGGAGAGGGCAACCCAACGGAACGGGCCCATACCCTCACAGAACAACGGGCGAATGTAGGCCGGGACGAATCCGGGGAAATCGAAGGCGCGGGCGTAGCCGCCGTGGCGTGCCTCGTCGCGGATGGAGTTTCCGTAGTCGAACACTTCTGCTCCGGCGTCCTGGAATTCCACCATGGCCTGTACCTGGCGTGCCATTGATTCGCGGGCTTTCTTGGTGAAGCCCTCGGGATCCGCCTTCGCCTCGCCGTCCCACTGATCCAGGGCGAACTCGGTAGGTAGGTAGCTCAGCGGATCGTGCGCTGAGGTCTGATCGGTGACGATATCGAAGGTGACTTCTCCCTCGCGGTGGCGGCGCAGCAGCTCCTCGAAGACCTCCGCGGCGTTGCCCACCAGCCCCACTGAGAGCGCCCGCTTTTCCTCCTTGGCTGCCTTGACCTTAGCGAGAGCGGCATCGATATCCGTCTCCACCTCATCAAGATACCGCTTGCTGGCACGACGGCGGAGGCGTGCCTCGTCGACGTCGACTATCAGGACGGCTCCGCCGTTGAGGGTTACGGCCAACGGCTGGGCGCCACCCATCCCGCCGCAGCCTCCGGTCAGGGTCAGTGTGCCGGCGAGAGTTGCGTTCTCGTCGTCGAACAGTTTGCGCGCGATGGCAGCGAACGTTTCAAACGTGCCCTGCAGGATGCCCTGCGTCCCGATATAGATCCAGGACCCGGCGGTCATCTGCCCGTACATCATCAGGCCTTCAGCTTCGAGCTTGCGGAATTCTGGCCAGTTGGCCCAGTCCCCCACCAGGTTTGAGTTGGCAATAAGGACGCGCGGCGCCCATTCGTGAGTGCGGAACACACCGACGGGCTTGCCGGACTGCACCAGCAGCGTCTCGTCCTCGTCGAGGGTTTCCAGCGTCTTGACGATCGCGTCGAACGCCTCCCAGCTTCGGGCGGCACGGCCTGTCCCGCCGTAAACCACCAGGTCCTCGGGGCGCTCGGCAACCTCTGGGTCCAGGTTGTTCATGAGCATCCTCATAGGTGCCTCGGTCTGCCATGACTTCGCAGTGATTTTAGTTCCCCGGGCGGCCCGGATGCTGCGGGAGGGATCGTGCTGGGTGAAAGTCAAGATGTCTCCTTGTTCGGTGATGTGTCGTGAGCGATGCTGGAGCTGACCGTTCAAGCAGCCGGCCGGGTGGAGAGAATGGTTTGTGCCTCTGCTGCAACAAGCGCACCGATGCGGTGGGCCTCGTCGTCGGAAATCCGGTAACTGGGGGCCACGACACTCAGCGCCGCGATCACTTGGCCCCCTACCAGAACGGGTGCTGCAACCGCCGTGACGTCGGGTTCGACGCCGTTGCTGACCACCACATACCCGGCAGGTGGAGTCTGCCCATGGAGGACTTGACCCGCTGCGGTGCCACGGAGTTCAATGCTCCGGCCAACCCAGCTGGTGTGTCGGACCGAGTGAGTCCCCTCCTGAACCGCAATGTAGATGCCGTGCCCCGAATCCGGACCGCCCGACGCCGGCACGTTCAAGTATGCGGATTCGCCGGTTTGCGCGACCAGCCGCTTCATTGACTCGGCCGCGAGTGGCACGAGAGATTCGTTACTGAGCGCTTGGGCTCCCAGCTGGACAATGCGCATTCCTGGCCGATAGCCGTCGTCGTCCTTGCGAACAAATCCGGACGCTTCCATGGTGCGTAGCAGTCTCAGCGCAGTGGAAGTGGAAAGACCGGCTTCGCGGGAGGCATCCGTCAGGGAGACTGCGCCACCATCACAGACGACGCCGAGCAGTGCCAGCGCGCGTTCCACAGTGCGGGTCGATGTGTCTGTCCGCGAGGCAGTCTGGGCCATATCCACGCCTTTCGCTCTTGCATACCGGGTTGATTTGTATTTCACTTATTGAAACGCGCTTTTCACCACTTGGCAACACCATCCACAGAACGAGGTCTCCATGGAACAGAAAATTACCGTCGGCACCGGCCCACTTGCCCCCGAGGAGGTCGTTGCTATTGCCCGCCACGGTGCGCAGCTGGAACTCAGCGCTGACTCGTTGAAGGCCATGGAAGACTCGCGGGCCACCATTGATGCCCTCGTCAATGACGACAAGCCGCACTACGGTGTCTCCACAGGCTTCGGCGCTCTGGCCACCAAGCACATTCCCGTCGAATTGCGCTCCCAGTTGCAGCGCTCGCTGATCCGCAGCCACGCGGCGTCGTCGGGGGCCGAGGTGGATCGCGAAGTGGTTCGCGGCCTGATGCTCAACCGCCTCTCCACCATGGCAACCGGCCGCACCGGCATCCGGACCCTCGTGGCACAGACCTATGCCGCGATGCTCAACGCGGGTATCACTCCTGTGGTTGGCGAATATGGGTCCCTAGGCTGCTCAGGTGATTTGGCTCCCCTGTCGCATTGCGCATTGGCGATGATGGGCGAAGGCGACGTCCGCAACTCGGCCGGAGAACTGGTCCCGGCAGCCAACGCCCTCGCCGCCGCCAACCTGGAACCGGTGGAGCTGCGCGAAAAGGAAGGCCTGGCGCTGATCAACGGTACAGACGGCATGCTGGGGATGCTCATCTTGGCCTCCGCCGATCTGCACAAGCTCCTTCGCACAGCAGACCTCTCGGCCGCCATGAGCGTTGAGGGACTACTGGGCACGGACGCCGTTTT
The DNA here is from genome assembly GCA_038199985.1 of Actinomycetales bacterium. Taxonomy (GTDB): domain Bacteria; phylum Actinomycetota; class Actinomycetes; order Actinomycetales; family Micrococcaceae; genus Arthrobacter_J. The sequence goes on along the minus strand of JBBPYK010000109.1, from coordinate 15,486 downwards.
TGCCGAGGACATTCACGCCCTGCGCCCGCATCCGGGACAAATCGCCTCCGCAGGCAATATCCGAAGCATCTTGGCCGGGTCGCCACTCATCAAAGCGCAGAAATCAGGGGACGGCTTCACCCGCGTCCAGGACGCCTACTCGCTGCGCTGCGCACCCCAAGTACACGGAGCGGCCCGCTCAACGCTGGCCCACGTGGAGTCCGTTGCGAGCATTGAACTCGGTTCCGCGATCGACAACCCGGTGGTCATGGTGGATGGTCGCGTTGAATCCAACGGCAACTTCCACGGCGCCCCCGTGGGTTACGCTCTCGACTTTCTGGCCATCGCCGTCGCTGATGTGGCCTCCATGAGCGAACGGCGCACCGACCGTTTCCTTGACCACTCCCGCAACCACGGTCTGAACGCGTTCCTCGCCGACGATCCGGGCGTTGACTCCGGCCACATGATCGCCCAGTACACCCAGGCTGGCATTGTCTCCGAGCTGAAACGTCTGGCCAACCCGGCCTCCGTGGACTCCATCCCCAGCTCCGCTATGCAGGAGGACCACGTGTCCATGGGCTGGTCGGCTGGCCTGAAACTGCGCAAGGCCATCGACGGACTGACCCGGGTACTCGCCATCGAACTACTGACCAACGCCCGTGCGCTGGACATGCGCGACGGCGGCGTGGAAACGTCCCAGAGCGCCGTTGCCATCACCGCGGTTCGGCGGGAGATCCGCAAGGTGGTCGAGGGCCCGGCAACGGACCGCTACCTGGCGCCCGAGATCGAGGCCGTCCGCGTGCTGGTGGACAACGGTTCGCTGCTGACTGCCGCGGAATCGGCATTGGGATCCCTTGTGGCCTAGCGTTTCTAGCCTTCCTTCCGCGCCAATTGCCAGTATCGTCTGTCCGCCCCCCCGGCGCTGGAGTTCGGATGGCCGATCCGATGGTTGCGTCATTCGAAAGCTGCTCTCTGCATCTCGTAGATGCGCGCGTATTCTCCGCCCGCGTCTACGAGATCGTCGTGAGAGCCAATTTCCATAACCTTTCCTCCATCGAGACGAACAATCACGTCGGCCAAGCGGGCGGAAGACATGCGGTGGGACACGATAAGAACGGTCGTCTCTTCGAGTCTGGCCCGATTCAATCGGCGGGACAGGACAGTTAATAGGTCATCTTCGGCATGCGCGTCCAGACTCGCGGTGGGTTCATCCAGGATGATCAACTTTGAAGGTCGAACCATTGATCGTGATATGGCCGTCATTTGCCACTGTCCACCTGAGAGGTCAACGCCTCCTTCCCATCGGCTTCCTAATTGGGTATCGAGGCCCTGCGGTAAGGAACGAACAAGGGAATCGGCTCCGGCGGCATGGATGGCCCTTCGCGCAATATCCTGATTTCCGAGATTTTCGATCCACCCAAGCCCCACAGTCTTTGAAAGTTCAAACTCAAATCGCGAATAGTCTTGAAAAGTCGCGCTGATTGAAGCCTCCGTCGGGGAATCTTCCCCACTGTTTCCACGATATTCGATGCAGCCTGAAGTTGGTTTGTAGAGACCAGCTATTAGGTTTACCAGCGTGGATTTTCCCGCACCGTTTTCACCAATGAGAGCAATTACTTTTCCAGATTCGAGTTCAAGGTCGATTGATCCGAGAACCTGTGTGTTGGAGCCGGGATACGCGAACTCCACGCTCTTGAGCCTGTGGGGTACCTCTCCGTTCCTCTCCGTCGTGAAGGAAGCGCCGTCGTTGTTGGCATCGTTTGAGTGTTGAATGACTTCACGACTCAGTTCTACTGTGCGCAAAACGCGCGCGAAAAAGTTCACCGTGGCTATGGGGGCAAGAACTTGAGTTTGTACAAGCCTTCCTACAATTATCGCAGCTGCTGCGGCGCCCAACGAGACGCCTCCTGTATAGGCCATCCATGCGATGAACATAATGCTCACTGCATACCCTATGGTGAATATCAGATCCCTTTTGATATGCAGCTTCGCTATGTCGGCAGCGGTTCTCTCGCGCAAGCTTATTATCTTCTGCCACGCTTCCCGTTGCTCCCCCACGACAAGGTTTTTGGCGCCCCATAGGCGGAGGTCAGCGTTAGTCGCGGGTCGAACTGCGAGTTCGCCCAGTTTGCGAGCTAGCCGCGCTATAGGTGCCACCGCCTGTTCGGTAGCTGCCTGTATCTTTCTTTCTTGGCTTGCAGTTCGAAAAGCAGGAGCTGCGAATGCGACTAAGACCAGTAGGAGTGGGTTGATCCATATAAGTACGCCAAGAATTCCTAAGGAAACGAAAAGCGAATTTGCGGTATTCACGAGCATGTTGAGTGACCCCGCAAGCGCACCCTGATTATCTCTTATTTGTTGCAACTTGTTTTGCAGGTCAACGTTATGAAGGTGATGTATGCCTGGGATGCGTGCAACCGCTCCAATTAACTCACGATCGAACTCGAACCCAACTCTCTCTGCCAACGTCATGCGGATTCGCATGCCGAAGTGCTGGGAGGCTGCCACAACGCCCTGAGCGAGAGTCAGACCGATGATGGCTAACGTTATGGAACCGGATTGGTCGTTGATTGCGCCATTAATGAGGATGGCGACGAAGACTGCCGACAGCGGGCCCGCCAGCCGGGCTAGCGGTTCGACAACGACTGCTATGGTGCGCCGTTTGTCGACCCTCCAAGAAGTCTTGAGGATCAAGGGAATGAGAACCAAAGCCCGTTTCATTTAGAGACCTCCGAGACCTCATGCAGATAATGTGACCGTTGCAATTCGTACATCTCGGCGTAACGCCCATTCAACGCGATCAGTTCTTCGTGCGAGCCATCCTCAAGGATGCGACCATTGTCGAGTAGAACAATTCGTTCCGCATGGCGTACTCCCGAAAGCCTGTGCGAGACGAGAATGCTGGTCACATAGTGCGGCAGTGTGTTGAGAAGTTCAAACGCGCGAATTTCTGCTTCAGCATCGAGCGACGAGGTTGGTTCGTCCAAGATAACGAGGGAAGCTCCCTGCTGGATTCCGATGAGTGCTCTCGCAATGGCAACTCTCTGCCATTGGCCCTCGGAAAGGTTCACCCCATCCTCAAGGTCCGTATCAAGTAACGTCTGGGCCTTTCTGGGCAACTTTGCAACTGCATCAGCTAACCCGACTGCCTGCAAGGCGGTGAGCACTCGATTTTCGTCGAGGCCACTGCCTAAGTTCCAATCCACGTTCCTCTCGAGGGTGAGGGGTAGGCGCGAGAATGTCTGCAGCGCTCCTGTCATAAGCCCTGATTGAACTGCCCGCTTCGCGGTTCCCCCTCCCACGCGTACAGTTCCCGAGTCTGGTTCGTACAAGCCGCACAAGAGTTTTACCAATGTGCTCTTGCCACTTCCATTAGCGCCGACCAGAGCGATTTTCTGACCTTGCGAGATTTCCAAACTTAAGTTGTCGAGTACCGGTCGTTCGGCGCCTGGGTATTTGAAGGTTACATCTGAGACAGCTAGGCCTTCAGATACCTGTACGTCCCGGGCGCCCTTCGGTACGCCTTCGGAGGCGAGTGTCGTTCCGCCTCCGCCGAGGTCGTCGAGGTCGTCGATCGCGTCGATCGCCTCCCCACAGTGGCGAAGCTTGATCAGTGCATCGGACATCCCACCGACGGCCGAAACGCCCAATGCTGTTTGGGCAAAAATAAGTACTAGTCCGACATTGATCCGGTTCTCTACCAGTGCGGCACCAATTGCAGTGAATGATGCTGAATATGCAGCAACGAGTAAAACAACAGAAAAAAAGGCAGGAAACGACCCCTTCCTTCGCCGATTCCACAAACTTTGCATCACCGACATCCAGGCAGAGGTATAGGCGTCGAGGGCCCACCCTTGAAGCCTGTAGAGACGTATCTCCTTGGCATAATCTCTGTTGATTGCGACGTCTCGCAGATACTGGGCTCGTCGCATCATTGGGCCTTTACTAGCGGCTCCGATAAAGGTGGATTGATTGCCAGCCGCACCCCACTGGATCCAGAGAACAAGCAGCCAAGCCAGCAGTAGCCAAATAGCTAGCCACACGTTGAAGACAGCGAACACAACAGTAGAAGCTATAGAGGCGACGAGCGCGGTGGCAACGTTCGCAAAAGATTGACTGCCGTCATTTAGACCGCCAGCTCGTTCGGCGTTCTGAAACTTCCCTAGTGCTGTCTCAGTAGAGGGAGATTCCAAAACTTGTAAGTTGGGGCTGTCAACTAATCCCTCTGTTGCCCGCAACCGGAGCCGGGCAACACGACGCACCTCCATGCGAGTACTTATCCACGCGGAAGCTATCGTGCCGGATCGACTCATGACCAGGGCGCCCATGAGGAACACGACGAGCGCTGCTAAATCCGCGAAGGAACCGCTACCGCCGCTGCTCGCTCGTAGGACCTCCATGATGATCAGCGCTGCGATCCACATAAGGGCCACTGGAGCGGCGCCCGCAATGAAGATGGACACAAACAGGATTGCCGCTTGGCTCCGGCTCAAGCCAATGAGCTGGCCCGCAATGTGAAATAGGCTTCTCACCGTTGGTCTCGGACGATGAATACTCAGCTTTTGAATGAAAGTTGTCATAAAAAAACCCTCGCAAGGACACCACTATGGTGCCTGCAAGGGTAAGTAACTGTCCTTAACTCTACCACTGGAGCTCCAGGAAATGGAGCCCCCTTCGAACGGGCGCGGACGTCCTATTCTGGGAACCTCTGTGGCCTAGCGGTCAGGAAGGCTGCAGCTCAGGAACGGGGTTCGCGCTTCCTGAGATGATGCCAGCCGCCAGCTCTGCAATGCCCGACGAGGTCTGGAAGCCATAGCCTCCCTGTCCTGCTAGCCAGAAGAAGCCCTGCGCCTCACGATCGAACCCGACAACGGGGATGCCCGAGGCATTCTGCGTTCTCAGGCCTGTCCAGGCGTGCTGCACGTCGGTGATTCCCAGCGTGGTCAGGGCATTGATTCTGGTGATGAGCGCCTGAATCTCGGCCGTGTTCGGTTGCGCGTCCTCAGGGACACTGGGTACGGACTCGGCAGGAGAAATCAGCAAATTTTCACCGTCACGCCGGAAGTAGAAACTGTCATTCGCGGCCGCGACCATGGGGGCGGCCGCGTCGGGCAGGTTTTCAGCGCGGACGACGGCGGCGCTCCTCCGATAGGGGCGCAGGCCCTGGATCCCGACGCCGGCAATGACGGCCAAACTGTCTGCCCAGGCACCGGCGGCATTAACCACTGTTCTGGCCTCAAAAGCATGGGAACCCGCACCTATGCTCCACCCGATCCCTAGCTGCTGAGCAGTGTGGACGCCAGCACCGGTGAAGATCTGCGCACCAGCGTCTTCCGCACGTCGACGGTGGTATTCAAGGAGCGCATCGGTGTCCACCCCTACAGCCGAATAGTCAATCCCCGCGGCGTCGAAACTTTCGCCGCGAAGCTGCGGTCCGAGGTCAAGAGCCTCAGCATGACTGAGCCACTCCATGTCACCGCTAAAACGCGCTGCTACGTCGTCGTGCGTTCCCACGAGCATGAAGCTGCGCGGTTTCAAGACCTCCGGAAGCTGGGCATCAAGCAGCTCAAGCGTCCGACCGGTCAGTTTCTGCACCACCGCAGGTCCGTAACTGGGAATCAGCTGCCGCGCCGAACGCGAGGACGTGTGATAGCCGAGCCGCTGCTCCGCTTCCACGAGCACAACGCTGCAAGACGACGCGAGCTCCGACGCGAGAGACAACCCGGCAATCCCACCACCGACAATGAGGACATCACAGTTCATAGCCATGACGCCATCGTACAGTTACTCCCGTTACCTCAGTTGGCTACAGCAGCGCGTGAATCAACGAACGCCTGCACGCAGGCCTCGACATCCTCGGCGTTGTGCGCAGCGGAGAGCTGCACTCGGATTCGGGCCTGTTCCTTCGGCACTACCGGATAGCTGAACGCCGTGACAAAGACCCCGCGCTCGAGCATCTGGTCCGCCATTTTTCCTGCAAGGGCGGCATCGCCGAACATCACCGGGATGATGGCGTGTTCGCCGTCAAGCAGGTCGAAACCCTCCTCCGCCATACGACGGCGGAAGAGTGCAGCATTCTCGAACAGCGTCGCCCGGAGGTCGGCGCTGTTCTCCACGAGGTCCAGAGCCTTCAGCGTTGCCGCGACGATCGCCGGTGCGAGCGAGTTTGAGAACAGATACGGCCGTGCACGCTGCCTAAGCATCGCGACGATTTCGGCACGCGCGGCGACGTAACCGCCCGATGCACCGCCAAGGGCCTTGCCGAAGGTTCCGGTATAGATATCAACGCGGTTCGACACCCCAGCGTGTTCCGGTGTTCCGGCGCCGGTGTCTCCCATGAAACCCACAGCGTGGGAATCGTCCACCATGACCAGGGCATCGTATTTATCGGCAAGATCGCAGATTGCCTCCAGCGGAGCGAGGAAACCGTCCATGGAGAACACACCGTCGGTGACGATGATCCGACGGCGCGCATCCGATGCTTCCTGCAGTCGTGTCTCAAGTTCGGCCATGTCCCGGTTGGCGTACCGCAGGCGCCGAGCCTTGCACAGACGAATCCCATCGATGATGGAAGCGTGATTCAGCGCGTCCGAGATGACGGCGTCCTCAGCGGTGAAGAGAGACTCAAAAACGCCTCCGTTGGCATCGAAGCAGGACGAGAAAAGAATGGTGTCCTCGGTACCAAGAAAGGTCGAAACCCGCTTCTCGAGCTCTAGGTGCAGATCCTGCGTGCCGCAGATGAACCGTACCGAGGCCATGCCGAAACCGCGATCATCCAGAGCCGACTTGGCCGAAGCAATGATGTCCGGGTGGTCCGCCAGACCCAGGTAGTTGTTAGCGCAGAAGTTCAGGACAGGCTTACCCTCCTGCCCTAACGCGCCCGCGGTGATGCGGTTGGACTGCGGTGAATCGATACGGCGTTCATGCTTGAACAGGCCTGCTGATTTGATGTCGTCCAGCTCTGAACTGAGCTGTTCCTTCATGCTGCTGTACATGGAAACTCCTTAGATTTCAGTCCAGTCGAGGACAACTTTGCCGCCTGAGCCCGAACGCGCGGCGTCGAACCCTTCTTCCCACCGGGTAGCAGGCAGCTTATCGGTGATGATGCTGGAAATGGACCGGTGCAGCTCCCTATTCGACTGCAACATGGCGCTCATCGCGTACCAGGTCTCATACATTTCGCGGCCGTAAATACCCTTGAGCGTGAGCATGTGCGTGACAACCTTGGCCCAGTCAATGGTGATGTCATCACTGGGTAGTCCAAGCATGGCAATCTGTCCACCATGGTTCATGTTCTCGATCATTTCAGGCAGTGCGGTGGGATGACCAGACATTTCCATGCCGACATCGAACCCTTCCAGCATGCCCAACTGCTGCTGTGCCTGCCGCACTCTGGTTTTCGAGACGTCGATCGCCAAGTCCACGCCGAGACCTCGGGCAAGGTCCAGCCGAGGAGCTGATACATCGGTGATCGCAATGTGGCGGGCACCAGCGTGGCGGGCGACGGCGATCGCCATCAGCCCAATGGGTCCAGCTCCGGTGATGAGAACGTCCTCTCCCACCATCGGAAAACTCAACGCAGTGTGTACCGCGTTGCCGAACGGGTCAAAGATGGCACCGAGTTCAGGGGTGATACCGGCGTCGTGATGCACCCACACATTCGTTTCTGGGATGGTCACGTATTCGGCGAAAGCACCATCGCGCTGGACCCCAACAGACACGGTACGGATGCACATCTGGCGCCGCCCGGCCCGGCAGTTGCGGCAGGTGCCGCAGACAATATGCCCTTCGCCGGAAACTCTGTCACCCACTGTGACATCGTGTACGCCTTCGCCGAGTTCCACCACCTCGCCGTAGAACTCGTGCCCCGGAATCAACGGGGCCTCGATCATTCCCTGCGCCCATGAATCCCACGACTGGATGTGCAGATCTGTTCCGCAGATACCCGTGGTCATGACTTTGATCAACACATCACCGAAACCGGGTTGCGGTGTGGGACGGTCTACCAACTCAAAGCCGGGGTGTGCCCCGGACTTGTAGAGTGCTTTCACTGCAGTGTTCCTTCCGCACTGGGCCCCGGGATGCCGCGGCCGTTATCCACCAACTGTAGTAAAGAGCCGACGTCGGCCGACTACGCGTTGACGTCGAGACGCTGCAGGATCAATTCACGGACGCGACCAGCGTCTGCCTGACCACGGGTGGCCTTCATGACACCGCCCACAATTGCCCCAACGGCCTGAACTTTGCCGCCACGGATCTTGTCCGCAACCTCGGGTTGGGCTGCCAGCGCGGCATCGATGGCTTCAAGGAGCGGGCCGTCGTCGGATACAACGGCCAACCCTCGCTGCTCGATAACCTCCGCGGCCGAGCCTTCGCCGGCCAGAACGCCGTCGAGAACTTCGCGGGAGAGTTTGTCGTTGATCTTGCCTGCCTCGATGAGCGCATTGATTTCCACGATCATGGCTGGCGTCACACCAGCATCGACGGGATCAACATCCGCTACCTTGGCGCGGCGGGAGATCTCGCCCATCCACCACTTGCGCGCGACAGAGGGTGAAACACCGGCAGCAATGGTTTCCCCGAGTGCTTCAAGAACACCGGCGTTGACGACGTCGCGGAACTCAGCATCCGAGTAATCCCACTCCGCCTTCAACCGCTTGCGGTGTTCGGCTGGAGGCTCCGGCAGACGGCTCCGCAGTTCCTCGATCCACTCTGTGGTGGTGACCATGGGCACCAGATCAGGCTCTGGGAAGTACCGGTAATCGTCGGCGTCGGACTTCGGACGACCGGATGTGGTGGTCCGGGTGTCCTCGTGCCAGTGCCGGGTTTCCTGGGTAATGGTCTGCCCTGCATTGAGGAGGCCGGCCTGCCGCTCGATTTCGGACCGAACAGCGTGGTCCACCGCGCGCAGAGAGTTGACGTTCTTGGTCTCGGTTCGCGTTCCGAACTTTTCCTGACCGTACGGCCGCAGTGACACGTTGGCGTCGCAGCGGACATTGCCGCGCTCCATCCGTGCGTCCGAAACGCCTAAATTCTTCACAATTTCGCGGATAGCGGCGACGTACGCCTTCGCTAGCTCAGGAGCCCTGTTTCCCACGCCCTGAATGGGCTTGGTGACAATTTCCACCAGCGGCACACCGGAACGATTGTAGTCCACAAGTGAGAAGTCAGCACCTTGGATGCGGCCGGTCGACCCGCCCATATGCGTGAGCTTGCCCGCATCTTCTTCCATGTGAGCTCGTTCTATTTCCACCGTGAAAACAGTTCCATCATGCAGTTCAATGTCGATGGAACCGTCATACGCAATGGGATCTTCATACTGGGAGGTCTGAAAGTTCTTCGGCGTATCCGGGTAGAAGTACTGCTTGCGTGCAAAGGTGCAGGACTCGGCGATTTTGCACCCGAGGGCCAGTCCGATGAGGATCGAGTACTCGACGGCGGTCCCATTCACCACGGGTAGGACACCTGGAAGTCCAAGACATACCGGAGTCACATTGGTGTTGGGATCATCACCGAAAGCGTTGGGCGCTGCAGAGAACATCTTGGTCTTGGTGTTCAGCTCCACATGGACTTCAAAGCCGAGTACCGGATCATACTGTTCGATGGCCTTCTCGAAGGGGACCAGTTCTGTCATGAGTGTGTACCTCCGGAAGTCTGGACGGGAATCTGCTCCTGCAGCGGCGGCGCCTGGTTCAGGAGCGGCCCTCCCCAGTTGTTCTCAAGCAGGGCTTCGAGCGCTGCTCCTGCACGGTAGAGCCGTGCATCTTGCCGGGCTGGTGCCAGGAACTGGATTCCGACCGGCAAGCCATCAGAAAGACCACCCGGAACGGTAATGCCCGGAATACCGGCGAGGTTCGCCGGGATAGTCGCGATGTCGTTGAGGTACATGGCAAGAGGATCGTCCAGCTTCTCCCCCAACTTGAACGCCGTGTTGGGTGAAGTGGGCGAAATGAGGACGTCTGCCTGAGCAAAGGCTGCATCGAAATCGCGCTGAATCAGAGTGCGGACCTTCTGCGCCGAGCCATAGTAGGCGTCGTAGTAGCCAGCGCTGAGGGCGTAGGTTCCCAGGATGATGCGGCGTTTAACTTCCTCACCAAACCCGGCGGCACGTGTGGCGCCCATGACCCGCTCAATGGTGAGCGGTCCCTCCGCCGGTAGTTCGCGCGTGCCGAACCGCACGCCGTCGTACTTAGCAAGGTTCGACGACGCTTCAGACGGCATGATCAGGTAGTAGGCCCCGAGGGCGTACTGGAAACTGGGGCACGATACTTCCACGATTTCCGCACCGGCGTCGCGCAGGAGTTCCAGACTTTCGTTGAAACGGGCTTGAACACCTTCCTGGTATCCCTCGCCCTGCAATTCCTTGATGACGCCAATTTTCATTCCGGCGATGTTGCCGTTCCTTGCTGCCTCGGCCAGGGCCCCCACCGGGTCCTGAAGCGAGGTTGAATCAGCAGGGTCGTGACCGCCAATCACTTCTTGCAGCAGCGCGGAGTCCAAGACGGACCGTGACACGGGACCAATCTGATCCAGCGAAGACGCCATGGCGATCGCACCGTAGCGAGAAACACCGCCATATGTTGGTTTGACTCCAACGGTTCCGGTCACAGCACCAGGCTGGCGGATGGAGCCACCAGTGTCCGTTCCCAGTGCCAACGGCGCTTCGAAAGCGGCGACGGCGGCGGCGGAACCTCCACCTGATCCGCCGGGGATGCGGTCCAGATCCCAGGGATTGCGTGTGGGGCCGAAAGCAGAGTGTTCCGTGGAGGAACCCATGGCAAATTCATCCAGGTTGGTTTTGCCAAGGATGGGCATGCGGGCAGCGCGAATCTTGCGGATTACCGTTGCGTCGTACGGGCTCATCCATCCTTCGAGCATCTTTGACCCGGCAGTGGTGGGCTGACCCTTGGTGACGATGAGGTCCTTGACCGCGATGGGCACACCGGCCAGAGGGTGCAGTTCCTCTCCGGCGGCGCGGGCACGGTCTACGTCTGCGGCGACGGCGAGCGCTTCCTCAGTGTTGACGTGCAGAAAGGCGTTGAGTGAGCCGTCCACGGCTGCGATGCGGTCTAGGTGAGCCTGGGTCACTTCGACTGCGGTGACTTCTCCTGCCGAGAGCTTTTCAGCGAGGACGGCGGCGGTGTGCCGCGTGAGTTCGGATGATGACATGCGTTTACTCCTGATCCAGAATCGCGGGAACCTTGAATCGTCCGTCGGCGGAATCGGGCGCTCCTGAGAGGGCCTCTTCGGCGGTCAGGGTTTCTCCGATCACGTCTTCTCGGAACACATTGTTCAGCGGAATGGGGTGCGAGGTGGCCGGGATATCTTCGCCAGCAACTTCGCTGACGGACTTGATGGCGTCCACGATGACGCCGAGCTCCCCCGCCATTTTCTCCAGCTCCTCGGCACTCATCTCAATATGGGCCAGCCGCGCCAAATGCGCGACGTCCTGACGGTCGATGGCAGACATACAACTCCCCTGCAGATGGTTTGGGTTTCTGCTATCAGTCTACGGCTTCGCTCAAGCTTTCCCGGAGGGAGGAGCCGCTAAACGGCGTAGCGGTAAACGACCAGCTCGATCGAGGTGCCAGGGACGTTCCAGTCACGTTCCGGGACCCGGGTGAAATTGAGTTTCCGGTACAGTGCGTTGGCGCTCTCCCACGTCTTTCCGGTGGTGAGGCTGACGGCGTTGATACCGTCGAGTTCGCGAGCATGACCCAGAATGGCGTCAACCATGGCTCGCCCGGCCCCGCTGCGCTGTACTTCTGGATCCACAACGAGCATTCGAAACTCGAGTTCGTCTTCCAGAGCAACCTCGGCGTAGCGGTCCCCCGCGCGTGCCAGGGTGACGGACGAAATGATCTGGTTGTCACGTTCGGCTACCCAGATGGGGGCGTGTTCAGCACGATGGGCTGCGTCCCGAATCTGCAGCAGGTAGGGATGGTCAGCGGTTTCGAAGTAGCCACCGTGAAGGTAGGCCTCCACGGTGATGCGACCGATCGTGTCATAGTCGCCGTCTTGGGCTGGGCGGATAGTCAGGGACAAAGTGGTGCTCTTCCGTGTTGATTCTGGACCGGCTGGCGGTGGATGAAGCCGGAGCTGCGGACGGCTAATCCTCGTCAGATTTTACAGGCCCGCTCTCCAACAAACTGCGGAAGCCATCCTCGTCGAGAATTTTCAGGCCCAACTGTTCGGCCTTATCCCGTTTGGTGCCTGCGTTCTCGCCCGCGACGACGTAGTCAGTTTTCTTGGACACGGACCCCGATGCCTTGCCCCCACGGCGGATGATGGCCTCTTTGGCTTCGTCACGGCTGTAATCGGTCAATGTCCCGGTGACGACGACGGTTAACCCCTCCAGCGTTTTGGGAGTCGACTCGTCCACCTCGTCTTCCATTCGCACGCCCGCGGCGGCCCAGCGGTCCAGGATCTCGATGTGCCAGTCCTCGGCAAACCAGTCTCTGGCCGCGGCAGCGATGGTGGGGCCTACGCCGTCGACGTTCGCGAGGTCTTCCTCACTAGCTGCGCGGATGCGGTCCATGGACCCGAAGGCTCCGGCGAGTGCGCGCGACGCCGTCGGGCCAACGTGCCGGATAGAGAGCGCTACCAGAACCCGCCAGAGCGGTTGGGCTTTAGCTTTCTCCAGTTCCCGAAACAGTTTGCGGGTGTTGGCGTTGGGTTCCGACGGTTTCTTGTCCGATCCCCGGCTATAGAAGTAGGGCACTAATTGCTGGCCGGTGACCACGCCGTTCTTTTTGACGTCGCGCAGAATACGCACGTTCGCCAGATCCTCAGGGGTGAGGTCAAACAGTCCTGCTTCAGTGGTCAAGGGCGGCTCGTCTGGTTCTGCCGGTGAGGTAAGTGCGACGGCGGCTTCCCACCCGAGTGCCTCAATGTCGAAACCTCCGCGCCCGGACAGGTGAAACACCCGTTCGCGCAGTTGGGAGGGACAGGAACGCGCGTTCGGGCACCGGAGGTCCACATCCCCCTCTTTAGAGGGTGCCAGCGGAGTACCGCAGGACGGGCAATTGGTGGGCATCACGAAGTCCCGGACCGGCGGGTCCTGCTGATCGCGCAGGGCCATGACTGGACCCACAATTTCCGGGATGACGTCGCCTGCCTTCCGCAGGACGACGATGTCGCCGATCTTCACGCCCTTGGCCTTGACCACATCCTGGTTGTGCAGGGTGGCCATTCCTACTGTGGAGCCAGCAACCTTGATCGGTTCCAATAGTCCAAACGGCGTGACACGTCCGGTGCGTCCAACGTTGACCTGGATGTCCAGGAGCTTGGTGTGGACTTCCTCTGGAGGGTATTTGTAGGCAACGGACCAGCGCGGAACCCTTGATGTGTGGCCGAGCGCACGCTGCACGTCAAAACTGTCCACTTTGACCACGATGCCGTCGATTTCGTGCAGCAGATCGTGCCGATGCTCCCCGTAATTGGAGATGAACTCGAGCACGTCATTGTGGCTTTCCAACACTTTAAAATACGGCGATATGGGCAGACCCCATTGCTCCAGTAGTTCGTACGTAGCTGACTGGCTTTCGGCGTCGAGCCCTGTACGTGCCCCAATGCCATGAACGTAAACGCTCAGTGGGCGAGACGCAGTCACCGCCGGATCTTTTTGCCTCAGAGACCCGGCGGCCGAGTTGCGCGGGTTGGCGAAAGGCGGCTTGCCTTCTGCCAGCATCCTCTCGTTGAGCTTGATGAATTCCTTGGATGGGATGAAGACTTCACCACGAATCTCTACCTCGGAGGGAAGGTTCTTGCCCTTGAGGGTGCGAGGCACGCCGTCGATCGTGAGGACGTTATGGGTGATGTCCTCCCCCGTGGTTCCGTCGCCCCTCGTGGCAGCCCGGACCAGTACGCCGTCGCGGTAGAGCAGGTTGACGGCGAGGCCGTCGATCTTCAGCTCCGTGAGCCAATGGACCTTCGTCCCCGGGCGCATATTCTCCACGCTGGCCTGTGCCCGGTCAATCCAGGCTTTCAGCTCGTCCAGCGAAAAGACGTCTTCCAGGCTGTACATCCGTGCCAGGTGCTTGACTGGCGAAAACACGACTGAGACTTCACCGCCAACTTCCCGGGTCGGCGAGTCATTGGCAACAAGTGCAGGGTGTTGCGCTTCTATCTCTTCAAGCCGCTGGTACAACCGGTCGAACTCCGCGTCGGCAACCAGCGGTGAGTCCTCGTTGTAGTACGCGAACCTGTAGCGCCGAACGTTCTCGACAAGGTCCGCATACTCCGCCTGCAGGTCAGCACTCGGCTGATCCTCTGCGGGAAGCTCGACGTCGGCCTCGGCTGAACTCTCGCTGCTGATATCCCTGACTTTAGTCACAGGACTATCTTGCTATATGCCACGGACTTTGTGGCCCGCTGGCGGGGATCCTATGTGAATGAGATCGGGATTTTGGTTCCTAGGCTGCGTCGGAGTCTCCCGTCGTGCGGGGTGAGGTCTTATGTGAGGATGAACCCATGGATATCCGCTACCCCAGACCGCTAGTACCCGGCGACACCGTGGGCGTTACATCGCCGTCGAGCGGTATCGGTGAAAAACTCCAAGGACGTCTGAACTTTGCAATACAGCATCTACGTGATCGCGGGTTCCAGATGGAGATTGGCGCATGCATGGATGGGTCAAGACACGTCAGCGCACCAGCTGGACAACGCGCAGCGGAACTCATGCGCATGTTGCTGGATCCCCACATTCGAGCCGTCCTTCCCCCGTGGGGAGGCGAAACTGCCATCGACGTCATTTCGCATCTCGATTTCGATGCGCTGGCTAACGCCGAACCAACGTGGTTTATTGGCTACTCCGACATTTCGACGCTGCTCACACCCATAACTCTCCGTACGGGGGTAGCAACGATCCACGGGAGCAACCTCATGGACACCCCGTACAGGGTGCCCGAGTCGCTGATGTCCTGGTTCGATATTGCTTCGACGCCTCCAGGATCATCCTTCCGACAATCGTCACCTGGCGTTTATCGTGTCAATGACTGGGACCCCTGGGAAACCGCCCCTGATGTTACGGAGCACTCGTGGAACGGCAAAGGTACGTGGGAACGTCTCGATTTGGGGCAGGATCAAGTGAACGTTACCGGTCGTTTGATCGGTGGGTGCATAGAGACACTGATTAATCTCGCGGGAACTCCCTACCTAAATACCATGGAACTCCGTGGCCCCGCAGAGGAAGCGTTGATCGTCTATATCGAAGCGTCTGGAGCCGAAGCGACAATGATTTGTCGCCACCTCCACGGTATGCGCCTGGCTGGATTCTTCGACGGTGCCAAAGCCATCCTTGTTGGCCGCACCGGAGCCCCGGATTCTCCAACGCTCACGCAGTCCGAGGCTGTACTCGATGCACTGGGGACCCTCGATGTACCCATCATCGGTAACGTGGAATGTGGGCACGTTCCGCCACAACTACCCATCGTCAACGGAGCCCTTGGACATCTGGTGTTCAATGACCAGGACCGATTCCTCGAACAAACCCTCGTATGAGTTACG
>JBBPYK010000108.1:0-10292 GCA_038199985.1 Actinomycetales bacterium | reverse complement strand
ATTCATAGCAACACCTCACCGCAACGACATGGCCGAGTCAACTGTGACGGGCCCGTGTTGCAGAGACTTTACTTGGCAGACGTGCGCGTGCGGGCCAGTGCAAGACCTCCCACGATCAACCCAAGAACCCCTGCGCCCAAGCCAAGATAGCCGGAAACCTGTGAGGCCTCGTCGTCGGAGTCGTCCTCGGTGCTGTCGCCAGTGGCCTCCGTGTTCGTTTCAGTGTCCCCTGCCTCGTGGCCGTCTTCCTCAGATGCTTCGGTCAGGGTGAAAGAGGGGGCAGGAGCCTCCAACTCGTGTGGATCTTGGCCTTCAGCTGGCATCTCGGACCAGTCCGTTTCGCCCTCGGTACACTCCTGCAGCACCGGGAATGCCAGGGTGTCGCCGGACTTGTCAGGATTCTGGATCTGCACCTCGAATGCCATCCGGTAACCGTCCTCGAGCGGTGTTTTGGCCGTGTAAACGATCTGGCCGATGTGCTTGGTGATGGAGCTGCCATCTTCAAGCGTCAGCGGCTCGTCCAGCTTCTTTTCCACCTTTTTCACGTCCCAGCCCGCATAAACGGTGGGCTTCGCATCCGCGATCGTGTCCGGAATGTCGATGGTGAAACTTGTGGTGGGGGAATCCTCACACCCGTGCGAGGCTGCGAAGGTGAGGACGGAGTAGGCACCGGCGTCGGTGTTACCTGGTTCCACGGTGACGTGGGCGCTAGCCGAGGCGACGCCCGCGGTCATGAGACCGAGGGTTGCAACGGAGGCAAGGAGGGTACGGCGAATCTGCATGGGAAAGCCTTTCACTGTGCGCGGCGCTGGGGCCTGCGCGGTAACAAATGGATGCGGGTCAGTGAGAGGTTACGGGTGGACCGCGGGACGGCGGCGCCACGAGGTAGGGCGAAGTGACAGGCTGTGGCGTCATCGATGGAACGAGTAGACGGATCGGCAGTTGTGGCTGCGTCAGTCGCGGTGGGCTGAAGAGCGGACCCAACCACGCGGCGGTAGCGTGAATAGCTTCCTCGCCGCGGGTGATGACGACGGCGGTTGCCACCGTTGCCAGAGCATGGGCGGCGAACATTGCGCTGCCAAGGCCGGCGTCGACCGGCTGGTGATGAACCGCTGCTCCCACCGCGGTGCAGGTAGTCATTGCGTGTTGGGCGTGAGATCCCGGTTCGCAGTGGACCGCAGTTGAGAGCATGCCGAACAGGTGGTGCAGCCCACCCTGTGCAGCGGACAAGATCAGTATGAGAATCGGCAGGGGCAGTGTTCGTTTGGCGACGATTGTCACTGCGAGCATGGTCAAGGCTGTGAGCCCGACGACGACGGCCGGGTCCGGTAAGGCCCCGCCACCGGCAACGTGGGCAATGGAGGAGAGCGCCATGATGACCGCGGTGATGACACTCGCGCGGAGCAGCCTGGCGTGATGGTGGCGCACGGCTACTCCTTTTCTATCGCTTGTAGAACTCGCGCTTCAGTCTAGGGTAGTTCGTTGCAGTGCTCGAGTTGGCTGGGTCGCCGTACCCGCGCCTTCGGCACGAAGTCTCAGTCTATTCGTGGTGATAGGGGCGTCCGCCCGCGATTTCTTGTGCACGATAGAGCTGTTCGATCACAATCAAGCGGACGAGCTGATGCGGGAAGACCAGGGGTGAGAGCGACCAGGTGAAGTCTGCGCGCTGGTGCACGGTGTTATCCACGCCGTAGGCGCCGCCGATGATGAGGGTGACGTTCTTCGAGGAGTCGAGTGGTTGCTGCAGTGTTTGTGCGAGTTTCGGCGAGGTGATGGCTTTGCCTCGCTCATCGAGGAGCATCACAAAGTCAGTTCCCGTTTTGGCCAGTAGCCGTTCGGATTCTTCTTTGCGGGCTGAGTCTCCTTCGCGTGAGGAGTGCGGGATGGGCTGCCAACTGACGTCGAAGGGCTTCTTCATGCGCTTCTCGTAGCGGCCGATCCCCTCCGCCACCCAGGACTCGTGTTTCTTGCCGACGGTGAGGATGCGCAGTGCCATGGGTCTATTGTCCGTTATTTGGATGGAGCCTTGGTGACTTTGTTCTGTCCATGCTGGCGACGGTCCTGCCCCTTTCCCTGGGTTTGACGATTATCTCCAACTCGTCCCGAGAGTCAGCATCCCCAGCCTTCTGGGTTTTCGGCGCAGGTTTCGGACACGTTTCGGGATTCGGAGCGCCATACGCTCAGGGTCACTGGTTCTGAGGCCACTTGTGCTTGTCCTCGGATGGCTTGCCAGGGTCCGCCTTCAACGGAGAATTCGCCGCGGAAGGACGTGGTGAGCTGGATGTCGTAGTCGCCGGTTTCTGGGTAGGCGTAGCTGGTCGCGGTTTCTTCGCCCCAGTGCGTTTCGTGAACTGGGCCTCCTGCGTCGGTGATCGGGCCTCTTGTTGTCCCATCGCCGTAGTTCCAGGTGTAGCTGCCCGGCGTCGCCCGGACTTTGACGGCTTTTCCGATCAATGTGATGTCAAAGTTCTGAGTTTCTGCGACGGCATAGAAGTTGTTGTGGGCACGGATGAGCGTATGCGGTTGGGGCTGGATACTGACCTTAGACGAGATGATGCCTAGCCTTTGAAAGTCCTCGAGCGTGACGACCGGTTCTTCTTCAGCGCGTGGCAATTGAGGGTCGCTGGCTCCGACACAGCGCAGTTCGCCCACTTTTTCGGCTGATCGCGGATCTTGGTCTGGCTTGTTCAGAATCCTCCACGTCTGAACCAAATCCTTATCGGAACCGCAGGAAGGCGCCAACTTGAGACAAAGTGGTTCAAGGTTGCCTGCAGTGTCGGAGCAGCCCGATTCCTCCCAGTAACGGTATTTCGACGGAGTAGCGTTATTCTCCAGATTTTCGGGAGGCACGACGGGGCCCATGTCTATGTCAGGGGCTGGCGCATTCGTGTTTACATCGGGAGGGCACTGCGATTGCCCGCCCAATTCAACGAATTCCTCGGTAAATCCGCCACCAAAATTTGCGCAATTGTCCTCGCTCGCGAGCGCTTGCGGGGCAGTAATGAAACCTGCAGCAACAACTAGGAATCCAGACAGACTAATAAGCAATCGGTTATTCATGATTACTTGGAAGCACCTTCGGGGGTTCCAATGTCCACTACGATCCATCCTTTTTCGCTGGGTTGAAGGATGACGATGAGTTTTATGGTGGAAGCCTTTTCCGTGTTTTCACGCTTGGACGGCCCTGAATACATGTCGACGCGATCTTGGCGCATTTCCACCAAGCCTTGTATCTGCCCACCGCTATTTTTCGTCATATCTGTGTAGGACCCGACGACCGTCCAGTCGCCGCCCACCATCCACTTTCCCTGCGTCATCATGTACTCAGAGGAGCCGAGAATGTTTTGGCACGAACCGCATTTACTGCTTGTAAACGGAGCGATGACGTCGGTGGTGCGAGTCTGGTGTGCGTGATTTACAAGGGCGACCCAGTACTCGACAAACGCCTTGTACCCCTCCTCGGTGTGCTCCTTCGCCGCTGCTGGCATTACCGGGACGGGCACGTTCTCGGCCGGGCCCTCTGCGGAAGCGGGCTTGTACGAAGGCGTTGGAGTGGGAGTCGCCGTCGGGGTCGGCGTCGGCGTCGCGGACTCGGCGCTTGAGCCGGATGCGGCGCTGCTGGTATCAGCCGAAGGGGTTCCTGCACACCCCGCTATGAGGAGCAGCGCGGACGTGGCCAAAGCGCTGGTTCGGAGCAGGCGGGAGTTCTTCAGGGGAACGCGAGACATGGGGCATCCTGGGTAGGGGAAAACGAGCGTTATCAATTCGATTCAACTCAAGAGTACCCAACAGCTATGTCTCGTGAAAAAGTTATCCACATGCTGGTGGGCACGGAGCTTAGCCCCGTGCCCACCGTCAGTCTGAGTGTCTACTGACCTAGTTGTTCGAGGATTCCGGCTGCGTCCGTTGCGCCCCAGCGCTCCACGATCTTGCCATCAGCAAAGCGGCCCACCTGTATGCCGCGGACGCTAAAACTTTTCCCAGTGGGTTCGATCCCCTGGAAGGTGCCCTGATGGGTGCCGGTAACGGTGAGGACCACGGTCACATGTTCTTCATCGGCAACCAGTGCTTCGGGCTTGATCTTGAGGTCTGGGAAGGCGCTGAGAAACTGATTCCAGAAGTCCTTGATGCCCTGGCCGCCTGGCGCTTGCTCGGGGGCGGGGTCGTGATCGACTACGTTGTCGTCGATCACTTCGTGCAGCCGGTCAACCTCGTGGTTGTTCAACAGCTCACCGAGCTTCTTCTGGGCTTCGAGGTTTACTTCACGTGACATGAGCATCTCCTATGTGGGTAATCAGCCTGCTTATTTCCTCTACTGATGCGACGCTAACAGACGGGCAACACCTTGTCATCGCCCGCACAGGGAACCTGCGGCCTCCGTGGGATAGTTGGAAGAACACCATTTCTTCAACCGAGGACCTTCTATGTCTCCCCGCAAACTTTTCCGCGCCGTCGCGTTCGCTGAGGCGGTGACGTGGACTCTGCTGATCATCGGGTTGATTCTCAAGTACGGCACAGAGACCACGGAGATCGGCGTCCGCATCGGCGGTGGCATCCACGGGTTCGTGTTCCTTTGCTACGTGGTCGTCACGGTGTTCCTTTGGGTCAACCAGAAGTGGTCGGCGAAGACTGGCGCGCTCGCCGTCGTATCCGCCGTCGTCCCGTATGCCACCATCCCGGTGGAGAAGTCCCTCGACCACAGGGGGATGCTCGACGGCGGGTGGAGACTGGCCGAAGGTGGCGAGGAACCGCACGGATTCATCGATAAACTTCAGGCGTGGGTGCTGCGTCATCTCATGCTGGCTGTCGTCATTGCTGTGGTTGCCGTAGCCGTAGTTTTCAGCGTCCTGTTGCTGCTGGGCCCTCCCGGGGAGTGGTTCAACTAACAGCGAAAGTGGGTAGAAACCCGGAGGGCAGTGTGCTTACGGTGGAGTTTCCCGACGAAAGGATTCCCCATGTCTCGCATAGCTATTATCGGAGGCCACGGAAAAGTCGGCCTGAAACTTACCCCCATTTTGGCAGGGCAAGGTCACGAGGTCAGCTCCGTCATTCGCAATCCTGACCAGACCAAGGACGTGGAAGCTGCAGGCGCAAGTGCCCTAGTGGCTGACGTCGAAAAGTCGGAAGGCGCAGAGATCGCCGAGGCACTCCGTGGACACGACGCCGTAGTGTGGGCGGCAGGAGCCGGTGGCGGTAGCCCTGAACGCACCTGGTCAGTGGATCGGGATGCTGCAATCCGCACCAT
This sequence comes from Actinomycetales bacterium, assembly GCA_038199985.1. Classification (GTDB taxonomy): domain Bacteria; phylum Actinomycetota; class Actinomycetes; order Actinomycetales; family Micrococcaceae; genus Arthrobacter_J. The sequence continues at coordinate 5,047 of JBBPYK010000108.1, read as the reverse complement.
CGATGCAGCTGCCGAGGCCGGGGTAAAACGCTTTGTCATGGTCTCCTACTTCGGGGCCAGCAAGGACCACGGCGTGCCCGAAGACGACGATTTCTACGCCTACGCAGAAGCCAAAGCTCAAACGGATGAGCACCTGCGCGGAACCAGCTTGGACTGGACCATCCTGGGCCCGAGCGCGCTCACAGATGATGACGGAACTGGACTTATCGAAATGGGCGGCGGCGTAGAGGCCAGCAAGGTCTCGCGCGACGACGTTGCGAAAGTCGCTGCAGCAGCACTCGCCGAACCAAAAACAGTCGGCAAATTCCTCGAGTTCAACAACGGTGACACGCCTATCGAGGGAGCACTGGCGTCCATTTAGGGGAGGGCGGGCGTTACTTCTTGTGACGTCCGCTATTTACCCATCGGCCGGATGTGTTGTGAACTGGGTTCGTAACCATCCCGAGCGGCTGAGAGATCTGGCTCTATGACGCCGCAGCAACCCTGACCGGGATTCTCCGGCGCAGGGTGCTACCGCCAGGACCGATGGAGAGGATTTCCCTGTGTCTGACGCAACCCCAAAAATCTCTGAGCGCCGTATTCGGTTCAACGCCTTCGACATGAATTGTGTTGGCCACCAGTCCCCGGGATTGTGGCGGCATCCGGACGATCAGTCGTGCAGGTATAAGGATCTGCGCTACTGGGCGGAGCTGGCGCAGACCTTGGAGAAGGGCTTCTTTGATGGGCTCTTCATCGCCGACGTTCTGGGCACCTATGACACGTTTGGGGGAACGCCCGACGCCGCCATTCGCCAGGGCGCGCAGGTGCCGGTGAATGACCCTTTCCTTCTGGTGTCGGCGATGGCTCTTGTCACGGAGAATCTGGGCTTTGGCGTGACCGCGGGCACCGCATATGAGCATCCGTACCCCTTTGCGCGCAGGCTCTCCACGCTGGACCATCTGACCAATGGTCGAGTGGGTTGGAACGTCGTCACCGGCTACTTGCCCTCGGCTGCGCGAAATATGGGCAATCAGGATCAGCTCGAGCACGATGAGCGCTACGACCACGCCGACGAGTATCTGGAAGTGGTTTACAAGCTGCTTGAGGGATCGTGGGAGGACGACGCCGTCGTGCGTGACCGCGAAGCAGGAGTTTTTGCCGATCCGACCAAAGTCCATGGGATCAACCATGAAGGCCGGTTCTTCAAGGTTCCGGGAATCCACCTGAGCGAACCGTCTCCGCAGCGAACTCCAGTTATTTTTCAGGCGGGTGCATCGCCTCGTGGGATTGCTTTTGCAGCGGGGAATGCCGAGGCAATATTCGTTGCGTCGCCCACGAAGTCGATTCTCAAAGACACGGTCACCACAATTCGAGACGCGGTGGAAGCCGAAGGCCGGGATCGCTACTCGGTGCGCATTTACACGTTGCTGACGATCATCACCGATGCGACTCCCGAGGCTGCGCAGGCCAAACATGAGGACTACCAGCAGTACGCCAGCCATGAGGGTGCTCTGGTGTTGCTTTCGGGTTGGATGGGCACGGACCTTTCCCAGTACAACCTCGATGATCCCATTGGTGAGGTGAAGTCCAACGCCATTCAGTCTGTCGTCGCGAACCTGCAGAAAAAGAACGACGACGGCCAGCCATGGACCCTGCGCGACATTGCCGAGCGGGCATCCATCGGTGGGCTGGGACCCCGTCTGGTCGGTTCCGGTTCTGAGATCGCGGAGGAGCTGATCTCTTGGGTCGAAGACACCGACGTTGACGGGTTCAACCTTGCCTACGCGATCACGCCGGGCACGTTCGAAGATATTGTGGAGTTCGTGATTCCCGAGTTGCAGAAGCGTGGCGCCTACCCAAATTCTTATGAGCCGGGGACGCTCCGAAACAAGCTCTTCGGTACCGGCGACAAACTGCCACAGGAGCATCGCGGAAGCCGTTTTCGGTTGAACGACGCCCATGTGGTTTCCTGAGAGGGTGAGGACACGTTATGACTACCACTTTTGCTTTCGGCGCCCGGTCACGAGTGATTGACCAGCGCACCTTCCGCGACGTCGTCGGCCACTTTGGTACGGGCGTAACGGTCATCACCGCCATGGGGCCCGATGGTCCCGTGGGGTTCACCTGTCAGTCATTTTCATCGCTGTCGCTGGATCCGCCCCTCATTACGTTCAGCGCGGCACGATCATCGACGTCCTGGCCGCACATTCGGTCCGTTGGACGCTTCACGGTAAACATTCTGGCGGCGGGGAACGAGTCACTGTCCAATCAATTTGCCCGTTCGGGTACGGACAAATTTGCGGGCGTTCAGTGGGTGGCGGGGCCCAACGGTTCTCCGCGGCTGCCGGGCAGCCTTGCCTCGATCGACTGTGAGCTGCAGGCAGAGTACGACGGCGGCGACCACACCATCGTCGTCGGCGCCGTTCAGGACTTGGAGGCACACCATTCCGGTGAGCCGCTCCTGTTCTATCGGGGTCAGTACCTCCGCCTAGACGATCAGTAGCGTCACCAGCCGGTAGTGCCTGGACCGCCCTTGAACGGACCGACAATCTGCTTGGTGATCCACCCGCCGTAGAAGTCACCTTCCTGGGTGGTCACTTGCTCGCCGCCGACCTCGCAAGAATCCATGAGACCCGGGTAGAGGGCTACCCGGGTACCGAGTGCCTCGAAACCCGGTGTGGGATCCGGGTAGGTCCAACTGGCACGAGGAGCGGTGACGCCGCCAGCAACGACGTCGAAGTAGTGCGCGGCTCCCTTGAACTCGCAGAAGCTGGTGCCCTCGACCGGTACGAGGACCCCGTCAGTGAACGAGTCCATTGGTAGGTAGTAGACAGGTGGATGACTCGTTTCCAAGACGCGCACGGCGTCGGTGGTGTCAGCAATGACCTGTCCGCCCAGCCGCACAATGACACGTTCTGATCGTGGGTCGACGGCTGGCGGGCGCGGATAGTCCCACACCGATTCTTCAGACGCCGTGGGTTTGATGGGCTGAGGACGTTGGAACGATCCGAAAAAACCTTTTGCAGGAGTCATGAGTTCATGTTGCCACCAATTCCTGAAATGAGGCCGTGTACGCGGCAGATGCTTGCCGCTACGGCCGTGCTGGCTTCTTCTGTCGTAGCGACCACACGAGTAGAACCAAGAGTCCTGTCGGCGCGATAGATCCTCCAACGGGGAGTCACTACAACGTTTTTTGCCGTGGTTCAATAACTCATGGCTCTTTCCAAAAATACTGTGAATGCGACGTTGGGGCTTCTGCTAACTCTCGTTGGCGCTGTGGGTAGCGTGGTGGTCTTTCTGCAGCCATGGCGCTCTTGCGCCGAGGACGACAGCTCTGCGGGGTGCCCTGTTGCCACGACTGATCAAGCTCTGCTCGGCCTGGCTCTCTGCATTTTGGTCGTCGGAGTAATCTTTCTCGCGAAGTCACTGAGGACGGAGCAAATTCCGTCTCACGCCGCAGGGCCGTTCGGGAAATTCGACTAGCGGCTGGATGCAGAATCTCGCTTTTGCGACGAAGGGCGTGCCGCGCCCGACGCCTAAGCTCCTTGAATTCAGAACACGTTCTGCATTAGTCTTCAAGCATGAGTACGCCAATTACTTCCCGAACTACTTTTCAGTCTTCTGAGCTAAGCCGCGCTTCTGCTGATGTTTTCGCAGCGGCGGTGGCTCACCCTATTACAGTCACTCGCCGAGACGGCGAATCTCTTGTGCTGATGTCCGAGAGCACAGATCAGGCTCGAGCCTCGCTCTTGGAACTGGCCGCACAGCTTGTTGCAGTCTCAACCAACACGGAGGGGACTCTTGCAGATCGCATGAGTGACCGCTTCCCTTGGATGCTCGCTCTAAGCCCACCCGATCAGGATGCCTGCGCGGAAAACATTCTCGCGGCCGCACGCGCGTCGTTCGCTACCAACCAGCCTCACCTGGCTATCGCAGAACTCACGTCCTGGCGTGAAACTGCGACTGCTATGGCTGCTGGCCTCGGTCAGGAGCCTGTGGAATGGCTTGATAATCCTGAAAACATCGAGCGCCCCTAATAAATGTCGAAGGAGTTGAGGGTCGAGCGGCCGACGAAGAAAAGTGAATACGAACTTCGGTTTTCATCTGTCCAGGCGAAGCGTGGTTGGACGGATTTGAAAGCTACAATCAGGAATCCTTTGGTAGATGCATGGGAATTTCTAACCCAAACCCCTGAGCTCACAACGCCCAAAAACTACCGCTTACGTGGTGACCTAGGAGTAGTGACGCACGATCGATCCACCCATGAGAGATGGCAGCACAAGCCAACGCTAAAGGGTGATGCTCGTATTTGGTTCTTTGTCGTTGATCACATGGTCTATCTCGAGCAGGTACATACAAGCCATCCCAACGAGACAAAATAGCAACGGCAATATGGCCTCATCCGGATGAGCTGGACCACTGGGCGCACCGCGGCGGCACGACAGCGTTGGAACGGAGATTTGGGAATGGAGCGATCGCTATTGGTGGCCGCTGCCTTGACAACGAATGTGGTAGAAGGAGTGGCATGGTGAAGCTCAATCTCAAGGCGATCGAGGAGCGCGTAGCCCCGCTCGGCGAGCGCGAGTCGTATGACCGCGAGTTCATCTTCGAGCTGCTGCTTGTTTACGGGCGATCTCAGAGCAACGTCACACGGCTTCGCAACGGCTCACTCAACGTCGCCGACGACAAGTCGTGCGAGGTTGCTCAAAAGGACGTCGTCTACTTCCACGACACGACCGGCGACCCGCTCGCCGTGATCGAGGCATTGCGGACCTCGCCGGCCGTGGTGCGATATAAGACCCCAGAGGTGTTCTACGGGTACTGGGAAAACCCAAGCATGCGCCACGTTTTTGGTCGCCTGAGACTGCCACCGAACCCCGCACCGATCCCGCACATTCGGTGACAACGGGGGACCGCGGATGATGGCGGGTCTGCCCGGGGTTTGGTTGACATCTGACTTGTGAGTTTCTGACTCGCTGGTGGAAGGATGTTTAACATGCCTAAAGCTTTTCCTGAAGAGTTCCGCCGTGACGTGGTCGCGGTGGCCCGCAAGGGCGAATCCAGTATT
>JBBPYK010000107.1:0-3759 GCA_038199985.1 Actinomycetales bacterium | reverse complement strand
GTAATTCTGTTCCATTACTACCAAGCCCGCGGTACGGTAAGACTCAGCGTGTCTGGACGCATCGCCTGACACGACCTCAAAAGTTGGGAGATTACCATCATGTCTGACACACCTCACTCGACGCCGCCGGTAGGCACCAACAGCAGCAACACCGCTGCTGAAACCAACACCACCTCAGTCCACGACGATAACCTGTCGTGGAAAGAAACCTTCGTCGGTAACGACCGCTCCGAGAATGTACGCAATGTTTCCTGGGGAGCTATCTTCGCAGGAATCGTGACCTTCTTGGCCATTGTCTTCCTTTTCGCTCTGGCTACTGCTTCTTTCGGCCTTGATGGTTCCTCTACCGGAGCCACGATCATGACCATCCTTGGCTTGGCGCTCGGTCTCTTCGTTGGCGGCGCAATCGCTGGAGCGCTGGCAGTACGTGCAGGCTTCCTGCACGGCTTCCTCACATGGGCAGGGTCCGTCGTGGCAGCCGTTGTGCTGATCACCATGATCACCATCGGTGCTGTTAGCACCGTCGGCGGTGTCTTGGGCACAGTGACCGAAGGTTTGGGTCAATCCGTTCAGGTCCAGCCCGGAGATAACGTTCCTACCCCTACCCAGGAACAGCTTGACCAGGCCGGTCAGACACTCAAGGAATACCAGGACCAGGCCAAGCAAATCGCTGATGACGCAGCCGATGCAGCCCAAAAGGGTGCCACTACAGGCTTCTGGGCTCTGCTGCTCGGCAGCCTCGTAGCAGCAGCCGGAGGCCTCCTCGGGTCCCGCTCAGTAGCCAACAAGGATCGCAGCAGCACCAGCGGCACCACCCGTACTGCACGGCGTGTCTGAAATGTCTAAGAACTGAGTTCCTTCAGTAGAGACCTCGCCGCCCATGGGGCGGCGAGGTCTCTTTCTCTGGTGTCTTGTGCGTCCAGGGCAGAGGCATTGAAACGGCGGTCAGGGTAACCAGCACCCATATGGTCCCGGGCTGGTTCGTATCATCGAGGATCTTCTCGTCCTCGAGTCATTAGCTGATGGCGCGTGCGAGTTCGCCCGGGGTAGTTGTAATCGATGACATGTGCTGTGCCGCCGATGACGATAACTTTCACGCTTTGTGAGGCACACGTTGCGAGGTCATGAACTTATTGTCGGGACGACAACAGGGGCTCACGGTCACCCAGCACGGCCAGAGCTCGCTCCTTGTCTTCTGCAACTTCCACCCCAACCCACGGAAGTATCGTTCACCTATAATTCACGCCAAGCCACGGACAAGGACATGCTGGGTGTATTTTTTCCTTGGTCGCGCCGCACCAGTTGGGGGGGGAGCATTGGGCTGGCTGGCTGAAATGGTGGCCGGACCACACGCATGGACTGACTCCGGCAGGTGCTTACCAGATCATGTGCCCCGGTTGTTGTCCAGAAGTCCTGTGATGGAGCTCAGTATTTACCCTGCAGGTCATCATCGGTTAGGTAAGAGTTTCGAGGGTGGAGTCCACTTACATTGACGCCGATGTGGCGAGAGCCGCCACCCCCATCATCGTGAGCACAGTTTCGCGAAGAACCACAGCCCGTGTCGGTGATGTCCGCTCTTCAGGCTTTTTCCGTGTCGGTGACTTCGAGATAAATCTTTAATATAACCGTGTGAGTGTGCGTCCAAATTGGAATTTTGGTTCCACAGTTGTTCGAGCATGTCCGCGCGTCCGGCCAACGATTCGTTCAGGACGCTCCGAGACTCGGCAGACTCACCCACTGCGCCCGCGTTCCACATCACCGGTCGCTAGGGACACGCTAAGAGCTGGCGTCTGTGTCGGCACCGACTGGGAATAGGTCCACATGCCGGTGCTTATGCGGAGTCCGTTGAGTGGGGCGGTGAGGGGCGGCGTCCATCAAGACGCGAGCGGAGAGATCTTGACGCGATGTGAAACTGAATGTGAAACTGTTCGAGAACCTCCAGCGGGAGAGTGTCCCGACCAACGGAATGACCATAAAAACCATCACATTTCATGCACGTGTAGCTGATTTCCAAACTATTACTACGCATGAACCTGGGCACCTCAACAGATTCAATCAAAAGATATTCGTCCGTTGCGCAGTCACTGCACCATGGACGATCAACGACCTTCGTTGCCAACCGCAGCCGGAGGCGAATGCTTGGTCTGCGCCTCACTGCTGCACCGCGAGCCGCTTTCGTAGTTGGGGTTGAGACGCAAATCCCGGCCAGGTCTTCACGTGGCAAGATGCAACCTGACCACCTCGGGGTGGCAGCTTTGAATGGGTAGCCGGTTGAACACATTCCATTCGGTCGCGGTGCTGCGATGCTAACCGTGGGTGCCATTTTGTCGGGGGGAAGTAGTCATTCGCACATTCAGACGGTGTCTCGACCAACTCTGGTGAGTCCGCGCTTGGGGAGCTAGTCACGAAATGGTTTTCGAAACTAATTTCCACAAAGCCACGGGCTCTACGCGCGACTGGCAACAAGTGCATTCGCATTCCTCAAATGGAGATCGTTCTAGGAGCTATCGAGCCCGAGGTAACAACTCCTAACTGCCAATTAGAGAGTGAGATGGACCTCTTTGTCAAGGAAATCCACCCGATTCAGTTTACGTGGGCAAAGCTAGACAGACGCACAGATTCCAACGACTGTGGCATTCCATTGCCACAGTCATCGGCGCATCGTACCGTTGAAGAAAAGACGGGGGACGGCTTGCAAGAAAGGCCATTCCAGCAGGACGGGCGCGAGGAAGAAGCGGCCTGAACCGTGTTGGATTCCCTCGGCCCTTGGGCAATGGCGCCCGCTGAATAGATCCGGAGACCGTGATGATGGGTTCTAGCAACGATCCAGTGGAAATCTCCGTGCACTTCGGTCCGGACGACTGGACAGAAACGAGGTTGACTGCGTTGGTGGGTTCATATCAGGACAAGCTCCATGCCATGGGAGCGCCCGCAAAGGACACCGTCACACAGATCGACAAGCGGGAGGACGGGTCCGTCAGTATTCGAGTCAGCTGGGATCGCCGCGGCACCGTCAGGAATACGATGACAGGCGAGGACGCGGCCGGCAGGCTCGTTCCGCACGGGAACAAACCCGGCCTCATCATGCACACGGAACAAGACGGCGAAACGTACTTAGAAGTCCCGGAGAAACAATCCTCCGCCCTGCCGGACCCGGTTGTTCGGGCACGTCGAACGGAAGCTGCAACCCACCGGGAGGAGCGGTCCGCCGTTCCGTGGTTCTGGTTTGCCGGTATTGCTGCTGGCGTATTGGCAACTGTAAGCGGAATTGGCTGGATCCGGGACAAAATCCGCGGAACGAAAAATCAGCGAAAAGGGGGAAAATCGTGACGCGCATTGAATTGCCACATCCCGTAGTTCGGCCTGCCGCTCCCGCTGAGCCCACACCTGGTTTGGAGGTGGGAGCATTGGAACGGGCACTGTGTGAAAACGTGGATGGCGAGGTCCGTTTCGACGCAGGGTCCCGGGCCGCGTATTCCACTGATGCTTCCAACTACCGGCAGATCCCCGTCGGAGTCGTGGTGCCACGGACGGTGGAGGCGGCAGCGGCGGCGATGCTTGTGTGCCGGGACCATCGCGCAGCCGTGCTCGCCAGAGGTGGCGGGACGAGCCTAGCCGGACAGTGCGCAGATGCCGCCCGCAGACAGATAGAAGCCTGTCCCAGCCTGCCCCGAGTAACTACAGCCGCCTGGGCATCGTCTTTTCGTTGGCCACAGACGACGTTCAGCGACACGCCTCCTTATAACGGCAGGTCTTAGC
>JBBPYK010000106.1:0-4160 GCA_038199985.1 Actinomycetales bacterium | reverse complement strand
GGCGGCCCGCGATGGTCTGCTCCTCTCCACAGCTGGTGAGGTCCTTAACGTTCACATCGATGTTGCAACGGACATCGCCCGTCCGGCGGTTGAGGTGGCCGAGGCAGTGCAGAGCTGCGCGGCGGACATGATTCGCAAAGCCGGGTTTCAGGTGGGCAGTATCAGCGTCACCATCCTGGCCATCGAAGGATCTCCCACCCCGGCAAGCCTGCGTTCAACACTGACCTGAGCCAGCAACTCTTCTCGCCAGTACTCTCGCCGGTACTGCCGCCGGGATAGCGCGCAAGTAGCACCACCCCTTCAACCAGTGAGGTGCAGGTGTTTCAGCGGCCTGGCATCACCCTGTTTCCTGTTGTTCAGTGCAGGAGTGGGCACCCAATGTCCGTCTTAAGTCTCCCCTGTCGTTGCCGCGCGTCACGGAAAAAGCCGGCTCAGCGGTGTGATAATTCATCGGACTGGTCGTCTTAACTGTCGATGCTCCCTCCTGTGCACCGCATCCGGGTTGGATCCCGGACGGGAATCGCAAGGGAACAAGGCATCGACAGGGCCAGTAGGCCGTTCCCACGAAAGGTAAAACCATGAGGACGCTTCTCTTCACCGTTGGCAGTGCCTTGTTCGGCAAGTACATGGCCAGGCGCAAGAACAAAAAAGAAACCAAGGCCCGCGACCGCCGCGACAGCTAGCGAAACCGCCCGGTGGGGGTACTGGGACAGTAACCTCACCGTTACATTTCAGCGATAACCATTATGCAAGGAGAAGTTCATGATCACGCAGCAAAATATCGACGACATCCTGTCCGGCAAAGGCAACGTCCTTGACTCCCAGGGCACCAAGATCGGTGCCGCCGGTCAGATTTACCTGGATGACCAGAGCGGAGATCCCAGCTGGGTCACCGTGAAGACCGGGCTCTTCGGTACCTCTGAGTCCTTCGTCCCACTGGAAGGAGCCAACGCCGACAACAACGACGTCACGGTCCGCTATTCCAAGGACCAGATCAAGGACGCACCGCGTATCGAAGCAGACGGCGCCCTCAGCCCTGAAGAGGAGAACAGCCTCTACCGGCACTATGGACTCGGTGGCGGACATCAGGACACAACCACTGCCCCTGTTCCAGGGGCGGGCAAGAACCAGAACAGTAACGAGCCAGGGTTCCAGCCAGGAGATGAGCGGATCGACCGCTCAGGTGACGGCAAAACAGTCGGCCACGACACGTCGGGTCCTACCACCGATGACGCGATGACACGCTCCGAGGAACAGCTCCGAGTCGGCACCGAGACCCGCGAGGCCGGCAAGGCCCGGTTGCGCAAATATGTGGTGAGCGAGAACGTCACCCAGAGGGTTCCTGTCCGCAAGGAAGAAGTACGCATCGAGCGCGAGCCGATCACCGACGCCAACCGTGGCGACGCCATGGACGGACCGGCCATCCGCGAAGAAGAACACGAAGTTGTCCTCCACGAGGACAAAGTCGTCGTGGACAAGGAGACCGTCCCCGTGGAGCGCGTGCGCCTCAACAAGGAGACCGTGATTTCCGAGGAGACCGTCTCGGATGAAGTCCGCAAGGAAAAGATCGAAATGCACGACACCGACAAGCCGAGTAAGAAAGACCGCCGCAATTTTCCGGCCTACCGAGCACAACATAACCATGCCTGTTCCCATCGTTGAGGAGCAGGGCATGGAGAAACCCGTGCGCATCTCCTGTGTGGGGCTGAGGTTGTCTGTGGAGTGTTGGCCAGGGTGCCGCCGGCAACGGCAGAAAGAGAAATTACTCATTGTCTCTCGTACTGACTCCCGGTGGCACCAGGGTCTTCTTCGCCGCCGCCAGCCCTGTATTCGCTGTGCTTGACTTCCTGCCCACATGGCATCGCTGGCACCTCTGCCGCGGTACGCACTTCGGGGGCACCACACCATCGCCGGACGATTACTGAACGGGGGAGCGGTTGCCCAGCGGCAGGACAAGGGCTCAGTATGGTAAGTGAACTGAGGAATATCTTTTGCGGAACTCACTGCCTGAGATCGATCCGGTATCTCGATTTCTAGGTACGGTCCCGGATACAAACGATGAACGACATCTATGAGGAGAGCCATGGCACAGGAATATAACGCAGGAGCAAGTACCCCCAAGGGCCGTCGCGATGGTGTCGTTGACGCCCAGAAGCGACAGTTCGGCGGGATCAAATTTGGGTCCGCCTTCTTCGGGTGGATGACCGCTACCGGCATTGCGGTCCTGTTGACCGCCCTCCTTAGCGCTATCGGCGTTGGTGTCGGATTGACGAACAACACCGGGGCGGCAGAAGCAGCAGATCAGGCTAGTCAAAATGCGCAGACCATCGGTATCGTCGCGGCAATCGTTTTCGCGGTCATCTTGTTCATCGCCTCTTACTGCGACGGTTACGTCGCGGGCCGGATGGCTCGCTTCGATGGCGTGAAGCAGGGAATCGCGGTGTGGCTGTGGGCCATCATCATTGCGGTCCTCCTGGCGATCCTCGCAGCCGTAGCCGGAGACCAGGTCAACGTCATGAGCAATATTGGCGGACTGCCCCAGATTCCCGTTGATGCCAACGCGGCGACCACCAGCGGTTTTATCGCCCTGGCCATCGCGGTGCTCATTCCGCTGCTGGCAGCAATCCTTGGCGGCAAAGCCGGCATGCACTTCCACCGCAAGGTCGACCAGGCTGGAATCGATCACCAGATCGGCCTGAAGTCCTAACCCCGGACACCAGCAGGTTACGTGTGTCTGCTTCAGTAACGCGGGCTAAGTGACCCATTCCCTCGACGCCCCCACATCCTCCAGGAGAGCCAGCATGACAAATGAACCCGACAACGACCCGCAGGACACCACGTCAGACTCCGCTCCGCCAGCCCCTCAGGATCAGAAACCCTCGACCGAGGACTTCGATGCGAAGGCAGACCAAGCAGAGGACTCACTCGAAGAACTCTCGACAGCACCTGCCCTCGAAGAGGACGAAGATAGCGTGGCTGACCCCCACAACAGCTGATACCACGAACGCGTGCGGGTCGCTTACGGCTCGACGTGCTCGGTCTCGATGACTTCCTTGCGCACCTGGCTGCTTACGACCTCGTCCCGCGTCTGTGTATCACGGCTTATCCGGATACGTTCGATGGGGACCACATCCATTTCGACGCGGGGCTTCTCCTCGTACAGGACCACCTCGACGACGTCGCCGTTGAAAGCGGTCTCCACGGCGGCGTACAGCTGCTCGCGCTCGGTATCGGTGTAGGAGTCCTTACCATCGTCGTAGTAGGTCTTACCGTCTTTGACCGGCGCGCGTTCGACGACGAGCTCCTCGCGCCGGATCTGCACTGTCATCGTCACGTCCTCGGTGACCACGCGCTTGACCAGGCGCACGCGCTCCGTCTCGCGGATCTCGGTACCCACCCGGAGCTGTTCTTCCGAGCGGGTCATCGTAGCGTCACCCTCGGGTCGCGACGAGAGGTTGCGACGCGCAGTGTCTACACCCATGTGTTCTGCGTCATCGGCGTTGTCCTTTGCGGTCATCAGGCCGTAGTAGCGCAGCAGCTGCTGTTCTTCCTCGGGGCTGAGGCGGCCCTCCTGAGACACCTTCGGGGAGTCATACACCTTGGCATGCGTGTAGGGGAGGCGAACACCCTTGTCATCCAGGGTGGCCCCCTGAAGCGGCGCGAGGGATTCTGGACTGCCAACCGTGTGGGTTGCAACGGTGACCCAGCTGGGATCGCCGGTAGCGTCGTCTACGTAGAGCTGTCCCATGGGGCCAAGCACTGCCCCGTCCTGGCTCAGAACGTTGGCGCCGGCGGTCATGGAGTCCTGCATTTGTTCAAGCGTAATCATGATGGCCCTTTCGAAAGACACGTTAGCGGACATAAAAAAGGGTACGACGATACGCTGGCCCAAGCGACACCACTGGTTTCGATAACCTAGAACCCGACCTAGGAGCGAAGATGCTGCACTCCTACCAGCTACGAGGTGATTGCTTTGAGTTTTCCGACGACGACAATATGTTCGGGCGCGGATGGCTCATTTAGCGGTTCCGCGTCGCTGACGCTCCGTGGTGGGAGAAAGTTTGCCGATGGCTCGCCTTGGGCTCTGGTTCTGAGTTGGTTTCGGGCGGATCATTATTGGTGTCTGTCACGGTGGACGCCGGTTATTCCTTGATGCGTAG
>JBBPYK010000105.1:0-4394 GCA_038199985.1 Actinomycetales bacterium | reverse complement strand
CGGCGATGTGGAGATGTACGGACTCTACTTTGCAGATGCCGGGCAGCACTTCGAACAGCGTCTCCTGGTGGACCACGGTGTCCCGAACTGCAAGTCCCGGGTGACCTACAAGGGTGCGCTCCAGGGTCGCGACGCGCACACCGTCTGGGTGGGCGATGTGCTCATCCGCAAGGAGGCCGAGGGAACGGACAGTTACGAGACCAACCGTAACCTTGTTCTCACGGACGGAGCGCGTGCGGACTCGGTGCCCAACCTGGAAATCGAGACCGGTCTCATCGAGGGTGCAGGCCATGCCAGCGCAACCGGCCGGTTTGATGACGAGCAGTTGTTCTATTTCATGGCCCGGGGAATCCCGGAGGATGTGGCGCGCCGGCTCGTGGTACGCGGTTTCCTCAACGAGATCATTCAGCAAATCAGGGTCCCTGCCCTTGAGGAGCGGCTAAGCGCAGCTGTTGAGCGTGAGCTTGCAGCAGGAAATTACTAGGACACGCCAATGAACGCAGAAGGACCACACGGAGAGCTTATTTGTAGTGTCGATGACATCTCGGTGAAGGAAGCACTACGCGTCCTCATTGACGATTATCCGGTTGTGGTGGTCAAGGATTCCCAGGGCGCAATCCACGCCCTGGGGGACACCTGCTCACATGCGGACATCTCGCTGTCCGAGGGCGACGTGGAGGGCGACTCCATTGAATGCTGGGGCCACGGGTCGCAGTTCGACTTGCGCAATGGTCAGCCACTCCAGCTTCCAGCCTATGAACCGGTTCCGGTTTTCGCGGTGGAAATCCACGACAACCAAGTTTTCGTCGACGTCACGAACGTGACCAACGGAGCGCCTGCTCCGAATCTGGGCTAAAAAACCTACCTACCATCAGTGCACCCTTCGAGGGTGCGAAGGAGAAACGGGCACATGTCTACTCTTGCAATCAAGGACCTGCACGTCAGCATCGCGACGGAGCAGGGATCAAAGCCAATTCTGAAGGGCGTTAGCCTCACCATTAACACCGGTGAAAGCCACGCCATTATGGGACCCAATGGTTCCGGCAAGTCCACTCTTGCCTCCACCATTGCGGGACATCCACGCTACAACGTGGATAGCGGGTCCATCACTCTGGATGGCGAAGATGTCCTCGCCATGACCGTTGACCAGCGCGCCCGTGCAGGTCTGTTCCTGGCCATGCAGTATCCGGTGGAGGTTCCGGGTGTCACCATGACCAACTTCCTTCGCACTGCTAAGACTGCGCTTGACGGCGAAGCGCCGAGCCTGCGGCATTGGACCAAGGATGTCAAGACTGCCATGGCGCAGCTGCGTATCGATGCCGATTTTGCCCAGCGCAACGTCAACGAAGGTTTCTCCGGTGGTGAGAAGAAGCGCGTAGAGATCCTGCAGCTGGAACTCTTCAAGCCGAAGTTCGCCATTCTGGATGAGACTGACTCGGGTCTCGACGTCGATGCCCTGAAGGTAGTTTCCGAGGGGGTCAACCGCGTGCATAGCCAGGGGAACATGGGGACCCTGCTGATCACCCACTACACGCGGATCCTGCGCTATATCAAGCCTGACTTCGTTCACGTCTTTGTTGACGGCAACATCGCCGAACAGGGTGGGCCCGAACTGGCTGACCGTCTGGAGGAAGAGGGCTACGACCGCTTTACATTTCCGGCCGCGGTCTGAATCCTGTCACCGATGGTTCACTGGTAACAGCGAACTGACGGCCTGAAAGAGGAGCATCAAGAATGACTGAAACGAATGCGGCGCAGACGTCCCTTGAGGACGTCGAGGAAGCGCTGAAGGACGTGATTGATCCGGAACTCGGCGTCAATATTGTTGACCTCGGGCTGCTCTATGGACTGAGCTACGCCGATGATGGAGCGTTGCTGATCGATATGACGTTGACTACCGCGGCCTGCCCACTGACCGATGTCATTGAAGAGCAGGTAGGACTGTCGCTCGACGGCGTCGTGGATGATTGGCGCCTGAGCTGGGTGTGGATGCCGCCGTGGGGGCCGGAGAAAATCACTGACGACGGCCGCGACCAGATGCGTGCGCTGGGCTTCAATATCTAGGCACTACTTCGTAGTGTGTGAAAGTGGACCGCCGGAGAACGGCGGTCCACTTTTTTCGCCGAGCCCTCGGGCTGCCAGGGCATCTCCGGTCTGCCGTGCATAGGCGACCGTGCCAACGACAACGGGAAGTACCCTGGCCCGGGCGCTGCGCTCGAGGCCCCGTGCCATTGCCGCGTCCCGGACGTCATTGAAGGCGCCGAGAATAAAGGGAATGCTCCGTAACATCAGTGAGATGGTCAGCGCGAACCGTTCCGGGTCCGCACCGAACCGCTGTAACGGGGAAGTTGCAGCAACAACGCCATCCAGGAGCACCTGGACCGGTGTGGTCGCAGTGAGAATATTGGCCGCGTAGATACACGCCATCATGCCCGCAATGATGGCCCACGCTGTTGCCGGACCGTTGATCCAGTACTGGTACGCAATGATGACGATGAGAAAGAGCCACATTGCCCGGAGCGGCCGCCAGAGTTTTTCCGGGGGCAGGCCAGCGAGTAGGTGCACCAGGACGGCGATGCCAAGCAGGATGGACCGCCCTGGAGCGCCCGGTAGTGCCAACGTCAGGATTCCCATGGCCAGCAATGCCATTGCCTTCGCGGCAAGCGGTGTGCGGTGGATGGGGGATTCGCCCTCCACGTAGGTACCCATGAGGTGCGCATGACCGCGCATCAGTTGGCTGCCGGATCGGACGGGACACTTCGGTGTGGTGAGGCATAACCGGCACCATTTCCGGGTCTCCCATCCACAGCTGGCAGGCTGATGAACCACCGGTCATCGTTGGCGGCCAGCTCCCGGTAAAAGTGGACGGCGTCCGGGGGAGCGCCATCA
This sequence comes from Actinomycetales bacterium, assembly GCA_038199985.1. Lineage (GTDB taxonomy): Bacteria > Actinomycetota > Actinomycetes > Actinomycetales > Micrococcaceae > Arthrobacter_J. The sequence goes on along the minus strand of JBBPYK010000105.1, from coordinate 1,505 downwards.
AACACCACTGCGCCCGCATGGACCACGATCGCCCGGTCGAAGTCCAGGGCGAGTTCGAGGTCATGAGTGGCCATGACCAGTTGCTGATCAAGACCGTGCAACGTTGTGCGGAGCAGCTGTGTGTTCCGCAGGTCAAGGAGGGTGCTCGGTTCATCGAGGACCAGGACATCGGGTTTCACTGCGAGTACCGACGCAAGCGCAGCAAGTTGCCGCTCACCGCCGGAGAGGTCATAAATACTGCTATCCGCGAGTTCGCCGAGTCCATACTCGTCGAGGATGTTCCGGGCCGCTGAGGTGCGCGATGCGGATTTTGGGTACATGCTGCGGAGGGAGAGCTCAACGTCTGCCAGCGGCGTCGGCATGACCAGTTGGGAGAGCGGGTCTGTAAACACAAATCCCACTGTGCTCCTGACCTTCCTGCCATCAGTGTCCGTCCTGACGCCGTTGACGCATACAGTGCCGGTTGTGGGAAGTAGTAGGCCATTGATTAGCCGCAACAGGGTTGATTTGCCTGAGCCGTTGGCTCCAATCACGGCGGTGCGCTGCGTGGACAGAACCAGGTCCGTGGGCGCAAGAATTGTCCTGGCTGCGCCGTCCGCCGCTGGAAGGACAACCGAAACTCCGTTGAACCTGATGCCCTGCATTTACGGGGCTCGCCTGATCAGCAGGTCAGGGAAGGCCCGATGGAGGCTGATGGAGACAATGACCGCCAACACAACCTTGACAACGTCCCCTGGCACAAAGAGTACGTCGGCCAATGCTGCAGCCTGCAGCGAGAGGCGGCCATTGATCATCATGCCAACAATACCTGCGGCGTGGGTGATGAGAAGGCCTGCCAGTCCCGCCGCTGTCAGGCCGATAGCGTTTGCCCTTCGGGTCCTGCGGATAACGACGGCGGCCAGCCAACCAACAGTAGCGGCACAAAGAACAAAGCCGATGATGTAGCCACCGGACCCGCTTGCCAGCGCCCCCGGTCCGCCGCGGAAACCGCTGAAGATTGGTAGGCCAGCGAGCCCTAGGATTACATACAGGCCGACTGCGGCTGCTGCTCGTGCAGCTCCGAGAGTCAGCCCGGTCAACGTGATAACGAGCGTTTGGAGGGTGATCGGTACGCCGAGTGCGCTCCCCGCGGGAATAGGTGGCACAATAATAGATGCGGCAACGAGGGCTGCAAATACGGCGATGAGGGCCAGGTCCGTGGCGGAAAAGCTGCGGCGGCCGGTTTTCCTTTTTGGCACGGTGGCATCACTGGAGGACGGCGGTGCCGAGTTCGGCTGGACCTGGCGGGGTGAACTACCGGGCATTGCACGTTTCCTTCTGTTGGGTGTCACCAAGTTCGTCTCTGTTGTGTTCAGAGAATAGCCACCTTCCGCCAACAATCTTTTGTAGGATTCCTACTAAATCTCAACGACTACCGGATGGGCAGGGCACGCACGCGTGATCACCGTTTCTGAACTCGAACTGCGTGCAGGCGCCAGGCTCCTGATGGATTCTGTCTCTTTCCG
>JBBPYK010000104.1:0-28969 GCA_038199985.1 Actinomycetales bacterium | reverse complement strand
CAGCCGAGGCCAGTACGCCAGCACCCACGTAGCGAACATTGGCCATTTCCAGCAGACCCTGGAGCGTGCCATCCTCACCGAATGGACCGTGCAGCAGCGGCATCACCACGTCGACGCCGCCCAGACTGCGTGGCAATCGGTTCGGCGCCGTGACTACGAGCTCTTGCCCTAAATCTGCCTCGGAAGTGATGCCAACGGCGGAGAGTGTGACGGTCTCCTCGGAGCCCGTCACTTCCGGCAGGGTCTCCGACCGCAGCGACCATTGCGCAGGGTCACCGGACATCAGAGACCACTGACCCTGACGGCTGATGCCAATGGGGACGACGTCGTACTTGTTCTTATCGATGGCCTCCAACACGCCCGCGGCGGTAACGCAGCTGACAGCGTGCTCGCTGGAGCGGCCGCCGAACAGGACGGCGATACGGGGTTTACGGCTGGAGGTCACTGGGCCCCTTCGGCTTTCAAGTCTCTGGCCAGCAGACGCGGGCCCAATTCTTCGACGGAAATGTCGCCGCGGAGAACGGCGACTACGTTTTCTGTGATCGGCACTGACACGTTGAGGTTGGTGGCCGCGTCCAGAACAGCCTGCGCTGATTTGATGCCTTCGGCTGTCTGGTTCATGCGCCCGGTGACTTCATCCAGCGTCAGGCCCTGCCCCAAGAGCCGGCCAGCGGTGTGATTACGAGACAGTGGAGAGGAACAGGTGGCGATGAGATCTCCCAAGCCAGCCAGACCTGCCATGGTCTCCGCTCGACCACCCAGGGCCAGTGCAAGCCGGGTGGTTTCAGCGAGTCCACGAGTAATGACGGAGGCCTTGGTGTTATCCCCCATTTGGCGTCCTTCACAAATACCAACGGCCAGCGCAATGACGTTCTTGACGATTCCACCAATTTCGGTTCCGACAACGTCGGTGTTGGTATACGGCCTGAAGTACGACGCCGTGCAGCACTTGGCGATACGGACGGCCACCTCTTGGTCCGTACAGGCCACCACTGACGCGGTGGGCTCCCGACGAGCGATTTCCATGGCCAGGTTAGGTCCGGACACCACTGCGATCTGCCGATCAGGGATGTCCAGCTCTTCGGCGATCACCTGACTCATGCGGGAATCAGTTCCGAGCTCAAGTCCCTTCATCAGCGATACCACCAGCGCATCTTGGCCGATCAGTGGCTTCCATTCCCGCAGTTGCGCACGAAGCGTCTGCGCGGGAACGGCTAGAACCACCATGGAAACGCCGTCGAGAGCATCGGCGACCACGGGGTAGGCCACGATATTGGTGGGGAGCGCAATGTCGTTCAAATACTGCCTGTTGCGGTGTTCCGTGTTGATCTGATCTGCGATCTCGGGGCGCCGCGCCCACAACCTGATGTCTGCGGACGGGTTGGAGTCCGCCAGAATCTTGGCGAACGTGGTCCCCCAGCTTCCGGCACCCAGAACGGCAATGCTGCTTTCCGCCGTCGAGCCGGTCATGGCTTCCCGTCCTCGAAGTCGCGTCCCGTGAGCCGTTGCTTCTTGACCCGAGGATCCCAGCGCTCCATGGGAGCGGTCTCCTGACGTAATTCGGCGACCATCACAGTCAACGCGCTCATGATGCGCTCTGTGACCTCGTCCAGGACAGCGGCGGTCAGTGGGCGGTCCCGGAACTCTGAGATATCCACCGGTTCACCGACAACAAGCCGGACCGTCTTCCGTGGCCATATGTGCAAGCGCTTGGCGTAGCGGGGAAAAACGTCCTGCGCTCCCCAGTGGGCAATGGGCACGATCGGAGCGCCGGTGAGAAGCGCGAGTCTGGCCGCGCCGGTGCGGCCTTTCATGGGCCACAGATCTGGATCCCGCGTCAGTGTCCCTTCGGGATAGACGATGATGCCGCCGCCTTCGTCCACAATTTCGCGGGCAAGGGCCAGCGGTCGGCTCGCTCCGGAGGTGATGCGCTCAACAGGAATCATCCGAGCAGCGCGAAGCGTGGAACCAACAACGGGCACGTTGAAAAGTGACGACTTGGCCATGAAGTGGGGCATGATGCCTTGGTTGTACAAGAAGTGCCCCACCGCAACGGGATCAATTTCCGTGACGTGGTTGGGACAGACAATGAAACCGGTGTCCCGTGGCAGCTTTTCACTGCCTGACCATTCCCTGGCCATCAGCAGGTCCATAACCGGCCGAAGGGTGTTGGCCAGAAACATGAACGTGAGCCGTGATTTTCGGGTCCCGCTCATTCGGCGTTCCTACACGCCACTGGTACGCATATCGATGTCCACTCCGAGGCCTTCGAGCTTCTCCTGGAAACGCTCGTAGCCACGGTTGATCAGCTCAATTCCGGTGACGTGGGAGACACCATCTGCCGCCAGGGCAGCAATCAGGTGACTGAATCCGCCGCGCAGGTCCGGAATGTCAATGTCCGTGCCCTTAAGCTGCACTGGCCCCGAGATAACCGCAGAATGCTGGAAGTTGCGTTGCCCAAACCGGCACGGGACACTTCCCAGGCATTCGCGGTGAAGTTGAATATTGGCACCCATGCGAATAAGAGCTTCGGTAAAGCCAAAGCGGTTCTCATACACGGTTTCGTGCACTATCGACACGCCATTTGCCTGGGTCAGCGCTACCACCAGGGGCTGCTGCCAGTCCGTCATGAAGCCCGGGTGAACACCTGTTTCCAGGACCAGCGGTTTCAGGTCTCCCCCGGGGTGATAGAAGCGAATGCCGTCATCGTTGACGTCGAAGGCCCCACCAATTTTGCGGTACGTATTGAGAAACGCCGTGAGGTCCTGCTGATCTGCACCTTCGACATAGATGTCCCCGTGAGTGACCAGTGCGGCAGAAGCCCACGACGCGGATTCGTTGCGGTCCGGCAGAGCACGGTGGTTGTACCCATTGAGCTCTTCTACACCTTCGATGCGAATTACCCGGTCCGTCTGCACGGAGATAATGGCGCCCATCTTCTGTAGAACGGCAATGAGATCCATGATCTCTGGTTCCACCGCAGCACCGGCAAGTTCCGTGATGCCCTGCGCGCGGCAGGCAGTCAACAGCACTTGCTCAGTGGCGCCAACGGATGGGTAGGGCAGTTCAAGCTTGGCTCCGTGGAGGCCCTTAGGTGCCGAGATGGAGATCCCGCCGGGACGTTTTTCAACGACGGCGCCAAAGTTCCGAAGTACCTGTAGGTGATAGTCGATGGGGCGGTCGCCGATTTTGCAGCCGCCAAGGTCCGGGATGAAGGCCTCTCCGAGGCTGTGCATCAGGGGACCACAGAACAAAATGGGGATCCGCGAGTCCCCAGCATGAGCATCGATCTCTCGCGACGGCGCCGTCTTGGCGTTCTGGGGATCCATGGTGAGGTCCCCGGTCACGGGGTCTTTGGTGACCTCCACGCCGTGGATCTTCAGCAGCGAGGTGACAACGTCCACGTCCTTAATTTCTGGGACGTTGCGCAGAACGGACGGTGTGTTGCCCAGCAGCGCAGCAACCATGGCCTTGGGGACAAGATTCTTAGCCCCGCGTACGGCTACTTTTCCATTGAGCGGGACACCGCCGCGAATGGTCATAACGCTATCCATGAACACCTGTTTTCCTCGAAATATGCAAGCCTCCCTACACTAAAGGCTCCCGGTAATCATAGGAGCTAGAGTTACCAGACAGAAATGCAGGGCGCTGATGCGTGCTTGGCTGTGGGCTCAGGTCCGTACTGGCAGCGTCTTTGGTTTCCAGCTGGGGCGCGTTGATTCATAGGCCGTGATGTCTTTTTCATGGCGCAGGGTGAGACCAATGTCATCTAGTCCCTCCATCAGCCGCCAGCGGGTGTAATCATCGATCGTGAACGGTGCAACGAGCGTGTCGCAGGTGACAGTTTTGGAATCGAGGTCAACGGTAATCTCGGTGCCGGGGTGGTTCTCCAGAATTTTCCAGACCTGCTCAATGTCGTCTTGAGCCATCTCCGCAGCCAGAAGTCCCTGTTTGCCCGAGTTGCCGCGAAAAATGTCTGCAAACCGAGAGCTGAGTACCACGCGGAAGCCGTAGTCCTTCAGCGCCCAGACTGCGTGCTCACGGGATGATCCGGTGCCGAAATCGCGGCCGGCTACCAGCACCGAGCCGTGTGTAAATGGTTCCTTGTTCAGGATGAACTCTGGGTCCTTGCGCCAGGCGGAGAAGAGTGCGTCTTCGAAGCCTGTGCGGGTGATCCGCTTCAAGTACACCGCGGGGATGATGGTGTCGGTGTCAACATTGGACTGACGCAGGGGGACGCCGATGCCGGTGTGGGTGACGATGGGTTCCATGGCGCGCTCCTAGGCTGCGTTGCTGGCGGGTTCGGTGGATGCGGCTGCTGTGGGCAGCGGGTCGAGGTCTGAGGGTGAGCTCAGAGTGCCGCGGACAGCGGTTGCGGCTGCAATGACCGGTGAGACCAGATGCGTCCGTCCACCCTTGCCCTGACGTCCCTCGAAGTTGCGGTTGGACGTGGACGCGCAGCGTTCCCCCGGTGCCAACTGGTCCGGGTTCATGCCCAGGCACATGGAACAACCAGCGAATCGCCATTCCCCACCGAAGTCGGTGAAGACCTTGTCCAGGCCTTCAGCTTCTGCTTCTAGCCGGACCCGGGCTGATCCGGGAACCACCATGAATCTGATGTTGGGGTCCTTCTTGCGGCCGCGGATGATGTCCGCAGCGATGCGCAGATCCTCCACGCGGCTGTTGGTGCAGGAGCCGAGGAAGACTGTGTCTACACGGATGTCCTTCATGGGCGTTCCCGGAACCAGATCCATGTAGGTCAGTGCCCGCTGGCAGGCAGCCTGGTCATTCTCATCGTGGAAGTCTTCCGGTGCTGGTACCGATTCAGAGAGTGAGACTCCCTGGCCCGGGTTGGTCCCCCAGGTGACAAATGGTTCTAGCGTGTCTGCATTGAGGTAGACCTCGGCGTCGAACACGGCGTCGTCGTCCGTTTTCAGGGACTCCCAGTACTCGACGGCGGCGTCCCAGTCTTCGCCCTGCGGTGCGTGAGGCTTGTCCTTCAAGTAGTCGAACGTGATCTGGTCCGGGGCGATCATGCCAGCACGTGCCCCTGCTTCGATGGACATGTTGCAGATGGTCATGCGGGCTTCCATGGAGAGGCTACGGATGGCGGATCCGCGGTATTCCAGCACGTAGCCCTGACCGCCGCCGGTGCTGATCTTCGCGATCACGGCCAGGATGATGTCCTTGGAAGTGACACCGGGCTTGAGGGTGCCTTCCACGTTGATGGCCATGGTCTTGAAGGGGTTGAGCGGCAGGGTCTGGGTGGCCATGACGTGTTCCACCTCAGAGGTACCGATCCCCATGGCGAGCGCTCCGAAGGCGCCGTGGGTGGAGGTGTGGGAGTCGCCGCAGACAACTGTGAGACCGGGCTGGGTGAGGCCGAGCTGCGGACCGACCACGTGGACAATGCCCTGTTCAGCGTCTCCGAGGGAGTGGATTCGCACACCATACTCTTCGCAGTTGTTGCGCAGGGTCTGGATCTGCTTGCGGCTGGTGGGCTCGGCGATGGGCTTGTCAATATCGATCGTGGGGGTGTTGTGATCCTCGGTGGCGATCGTGAGATCCGTGCGCCGCAGGGGACGGTCCGCTAAGCGCAGACCTTCGAAGGCCTGCGGCGAGGTCACCTCGTGAATGAGGTGAAGGTCTATATACAGGAGGTCCGGCTGACCGTCCTCGCCCTTTCGGACCAGATGGTCATCCCATACCTTTTCGGCGAGCGTCTTCTTTGTATGACCGGCCATGGCCAGCTCCCTCCACGTCATGTGTGCAGCAACTTGATACCTGCACTGACTTGCATCTCAGATACTGAGACGGCAATATCAGTCTATGGACAACTCTAGCGGTGTCGGCGTGATTGATAAAGCAGCCATGGTGCTCAACGCACTGGAAGCTGGGCCCACCACCCTCGCCCAGCTGGTTGCTGCCACCGGTCTCGCACGCCCTACGGTGCACCGGCTCGCCCTGGCGTTGGTCCATCACCGTTTGGTTGGCCGTGACATGCAGAACAGGTTTGTGTTGGGTACACGCGTAGTGGAACTGGCAGCCGCTGCCGGTGAAGACCGGTTGATTGCCTCCGCTGGGTCGGTACTGCTGGCCCTAAGAGATGTCACTGGTGAAAGCGCTCAGGTCTTCCGCCGCCAAGGCGAATGGCGTGTCTGCGTTGCCTCAGCCGAGCGACCCATCGGGCTCAGGGACACCATTCCCGTGGGTACCCAATTGACCATGAAGGCTGGGTCCGCTGCACAGGTACTGCTCTCTTGGGAAGACCACGACCGCTTGGTTGAAGGACTACACAACGCGCGGTTTACGCCTACGGTCCTGGCTGGTGTTCGACGTCGGGGTTGGGCGCAAAGCCTGGGCGAGAGGGAACTGGGAGTAGCGTCAGTTTCGGCCCCAGTTCGTGGACCATCTGGGCGGGTGATTGCCGCTGTCTCGATTTCTGGTCCCATGGAGCGCCTGACGCGGCAACCCGGCCGGCTTCACGCCGAGGTAGTCTGCAAAGCCGCGGCAGAGCTGACCGAAGCTCTCAAAGTCCCAGGCGACGTCGCGGTCTAGCGTTCAAAATGATCCCAGCCGGATGTACCCGGCTGGATGCCGTCAACGCTCACACCACTGCCGTTGAGCACACGCCCGGCGGCGACGAACCCTGCCGGTAGTTCCGTCCCTTCGGGGAAGCATGCCAGCAGTCCGTGGTCCTCTCCCCCGCCGAGCACCCATTCCATGGCGTTGACTCCTAGGTGGGCTGAGGCTTCGCGCAGTTCGCCAGCAAATACTCGTAGCGCGGCGTCGTCGTAATCGATACTCACTCCGCTGGCCGCGGCTAGGCGCCGACCGTCTCGGACCAATCCGTCGGAGATGTCCATCATTGCCGTAGCTCCAGAAGTCGACGCCGCCGGCCCCAGAACCAGTGGGGGTCTGGGCCTTGACTGTCGGTCGACCAAAGAGCGCAGGGAGTCCGGCAGTGCCGCTTCGCTTCGACTGTCTTCGAGGAAAGCCAGCCCCGCAGCCGCATGGCCCAGCACACCGCCTACAGCTACTACGTCACCTGTTTTTGCCCCAGATCTCAGCACGGGATCTCGACCTTGCAGGTCCCCGGTCACGGCAGCGGTAACGACGATGGAGTTGCCCCGGCCGAGGTCCCCACCCACCACTGAGCAGCGGCGGGCCCCGAGTTCCCGGATGGCAGCGTTGAGACCGTCCGCGAGATCCTCCACCCATGCCACCGGTGTTTCCGCAGGCAGGGTCAGGCTGACGACGAGGGATGTGGGAACAGCGCCCATTGCGTTGATGTCTGAGAGGTTTTGCGCAGCGGATTTCCAGCCGACGTGGAACCCGGTCGATCCGTAGCCGCTGGCCCACTTCAAGCGGAAGTCCTGATCTTGGACCAGGGTGTCGATGGAAATGACAGTTCGAGCATCGGGTGCGGAGATCACTGCCGCATCGTCCCCTGGCCCCACGAGCGGTGTTCCCGGATCCAACCGGGGGAAGATGCGTTCGAGTAACTGGCCTTCGCTGAGCTCGCCCACCGTTAGATTGGTCATCTGCCGCCACCGGCTCTGGTCAGAGCTTCATGGAAGTTGTTGAAGCGGGAGATCTCAGCCGCTACCGGTGCCACTACCTCGCTGTTGGCCACTGTGCCGATCGCCGCTCTTAGCCTCTTGCGAGCACGCCTGGCCCGACGTTTGGCTTCGAATCGGGCTATGACGGCGGAAAGAATGCTGAGCACTATGCCCAAAACCAGTCCTGTGGCCACAAGGAGGGTAGGGACAGGAAATCCCTCTACTTCTGGTGTGGGACCCAGGCTGAACTGGAAGTAGCCGGCTGCGAAGATCGCGCTCAGCCACAACAGTCCTGCCAGTGCAGCTGCCATGGCGAGCCACTGAACTGTGCCGACCAGCGGCCACCACCATGACTTCTTCTGCGCGCCGAGGTCTGCGCCCGCGATGGCCTGATCCAGTGAGTCCGGCAACGTTTCGGAGTTTGCCCGAGCCGCACGAGTGACGGCAGCCTTCCATGGCTGGGGAATCCCGGCGCCTGCTTCTTCACCGAATCGACGTACGGCTGAATCGGCTTGCGCACGCTGAGCGGGCCCAGCCTGTGGCAGTGAAGTGCGGTTGACCATCGGGTTGACGTCCTCCCGGTGCAGGTTCAAGCGTCTCAGCGGATCACGACGCAGCCTGCCCAACCAGCGGGTGACGGGCCACCCGGTTCCAGCGTGGGCACGACGCCGATAGGAGCCTTCGACAGCGTCAACGACAACGTCCACAGACGAGGCCGCGGCGAGTTCGGACGTCAGCCGACGGCACTCGGCCTTGTCCGGTTCCGAGCTTTTGTTTGCGGCGTTATCAGTCACCTGGTCCGCGCTGCTGCCCAGGGCCTTTGCGGCAGCTGCGGCATCGGCGGCTAAACGTTCCGTAACCGCTGATCTCTGGTCAGCGAAGGCTCGGATCGCGTCCCTGAGGTCTGAGACGCCGTCGCCTGTTGTAGCAGAGGTGGTACGGATAGTGACATTTTTCAATCCGTCGTCAGCGAGGATGCCGCTCAGAGAGGCGACAACGGGTTTGACCTCTTTTTCGGCAAGCTTGTCGATCTGATTCAGGACCACCAGAGTCACTGCGCCGTGGGATGCAAGTGGTCGCAGGAAGTCATGGTGAAGTGCTGCGTCAGCATATTTCTGGGGGTCGAGGACCCACACCAAAACATCCACTTGTCCGGCAAGACGTTCCACTACATCTTTGTGCTGAAGGGCTGTTGAGTCGAAGTCGGGAAGGTCCAATAGGATGACGCCGCCGGGGGCGTTCTTGCTGGACCTGTTTTCTGGTGCATCGTCACTCGGCATGACGTGGCGATGCGGTACTTCCAACCAGTCCAGAAGTGGCTCGCTGTTCTCGGCACCCCACACGGCTGCCAGTGGTTCAGACGTGGTGGGCCGCCGTGCAGCCACAGAGGCCAGCGTTTGGCCCGTGACCGCGTTGAACAGAGAGGACTTGCCGCTGCCCGTCGCTCCAAAGAACCCCACAACGGTGTGCTCTGAGGAGAGAGAGCGCCGACCGGAGGCGCGTTCTAAGACTCCCGTAGCGTTGTCTAGTGCTTCTTCCGGCAGTCTGCCTTCCGCGAGCTTTCTGGCTTCGTCGAGTGCTTCGAGCTGAGCGCGTAGCGGTGATCCCTGCGCGGCCCTGCGATGTCGGCTCACTGCTGATCTCCGGTGTTGGGCTCGCTGGTGGTCGCTTGGCCTGTGAGATGTGCAAGCTCTCTGAGCTCTGCCGCCAGTGCGTGGAGTTCCTGCGCCTGGCCATCTTTGCTTGCATCCCCTAGCAGTTCCAGAAAGCGGTCCTTTTCTTCACCCAGCAGCGTGACGCACCGTGCGTGAAGATCTTTGCGTGCAGTAGCCGCGAGCCTACGCACCGCGTCCTCGCCAAACACTGCTTCCAGAACTTTCTGGCCGACGATGGCCGACCCGCCAGCAATGCCGATTTCCAGTCCAGTAAGTCCCGCAGTTGTCGCGAAAACGACGACCATGAGCGCGACCGCTAATCCGTTAACGCCAAAAGAGAGCATTCGCGCAGTGAAGCGCTTGTTGGCGCCTTCTTTCTGAATCATAGTGAGCAGATCGCCCTGCCAAGCACGAATTTCACTGGCAGCGCGATCACTGAAGCCTACGGGCAGCCGCGACATATCCGTGGTGTTCCGCAGCGACCGCCCGGCTGGATCGTCGCGCCAGCGTTGGTCTGCTTGTTCCGCAGCTTTGGCTGCTTGATCCACGATGACGGCTTGCAGACCGGTTTCGATAGCGGTTTCCACGGTGATTGCCGGTGTGGGCTTGCCGGTGAAGAAAGAGCCAATGCGGTCGCGGAGGCGACCAATCCCGGACTCGAAGGACCGGAAGAACTCTCCGGTGCCCACAAAGTCCTGCCAGCGTGCAAGTACTTCTCCGCGCAGGAGCGTGCCGTCTTTGGTTGAATCGAGGATGCGTTGGACGGCGTCCTGATACGCGCTTTCTGCGTCTTCGGCCAACCGTTTGGCCGCCTTCTGCTGGCCGTCCGCGGCTTCGGCGACAACAGTGACTTTTTCAGCTAGCCCTTTGACGGCCCCGGTGAGAGTTCGACGGGCGATGGCCGCACGGCCGGCAGCGTCTTTGGTGATGTCGGTGAGCCATTCACGGATGGGTTCTACTGATTCCGGAGGCAGCATTCCGAGTTCGTTTAGGGGGGCTTCGGGCACTACGAAAATGTGAGCCTCTGCTAGTCCTTGCCGCTGCAGCATGTCGGTGAGGTCTTCGGTGATCTCGTCCGCAACGCCTTCGGGGACACGATCCAACACAACGGCTACGAGGATGTCCCGGGACGCAGCGTCTAGTAGCAGTTTCCAGGGGACGGCGTCCGCGTATCGGTTGGCGGTGGTGACGAAGAGCCAGAGGTCAGCGGCGGAGAGTAATTGTGCGGAGAGCCGTCTGTTGTCGTCGGAGATGGAGTCGATGTCTGGCGCGTCGAGGAGCGCTACCCCTTCAGGGATCTGTTCGTCTCCGACCATTACCAGTGAACCGATTGCGGAAGCATCCGGATCCGCACCCGCCTGGTCTGCCGCCTTGCTGGGCTCCCCTGCACCGATGACAACCCCGCTGACGCGGCTGAGGCTTGGCAGTATGCGCTGATCGGCAAACCAGCGGCGGTCTGAGGGGTGGTGCAGCAGGATGGGCTGACGTGTTGTGGGACGAATGGCGCCGGAACGCGTCACGGGGTGGCCAGCTAGGGCATTGACTAGCGTGGACTTCCCCGCGCCGGTGGAACCGCCGACAACGGCGAGCAACGGCGCGTCTAGGCTTCGGTAGCGCGGAAGAATGTAGTCATCGATCTGCTCCACCGCTGTTTGAGTAGTGACGCGAGCCTCGATGACCCCTGGCAGCTCCAACGGAAGGGTAACTCCGCGGAGGACCTGCCGTACGTTGTCCAGTAGGGCCGTTGGCGATCCTGCCGCAGAATCCCACGGACTGATGATGACGTTCGTATTCACATGACCATCATGTCAGGAAAACATCCGGCGGAGATTGGCTATCGGTTATAGGGGCTAGCAGAAGTATGACGACATCAGGGACACATTTCCGTTTCCTGACCGACCACTAATTATCAACAGGTAGCTCTGTAAGTGGTTCGTCGCCAAAATTGAAAAGGGTCGTGATCAGACCGCTTTCCTCTTGATGTAGCGCATAGCCGAGAGACCATGTTGGTTGCAAGGTCCTGTCCTCAACCGATCGCCATCCCCGGAGTGGGTTTTCTTCCCCTTTCACCGGTAGTATCGGGCCTATTTCGCCCCATCCAGTAATCCAAAGAGGTTCATCCCAGCTCTCGTGATTAACCCGGAACGCATTTTCCTCCTGAATGACTTCCAAGGCACCCGAAAGATTGAACCACGACCGAAAGTCATGAAGACTAGCGTCGCAGGACCCTACCGCGTCTTCAACTAAAAGCCATTCTTGTGGCTTGAACGTTATGCGTCGCCTATGGATCCAGTACTCGTGATCGACTTCTCCGTTAAGCTCAAAAATACCTTCTACTTCCGAGCAGCCAGCGAGGCCCGCACCGTAGGGTCGACGACCTCGGCGGTCATGATTCTCGCCATCAGCGGCAACAGTATTGTGCGCGATAGTCGATTCAACATACTGACGCTGCTCGGAATCATAGTAGTACCCTTCCTTACGTTTTGGTGAGTCAGCTGCTAGGAGCTCGCCATAGCCATACCGGCCACCATCAACGAGGACTTCTTGGCCACGGTCACTCCATACAAAGTTGAGGTCATCCGCGTGTTTGTGCGCTCGCGAATGAAAGGCAGCTGCGAACGCAAGGTAGCTGGCTGATTCATGATCATCGCGTCCCCGTGGCTGCGGGGAACGCACGAACGCGTACCCGGAAGTGGGGAAAACCCTCAGCGAATCCGGGTTGTGTTCACCCATATTACCTTTGGATACAAGAAAATCGGTGTATGGGTCGCCAACGTGGCTGGGCTTTCCAGTAGCCATCAACCGTCCAGGCGAATCCCCGAACTGAACGAGCTGTCCATCCGGTTTGATCATCCACCCTAACGCATGCGCGGCTTTCGAAATTCTACTCTTCACCGAGTCGTCTTCGATGAAGCCCTGACGAATACCTAGTTCAAAGGAATCAAGCAACATACGGTGGTAATCGGGTGAATGTTCACTATGAACACCGTCATCGAAGAACTGGTCCGCAACCATCTGTTTTATTCTATGTTGGCCCTGAATTTCTAGAAGTACCATGCCAGGCAGCGGCCGCAGCCCATTTCCTAGAACTGTTTGACCCATGGCTGCGTAGTAACCATGGTTATTCCGCGGATTAAAAGATCGTTCAAGTGAGTGCTCATATCGATGGCGCATAGCTCCGCCTATTAGGCGCCTCACCTCTGAGTCCGGCAGTCCTTCCTTTACAGACAGTGCGATCAATGCCATTAACCGTGGAGACCGCAGACCGAGTGCCATGTCGTACCAAGCCATACTCCCATCGGCAGCATCATTCTCTTCGACGAACTTTTGAATCCAATCGAGGGCTATGTCCACGCACCACCTCAATTTCTCTGAGTCCCCATCATTCGCATATTCGCGGATCAATGGATCCATAAACTCCCAGGTGTGGAGGTTGAATGCCCAACTGCGCTCAGAGCGACATACGACATCCCACGCAATCGGAATGTTGAGCTTTACAGGTGGAAAACCCTTCAAGATCCATCCGGTTATTAGAATGTCGTCGGAGTTAAACTTTGTTTGGCTGTAGAACCAGCGCGAAAAATCTTCTGTTTCTTGGATCGCAACCCACTCGACCATCGCCGAGTAGTCAAACGGTAAGTCTGGTCCTGATGGATCGCCCGCCGCGACTGCCAGTTCGACCCCCAGCTTCTTATAGACCTCAGCGTTGGTCTCCGCGTTGCGAGACCAAGTTCGCTCCCTACGAACCCATTCAGCACCACGATCCGCCAGCTGCTTTCTCCTGTCAGGATCGGACACCAGGTTAAGCAAAACTTTAGCAAGCGCAGCCGGGTTGCCAGCCTCGAAAATTTCCGCAGCTGCGCTATCGGCGGCGATCTCCTTGAGCGCCGTCACGTCTGACATAACAACAGCACGTCCGGTGCTAAATGCCTCAAACGGCTTTAGCGGCGTCACGAGCTGGCACACTTGCGCTGGCTTACGAGGGATCACAAAAATATCAATAAGGCTGTAGTAGTCGAGAACATGCTCGTGAGCAATGCGGCCAGTGAAGAGCACGTTCTCAGTTTTCAAATGGTCCCGTTGTGCCTTTAGCTCTCCCAGCACGGGGCCGTCTCCAACAATAAGAAGGTGAATCTTTATATCTACTTGTCGCGAGACCTCATCGAAAGCTGACAATAAGACATCGATACCCTCATATTCAACGATGGACGAAACGTATCCAACGACTAGGTCCTCTGGCTCGATCTGAAATTCGGCGCTCAGCCCCTCGCTGCGGCTGACGACGGGAAATTCTTCTGCATTGACTGCATTCGGCGAAATTGAAATCTGAGAAGCGTCAAGACCTTGAGCGACAATGTGCTCCTTCATCACCCGAGCAAGAGTGATTATGTGCGTAGCATTAGCCCGCACATAGGACTCCATCCGAGCACGCATGACGTACGCATCGGGCTTTCCCCACCTATCGAACAAGGCAGACCAAGGAGCGTCAGGGAAGCGTTGGGAGGTCCTAGAAAGCCAAGATTCTTCCCAGAAGCCCCTGCTCTCGTAAACAACCGGAATGCCAAAGTGACGACCAACTGCCTCTGCAGCCAACCCGTTGATGAAGTCAGAGTGTGCATGAAGCACTGAGGGGCGGATTCTTTGGACAAGGCCCGCAAGTGCCTCAATATTCTGCTCGAGCCATTCGTCCAAAGGTAAGCTCGTTCGCGTTGCACCTTCGAGAGCGTAGTACGGAACGCTGTCGACAAATTGGACGCCACTCTGGTTCGTCGAGTCGTCTTCCCCCATTTGACTGGCTACCGAAACATATACCCCGGTGTCACGTTGGGCTAACGCTAAGTAGTGAGTTCGAAGAGTGTAGCCGCTCTGAGTTTTCGGTAGTGACTTTCCTACTATATGAAGGACATGTCCGTCTATCCCATCGTAATTCTTCGATTCCTCCGAAGTTATGTCTGTGCCATAGACGCCGCGAAAAACGCTTAATTCGCCCCTTCGGAACCGATAAGAATCCAAGTCTTTTTGTGCACCTGTCTTGGCGACGACCAGAGCAAGGACACCTAAGCTTCTCTCCCAATATCCTAATTCCCGAAGGGCCGATGACATTCTACGAAGTGATGTAAGGCCCGCTAACCCAAGGGCGTCATGGCTATCCAAAACCCAGTACGACGCTGTCGGGTTCGTTAATGCGTAATGATCCGCCACAACCTTCAGTTCTGCATCGCCAAAAAGTCCTACACACGAGCCACCAACTTCAGCCAGAGCTATCATTTTGCCTACTGACTCTTGGCGGTACAAATGGAAGCGTTTGGAAAGATCGTCAACGTTCTCCACTAGCCCGGTGACTCTCTTCGAAAGAGTCCTTTCTCTCAGATACGCTTCCGCGGCGAGCTCCGTCGAATCCTGTCGCAACTCATGAATGCTCTCTACGAGAACCCCCTGAAGTGCAGCTACCTGCTCTGACATCTCAGACCGTAACCGAGTAATCGCGTCCGCGCTCTTAGCGCTAGTACGATCAGAGCGCGACCGTAGAACGACAAACTGCCTCCGCATGTACCCATAAGATCCCGCCACAACGGCTAAAGATGCCGCCAGAAGCCCGATTCCTGCCACAACGGCTGTCAATGCCGGCAACAACTCATAACCGATCATGAAACCGCAAACAACGACCGTGAGGAGACAAACGATGGCGATAAAGGACAAGGACACCGAGTAGGAACTTCTAACCAGAAGTCTCCACACCTTTATCAGCATTCGACACAACTCCAATCATGCGCGTACAAACGCAAAAATATACACAAAATAATGACCCGCAAACTTAGTCGGATAGGAGATCAGCACCAACCCACTCGATACCTGCGCTTAGCAGCCGAACGTACTCATCTGGCGGAGGTAGGCGGTGCCCTATACCCGAGTCGGGGGTTCGTGTCTCGAGCAGCGAGCCGAACCCGGACTCCTTGTATTCAGTCACGAATGGGAGGAAGTGCTCAATAAAATGATGTTCATCCCCCACGTTCTGAACCAAAAATACCCGCCGATCAAATCCGACTTGCCTGAATCGCTCAAGGACATTCATTCTGGGAGACAGCCCGCTGTCTCTGGCCACAGTCTCAACGCCGAATGAAGCCAAATGAGCCGGTTTAGCCATCCTCGCTCCGTAATTATCTATAACAATCTGGGGATTAAATGCAACGACACCAGAATTCTCAAGATACGTAGATACTTGCAACGCTGCGAAGCCACCACCGGAATTGCCAGTTAGCACGATACGCTTAATACCATACGAATCTGCATACCTTTGAACAATAGTAGCAATCTCGGCATGAAGATTGATCTCGTCCGTTCCCGCGTACCAATCAAGAATTATTCCTGCGTCTAAGTCCAACCCAGGGTCACCAAAATACAACGATGGACCATTATCCAAACCACGAATGGTCCGTAATCGTTCAAAGCGAGGCAGCGTATTTCGAACCCTGTCTGTGGAACCGTGGAACACCACCGTCAACGTTTCGCCTTTAGACTGGCTGATATAAAAGGGCAGAACCAATTGACCGAGATCTACGGAGCAAATAGATTCTCCGGGAAGTCCTGAGTAGTCGGTTGGTAAACCGATACTGGTGGTGATGGGAACCCTATAGAAATCGTGCCACATAGGCGCACTGCCCCAACGTATCAATGGAGACCGCCTTAGTTGGCCCACAAGTGTGTTCCCATCCAACTTATGGGTTAGATCGTCGGCAGCGAGATCGATCAAGCATGCTCCTAAGCCGTGGTCCCGTATGCCATCCAAGCTCTGCTCTTGGGAAAAGCGGAGACATGACTCAATCGCTTTCGATCGTGATTCAGGAGTACTTCCCGCGCGGCGCACTACGTTCTTCACTCGCTTTATTTCATTCCGTACAACAAGTCTACGAGTATTGTCGTCTATGTTGCTGCCACTACCCAAGGTCAGAGACAGTTCTAGTTCGGCCAAGACGGCAGATGGTTCGTCCGTATATCTGGCTACTACGGAACCTCGGTTTGCCAGCACCAAGAGTTCCTGATGATAAGAATTATCTACCCAGACTGCTCTACCAGAACCGACCCGGCTGAATTCAATCTTGGTCGCGCGGCCATCTCGCGCACGGCTAAGTACGGAGGATACGTCCGTGTACGCGTCCATAGAAGTCAAAAGAAGCCTAGTTGCCACGTGAACGGACCCGGAGACGTCCATAATTTCTTCCAGGCGAATCAGTACTCGACCTCGAGAGGTGCATTGCAGCACGGCCGAGCGTCCATTTTGGCGAAGTATTACCAATTGATCGTCAATTTCCACGGCTACTTCTGGCGGAATCATCCATGTCTGTGATAGAGAAACTTCTACGCTGCTTCGAGCTTCGTCCACGACAAGCAGGTACTCTCCAGAGCGAGAGTACACCACTCGACGGTCGAGCCGAGAGGGTGCAAACGAGTCGTCTTTGAACTTGTAATCATCTGTCTTCGAGGTCAGAAGACAGTGCGAAATAGTCATCCCAGTCCGGGACCGGGGGGGCAAGGAATCGATGGAGGCCGTACTGTGCATCCCTCGGTCGCCGATTGACGGAACAATGTGCTTCAGGCTAGGGGAGACTTCTGTTGCCCAAGCAATGCCATCCGCGAAGTATGTAACCGAACCAGAGTCGTTGTGTCCTCCTCGCAGTCCCGGCGAACCGAAGCATATAGAATAGAATGTCTCCTCGACGAAGTCTCGTTCAGTCTCGCCCCAACCGCTCCTGCCACTCGCGAATCCTCCTGGGGAGACGTAAACGAGTTCTGATGGTGGGTCACCCATAGACCCACCGGAGGCTACGTATCGCAGTTGCTTGTTCTCAACGTCTAAACCGCCTACCGGTAGCTCGCGATCCCCTCGAGAAACAGGCTTGCCATTAGGTTGAATAGTGTGCGCCAGGAAGTCTCTGAAACGCTCGATATGTTTGAGATGTGATTCAACTTCTAAGGACTCACGACGCGCTTTTGTGAGCACCTGCAACCAGGACTTATATAGACGATTTTGCTCGTCGAAACTTCCTGCTATCGGCACACCGGCCGTGTCGATGCTGGCATCGAAGCCCTTCAGTAGCATCTGGTATGTTTGCTCCAGAAGCGGTGAACTTCCAGTGATCGAAGACACGGCAATTAAAGCCCCTATCTGTTCGACGGATACTCGGTCAAAGCGTCCCTTTTGCAGCCAATTTCTCAGAGACTCAAAAGTCCAATCTTGGTGTATACGAAGTGTCTCCGTCACGAGCCCTATTTCCTGATCAGCGAGTGCCGGGAAGAGACTCGACCCTAAGGAGAGCACGACCATACGCTCGAGAGCAACGGTCCGGGTCCATGCTCTGCTCGACTTTGGCTCAGATGATAATTCTGCATTGCTCCAAGACTCGACGTACAAGTACCACACGCGAGCAGCATCGCTGGAGTGCACCGAATTTCGTCTTAGCGCGTCTAACCAACTCAGCGACAGAAATTGATTCTGCCATCGAGGGTCGTTGAATGGGTCCTCTTGCCAAGTTGGATTCAAACAAACTAGTGCTTCCATGCCAGCAATTTGGATTTGGCCGCTTAACAACCCATCGGCCAAAGCACAGTCAGCAGATTCACGAGCAAACCCGTACTCGGACGCATAGTGCTCTAAATCAAGATTATGGTTACGCATTCACTGGCCTATACCCTTTGGAAGGACGCATCAACCGCATTGTTGCTCGCAGTTGCCGAACGATCTGACTGTCACTGCTTTACAAGTGGCGTCACGGCACGCTTAGGGCCTGTGCTCGGCGCTTCCGCCATTCGATCGTCAAGTAGCAAGTAGGCTTCGGCCAGATGCTTTATATGTTGCGCGTTGGCCGTCACATTTAGTCCACGACGTATAGCCTTCAGGATCTCAAGTCTTGTCTCGGCCGCAGTAACATCCGTAAGTTCGCTGTCCAGTTCCATTTTTCCTCCAAATAGCGTAAGTACAAAGCGATTTCCCTAGCCTACTCGAACACCGGTCCTGTTCGCGAGGCTATCGCGCAGAAGAATAATCACATTCTATATAAACTCATTTTTCAACGTAACACGCGTCCCTCTTCGGTTGTACTGCCAGCACTCGCTAGACCACAATATTCAGTTGTAATGCCTTGCGTGTCGCCTTGGCAGCGTTAGCCACTCCCTCCAAGTAGGAATCGAAGCTTAGTTCCCAGAGAAACCGAAGTAAAACGACTTCTTCGCGCTTTGAAGGACTCGACTCTTGAATTCCGGAAATGATTGTCCTTAGCTTTTCAGGAGCGAAATTTTCGGATCGATCAAGATTGTCGAGGGTAAACTTCTTGATACTGCCCCAATCAGGGCTTTCCCAAATATACGGCTTTACTCGAGTCCGAATTTTACCCTTGTAAAAGGGAATCTGCGTCCATTCCGGAATAGCCTCTTTGAGGAGCATTCGGTGGATGTAACCATCGGCAACCGGGCGTCCCGTATGTCTTGCCGCAAGAGTAAGGAGACTCGACGAAAACAAGGGACAAATAACAGACGTTTTCGCAAAGGTGTTGGCCCAATTGGGCATGCGGTCCCGACTGTAGAAGAGATCAAGCAAAGCAGAAGCCGTTTTGACGCCTAGATCATCGCACATACTAATGTACCCACTTACGTACTCCGCTACCATCTCTGCCGCCTCGGTAGTTGCGCCCGGACTTGACCTACGGGCCATCGATACGAGACGGTCTTGCCCCGCTGACAGTGGGGCTGCGATCATCTTCTCGCGAAGCTCCCCAGGAGTGGTGAAATTTCCGCCTCCCAGAACTTCACCACCGAGACCATTAAACGTTGCTCTCTGGGGAGACTTAAACCCAACGAAGCTAGGTGCATCGAACCCAGAAGAAGCCAAGAATCGCCCCTCCCACGCAGCGTGTTGTGTCTCGAGACGATCTAGGAAGAAACCACCTGGAACGGATGGATCCCTAGGTTCCACTACAAGATGCTTAACAGAGTCGTCTATGGCTGACACTAGCTTTTGGGCAGTTTCAACCTCACCCATGTCGTTGGCTATTGTTCGGACAGTACGCGCCGCACCCGTCCGAATGGCTACAGCAGACACTACTCGGGAATCCTTTCCGCCACTCAAGTCGGCGACGGCAGACTGAGGCCATCTCCGAGCAGTCGAGACCAACGACTCCATGTCAGAGATATGCTGTCCAGCGGTCGGCGGCTGACCAGTTCTAGCTTCCGCGAACCAGTCAGCGTAATTGCTCACGGAACTTACGTAACGTTCATCGCCATGCCACCCAGCTGAAACGGACGAGCCTCCAGTTAGCTGCCATCCGTTCCCTAATTGAGTTGCTCCACCTGGGGCGAAGCCAAGAGTCGACATTCCGGCCCACGCCAGACGGTTCTTCTGCGGAATCTCGCCCATAAAAACATGTGCCAAGCCCATCCGTGTGGTCCAGATATCGCCATCGGGGAATTCGTAATGGAATAGTCGCACGAGGCCGAGTTGATCATTCTTAATCCGAAGGTGCCCATTTCCCCACTCCATGGCTGCGAAGGGGCTCCCGAGCTCCCCGACAGCTACTCTCTCTCGAAAGAGATCATCGGCCACGCTAGCCGCACTCGCATTCGAATTGGGGCTGCCAGCCGCACTTGGTATGTGCGCCCATGCAACCCCTCGTCCCTCAGCGATGGCGAAGGAATCCCATTCAACACCTACGTCCTCGGGGATGAAGCCGACCAGGCCGCTGCGCCCGTCACCAACCTCGCGTGTATGAAGACTCGAAGCAGTAACAGCTTGCATATAGTCACGACAATGGCGAACCCGTGTCTGAATATCCTTGGATGACTCCGATTTGCGCAGGACATAACCCAACAAGCCCAAACTACTAGACATTCGAGAGCTCCGAATCCTGGAAAAGGAAACACATATATATTTGAGCTGGCGTCGACTCCGATCGCAAGAATCTCATGCGCCTGCTACCCGCAAGGCATCCCTCAAAACCAGCTCGCCCCACCCTGCGTTTCCATGAGAGTAATCACCACGCGCGTAATACGAGTTCTCACTAGTATCGTTGGGATCACCAAGGGCGAAAGCGTTCTTCGTGAAGAATCTGTCACTCACCGTTTCGCTAGGTTGAGAGACAAGTCGATATCCAGCCGTAGCAGTCTGAGTCCAATTCAAATAGCTCCTATGAAGATGTCGTAGGTCGCCATTATCGTCTGCCATTCTATATAGCGTCCCCGTCGAGTTGTTTGCTTCCCTGATCCACTCTGCCGAATACGGTTGGGGTATCAGAGTCACAGGAGCAGCAGACAGTGTGGTGAGTTCGTGCGCTACTCGCCCGGCCTTTGTTGCAGCGAATGCGTCGCATACGATCTGCTCATAACACGATTCGGAGACGAGATCCAATTTTGGATCCTCAACTTGTAGGTCAGATCTCAGCCGACGATACAAACTCACTATCGGGTGGAACCCGATGCCCAGCCCAGCCACAAAAAAGGCGTCGTACGAATCTATCTGCAATTCATTTCTAGGAAGAACCAATATATCGTCAAACACTTTCGATATCGAACCTCCTACGCCACGAATGGAGAGTGGCTGAACAGCTGTACTCCGTTCGATAAAGAAGTCAATAGTAATTTCTGTCGAAATTGACTTGTGTTTTTTCCAAGCCCGAAGAATCGGGCCTGCATGAGAATTGCCCAAAAACGCAATATTCACGCTTCAAACGCCTCCAATAGCACATCTTCGCAGATAATCTGTTCGTTCTCATCTTCGGTAGGTGACAGCCCAGAATGCGATTTATTACGAACACTTAACACGGAACCAGCCCCGTAGATCTCAGAGAAATAAGACATTACGCAGTCGACACCATCACTCGTTACTTCTCTCCGATTTTCGGTCAAGAATACGTTCCCCGCTACAGCCCCAGTGACAATTTCGTAAGAGGGGAAGTAGTCGATGTCGGGCGAGGAATTCGTTGCTTCACCAGCGACACTCCTCAATGTCGCTTTGGAGTACGCCGTCGAGACTAGTACATGCTGACCGGTTGCTGTTGCCGCAAGAGCAACAGGCGAGACGGTGAGAAGGATTTTAATATTTGGGTTTACAGTACGTAATAGTCGCTGCACTTCGAGTAGATCATTGAGCAGTTGTCGATGGGTAAAGTTAACGAACTGAAATATGCGGTCGTCATAGTCGCCAGCAATGGTGCCCGGTGCCGTTGGGAATACCGTACCTGTCTCTTTGTGAAGCCAAGCTTCAGTAAGCCCTAGAGTAAAGACAAGCAAATCGGATGAGCTTATTAATTCATGCACGTTCTGGAGATGGCGACGCCGATGCTTCATTACCTGGTCTGCGCTGTTCAGTCCTTGAGGTTCAATGCTAGGCCGAAGCGCGTCAAAGTAGCGCCCATTTTTGGACCAAGCAATATCTCCGGGAACGCGAAGGCCCATCGCTTCTTGAATCAACTGCAGCAGCTGTCGAATGTGGTAGATGTTTCCATACCGTGCCGAGTAGGTAGCGTACCCATATCGTCGCGCGTTGATATCGGACAGCCCTGCGGGCGCAGGCTCCACATCGAGAACCTGGTATCCATGGGCATTTAAATGACGAGAAATGTGTTGAGCAAAGCAGCTCCCCGCGGTGGCTATGCGGGTTGACTGCGAAATGTCGAATTTGGGATCGTGAATATTCTCTAAGGTTCCCGGAAGGCGCCCGGACACGGCTGAACGCCAAAAGGTTCTTCGCGCATTGTCTTGATACGGCGAACGTCCGCGCTGTTCTTCGGTCTGGCCACTCATGCTTTGTCCCCACCTGTCTACTTGCTGCAGCACCGTACTCCTTGTAGGTAATTACATTACCAATTTGCTGAGCGCCACCGGACCAAATCCGAATGCAAACATTAGACAGGGGAGCCTACTCGTCCGACTCAACGTGCGGTGCGATCGTTCCGGGCGACAACTGTCAAGAGAAACGAAAAGGGCCCCGGACCGAAGTCCGGGACCCTTCATTTGTGACCCCAGCGGGATTCGAACCCGCGTTACCGCCGTGAGAGGGCAGCGTACTAGGCCGCTATACGATGGGGCCCTAGTACTAAACAACCGTGTAAGCCTACACGATCTTTAGCGCTGGGATACCAGGACTCGAACCTAGAATGTCGGTACCAGAAACCGATGTGTTGCCAATTACACCATATCCCAAAGTGACTTCCGAGCTGGATCTCCGGGCAAAACCCGGGCGTTCCAGCGCCTCAGCACGAGTAATAACTTTACCCGATGACAAGGCCGAAGCACAAAACGATCATCACAACGCCTCAGCGTCCTTGAACGCCCGTATCCGGCGCAGCGAGGAGTCCTTACCGAGGATGACCATCGACTCGAAGAGCGGCGGCGAGATCCGGCGCCCAGACATCGCTGTCCGGACAGGGCCAAACGCCAACTTGGGCTTCAAGCTCATCCCGTCCACTAGAGCTTCACGCAGCGCTGCCTGAATGTTCTCCGCGTTCCACTCTTCCAGCGGTTCGAGTGCTGCCAGGGCAACGTCGAGAACCTCACCGAGGTTCGCCGGAAGTCCCTTACGGGCATCGTCAGCAACGTCCACGGCGTCGTCGTTCTTGAACAAGAAGGCAACCATCTCCGGAGCTTCACTCAGCAATGTGATGCGCTCCTGCACCAACGGCGCCGCCTCGCGAAGAATCTCTTCCTCGCGGGGCGTCAGAGTCTCCCCCACCAGTCCAGCGTGTTGTAGGTACGGCACCAGGCGGTCACGGAAGTCCTCAACTTCCAGCAGGCGCACATGCGTGCCGTTTATGGCCTCAGCCTTTTTCAGGTCGAAACGAGCAGGATTGCCCAAAACATCGTGGATATCGAAGTTCTTCACGAGCTCGTCAACGGTGAAGATATCCTCATCAGCCGATAAAGACCATCCCAGTAGCGACAGGTAGTTCAGCAAACCCTCGCGGATGAAACCACGCTCGCGATGCAAGAACAGATTGGACTCAGGATCGCGCTTGGAAAGCTTCTTGTTCCCGGCGCCCATAACGTATGGAAGGTGGCCGAACAACGGGATGTACCGAGCAACACCAATTTCCACCAGCGCGTGATACAAGGCAATCTGCCGCGGCGTTGACGAGAGAATGTCCTCGCCCCGCAGCACATGGGTAATTCCCATCAGGGCATCATCCACCGGGTTCACGAGCGTATACAGCGGAGCCCCATTGGGCCGCACCAGTGCGTAGTCCGGAACGGTGCCAGCTTTGAAGGTGATTTCACCACGCACCAGATCCGTGAACGTGATGTCCTCTTCCGGCATCCGCAGGCGCAGGGCCGGCTTGCGGCCCTCGGCACGGAACGCCTCAACCTGCTCCGGTGTCAGGTCGCGGTCAAAGTTGTCATAGCCCAACTTTGGATCCCGCTCAGCAGCCTTGTGCCGGGCCTCGGTTTCCTCCGGCGTCGAGAAGGACTCATACACATAACCACCATCAACAAGCTTGGCAATCACATCCTGGTAGATGTCCCCACGCTGAGACTGCCTGTACGGACCATGCGGGCCGCCAGTCTCCACACCCTCGTCCCAATCAATGCCCAACCAGCGCAACGCCTCGAGCAACTGCTCGTAGCTCTCCTCGCTATCCCGCTTGGCATCGGTATCCTCTATGCGGAAAATCATTTTCCCGCCCGTGTGCCGGGCATACGCCCAGTTGAACAAGGCCGTACGAATAAGGCCCACATGAGGGGTACCCGTTGGGGAAGGACAGAAGCGAACGCGCACCGGCGTAGCGTCGTCGACAATTGGAAGCATGGAGGAATCAGTAGAAGTAGTCATGATGTCCCCAGTTTAGACTGTTCCGGACAAAGCGAAACCGGCCCCGAACCCAATTACTGCATGGTGACAAGGTTCAAGGCCGGCTTCTTTGAGGAAACAATCGAGCCAGAATCAGTTGGGCCAGTTGCCAATACCGTTTGGCCAGTTGCCAATTCCATTGGGCCAGTTGCCAATCGAGACGGTGTACGTGGCGCCGCCCTGCTGGTTAGCGGATAGTGACGAGTCACTCGCTGAAGCCGCCGTAGCGCCTCCAACTGCGAGAAGGCCGGCCAACAACAACGATGCAGAGAGTTTTTTCATCATGGAGGATCCTTACGGATAGCAGTGCCTCCAGGAAGCGCACCTCCCCGGAAGATGTAACAGGTTAATCATAAGATGCTCTGCATACACTCACAACGGAGGCGTGCGAAGATTATTGATATCGAGGGACATCATGCCAAGTAGAGAGAGCACCAGCATGGCTAGGGACACCGATTCGTCAGTTCGCATCAGATTTGAACTACATGCACACGAGGCACGCCGCGAACGCGACTACGAGCGAGTCCGGTCCATCACAGAAGAAGGCATGGAACACGCCCTCAGCGTGCAGGACGACGAAGCGTGGTGGAACTTTTCATTCCTGCACGCCGAAAGCCTCCGAGACCTCAATGAGCTTCAGGAATGCATTGCCACAACTGAAGTATTGAAAAGTCATCCGTTCACGGACACGGCACCAGCGTTGGCTGCGCGCGTCTCCACATTGTTGGCCATCGCTCTTCAAGGCTACGGCAGCCTCGATGAAGCAGTGGTGGAAGCCCAACACGCGGTGGACATGGCAGAACGTGACGGGGATGTACCTGAAGTCGGTATAGAAGCCCTACATGTTCGTATTGCAACGCTCGCCGAATCAGGCGAGCTGGACGAAGCCTGGCGGTACTGCCAAAAACTCGCACAACGTCTGACGTCCTCCATCAGCACCCAGACTGCGGGTAAGGCGAACTGGGTCATCGGCAACGTTGCCTTTCTTCGCGGCGCTCTCGACGACGCCGTGGTTTATCACCGGAAGGCTGCAAGCGGACTATCCCCCATGAATGACCTTAAACTGTGGGCTTGTTTCAACCGGGCCTCGGCAGCCATGCGGTTGGCCGCAGGTCTCGCAGGCGAGGAAACCCTCGAATTCATCGATCGTGCCGAGATCGCCCAGTCCATTGTTCAGGGAGGCGCCGCGGAAAAGCTGCAGCTCAACATCACGCGGGCCCACTGGCTGCTTCTCGAGGGACGATCGCACGACGCCGCCGTCATGCTCCGCTCCATCTGCCAGGCCGCCGAACCTCTCGCTACACACACCGCAGCCGAAGCACACCTGCTATTGGGACGAGCCCTCCACCAACAGGGGCTTACGGATGAAGGCATCAAAGAGATGACGGTTGGCGAAACGTTGTTCAAAGACGCAGGCGCTCAACACCGCGCCGAACAAGCGCGGACCGCCATCAATGAAGTGGCAGAGCCGACACCCGCGTCTCCTTAGTCTCCGCTCTTGTCTTTGCCCTTCGCGGGAGAGGTTGGCTTGACCGTTGCTTTAGTCGTCGCTTCGTCCGTGGCAGTGTCTGTGGCAGTGGAAGTCTTCAAGGTCCCGTTCTCCAACTGCTGCAGTACAGTCTCATCCTTCAGCATGCTCCATGCCGAGCTATCCGAACCCTGTAACGCCGCCTGTGGGCTGTCGCCCTTACTCCACCACTTGGCCTCGAACGCATGGCCGTCAAAGAGGATCTTGCTGCCCTTCAAATAGGTGATCTCCGCATCCCAGTCTGGGAACGTACCGGCAGGAACCGTCACTTCCGGCAACGGCGTCTCTCCCGGAAGGACCGGGCCAATCAGCTGCCATGGAGTTTCCTCAGCCTTCAAGACTGGGTTATCCGGAACGGCCTCCTTGGTCCACCATTTGGCCTCATACACGTTGCCGTGCCACACAACTCGCTCGCCTTCAACGTAGGTGGCGTCCTCAAACCAGATTGGATACGGGCTGGTTTCGGGATCATCCACCACAGTGGTGGCAGTCGCAGTGGCGGAAGGCTCCGACGTCGTGGGAGCAGTACTCAGGGTCAGGCCACGACCCGAGAAACCATTGCCCAAAGCCTCGGCAAATGAACGTCCCTGCTGATCAACGCCGCTGCAGCTATCAGAAACCACGGTCAAATCCGGATAGTTAGCGCTACACGTTGCATCCCGATTCAGGGACCACATGGACATGCGGCCAACACCCTTCTCCCGCGCAAAAGCGTTCAGCTTCTCAGCCGCATCCAGATCAAACACTTCACCGACGACGTCGTTCTGCCCGATCATGGGCGTGATGCCCACCTTGCCCCACAGCGTCTGAGGACCGAGATTGATACCCGCGCGCTCATAGAGGATGCCGAGCTGACGGTGCGTGGATACGGCAGCCTGCTTGGAGGCCTCAAACATTGTTGTGGAGCCAGTACGGCTAGCACCGTAATCCATCGTCATGATGTTCACGCCGGCAAGATCCACCGACGCGTCCAGGAACTGGGTCACCGCCGTCGTCCCCACCTCAGTGAGTCCCGTAGGTGCAACGGGAAGGGTAAGCCAAACATTCAGCGGCTTGTCATCCTGCCGGAATTCTTTCTGTAACTGGGAAACCGCTTGTGCCCGCCGCTCCCCTGCAGCCGCGTCTTCGAGATTCTCACCCTCGATGTCGAAATCTAGGGTGGACACTTCATAGCGCTCAATCACCGAGCGGTAGGCCGATACCAGATCATTAACATTAGTGCAGGACGTCGCCAGCTCATCATTGAGTAGACCACCGAAGGATATGACGACCTCGCCGCCCTCCTGCGTGTACCGGGCGATGCGTCGGTCCAGGTCCATGGTGGCCGCGGCATCATCAAAACCGTAATAGCCACCCCAAGACGGCTCACAGGGCTTCTTTGCATCCGCCACGATGAACGAGAGAACAACACTGCCGCCAGCTTCCGTGGCCGGTGTCTCAAACGGATAAAAGGGCGTGGCCGTGGCATCCACATAACCTGCAAACCACGGCTGACCATCCGCTGCAGCCCGAGTATCGGTGAACCGACCCCACCCCGCAAACGATGCCCCCACCAAAGCACCAGCCAACAGAACAACAAGCGCGAGACGCGGAATGGACAGTTTGCGACCCGGAAAATGCTTAGACACTAATCCCCCAACAAATAAATACAGCCCGGCCCCGACTGGCCGGACACTATAGTTCCCACCCAGCAGGAACCACAAAAAACAATGATAGCGTTATCTGCGTCACGCTGATGCATGTCGGCATCAGACGCCGTGGGGCCGTACGTGACGTTTGTTGGGGAGGACGGTATAACCGTCCGTTAATGTCGGAGTGCAGATGCAACACCAGACTGTCAAAAAGAGCTCGGAAACGCAGGAACCGGTCCAGGGAACAGCCCGCCGTCGCCAATGGGGGGCGGAAAAAAGATCCGAGCCTCTCTCGATTGTTCATCCCACTCCCTCTCGAGGAAAAATCGCGCGAGGCCGGGTAGGCATCGTCATCACCATCCTCGCCTGGCTCACCTACGTGATCTCCACGATCCTTCGTCAACTCTCCGAGAACCCCAACGCAGGGTTCCGGTTCGAGCTTGAAGCGGCGTCGTACCTTGTAGTGGTCACCTTCCTGACCTTCTCTGCGCTCATGTACCTCGTAGCCCGTCAGGGAGCGCTCTACCGCTTCCGCGACCACCGGCGTGTTCCCCGCGGCGAACTCGACCGCCACTTTGCCACTTACGACGACGGCATCACCGTTCTGGTTCCGTCTTACGCCGAAGAACCTCAAGTAGTCCGCGGCACCCTCTGGTCCGCCGCCCTGCAGGAATTCCCGGACTTGCGAGTGGTGCTACTCCTCGATGACCCCCCCAACCCCACGGACCCCGCTATCCGTGAGCGGCTGGACATTACCCGCGCCCTGACCACCGAGATTGAAGCCCAACTGCTGGCGCCCGCCGGACGGTTCATTGCAGCGCTAGATCGCTTCCAAGCAAGGGTCGACGACGGCACCACCAACGCCTCAGAAGAACTTCCCATCCTCATCGGCGAGTACCGTGCGGCCGCCGAATGGCTGGAAACCATGGCTGAACACGAAATAGTCGAGGACCACGTCGATGAGTTTTTTGTAGACCTCGTTCTCATGGGACTTGCCCGCGAACTCCGGCTCACAGTCCTAGCCCTCGAAGCCGCGCAGGCTCAGCAGGACGCACCGAACGCTGGCAGAACCCTGGAACTGTACCTAAGGCTGACGCGCATCTTCTCAGCACGTATGGAAACGTTTGAACGCAAGCAATTTGCCTCTCTCTCCCACGAAGCAAACAAGGCGATGAACCTCAACGCGTACATCTCCCTGATGGGCAAGCGCTGGCGTCGCGAAGAAACATCAGGCGGACAGACCGTCCTCCGTCCGGTAGCTGCGGACGACTTTGCAGCAGCAGATGTGATGGAGGTACCAGATTCGACGTACCTGCTAACGCTCGACGCCGACTCCCTCCTGCTGCGCGATTACTGCCTCCGGCTGGTGTACCTGCTCGAATCGCCCGGGAACGAGCGCGTGGCGGTCACACAGACCCCGTACTCATCCTTCCGCGGTGCACCAACACGCATTGAACGCGTAGCTGGCGCCACCACGGACATCCAGCACATCCTGCACCAGGGCATGAGCTACTACGGCGCTACCTTCTGGGTGGGGGCCAACGCCGTGATCCGCAAGCGTGCGCTGGAGGACATCGTTGAAGTGGAAAACGTGGGCGGCTTTGACATCCGGACCTACATTCAGGACCGGACCGTCATTGAGGACACCGAATCCAGCGTTGACCTCGGCACCCATGGCTGGACCCTGGTCAATTACCCCGAGCGCCTCTCCTACAGCGCCACCCCACCGGATTTCGGTTCGCTGGTGGTTCAGCGCCGCCGGT
>JBBPYK010000103.1:0-25757 GCA_038199985.1 Actinomycetales bacterium | reverse complement strand
CGAGACACACCTAGTCCCCCGCCGCTGCGGCTCCTTCCATGTCTTGCTACCCTGTCTTCTAAGCAGGAGGACTAATTCGTGATGGCAACATTGGTTGCGAGACACTCTTGGGTGGAATCGATGCATGAGGAGTGGCATGAGCAAGCTGATGGGGTATGCGAGGGTGTCGACCCGTGCACAGGACACCGATCGGCAGGTCGCTGACCTACTCGCCGCCGGCGTACGTCGCGATGACCTCTACATCGATCACGGTGTCAGTGGTGCTCACGCACAGCGGCCTCAGTTCGACAAGGCCCTCGACGCATTGCACGAGGGCGACACTCTGATTGTCACGACGCTGGATCGACTTGGGCGCTCTACCTCGAACATGCTCACCCTGGCCGATGAGCTCCGGACAGAACACGTGAACCTCCGGGTCCTGAACCTTGGTGGTGGGAACGTCGATACCGGTACCCCGATGGGATCGATGGTCTTCACCGTCATGGCAGCCCTGGCGCAGATGGAACTTGAGATCAAACGCGAACGCGTCAACGACTCCAACACCAAACGCCGCGACGCGGGCATGGACCTCGGGGGCCGCCGTCCGATCTTCAGCGACAGCCAGATCGCCAACGCCCGCCGACTCATCGAACAAGGCCAACCCGCCACCCATGTCGCCCGCGACCTGCACATGTCCCGCGCCACCCTCTACCGACGGATCGCGAACCTCGACGCTCGGCAGTGGATAGCTACTCACCCGAGTCCGAACGACACGTAGGACCTCGAACTGAAGCACAGAAATATAGATTTCTGTGTCCGGGCCTCCGACGCAGACTGCACCTAGATTAAGTGAATAAGTGTTCGGGGACCGGCTGGCGCGCCTCCTGCCCACATGTGCACGGCAAAAGCTCCCCGACGCTCCGCTGCTTTTCCCGCACACACCTGGACAGCAGGAACCAAGGGAACCGCCTGCACACACCCACCTGAGTCACCGACATAGGTACCTCGCCTCGAGCAAGCGGTGGGCGTGCACAGCCTCCTTCACGCCGTATCACTGAAGATAGGACGTCTGGATCTAATAGGACCAATAGTGCCAATAGACACAGACATCGCAGTACCGCAGAAGCAGGCCCAGGGTCTTGATGGGTCATCCATCTGTGGGCGGGTGGAGCCCGAAGGACAAAGCTCAAAGCCGTCCACCTGTGGTTGAACCGCCGCAGTCGTTGTTCGCCGAGATGAAGCTGAACCCTCGCACAGTTAGGCGGCAACACTCTGCCAATGACCCCCAACGCAACGCATTCGCAGCCGCTACCGACCTGTTGCGTTGCGGTGTACCCTATTGCAACGGCTTCGGCGCGTGGTAGTCGGACGCACGGTCCGCGGCACGAGCGGACGCTACCTGGCTAGGGTTCGCCGTGGAACCCCGCTGGCAGGTCTTTCGCTAGAAGTTCGTTGAGCGACAGGTCGAAGATTCCGTCGAGGATGTAGATGCCCCTTGCCCTATTGCTGTGCATCTTCTGGAACGGGCTCCACACGTCGAGCTCGGGCAATAGGAAGTCGAACGGATTTCTCCGGGAGATTCCGAAATGTTTGGAGAGTTTGTATGTGATTGCCGGGCTGGGACTCGGACTCTGATACATGCCAGCCTGCATCTTGCACAGCAAACCCAGAAGTGTCGCTGATGTTTCCGCGCCGAACTGGTCCGACAAGTAGTTTGCCAGGGTGGACAGCGAAGCGATCGGCTTGGCCGGGGCACGATCGCGGTTGGACACGAGCGGAACGACAACCGCCTCCCAGAACCACACGTGCGCCGCCGCGATCGTCGCGACCGTTCGCGCCGAGGACTCCAGGAGAAGCGGAGTAAGTAGCGGGTCGCCCTTCTGGCGGAGGTCGTCGAAGACCTCATCGAGCAGAGGTTCGGGAACTTCCAGCCGGTGGATGCGGTACAGCTTCAGCAGGTGGCTAAAGACGGTGTTCCGGTACGCGCGTTCGGCCTCGTCGACCCGGTCGAGTTCCGCGATGCGTTGTTCATCGCGTATGTGTATCAGGTCGGACCGGCGAAGTTCTTCGCTCAGCGGCCGCGCGTACGGCTGGAGGTAGTCCATCGAGGTGGCCTGGGTGACGAAACCGGCAATGATGACGCCCAGCCTAATGAACCCGCGCCGCGCCTCCGGGTCCTCAACTCCGGCGAAGTTCACCAGCCAGAAGACCACCGAATCCAACACCATCTGGATGCGTAAATGGAAGGGCGGGTGGCTCTCCGGAACCGTCCAGAACGAACTGTCGTCAAGGGCGCCCAGCGCGGAGATAGCCAGGCTGACCGCCCCGATTTGGACTGTCGAATCCTGCGGGTTCGATGTGCTCTGCAGGAACGAGTGGATCGCTCCTACGTCGGCGGAAATCTCGTTCTCCCACTGCCGTGTGTGGCGGCGGTATTGAGGCGCGATGTCATCAATCCCGGCGCCTATGCCGAAGAAGCCGAGCGGCGGTGCATCGCGCAGGTGGCCAAGCGATACGTGAGCCATCTCGTGGAGCACCACAAACCGCTGTGCCGCGTCGGCCAGTCGCTTGGCAAGCGCCGACAAATCGTCGGCGAGCGAAATGTCCACCCACTGCTTCCACCGGAAGCCAAGTCGCGGGCTGTTCATGTAGCAGCGCAGCAACCGGTCTATGGTCGGCGCGGGGGCGGCGGAAGCGGACAGTGCGAGCTCGGCAACGGCGAGAAGGGCCTCCCGGAAGCCAGACGTGGCGGCGAGCAGAAAGCAGCCGGAACCGATCTTGTACGTCCGCGCCCCCCAGCGAGAAGACACTACGTCGATGGCATGCATGTGGAGGTCACCAGACGTGAAAACGGAATTGAAAGCGCTCTGCGCCGGGTCCTCCGCGAGGTGATCTAAGACATCGCTGAGTGCGGTCCCCCAGGTGTATGCCGAACTTGCGACCACCCCTCTAGCATCCGCGAGTTCCGTCGTGATGTCCTCGATAACCTCGTTCAGCCCGGGACAGTCATCCGGCCGCGTCGGCACAGAGCCTCCTTAGCCCCCGTTTCACCAAGATCGCCGCCACGGTCGCCCCGATCGGCCCGCCCAGCAGATCGGCGAGTAGGTCGGCGACCGCGCCGACCTCGGCGAGTGCATCGTTGTCCTGTGCGGTGAGGGTTTGCACTGCCGGGTTGCCGCAGATCACTCTGCGAAGTGGCAACATGTTGCGACCGAGCCATCGATGTGCCGACTCGCGGTTACCTTCGTCGTCACTGGGCCCGAAACCAATGCCGGCCAGCCGGCCGCCGAGTTCGTCGAGCAATTCGTCGTCGTCGAGCAGCAATAGCCGCTCGAGATCTTGCGTACCGTCAGCCACTAAGAATCTCCTCTGCACTAGACTTGGCGCCGTGTACGGGCGCGCATCTCGAGACAAGCATAGCTATGGTGATCAGTGGTGCGGCCCGGCGCCGATCTGGAGTCATAGCGCGGACGCCCTCGACGTGCTGGCCACCGGCGATCTGGACGGCGACGCGACGGCCTACCTCGAGGACACCCGCGATCGGCTACGAGCGTTGATGTTGGAGGAGGGTGACGAAGGGCCCAGTTCGTCGATGATGGACGCGTTCTGGTCGTTGCACCGGGACATCCAGCCGTTCATCGCCGAGGGCGCCAGCGATTCTGTTACCGCGATCCTACGGCTCGAAATCGCCGTCGGACCGCTGATCGCCGCCCGGCTGGACCAGGCCCACCGGTCGGCCGAGGCCATCAACGTCATGCGCCAACTGTTTCCGGCTTTTCTCATCCTCGCCAATGCGGAGGTCGGCGCACAGGTGGCGTGTCACGTCGCCGCGTACGCGTCCCAGGAGTTCGAACTCGAGGCCGCCGAACGCATTGAGCAGGACCTGCTCTCGTTCGGCAGTGCCGAGCCGGGAGGCGTACTCGTCCGCGCCGCCTCAGCGGTGCGCTCGAGCCTGCTTTTCCGGGTCGGCGACGCGGCAGGCGCGATCGACGCCGCTCGGGACGCTATTTCCGGTCAACACGACTGGGTCGACGGCTATGCGGAGGTGCGGCTCACCTCGGCACAGAATCTGCGAGACGGCGGTCCTCCCGGGGACGTTCCCGACCGGTACCCGCGGGGCATCCTGGAGATCTGGATGTCCGCGCGGACATCCAGCGACAACGATCGGCTTACCAGCCTGGTCGCACCGCTTGTCCGCTGGGGTCGCCGCGGCTCGCCCGTCGAGCAGGCAATGGCATACGGCGAGGCTGCAGCGGGTCTGATCGACTTAAACGTCTCCCAGGCGTGTCACTACATGTTCTTGGCGTCTCAGAACCTGGCGTCGGCACTGGCGACGCTGCGCAACGACGAGCGCGCAGGCTTCCTCAAGGCGCTACCTGGGCTGCAAGACAACATTCTGAGTGTGATGTTTCGCACAAGTAAGCTCGGCGTCGATTCGGCAGACCGAGCGGCTTACGACTGGATCCGACAGCTCGCGCAAGACCCGGACCTCCCGGAGGAACGGCGGGAACTCACGCTCGTGGAGCTGGTCGAGCTGCACGGTAACCTAAGCGACGCCGAGTCACCGCCAATCTGGCCCGGCGAGAACATGGGCTTTGATGTCCGTTTTTTGCAATTGGATACCAATGTTGCGGCCGGCTGGCGGTTCATGTTCGACGCCGGCGACGACGTGCGGATGGAGCCTTTCGCGCTGCCCGAGCGCGAGGCGACGAACCTGCGGCGCCTCACAGATTCGCCCGACGCAGCTCTTAGCCACGGTGAGATATCAGCCCTACGCCGCGCCTTATTCGGTCCGTGGATCGACCACAAGATCGAAGTGGAGATCCTCGATGACGGCGCCGTTCTGGTGCGGCAAGCCCCCGAGATAGCCGCACTTGTCCTCAGTCGTCTCTCCGTGCCCGACGGTACCCGCACCGCCTGGCCAGAACTGCGCTGGGACTGGCCGCTCAAGGCGCCCACCACCAGCGCCTGAATTCCCTGGCCTGTCCGGTGATGCGTCCGGTGACGGGCACTGTCCGACACCCACTCCAAGCAATTTCTGCGCCGACGACCGGCTATGGACTAGCGTCCCGTGCTCGCGGACTGTGCCTGTGCCACTGCAGCCCGGTCCGCACAGCGCGCCATCGAGTGACCGTTGCATTGGGGTTGAACATTCTGGATCGTATCTGTCGCGCGGGGTGTACCCAAACGCAACACATGCTTAGTTCAATTTTCAAGGGGATAGTCCGCTGGATGAGCCCTACGCCCAGTCAGGGCTTACTTGATTGCTATGGAAGAATCACGGCATGGGGAACAGCCATAACCAAGGTAAGTGCTTCAACGTGTATGAGACACCAATAACTGGGCGACTCGATGAGACGACCAATGAGCAGATGAAGTCTGACGTTGCCGTCATCCGCACCTACATCCGCGCCGAAAAACTAGCGGCCGCCGCAGCACCCGAGCGAAAACCACCGTCCATAGCGCGAACAGTCCTGACCTCAATCTGGGAGACGCCACGCATTGACTTCCACCGCGCCGAGAAGACAGCTTTCCGCAAAATTAAATTCCGCAGTAAATTGCTTCTCATCCCCTGGTCTGCCGAGGCCTTCGAGCACGCGAAGTCAACGAACTCCGTTACCGGGCTAGTACTTGAGCATGTCACCCCCATCGACGCGATGTGGCAGGAACTCAAGGAACTTGACCTCGACCCAGACGAGGCAGACGGCCTAGCAGATGATGAGCTGTGGGGGATGTCCGCAACCGGCTACCTCTTCAACCATTACATGGTGGCCGTCCTTACAAAAGAGCAGGCCACGGCAATCGACTTCATTCCTACGGTCAGAAACACTGCGTTCGGGACGAACCCGTTCCTCCGCTACTTGTATGCACAGGGCAAGATGGACAAGGCTCGAACCCCAGATAACCCGTTACCAGCCTTCAGCGTAGACAGGTTTGTCCTTCCGGGCTCACCTATCAGCCCTCGCCGCTAAAGATGCCTCTTGCGCTCAGGCGAGTTGCACTTGGGCTGCGCTGAAACTGATTGAATGCCGAGTATGGGACGGAGAGACTGGGCAGCGGTAGAGCACCCACAGGAGGTTGCACCGTGTCGGCAGTGCTTGGGTTGAGCAGCACGAACGCGAGCATCGGCAGCGCAGGATCCCTCACGCGGGTCAGCGAATAACGGTACTCACCACGCACGTCTGCGGTGGCGGAAATAAACTTAGGCAGTGGGCCGCCCTCCGGCCGGATCATCTGTCACCGCATCCAGCCGCACTGAAGGCGGACGGGCTGAGATTGAGCGATCCCGGAGCTCCAACGATCCACCGCCTGCAGTTCCTTACAAGCAGCTCATTGAGAGGAACATCGTCAGGGAGGTCTTGTCCGATTACGAGCAGCCGGGTAGAGGAAAGTGGGAAGGAGACAGTGGAGATACCGGCGCCGTCGGTTGGCCGCCAAAGGAGTACCGCGCCGTCTCCGGTTGCAAGGTGTTTAGCCTCGATCACCTTCCATGACCATTGTTCGAGCCCGAGCGTGGTCAGCCTGAGGACATCCGGCAAGGATTGCGACAGGAGCAACCTGTCCCCCAGTGTCAGCTCAACATCCTCGATCTGTCCCCCGAGCTTTAATCGGGCGGCGGGAACGCGGGTGTTGGTCTGATCCGCGTATCGGCCCCGATCGAGGTGCATGTCGAGGAAAGCAATCACTGCGCTCTGCTCAGCCGCCGTCACCGCGCGACCCTTACGCAGCTTGACGACCGCAGGGATGCCGCTGTTCTCGATACCCCAGTAGTCCCGCTCCAGATCCCGGGTAAGGGCTTCAGTGTCGTAGCCGTAGTTCACGACGGTGGCACTCTCGACGGAGGAGAGATAGCCGCGACCGCCCTGGAGATCGAGCACGTCGACGTGATTCTTCGCGTCGGCCCACGCGCGGATATAGCCCTTTGACACCATGTGTGCCCGCTTTACGGTCATCACAGCACCTCCTCGTATCTCAAGGTAGATGATGGCCTGGCGCGCCCAGCGCACCGGCAAGGCGACGTTGCGAAATCCGTCGCATTGAGTGTGTCAAGCCATCGCTGCTCTAAGTGGAAGGGGAAGCTATTTACACTGTGTAAGTCCTCCATAAGCGGAGGCCTGAACATGATCCTTGGGGGAACAGACTTTGGAGATAGCCTTCGCTCCACTTGGCCTCGCAGCACTGCTGCTGCTGACCGGATGCAGCTCAGCAACACCCAGTGCGGAGGCGCCGACCGTGGAGCCTGCCAAACCGTCCGCATCTGCAACTTCGGAGACCTCCGCTACGGCCAGCGCAGAGCCATCGACGTCCGCAATCGCGGCACCCTCCCCCGTTACCTCCACGACGTCCGCAGCGGAGAAGTCAGAGTGTGGAAACTTGATGAAGCAAGTAGGACAGGGGGCGCGCATCCTTGGAGGCCCCGGGGGCAAACCGCCGGTGTCTTTCGTGATCAACTCGATCACCGTCGACGGGCAGTGCACGAGCCCGTACGCGACGCCACCGGAGAACGGACACTTCGTCATTCTCGACGTGTCCGTCCAAACGGAACCTGCTCTCGCAAATACCGATGTTCCCCAGTTCTACATAGGGTCGGGCGACTGGAAAGCCATCGCCCCGAACGGCACAACCTCCAATGCGACCGCGGG
This sequence comes from Actinomycetales bacterium, assembly GCA_038199985.1. Lineage (GTDB taxonomy): Bacteria > Actinomycetota > Actinomycetes > Actinomycetales > Micrococcaceae > Arthrobacter_J. The sequence continues at coordinate 18,135 of JBBPYK010000103.1, read as the reverse complement.
AACCGGATCGTCCTTCGGGTGCTTGACCGAGCCAGAAACGCTGCCCCAGACGTTAGGCCCAGCTGAACAGGCGACAGGTAAGATTGTCCTCGACGTCGAGACCCCCGAAGGGACTCTAATCTTTCGGCGCGCAACGGTCATAGCTGGCTGGGAGTGGACCTACCCAGCGCTGTGATGCGTCCTAGGCGCGGGTACGACATCGCATCTAGGACGTGATGGCGTGGTGCCCTAGGGGTCATACATAGCACCCGAGGATCGGTTCGGAGGAGCCAATGAAGCTGAACCGGAACGGGTGCCGTACCGCAGCACCGCGCTTCCTATGATTGCTCCGCCCGAACAAGGACCTTGACACGACGCTAACCTTCCAGGAAAACACCGATCGGAGAACCCCGTGACCACTAAATCGACCTGCAAGCCTTGGTGCGATGACCATCAGTACGATGAAATCAGTGAGTGTTATACACGAGTCTGCATTTACGACAATGGCGAAGAAGAAAAACTCACGCCGGCTCAAGTTCACCCGCTCTTCGAGCTACCCAAAGAGATTAGCCGAATACTGCTTACTGTGATGGAGGACGAAGAGGACGAGCGGCCTAGGGTGGAACTCGAATTCTTTCAGAGTGAAAACCGGTTTGAAGCTCATGGCGTTCTGCAGTTGGACTCAATCGGACTAAAGGACCTACATGCTCAACTGGGCTCCGTACTGAAAGACTTGCGCTAGCTGCTCGCGGGACACGAACAGAGTGTGTCAAGCCAAATCTTCGCCGGTTGGAGGGTGAGTTTTCAGCGCCACTTCGGGCACCGGATTTCACCGGTGAAGGCAGTATGTACCCCTTCGGTCCCATTTGACTTGACAAGTTCCGACGCGGGAAGCGCCTGATCCAGGTTCGCCCGGCGTTGCCCTTCGGCCGTGATGGTGGTCATCAGGGCGGCTCCGTCTGCGCGACGGGTATGACTGTTCGGCAAGAGGTCCGGGCCGCCTCCGGCAGGTCTGTCGGCAGCACCCGATAGCCTTGGGATGCTGCTTTTGCACTCCGCAGGGCACGGAAAGGACTCCATGGCCGTCGCTGCTCTCGGCGAGATTGAATACGGCGAGGTATTCACGCGCCCTTGGGTTGTCGAGGCCATCCTTGATCTCGTCGGGTACACCGCCAACCGAGATCTCGCCAAGATGAGGCTTGTGGAACCGTCGGTTGGTTCTGGAGCCTTCCTGGTACCGGTGGTTGAGCGACTACTAACCTCGGCTCGTGCGCATGGAACTGATCTTGCCGAGTTGAGTGGGGCAATTTTTGGGCTGGACCTTCAAAGTGAGCACGTCGAGACCAGCCGAGCCAGCGTGGTCGAGCTGCTGCTCGCCGGCGGCGCGGCTGAAGGACAGGCAACCTTGCTCGCTGACGGCTGGATCCGTACAGGCGACTTCCTGTTGGACGAGATACCGGGTCAGGTCGATTTTGTTGTCGGAAACCCGCCGTACATCCGCACAGAGGACCTCGACGACGCCGTCGAGGCCGAGTACCGGGCTCGGTGGAAGACGATGCGCGGCCGCGCCGACATCTACGTCGGCTTCTACGAGCGGGGCCTCGGGCTTCTAGCCCCCGGGGGCAAGCTGGGGTTCATCTGTGCCGACCGCTGGATGCGGAACGCGTACGGAAAGTATCTGCGAGGGTTCGTGGTCTCGGGCTACTCGGTCGAGTCGGTCTGGCAGATGCACGACGTCGACGCCTTCGAGGTAGCGGTATCGGCGTACCCCGCGATCACGGTGCTGGCAAACACTGTGCAGGGGTCTGCAACTTTCATCGACACTATTGGCTCATTCGACGAAGAATCCGCCCGTGAGGCGTTGGGGTTCACAAAGAGCGACGCTGACGAGGGCGCTGGTCGCGGCTGGGAAGGGACGCGCCTCCCCAGCTGGTTTGAAACGGCAGACTTTTGGCCCGCGGGCTCACCGCGAACAATCAAGCTGCTTGAGCGCCTCCAAGAAGACTTCCCGACGCTTGAAGCGGACGGCACGACGCGAATCAGCATCGGTGTTGCGACCGGCGCGGACAAGGCATACATCATGCCTCGCAACGCTGACATCGACGTCGAGGAGGACCGCCTCCTGCCAATCGTCAGGGCGGACGACATCCGGGCAGGCCATCTCAAGACTCCGACCCACGTCATGCTGAACCCGTGGGATGACGAGGGCGTACTCGTGGATCTAAAGTCCTACCCACGATTCGCAGCAACTCTGGGCTCACATGAGGCCGTCGCAAGACGGTTCGTAGCTAAGAGGAACCCGACTACTTGGCACCGCACGATCGACAAGGTGTACCCGGGTCTGGCGGCAAAGCCGAAACTTTTGTTGCAGGACATGAAGGCTCAGATCACACCAGTGTTCGAGCCGGGTGGTTACTACCCGCATCACAACCTGTACTACCTCACATCGACGTCGTGGGACATGGAGGTGCTCGGCGGGCTGCTGCTGTCCAGGATCGCCGAGGCCTTCATCAGCGCCTACGGCGTGAAAATGCGCGGAGGCACTCTTCGGTTCCAAGCCCAGTACCTGCGCAAAATCGCCGTGCCGAAGCCAGACAGCATCCCTGCCGACGTCGCAGATAGGCTCCGCGAAGCGTTCCGCACAAGCGATCGAGACGCCGCCACTCGTGCGGCCGAAGAAGCGTACGGGTTAATGCCAGGCGAGAGTGAGACGTCCGGCAGGATTAGCTGACATGGAAGAGAACAATCCGGTACTGGAACTGCTGACCTACTTTTGGCGCGAAAAGGGCGAAGCCGCCAAGCGAACCACTGCCGCAGGGAGAGAGGGCTTCGGTGCCCAGGCGCGCGACGCACGCCACATGCTGACCCTCGGTGCATTCGTACGCCAGATGTTTATTGACGCGGGCCTCGACGAAGACGAGGTCTACGTCGACAGAGCGATCCCCGGTTACTACCGGCGATCGAAGAGCTGGGACGTCGTCGCGATGCACAAGGGGCACCTGGTCGGCGTGGTTGAACTCAAGTCGCAGGTCGGCAGCGAGGGCAACAACGGAAACAACCGGATTGAAGAGGCCCTCGGCAACACGTTCGACGCAGCGAAGGCACAAGAGCTGAATCAAGCCTTCGGTCTGCTGCCCGTATGGACGGCCTTCTGCATCGTCTTCGGCTCCAATCCGAGCGCCGCAAGACCGGTTCAGATGCGCAGCGCTCCTCTCTACCGGATCGATCCGGTCTTCGATGGCATGACATACGGCGATCAGTGGGCGATCGCGGTTGAGCGATTCGTCCTAACAGGCGCTTACGATGCTGGTTGGATGGTTGAAACCTGGCTTGATGAGGACGGATACGTCGACTACAACGAGCCAGTACCCGCAGCAACAATTGAAACCCTATGGACCCAAATCGAGGCGCGCGTGCAATTCGCGAAGCAAACGCTCCGTCGCGAGCGATGACTACTAACAAGAGAGCACGATGAGCAAGTTAACACCGAACGAGATTTGGCGAGCCGCCGTCCTGGGCTACTGGGAAGGCCTTGACCTCCAGCAAGCGAAGCAAGGTGGGCTAACCGGCATCAAGGACACTGGCAACCGCTCCGCAGTCACCGGCGGTAAGCAGATGGACGCCATGCAGGAAGTGTTCGCAAATCTCTGGCGCAGCGACCCCGACATCAAACTTGAAGTCCGCACCACCGGTCACAACAACCTGCCCGCATACTTCCGACCTGCGAAAAACTGGGACTTACTCGTCCTTTACCGAGGATCGCTGATCGCTGCAATGGAGTTCAAGTCCCAGCGCGGCCCATCATTCGGCAACAACTTCAACAACCGGACCGAGGAGGCACTCGGCCTAGCAGCAGACTCACAAATGGCGGTAGAACGCGGCCTGTTCGGACGCCTCAAACCCTGGTTCGGGTTCATCATGCTCGTGGAACGCGCCCCGAAATCGCTCTCTCCCGTCGCAGTCCCGCGGAACATGCCATTCCCCGCTGACCCGGTCTTCACCGGCGCGTCATACATTGAGCGCTACCGCATCTTCTTCGAGCGCATGGTCGTGGAAGGCAACTACGACGCAGTCGCGCTTATTACCGCCGAGGGCGGAAACTCTAACTTCATCGAGCCGTCGGTTGGACTCTCGCTGGCAAACCTCGAGGCCGCCATCCGTTCGCGGATCGAGTACATCAAAGCGTTGCCCGACGACGTCTTCGATGAGCTAACCGAATAACATACGAAGCCAAATCTCCCCGGTGACCTGCTCGTCAGGAAGTAGATCCGACCCACGTTCTTGTGAGGAGTTGGGGATCGGGACGCCACGCCTCAACATCCGGAATGACTGCTAGCTTGTGCCCGTCATAGTCCCTGAGGATGCGGTCGACGGCCTCGTCGGGACCACTATTCATGATCCGGTCTGATACGTGGATGGTCAGGTCCTCGGCCACCGCAAGCAGGCCACCATCGAAGGCCGCGTGGTGGTTCTTGCACAGGGCTATTCCGTTGATCACGGAGGCGATGCCGTGTTCGTTCCGGTCAGGGACGATATGGGCTGCATCCAGCAAGCCGGCAATGCCCAGCCCGCACACCGCGCACTGACTGTTGTAAGCCTGCAGGACGTCCCGACGGAATACCGGCTGATGCAGCCGTTGCCGTGTCGTTCCGACGGTCCACCGACGTTCATATTCCGGCGCGAAACCAGTTCGGAGTGGAAGGTACGCGCCGCTGGTGTCGAGTTCGAAGACCTGGTCACGATGCAGATATCGGTGCACATAAACCGGGAACACGGCCTGGTAGGTGCTCTCACCCATGGGGGCGAAAACGACCAACGGGACGCGTGCTTCCAGTGCCGATAACAGGCCCTGGTCCGCCTTGGCCGTCCTGCCCCGCTGCTCGTCGGGATATTGAAACATCCCGGCGTCATCAATGTAGTGGGCAAGGGAAGTGCCAAAGTCCGACGGAGACAGTGTCAGGGACACCGGCATGTCGAACCCTGGGGGGATGACCACCCCGTCTGAGGAGTGCAGTATCGCGGTCGGCTGACCATCTACGGTGAGGCCGACGAGGTCGTTCCGGGTGAACAGCCGGCTTTCGTTGTGTTCGAGCTGCTCGAGTATCCGGATCCGCCGGGCTGAGGCTTGTGCGCCCTCCGAGGATGCACCCGTGTAGAGATCTCCCCGCCAGGCACGGAACGTCGCGATCTCGGAGGCCGGGAGTACCGTGCGCGGATCCCACTCAATAACCAGCCACATGTACCCCTGCGCGGTGAGCAGGTCTGCGACAGGTAGTGCGTTGTCGGAGGCGATCTTGCTAAATTCTTCCAGTGACTTCCGGAAGTTTTGGTAGTCCATATAAGGGTTTATCCCGTTCCGGGTGGCTGGCCATCCGACGGTCCTCCAGAACCTGCGGACTGCCTGTGGACGGTAGGGAGGATGATCGGCAGCTCCACGCGCCATCAGCAGCACCGAGGCCACAGCCGTGCCGATCCCGGGCGTCAGAGCGGCACTGTAGGTTTGCAGGTCCCTGACGAAGCGGTTGAAGGATGCTTCCGCAAGGCTGCCGTCCCACAGCAGCCGAAGCAGGGATGCGAGGACCTCCGGTTGTGTCTTTGCCACCCGGGTCAGCTCGTCGGTGTACCGCCAGTTCAACAGGTTCGAGCCCACGAATGCGCCCACGAAAACCGCGGCCCACCCCGGATCGTCGGCCTTCAACAGGTCGCGGGCGACCGCCAATTTCGCCGCGGATTCCATCTTGTACGTCATCTCTTCTTCGGCGAAGTCGATGGTGGGAATCATCTGCTTCACCCAGACAACGGACTCGACGAACCTTTTCCTGTGACCTGATACCGGCATTGCACCAGCTTAGGCTTCCTGCACAACGAGCCCCCCAGCCTGAAGTACTAATGACAGCATTCTTGTGAAGAGACGCGAAGATCCCTGCAGTGACGGCTCAGGCGGAGCGCAAAGGCATCCCTCTCTTCGCCGCCACAACATCCTGGGAAGGTGCATATGGCAGTGTGGGTGCATGCCCGATCTGAAACTGTTCCACATCAATCAAGGTCAAGCCACAGAACTGACGTCACGTGCTGTCGCCCTGGAACAGGATCTGCAAAAGCTCATCGAAACGAACATGGAAACCATGTTCGGCGTTCGCTTCCTCGCCCGCGAATACAGCACAGGCAAGGTCCACCGCGGCCGAATCGACTCGCTCGGCATCGACGAAAACGGCTCCCCCGTGATCTTCGAATACAAACGAGCCGTCAATGAAAACGTCATCAATCAAGGCCTGTTCTACCTCGACTGGCTGATGGACCACAGAGGAGAATTCCAGATCCTCGTCGCGACACAGCTTGGAACCGAGGCCTCCAAAAGCATCGACTGGTCCGCGCCCCGACTGATCTGCGTCGCAAACGACTTCACCCGCTACGACGAATACGCGGTGCGCCAGATCAACCGGAACGTTGAACTCGTCAGATACCGGGACTTCGGCCAGGACCTCCTCGCCATAGAACTGGTCACAACGGTGACCACCGAAACCACCTCCGCCAGCAGGAAACAGCCCAAACCACCGGTGCCGGTCCCCGAGGCCACTGCTCCAGCGAAGAAGGTGACGCGCTCCAAAACGGTGAGCGAACTCCTCACCCAAGCCGACGAAAAACTGTCTGCCCTGTATGACCAGTTCGAAACCTTCGCCCTCTCACTGGGCGACGACGTCGTGAAGAACGAACGATCCCTCTACTTCGCGTTCCGTCGGCTCAAGAACTTCGCCTGCGTCGAGGTGCACCCCACCTCAAAGAACCTACTCATCTACCTCAAACTTGATCCACAAACGGTAGAACTCCGAGAAGGCTTCAGCCGGGACGTCAGCAACATCGGACACTTCGGCACCGGAGACCTCGAGCTAAGAATCAGCGACACCACCTGGTGGACGTTCGTGGAAGAACTCACTCGCCGATCCTACGAAGCCAACTGATGCCCCCGTCAGCTGGTCGAAGAGAGCATGAGAGATGACGTATTGGTATGCGGCCCAAGGCGTTGTTAGAACCTTCGAAGCGTCGATCGAAGAGGGCATTCTGTGGGCGTGCCCACGACGGCCAGGGGAGACGACAGGTGAAGACCGCACGAACATTTGCCGTATGGGTGAGGGCGACATCGTCTTCCACCATTCCAAGAGTTACCTACGCGCAGTCAGTGTCGTCACCGCAAGTTCGGAGGATGCTCCCCGCCCAGCTTCACACCGCCCAGGGCTGGACGGAGAGGAAGACAACGGGTGGCTTGTCAGGGTTCAACCCTTGAAGATCGGCATTGAACTCTTTTACAAGGACGTCGCACAGCTGATAGAACTCGGCTCGCCTGGACCATTCACCGCAGCAGGGGTACCCCAACGGAAGAAGTTCTTGTCCCGTCTATGCGACGCAGACGGCAGCAGACTTCTACAGCACCTCGGCTTGGAGTACGTGTACGGAGGGTTGTACGGCCGGCCGTTCACTGAATGGTTGGGTGACGACACTGATGGGCTTTCCACCTCCACCATCCGCAACGAACAATCGGCGCTACGACGTCATCTGCTCAGAGGCCGCATGGTCGCACCGTGCTCCCTATGCCAAGCGGAGCTCCCCGCCCGCCTACTCGTTGCAGGGCACATCAAACCCCGGGCGTTCTGCAGTGAAGAGGAACGCAAGGATTACCGGCTCTTCAGAATTGAGAGTGTAGCTTCGGTCTGAATCCGCCGGATTCCAGCAATGATCTGGCGACGTAGTTGGTGAGATTGCGGAAGCCAAGGGCAGATCCGCGAAGGTGTTCGAGTCGGCCATTGATTGCTTCAGTTGGCCCGTTGGAGGTCCCTGGTCGGTCGAAGTATGCCAGCACATCTTGTGCCCGACGTTTGAGGGTTCGCCCGAGGGTTCTGAGCTCAGTGAGTGCGCTGGGAACGCCTGTGCTGACGGATTTGATCACGGCCTGCATCAACTCCCGCCCCTTGGCACGGTCCGGTTCCCGGTAGGCGGCGATCATGCGTTGGTAGATGCCCCAGCTCGCTGCAACTTCGACATGCGTATCAGTAGAGAACAGGGTTTCAAGGCGTTGGCGTTGCTTGTCAGTGAGCAGATCCGCCCCGGTATGCAGCGTCAGCCTAGCCGAATACAGCGGGTCACCGGCCCGCCCGCGATGCCCGCATGTCTGCTGCTGAACTCGCCGCCGGCACGAATCCAACACCTCCCCGGCAAGACGGACCACATGGAATGGGTCCATGACCGGAACAGCGTCGGGGAGCTCTTGGGCTGCGGCGCTCTTGAACCCGGAGAACCCGTCCATGGCCACGACCTCGATCCCTTGCCGCCACGCCACCGGGCGTGCCTGGAGCCAGGTCGCGAAGACTTGTTTTGATCGGCCCTCGACCATGTCCAGCAGGCGGGAAGGGCCGGTCCGGTCACGGATCGGGGTGAGGTCGATGATCACGGTGACGTATTTGTCCCCGCGGCGGGTGTGTCGCCAAACATGCTCATCAACACCGATGACCCGCACACCGTCGAAGCGGTTCGGGTCTTCAATCAACACGCGCCGGCCCTCGGCCAGGACAGCCTTGTTCGCGGTGTTCCAGGTCACTCCCAGACCCTCGGCGATCCGGGCGACCGTGAGATGCTGGCAGACGATTCCTTCCAGCGCCCAACGCAGCCCGCGGCGGGAGAGTTTCGCCCGCGGCTCTGCAGCTTTGGACATGTCTTGCCGCCACACGTGCCCGCAACCGGTGCAACGGTAGCGGCGGATGCTGACCAGCAGTGTGGTCGGACGCCAGCCGAAAGGTTCATGGCCCAACTGGCGGGTCACCGTGTCCCGGGGAACGCCCTGACACCCGCACTTCCGGCACCACTGATCAGGGTCAGTAACACGGCAAGCCAAGACAGCACGATCCGGGCGGAGATACTGCCCGGTCACTTCCAGTCCGAGGCCGTCAAGACGGCAGAATGTGGTCAGGTCAGGGCATAGGAAGGTAGCGTTAAACACGAGGGCCTTGCGGTAGAGGAATCATGATCTAGACAATCTGATTCTCTCGCAAGGTCCTCGCCTCTGCTGCAACGACCACCCGCCCCGGACCCTCACACGGCAGAGCTGACTACACTCTCAATTCTGAAGAGCCGGATTACCGGGCCGCAATGCTGATATGCAGCCTGGGCTGCGACGCCCTCTTCGAGTGGGGTTACATCGTCGTAACCGCGAACGGGCGGATGGAACCTGGAATACCGGCCGAGACCTGGCAACTGGAATCCGCCGTGGCGAAGCTGAGCGGCCAATGGTGCACCGCACACGACGAGGTCACAGCCCCGAGGTTCGAATTTTATCGACGGTTGAGGGGCGGTCAACTTCATCCGTGACACCACGACCGCGCCCAACCACCTGATCTTTGATCAGGTGGTTGGGCGGAACCTCCGTGGGGACGCGTGGCCACAAGCCCCCACGGCCGGGTGGTGGCCGGAAACCCACGGGCGATACTGCACGCTCGGCTAACAGCTCGCCCTCGTCCTGCGGATGCAGGTAAGTCGGGGTTTTTGTTCCGTCCTGGTTCTTCTGCCACTCGCAGTAACCGTTCATCGGGATTAGCGCCCTACGCTTCGCGGCAGCGGTGCGAAATGATGGTTTCAGAGCGGGCGTTGATCATCCTGGCACCGGCCTTCGGGTCCTTGGACCACACGGGTACTAGTCCCCAGCGGGCTACCTCGAGGCGGCGGACCATCTCGCCCTCGCGCAGCTGCTCGGACACGAACGGGACCCCCTGCACCGGGACCACGTTCCACGTTCGGCTTCAACTCGTCCCGGTATGTCTCGTCAACGCTAAAAGCGTCTCGAATAGCGGCCTTAGAACCTGCAATAACGAAGCGTCCACACATGCAGGTCACTCTTCCGCACGGCAGCAGGAACACCACCCGCTTCCTACACCCCGCAGCTGGCGGTGTCGCACATCTACTCCCCCAGGCTGCTCGGGATTTCATATGCGCTGTTATCGGTAATTTTTCAAAGAGGACCGAGTACGGCTAGCGGAGGGCGACGCAGCGCTGGTCGTGTTTCGTCGCGAAGCCGACGTGGTTAAGTTAAAGCACCTACTAACAGAATCGTTAGTAGGTGCTTTTTGGTTGCGGGGACAGGATTTGAACCTGTGACCTCTGGGTTATGAGCCCAGCGAGCTACCGAACTGCTCCACCCCGCGGCGCATGAACGACCCTACTCACCTCAGGCTGAATGCACCAATCAGGGGCACCGTGGCACCTAAAGTGTTCGGGTTGTTTCCCGCGGAACCAGTCGAGTTCGGTAACAACAAGGGTGTCCCCCGCCCTGCGCCACCTGCTCGTCGAAGCCAGCTCTCGGCATCCCAGACAGTGCCCTTCGAGCGCCAACCAGTATCTTTGCGGTATGTGACGTTGGGCTGCACCCCAACGCCGCACCTCGAAGAGGGTGGCAAAACCCGCCTGAGCACGGGGATCGATCGCCGCAGTTTCGCACATGGCTTCTGCCACTTTCTCAGAACCCGTCTAAGCCCTCCAGAGCGTCGCAAAACGTTCCTGGTGCACAACGGAATGTTTAAGCAACCCTCGAGCACAGGACGCAATTGCCTGCCTCAAGCCTCGACTGGCCGAACGACTTGGGGGTCCGTCACATGACACCAGCTGGACTAATGGCAAGGTGGTGTCATGCGTATTCAGTTGGAAGCCGGGTCGGACCACGTCCAGGATCTCGCTCACGAGCGGAATCCTGTTCAGGCTGTCATCGAACTGGTTTGGAACAGCCTTGACGCTGAAGCGAGCAATGTCTCAGTTGAACTGCTCCGCAACGAAGCCAGTGGTGTTGTCGGCGTCGCCGTGGAGGATGACGGTCACGGCATCAGCGCTGATGAGCTGGGCGCCACCTTTAAGTGGGTAGGCAACTCATGGAAGCGAAACGCGCTTACCACTAAGGGACCCGAGGCCCGTCCTCTACATGGGAAACGCGGCCAGGGTCGTCTGCGCGCGTTCGCGCTGGGAACGACGATTCGCTGGATGACCGTTGCTGACGACACGGTCGGCGCACGCTACCAGTGCGAGATTTCAGCTACAGTTCCTGACCGCAATGACTTCAGCGGACCCGATCCTATTAGTACTACCAAACCCACGGGGACACGCTTTGAAGCTACTGGGCGGGACAAGCTTGACCGCTTAGAGCAGGATGCAGCCAAGGAGAAAATCACCGCCACCCTAGCTCCCTACCTGTTGAGTTACCCGCAGGTGTCAGTAACTTACGACAACAAGCGACTGAATCCCACCGACGAGATTGAGAACGATGTTCGAGAGCCCCTGGCGTGGGTGTACGACGGGCTTGAACGACATGCAGAATTACGCATCATTGAGTGGAAAGGCGGCAGCGGGCGCACACTGCACCTGTGCGACGACAAGGGAGTCCCCGTCGACGACCTGCCGGCCACCCCGGCAGCGGACTTCCGATACGCAGCGTATGTGCAATGGGCGGAAATGCCAGACCACGCGAATGAGTGGTTGCTGGGACCACTGGAACAAGAACCGACAGTTCTCTCCTCGTTACTGAAAGCGGTTAATGCACGATTGACGGCTTACTTTGACGAGCGCCGAGACGATCAGCGCCGTGAGCTCGTCGAGACTTGGAAGGGAGACGACACGTACCCCTATAAGCAGGGCCCCGAGTCTGAGGAACAGAAGGTCGAGCGAGCAACTTTCGATGTTGTGGCGACGGCAATTCGGCGGCAGATGCCCAAGAAAAAGGACCAACGACGGTTGACTCTGGCATTACTGAAAGACACGTTGCAACGACACCCTGCCGGGCTTGGGGCCCTCTTGGATCAGTTCGTGAACCTCAGCCCCGAGGAGAAAGACCAGCTCAGCCAGCTGTTGGAGCGATCGTCCCTCGCGCGGGTCATCAAGGCCAACACCAGCGTCACGAACAGAATCGATTTTCTTGCAGCCCTGCGCCACATGATTTTCGACGATGATGCGTCCCGGATCGTGAAGGAACGCAAGCACCTGCACACCATGCTCGAGAGCGAATTGTGGGTGTTCGGCGAGCAGTTCAACATGATGTTCTCAGAGCGCGGACTGACTCAGGCACTGAGACAACACCTGACCATGCTGGGCAGAGATGCAGAAGAGGCCAAACGGGTCCTCCTTACGGACGGTGGGCAGGGTCGCATTGACCTCATGCTGTCTGCCAAGACCAAGGAACATGACCGCATCCGGCATCTCGTTGTCGAGCTCAAGGCACCAGCTATCAAAGCAACGGACAAAGAAGCTTCACAGATCAAGAAGTACGCTCGTGCGGTGGTCTCCAATCCGCAGTTTGCGGACATGCGCTCTGAGTGGGATTTCATGTTGCTGGTAACGGACTACGACGACAGTGTCCGCGGCGACATCAATCAAGACGGTCGACCCTCGGGCATCCTGGATCAATCGAGAGTCGACCCCAACTCGCCAGTCAACTACCGAGTCTGGGTGAAAAAATGGAGTGAAGTCATCGACGAGGCTGAACGACGTTTAGAGTTCTACCAGCAAAGCCTCAACCACGACCCATCTCTAGAAGACGTTCGGGCCTACCTGCTCGAGAACCACGGAGATGTCATCCCGGAAGGTCTCTTCCCTCCCGAAGAAGAACAGGCAAGCTGAGCAACCTTTTTCTATCGTCCGCTGACGGATCCCCCAGCTTGCTTCTGCTGGGATTGGCCAACCATTAGGTAGTAGAGACCCTTACCAGCGTCCTGCCTCAAACTCTCCGATGACCGTTTCACCGTCGGACTCGTACACCGGAATCAGTGCCACTGTCCCTTGTCGTGCTTCCTGCCAAGCCTGGGCATCGGATGGGCTAGTGAACTCTGTAGATGCGGTTCTACCGGAGGCTTCGTTAAGCTCGGCGGCGTTCTGCGCCAACCGATAGGCGTGCCGATACACGCGGTCCCGGTGTCGGTCGAACAGGACACCGAAAGCCACACCGTCATTGGTTAGGCTCCGCGACCACAGATCACCATCGTTATGATTCATTGTCCCCATACTTAGTAGTGTCCGCCCAACCCCAGAAGGTTACAGCGCACACGAAATTCTTCATTAAGACGAAGCGTGCAGCCCAACCTGCGCGGTGGAGGATGGCAATATGGCGCCGAAGATAAGCCCCGAGATGATGCTCGCCGAATGGCTCTTTGTCGAGACAGTCACAGACATCCAGCAGCGGAGCGAACACCCGGGCAAGCGGAGCCGTTACGAATTGCTCGGCATCGCGCCGCTCCTTCGCAAGCTCCTCATCGACCGGCACCCCCTCCTCAATACTGTTCGGGCCGCTCGCCCGGAGGTGCGGACCGATTTCCGCATCAGGCAGTGGAGCGCTCCGGAGGACGGTCAGCAAGGCAAAGATCTTCCGTACCTCCTCCGGCTCGGCGGTCCAGAGCTGATCGGTGGGCCCAACGACCCGGCCTTGCCCAAGCTCCAGCACTTCATCGGTGCGAAGGTGGGGCTGGTCCAAGGGCGGCCCCTGACCGTCCGTGACGTGGTGAAGTATTACGCCAATGTGGAAGGCGGGGTCCACTTCGGCGTGCCCGATGAAGGCGCCCAGCACATCCTGAGCGAGATGGCTCCCTTGCTCCATGGCCGGTCAACCGGGCAGATCGAAGTCCTCGCCCACTTGGGCGCAATTGTCGTGGACGCGCTAACGCCGCTGTGCGAGTCGATCCTCACTTCGCCCCTGATCGATACTCGGATGCATAGGCTCAACGACCACGGCTTCTTCGACGGTCACTGGACTACGGACTACCATGTGAAGCCCGGTCGAGGGCGATAGCTAATGTTGCCCAGTCATCATCGAGGTCTGACCGTCGTCAGCGACAGGGACAGCCGCGAAGCTCTACCAATTCCTATCCCTCCGCCCGAACCGAGAGGACGAAAAACGCCAGCTGCTCACCGACCTCGGAATCACCGACTATCCCTCGTCACATAACCGGAAAACATAGCCTTTACGCACCGTAGAATAAGTGAACACTTATGTGCCAATTAGGGGTTTCATCTCACCAAACTTTCAGCTTGTCCCGTAACCGGTCGTTTCTGACACCACAGAAACGAGGGCCGACTTTGCGGTATCCACGACACATGGTCTGAGTCGGCGACTTTCCTGGTAGTTACTAGTGCTGCAAAGAAGCTGGATGACTGCGACACTCGGTGCGGCCGTACCTTCGGCTGTTAGTCCTCTAGGATTGGCGAATGGCGTCCTCACTTTTCCCTCCACGCCTGCGCGCATTGATAGCCAAGGCTCTAGGTACCAGTGATCGGATTATTCAGTCTGACCTAGACAATCTCTGGATAGGTTTCGGCCCTGAGGGCAAGCCACTGACAGGCAATAAACCCTCCAAGGCGAACCAGCTGGTCACAGCCATGGCCACTGGCTTGAACGCAGATGAACAGTTCCTTCAGATGCTCAACGATGTGTATTACACCTCCGCCGAAGGGGACAGGCGAAGGCAGGATAGTAATGCGTTCAAGCCCTTGCTCGTAGCTCTTCTTCAGAGGGGGTTCACAATCGATGATGACGAAGGAATCAAGAGGCCAAATGGTTCAACTGATTCCCGCACCCCGAGCGCGGAAACGGGAATACCGACAGGTTCGTCTCAGGCATCCCGCCCCTCAACCATGACAACAGATAGGGCAGCATTGGAAAAAATAGGCGACGGCCGTTCTGTCTTCATCGTTCACGGTCGTAATACCGCTGCCAGAGATGAGTTAGCCAAGTTTCTCCGTCACCTCGATGCCAGGCCGATCACTTGGACTGACGCAGCCTCCTACACAGCAAAACCATCGCCAACCACCATGGAGATAATCAATGCTGGCATGGCCAGGGCACAAGCGATCGTCGTTATTTTCACGCCTGACGACCAAGCAAAACTCAAAGACGCATTTATCAAAGCCGACGATGGAATTCATGAGACGCAACTGACTGGTCAGGCCCGCCAGAACGTCATTCTGGAAGCAGGCATGGCCTTGGGCGCAGCACCCGAAAGAACAGTGCTTGTGCGCCTCGGCCAGACTCGCGCAATCTCCGACATTGACGGAATTAACTGGATCGATTTAGGCGACTCTTGGAATGACCGCGATCGCCTCAGAGTGGCCCTAATCAATGCCAACGTCACGCTTGAATCCCACCGGGAGCTAACGGCACCGGATGCCGGCACTTTCACCGGCATAGCCCTCGGTTAGCGTGCCAACAAACAGCAAGTCGCTGTCCACCCCTGAGCGATCAGTAACTGACAGCTTGGCTATCTGAACGGAGATCGGCGGTCCCAGGCATACGCTTTTCGTACGTCAGCTCGGTGGACGGGTCAGTGATGGAGCTTCCCTCACAGAAAACGGCGGATACTGCCACAGGAAGGCATGTGGACCTTGCCTGATTGGGCAAGTACGTAGAACTCCCTTGCGTACGCCACCCATCAATAATTCTCGTCTCAGCCTGCATTTTCACCCTGGCACGATCAACGATCTCCTCGTCGGACAGGTAGCCCTCGCGGGGGAGGTAGTCCCCTTCCGCACTCAGCCTGTCCGTTGCCTCGCGTGCTGCAACCCCTTCATCGGTAGCCACAAAATTTCCTTTCACTGCCGACTGATCCCATTCTGCCGCTCCAGCTCAGGTTGAATGGGGGTCTAGGCCTTCAACCACCGGTGGAATCGCTATGTCCCTGTGTTCGGCCTCGTGAAACCGGTCTCGCAGGGTGCCGGCCAGACGTGCGTCAGCGTCTTCCCAATCTCCAGCAACGAGACGTTCGCGGGTGGACTGCCCGTTGTCCCCTAGCTCGACTGCGGCGGGCAAACCACGCGGCATCTCCAGTCCTGTGAGCAGGATGGGGATGATGACTTGGCTGGTATGGCGCCGCATCGCGCACAGTTCTTTAACAGGGTTCACCCATGCGGAGAAGGGCTCCGGTCGTTGGACCATCAATGCCGTGTTCGTTTCTAGGACGGACATCTGTCCCCAAGGCGTTGGCGGGCCAAGGGCATTCCCGACTTTCAATTCTTGGTGTGCCAAATCCTGCTCTACTAACGGTGTCCTGTCCGTGGAACTGAAGGCCCTGGGCACAGCGACGCGGATGGACCTGTGTTTATCTCCGTTGGAATAGGCCTGCATAAGGCGCAAGGGGTGCGCGGTTTCGACTTTCAAGCGCATGAGGTTGGCCAGAACCTGACTGGTGGATGGTACTGAACTCTGAAGGTCTGAAAATGGCTGCAATGTGTGTAAACGCCGCCCTAAAGGCGTGTCAGCACCGAAGGCGGTGATCTTCTCTTTTACCCTCCTACTCGTCCATCTCTCGAAGGCTTCTCGGGACTCCAGAATCGGCATGCTCACGAGGGTTCCTGCGGAACCGCTGAGTTGACCGTGTTCTTGTTCGATGAGGTACCAGATGACATTGTCAATCGACGCGCGAAGATGATTGACGGCCTCGCTAAACAGCAACGGCACTTCCGGCGGAACCGGTCGTATCGACTTCAGAAACATCTGCACTATGTCGCCGCGCCGGACCTGCTCCATGCCCAACGGCCCGTCCAGGGACCATTGGGAAGTCAGATCACCGATGCGATAGGCACACTGATCTGCCCGCACTAAGCGCAGCGCGACAGGTTCCAGTGCTTCGGGAAGCCAGCTGAAATCCTCAGTAGGAGTAGCGGAGGTGTTCATGGCTGCCGCTGCGCGATGTCAGCCGATGGATGACTGGTGCCCACGAGACGCTTCACGATTGACCATTGTGACGTGAGGAGCCATTAGGTGCCACTGCTCCCACTTCCCTTGCCACAGGCAGTGGTGCGCGTGGCCGATGTCCTGCCGAGCACGGCGTCCCCATTGCCGTGCAGCAGTTATTGATCACGCACGTCTTGCTTGGAATTGTATGGGGAGTGAAGACAATCCTAGCGATGCTCCGCCACGTAGAGGGGTGTCGGAACAAGAGGCAGGAGCTCCATCAGTGCGCCAGGATCGTTCAGCGCGGAGGAGACATCTGAACTAGGGAGTTCGTTGGACGATCCGGTAAACAGTGCTCCTTGCAACCTTGAAAAGCTCGGCGATCTCGGTGGTGGTGTGCTGTCCTCCCTTATATAGGGACACGAGGTGCGCTTCCTGGGACTTGGAGAGTTTGGGTTGCTTGCCGCGGAGCCGGCCTTTGGCCTTGGCGACCTGCATGCCCTCCCTGGTGCGGGCGCGGATGAGGTCGGATTCGAATTCGGCGACCATGGCCAGGACGTTGAACAGGAGTCGGCCGACAGGATCGGTAGGGTCGTGGACGTTTCCGCCGATGCTGAGCCTGACCTTTTTCTTAGTGAGGTCCTCGATGATGTCCCTGGCGTCCGGCAGGGATCGGGCGAGGCGGTCGAGTTTGGTGACGACGAGGGTGTCCCCTGCCCTGCATGCCGCCAAGGCTTCACGCAGCCCCGGTCGTTCGCGGTTGGTGCCGGTCAATCCGTGGTCGACATAGATTCGGCCCTCGGGCACATGCAGTGCGGCAAGTCCATTGTGTTGAGCGGTGAGGTCCTGCTCGTTGGTGGAGACGCGCGCGTACCCGATGATGTGTCCAGTCATGCTGTTCACTGTAGCGTTTGTGTTACCTGACCGGGACAGTTTTCCGGGCGGGGTTTACGCGAATCTGCGATATCAGTTTCTATATGGGATTTTTGGTGGTGGTTCGCGCCGGAAATAGTGAAGCGGTGGAGGATCCGCTTACGCGATACTCAGTGCAAGGTTGAACGGCCCGGAAACACACCCTGAGTTGTCGTCGCCGAATATTCAGAGGGCTGCGGTCACCGTGATTGCCACGTCGCGTAGTCCTCTCGCTGAGCTGGAGATAAGGCGACGATCTCCGTCAACAGTGGTAATCCCTAGCCGACGTCGGGTGGGGTTCTTGACTCGGTCCATGGTTGGGCGCTGCACTTGAATTGATTCCGTCAGGTCATCTGTCCGTCTCGGTGGGGTCGGATTTAGTTGACACATCCAGCGATTCTCGGTTCTTAATCCGCATAATTCCCCACATCCCTTGGCTGACTGCCCAGCGGAAGGATCCGCTGCGGTATGCGTGGTCTCCGAGGTCCCACTTTCCCTGAGGTTCCATGACCAGGTCCTGCGTGAAGCCGGAGGAGATGGCGCCCACCGATCCCGCCTCCGGG
>JBBPYK010000102.1:0-7593 GCA_038199985.1 Actinomycetales bacterium | reverse complement strand
TCCAAAGGCAGAGGCCCGTGGTGGTTTTCCTCCTCCGGCGGCAGGTTTGATCTGCCCGAACCGTACGGGACCTGCTACCTGGCCGATGATGCGCAGACGGCGGTGCGTGAACGTGCCGGAGCTGCGCTGTTGAACGCTGGAGTACTCACGTCTTCCTTCGTCGATGAGATGCAGCTGGCTCGGGTGAGGTTGCCCGTGCGCAGTGAGGTGGCCGATCTGGGAGACGACGCAGCAGTCGCCTTCGGATGCTCACGTGAGCTCTCCACGGTCCCGGACTATCAACTCAGTAGCGCCTGGGCGTCGGCATTTCACACAGCACGCCTCGATGGCATTCGTTATGGATCCCGGTTCACCTCAGGATCACAGGCGAAGGCGCTGGCACTGTTCGGCGATCATGGTGACGCGGCACTTCCCGTAGAGGAGGTGGTCTCCGGCCGCGATGCAGTGATCGAAGCCGGCTTGGGAGACCTTTTGGACGTGCGGCCATCCTCACGGAGGGTCTCTATCATTTCCCCGCCCGGCGTAGCTATCTCAAGGGGTAAAAAATGACCGCTGCTTACAGCCGATAACTTACCTTATGTCAGCTTGGGTTGACATAAGGTATCTCTCCATCGCGTCTTAGCGCTCCAGTCCCCCGCGTTCGATGGTCCGGCCTCGGTTCGGACTACCTGCTTTAGGGGTTCTGCCTACGGTTGGTTTCGAATTCAGGGCTGCGCTGGGGGGTGTTCCTTGGTGTCTGTCGGCCATGAGGCGGGCATTAACGGCCTCACGGTCGGGATGGTTCTCTAGGCTCTTTGCGAGCTGCTGACGCCGCTCCGGTGAGTCATAGGCTGGCTGTGCTGATTTGTTGCTCCGTTCCCGGTCCTCCCGGTTCGCCCCGGCAACAGCTGCACCGGCTATTACTTCGTCTCCGCGAGCTGCGGCGGCGTTGGAGCGTTCGTTCTCGGCCTGCTGGCGTGCCGTTTGGGCTTGGATGATGGCTGAGGAAATGTCCTGCTCAGTGGCTCCGGTGTTGTTAATGTCGATCCCGTAGCGGTCCTGTACCTGGTCCCTGATGGTACCTGCGTGCTCGGCGGCAACTGGGTCATGGTTTTTCCACGCTTCTGCTGTCTCGTGGACACGTTCGATCATTTCCGGGGTGGCCTTATCCCACCACTCATCCCGGCTTACCGGGTCTAACTGGGCGCGAGCTGCTGCTTGGGAGGCGTTAAACCGTTCCTGGAGTTCCCTGGCCCGTGTTTCTTCAGCTTGCTGGATGCTGCGCTGTTGTTCTTCGCGCATCCTTGCTAGCTGCTCTCCGATCCGCGCTGCGGCCATGAGTCCAGCACGGAATCCGCCTCCTACTGCTTCTTCAATTCCGTCCGATTCACTCATGAGCTTTCCCCTATCTCTCGATCCCTCGTTGACTGTCTTGTTCTGGTCCGCGTGCTGCCAAAGCGTGCTCGGTTGGCTTCTGTCCGCGTGTCAGCGTCGTCGGTATCGGTGCTCCTTCGCGGGCACGTCCAGCAACCAAACGTGCTCTGAGAGTTTCCTCATCCAGACCTGGATGTTGCTCGCGTAGCTTCTCGATGGTCATACGTTCGGGTTTCACGGTCTGCGCTGGTGTGCTGGCTTCGACGGCCTTCGTCGCGGCGATTACTGACGCTGATAAACCCCTGACTCGGTTTAGATCTGCGGTGGCTTTGTGCATATCGTGAATGGCTTTAGCGGTGGCCGTGAGCTGGCGGAACATCAGCGCATAGGCGGCGCGGTCGCTCTTGGAAGTCGCGGCTAACAAGATCATGGTCGCTCCCCTGGCTGAGACTGCCCCGGCCTTCGGCGTCGTCGGTGGGTACCGGCGCAGCTGGGCTGACTTAGCAAGTTCTCGTGAGGCGTCGGCCAATGGTCCCGGCGTGGTTTCGATCCGCTTTGACCAGGCACCAAACGCGGCTGAGGTTTCCCGCGCAGCGTTGGCCCATGCCGTGTGATCGGTGTACGGGGTGGACGCTAGTTTCTTGCGCAGCGCTCCAATTTCGTTGGCGTGCTTCTCCCATAGTTCGGCGCTCGGGGTGGCTGTTTCTCTACCCGGTGCCACGACGCGTTTGTTCCGTGAGGCGGCAGTCCACTCGTTCACGGCCTCGGTGGCGTTCCCCGGGGTGCTCACCCATCCCTCACGTAGTTTCGGCAAGCTTAGATCCCGGCCCATGGAATTACCGCCGTACCAAACAGCTCGCTCTCCCCTGGCGGGACGTTCGGCAACTGAATACCCGGTCACCACGTCAGACCGGCCCGCCGCGAAACGTGGCCTCACTAGCAGCCCTTCCTGCCGCGCTCGGCGCACAAACTCTGCCTCGCTGACCGATGCTGTAGCGCAGACGCGGACAGTCCTGGCGACACTGTGCCGCTCGACTTCTGGTTTGCCCTGGCGTCGGGCTTTCTCCTGCTCAGCGGGTGTGAATCCTCGCTCGGCCCGGATAGAACCTAGTTCGTTGAGTCCGTACTTTTTCTCCAGCTCACGGGATACCTGCTGGGACTTGTACTTGGATTTCCAGTTGTTCCACTTCGTACCGTCGTCGCGGACCATAGAAGCCACAATGTGGACGTGGTCGTTGCCGTTCTTGCTGACGCCGTGACGAACTGCCGCCCAACGGGCCGGGGCTTTTCCACTGTCCTCAGTGAACCCCATAGCCAACATGTAGTCGTTGGTAATGTCGCCCCACTGCTGATCGGTAAGCTTGTCTTCCTCAGCGCTCAGAGACAGCGAGCAATGGAAGACATGTCCACCGTCAACGTCGGTGCCGTAAAACTGCTTCGCCCTATCAAGGCTGTTGGCAATATCAAGTGCTGAATCCCGGTTCAACTCATTGTCATCATGCCAAGCCATAATTGCGGCATCCCCAGCCACAAGATGCGGTTCTTCGTGCTCGTTGGCCCGGCCCGGCCCGGCAAGGTAAACCATCAGTCCACTCATGCGATCACCCTGAGTGATGTTAGGTATCACAGCAGAACCCTCTACCGTCCGGCCATCTCGGCCAGGAACCGGTCCACCCGGTGAATAACACTCTTCGCATGGGTGATCGATCCCGCCGCGTCCGCCGGGATCTCACCGGTGCTGTTGGCGTGGCGGGCGACCTGGTTGATGTTATTCGCAACCGTTCCAACAAGCCGAGCAAGATTCGAAAGCTCCATAAACTGATTACGACGCTCGGACGGAGTTTCCCCTCCCTCACTCAACGCCGACTCCACTAACAACCGGGCAACCGTTACTCGGTGCTTCTCCGCGATCTGTACAAGCCTGGCTTCTTCCTCGGGCGTGACTTTGATGACGTGGCGGTGCATCCTGCCGCCCTCGACATTGGCGCGACGACGGCGCGACTTCCAACCGGCTAAACCGTTGGTTTCGCTCATCCGTCTTACCGCCCTTCAATGCCAGCGCAGCGAACCCGGCAAATCCGGGGACCACACTCACCAGTGTGCCGCACTCGACGCGCCACGTCGAGGCGGAATCCAACTTAGGACACCTAAGTTGCCAGCTTGCTCCGCCTGAATCTCTATCTTCTTTGAACCGATGCTTTGGTTCCGGTTGGGGTAACGATTCTAGAGGACGCTTCGCGTCTGCATCTGATTGACCGGCTGCGCCGTTCCGTTTCGGCTGTTGACTGTACTGTCCGCCCTTCTCTTGGCAAGTCTCCACTGGGCGCTTTGGCGGCATATCCTCACTCGCAAGCTCCCTCCGGTATTCCACGGTCCCCCAGCTCCAACTTGCCAATTCACTTCGCGGCCAAGTGATGACGGCGTTGCCGAAAGGAACGGTGGCAAGAATACAAACAGGAGGACGCAACAATGGCTCTCATCTCGCCTAAGAATGTGGAACGCATCTACGGTGTCAGCACCGCTGAACTAGGTTGGTGGCGGCAAACCGGGCAAGGTCCAGAGTTCTACCAGATCTCTCCACGGATAGTCCGGTACGGTACAGACGATCTAGACAAATGGTTCCATGATCCAGCGAACAAACACTTACATGATTTCCCTGTGAACGAGTCACCTAAGCCGTGTCAAATGTAGTGACGCTTCAGAGCGTTCAAAGCTAGGCTGAGGGCATGGTAAACATCGACGTTGAACAGACACAAAACCAAGCACGCAAACTCCTAGACTCAAGGATTGAATCAGTAACCGCTCTGGTCAAAGCCAGACAGCGGGTAACGGATCTCAAAGAGCAACTAGCGCAAGCTGAGAAGGACGATAAGCGCCAATACGTCCGTGCCACTAAGGACGGTTGGACAACCGACCAACTAAAATCACTCGGCCTAGAGAACGGCGCAGCACGTCGCCGCCGCTCCGCCGCACGTAAGACAGCGGAAAAAGCACCAGCACAGCAGCAGGGCAAGGACGCAGAAGCCCACCAGAGCTGACGCACAACGCGGAAATCTGAGGAGAATCATGGGCAACTGGGAACGGCAGGATAATCAGCCGGTACGTTCGCTCTGGCGTGAACGTACCAACGAGAAGTACGGCGAGGCTGATTGGTCTACCTGGTTCGGCGGACTCATGCATCCATCGGACCGTCAGCCGGTCATCCAATGGATCGAGAAGGACAACGGCGCGGCCCTCCTGCTCGGCCAAGGCTCAGATACTTGGCGAGCTAAGCAGACGCTAGTGGTGCTCTACGCTCCCCCACAAACCGGACTCTGGTGTATGCCGCTCGAAAACGCCGGCTGGTACCGGGAAGGCCACAAGCTAGCAGAGTGGAGCTCCTACGATCAAACCTTTGAACGCGTCATGCGACAGGTCACGGAATTTCTCACCACCGAATCTGTTTTTCTGGATATGTTCTACTGGTTGGGTCCCTGTTGGCAGTCCAGTGGCTATGCGATAGCTAATTGGTTCTCTGCGGTCCAGCGTTTCCAGTATCTTGACGGTGTCATGCCGTCCAGGGATCCGTGGGGCCGTTCATGATTGTAGATCTCTTTCCATTCCTCGGCCAAGTACTTCGCCTCAGCCATGGTGTCCATGATTTCTCCGGTGAGTTGTTCCCTTCTGAATTGGGCGTTGAATGACTCGATGAACCCGTTCTGCCACGGCGATCCCGGGTCGATAAAGGCAGTCTCCACCCCAGCGGTGGCACACCAGTCAATCAGCGCCGCGGCAGTGAATTCAGGGCCGTTATCGGACCGGACATGAGTCGGAGTGATCCCAGTTTCGGCGATGATGTCCTCCAGAACGGCGACCACATCGGCCGAGGTGAAGGACCGGCGCGGGATGATCGCCAAGGCAGTACGGGTGTACTCGTCGATGACATTGAAGAACCTAATATGCCGACCACAGGAAGTGACATCGGACTGGAAGTCGAAGCTGACCACATGCATCGGGTACTGCGCCTTGAGCCGTTTCTGCTCGCCAGCACCAGGGCCGGTGCGGCGCTTCTTCCGCGCTTTGGGCTTGCACGTGAGCCCCTCAAGGCGCCAGAGCCGGCGTACGCGTTTCTTATTCAGCGCCACCCCATCCCACAGTGGTTGCTCGAGTAGATGCCAGCGGGCCTTACGCCAGCCCCACGCTGGATGCTTGCCGGCCACGGCCCGTAGATCAGCGCGTAGCTGGGCCTCTTCAAAGCTGACCACTGGCCGGCCTTTGCGCAGCGCTGACCGGTTCTGACCGAGCACCTTGCACGCGAACCTCTCGGACGCCCCGAACTTCTCCTGCGCCATCCGGACGGCGCGGCGACGGGGTTCGGGGCTCAGAATTTTCCATTGATGATGTTTGTGTCGGTTGGAACGCAAAACTAGAGGCAGTGCCAGCTACCGGTCGCGGTGTCCTTCGCGGGACCTGTCGACCGATCCAGTTCATGATGGATATGTTGACTGGATTGCTCTGACTCCGAATTTTCCTGACCCACACCGGTGTCCTGTATTCCGGACCTGTCGAGCGTTCCAGCCGTCACCAAAGTATCTACTGATCTCAGCCGTTGGGTATGACCTCATAGGAGCATGAAGCACCGCATAGTCCCATCACTGGAATGTCTGCTTTTACGGTCTCCGGGATCACCGCAGGAAAGTAGGAAATGCCATGACCAGACCAAGCAGGAGAATAATCGGCGGCGTTGACACCCACGCCGCCACCCACCACGGCGCAGTCATCGACCTTAACGGACGCCATCTCGCTGATCACGAATTCCCTGCTACCAAGGCCGGGTACGAACAGATGCGCTGCTGGATGGCCAGCCACGGAACAATTCACGCTGTCGGAATCGAAGGCACCGGGTCCTACGGAGCCGGACTAGCCCGGGATCTGTCTGCCCATGGCATCAACGTCAGGGAAGTGCCATGCCCGACCAGACGCTCCCGCCGGCAATCCGGCAAGTCTGATCCCCAAGATGCCCAGTCCGCCGCCCAGATGGTACTGGCAAATAACGCCACCAGCGCACCAAAATACGGCAACGGAGCCATCGAAGCCATCCGCGCCATACGGGTCGCCAAAGTGGGAGCAGTAAAAGCCAAAACAGCGGCCATGAACACACTGCGCGCACTAATCATCACCGCGCCAGAGCTCCTACGCAATCAGCTCCGCGGACTCCCAAGTCTCAGACTCGTCAACACCTGCGCCGCCTTCCGCGCCAATCCGACACCCTCCCCGAACCCGCTTCCGGCAATGAAAGCAGCCCTGCGGTCCGTGGCCCAACGTATCCAACTACTACAAGCCGAAGCCAAAACCCTCCACCAAACATTGGAACGTTTAACCACCGCTGCAGCGCCCCACACGAGCGCGGTGTTCGCGCTCGGACCGGACACCGTAGCGGCCCTCATTACCGCAATCGGAGACAACCCAGACCGGCTCCGTTCCGAAGCCGCGCTGGCCAGGCTTGCCGGCGTGGCGCCAATCCCGGCCAGCAGCGGCAAAACCAATCGCCACAGACTGCACCGCGGAGGCAATCGCGCCGCGAACGGCGCCCTGCATATCGCGGTCGTCGTCCGATTGCGATACGACGATAGAAGCCGCGAATACATGATCCGGCGAACCCAACAAGGCCACTCAAAACCGGAAATCATTCGCTGCCTCAAACGCTACCTCGTTCGGGAAGTCTTCACAGCCCTCAAAAAAGACTACGAAGCAATTCTGACTCTTGACAATCTATAGGAGCGTCCCGCGCCACCTCGCTCAGAATGTCATTGGCCAGGACCTGATCAGCTAAGAGCTTCTTCAGCCTAGCGTTTTCCTTCTCCAGCTCCTTGGTCCGTTTCGTGGACTCGGCCTTCTCGCCGCCGTACTGCTGAAGCCACCGGTACCAATCAAGCCTCAGGAACCTGGAGCTCCTTGATGACCTCAATCATCGGTCGTCCGTCGTTGAGCATTTTCTGGCCCTGGCGGACTTTCGCGATGACCTGATCAGGGGTATGTCTACGTGCCATAATCTATGATTTCCTCCTGCATCCATTATCGGATGCGAAACTCACATAAACGCTGGACTCCTACCCAGGGACCCAACCAGCTGCAGGGTCTGACCAAGGTTTAGTTGACAGTTTGGGTTGATATTTCGGGGACCGGTTGAGTGGTCTTGTTTATTGTCTCAAACTCGATCGGTGTCAGTTTGCCGAGTCGGCGTTGGCGGCGTCGGCGGTG
>JBBPYK010000101.1:0-6399 GCA_038199985.1 Actinomycetales bacterium | reverse complement strand
CACCACATCAGGAGAGAAGACACGCGTCAGCACGCCCAGAGAGACGTGATCACTCAACCGTTCAGAACTTTCGGGCTTCACCCAACCACTACGTGCCATAAAAAAAGATTAACAGACAAAAACCTAAGTAAACGGCATTGAGGCTAGAGGGGACAGGGAATCTTTCCGGCGGTGCTCTTCGCTGCTTTGCAATTGCCTGGTCGAGCCGGACGGAAAGGCTTTGGTTTGGCGCCGCGCTGGATTCGGGCCCGGGTCCGCCCGCTATATGCGTGGCGCTGTCGTCTACGCCTCCGAATCTTGAAGCGGTTGGACCCTCAAGGCAATCTGGCACCGCTCAGTTCTCACGGATTGAAGCGGGAATTGCGGAAAACATTTAGTGGACTTGGAGACAGCCCAAACTTCTCGGAGTACTTTGTCCAGATGTACTCCTTCAGAGCAACCAGCACAATCGAGTACGGCAAGTTGGACCCGTACGCGTTGCGGGTCTAGTGAAGTCGACGTATGCCTCCATCATGCAGAGCCGCCACGGCCCGCTGAACCATGTGGCCCGGGTTCCGGGAACCCATGTCGTGGAACGTCTTAAAGCTATGAAGCCAGAATGATCGCGGCAGACTTGTTCGACGAACTCAGAACTAAAAGTCACTTCTAAACCGCATCGGCGAGGCCACCCGGGACGCTCTACGCGCCAACCCCAAGCTGCGACCGCAGAGCAGTAGAGGCCACCGTCGCACCTATCTCGATGGCCATGTCAAAAGCTTTTTGCCCCGCTTTCCGTAAAAATCCCTTAGCCTTTGCCTCGTCTTTCTCCTCCAAAGCATCTATTGCTCCCTGCGTTCCTGATATTGCATCAAAATCGTCTGAATCTGCCGCGACCGATAGAAGCCGATTTTTCACGTCATTGAGTTCTTGTATTAAAGATGGGTCAGCAATAACTTGAGCGAGGTGTATCGTTTGAGCATTGTTCTCCACGAATGCTGCTGGCCCTTGCGCACCCACTTGTGTGTTCTCGTTATGATAAGTTCCACCTAAATTATTGGTCACTGTTTCTCCGAAATTGTTAATCACTTGCCGCGGCTTAGTGACGGCTTCTTGCAGTACCTTCATCATTTCTTCAAAGGCCGACGCTGGGTCTTTCCCTGCGGAAACGTCTTCCAGTGCTCGTTGTGCCATCCCAAGTTGCTCTTCGCGCTCAATAAGTAATTCGTCACGTTCCTGGACCAGGACCTCATTGTGCGCAAATATGGCCTTTCCAATTGCCTCCGAGAATTCCGGGGCTCCTTCTTCGTGCCTCTTCAACCCTTCTAGTAAAATTGTGTCTGTAAGGAGGCGTGCAGCCGTCTCCTCGTGGAGATCTTCGAAAGTAGCGAGGTAACTAGCAACCCTTCGAACGGTTGCGGCTAGTTCAGCCCCTGTCCCAGCTCGAAATTCAGAAGCTGTGAACGCCTGCACAAAAGCTCTATCATCGAACTCGACACCGCCAACGAAGGGCCGCAACGACTGCAGCAAAGCATCGGGAAGAACGACGACCGGACGAGAGCCATAGATGGGACGCAAAACTTCGCGATCAAACTTCCAAAGCACGTAATCACTGGAAAGGAAAAAAGATCCAGCAAAAAGTGGCCCTTTCCTAGTCGGCGCCTGTTGATCCTTCGCTAGCATCCATAAGGAAGCGTCATGGTCGAGCTTTGCGTAGTTTGTATTTTTCCGTCGGGGATGCCGTTTTAGATATTCTTTGTAATCAGCTATCACTGTCGACCTCAGCTCGAGTCGATCTTGCCCTTCCGGCAGCTCAGGCGGTCGATAGATACGCAACCCGAAATCGGCAAGCAAGCCCGCGGGAGACTGGTACCGCGAACAGAAGGCCGCTGGGTCGATGGAACCTTGTGCATTAAGCTGGTGGAATCGCATTTCGATCCCGGAAACTCTCGAAACATTCCAAGGAATTCGCACCAAGGCTCTACTTAGGTTGGGAGTCCATGTCTGACGCTGTAGCCTATGTGCTGCCTCCTCGACCGTATGTGTCAATTCTGCAAGTGTTTTTGCATGGTAGTACAAGGTGAAGGGCAGTTTTGCCTGCTTGATCACACGAAATAGGTCCAGGCTCGCCGCCGCTAGTGGTGTGTCATGTGTACCCATCAAGGAAAAAAGAATGTTAGTATCCACGAATATTTTTAGTTCGGGCAAACCTTCGCGCAGTTCCTGTCGAGTCGCTTCATCCACGCATAGGGCGAGGAGATTGAAGGTACTGTCCGCGAGTTGGGAAATATATGCTGTTACTGCTGGATCGCTGGATCGGAAGAATAGCGCTATAGCCTCACGCAGAAGCGCTCTGTGTTCGCTGGTTATTTGATGCAAGTCAAAGAGATCGTCTAGTACTTGCGTTTGGCTATGCTTCGACCCAACAAGTACATCGTCTGACAAGACCTGCACAGCATCAACACCGTGCAGCCGAAACGCAGCCGCGCAGTAACTCATTAACATCTGCCAGCCGTCACGTCCGCCGTGGTCTTCCCGTAGGTCAATCGGCAAAGAGTCCATCCAGACGGTAGCAACCTTACTCTCCAGGTCGCCGGCAGACTCAATTCGTTTCACTATGTCTGCCACCGCTTGGTCGGCAAGGCGGTACTCCCCGTTAAACGAGTCCCTGATCAATATCCCTTGCTTGCCAAGCCGTAATATGGACTCGCCGATGTCATGGAGAGGAACCTCAACTCCATATGCTGCCTTGATTTCCTCGAACCAATCGTCCGAGGTGCGCCACGGCCCCGGAGAGAAGTAAGCGAGCATTGGTAGTAGCCAATCGATCGTATCTTCGACTCTATGGCCGGAGGTAACTGCAGCAACTTGACTGAGACGTCGAAGGGTTTCACGGCTGGTCCCCCCTGAGGCATTGGTCACAACTCGCACCTCCGTTCTATGTCGGCTCCGGCACTGATGTTTTGGGCACTGATCAATGTGGCGCCGTGGTCTGAAACTCTAACGTATTCAGTGGGTCTCACGAAGCTGCCGAAACCGGTCAGGGCAGATCTCTTGTCTGCTACATCATGATCGTCGTCGACTCCCGCTACATCGACGGCGCACAGCCACGCCTGATAGTTGGTGGCCTGGTGGTGGAAATGATGACGAAACCTTCGGCATCCACGGGATCCCTGAGATGGTTCACGCCGACCCGGGAACATCAATAGCACCCAGGACCGTCGCGGCATTATTGTCCGATCTGGGAGCCACCGGATCGCACTCCCGGCCCGCGGTGAGCAACGATATCTCGTACTACGATATGTGGTGCCCGTGATTAGGCTGAGGACGGACCCGTGTGAGCCTGTTTTTGCTGGTCAGATGTGGCCGGTGTCTGAACCGCTCGGAATAATTCAGACTGCGGACGGGGTAGGCAAGCAGCGAGTCCGAAGGTCGGTATCGATTTTGAGCGACTTCTAGAAGTGTGGTCATGTCCAGTGCGCGTTGTTTGACGGCGACGTCGGCGTGCATATAAATCTGTGTTGAGGCGATGCTTTCGTGGCCGAGTGGGAGGGCGATTACCGGGATGTCCACGCCTGCTTCACGTAAGAACATGACGGCGCTGTGGCGAAGGACATAATGGATGATTCGTCCTAGGTGCGTGGGCCCGTAATGCCCGGCCCGAACTTTAAGACTTCGAAAAGCGAGCTGCTGACTCCGAGTTAAGCCTGTATCCTCCGATTTGGTTTCGGGGCTTTTTGAGTCTGGAACTTGCTTGAGTTTGTGATTTGGGCAGGAATGCTTGGGTGGCCTCGCTGCCATTGGTGTTCCACGTTTGGGGTTCTTCGTTGGGCCGGGTTTCGGCTGGGTGGATGGGTTTTATGTCGTTTGCGGTGGCGCGTGGGTCGCGGCAAAGAGCTGCTCCCAGGCTGTTTGCCAGGGCCAGGATTCGGGTAGGTGAAAGCGTATTCTTCGGGCGCTGGAGGCGACGCGGGCCGGGACATTGATGAGCTTGGCCCGGATCGTTCCGGTCCAGGCTTTGGCGAAGGTCGCTTTGGCCAGGACCCCAGCAGCCCGGGTGAGGTTGTAAGCCATCACCGCAGCGACCAGCCAGGCCGAATTCGCTGCGAACTTCCCCGAGGGCAGGCGAGCCAGTGCGCTGTCCTTCATATCGGCAATGACTTGCTCGATTTGTGCGTGTTGACGGTGGATTTTGTCGGCCTCGACCGTGCCGAGCGTTCCGGCCGGGACGATGGTGAAAAAGGCCTGGTATCGGTGCGTGTCGAACAAGGTGGGCTGGCCATCGGTGGCTTTGGGATTCAGTTCAGGAATCCGGAGTACCACCAGGCGCCCGGTGATCCGCTTGCACCTTTTCCGCGAGGAGAACGCGGTGATGGCGCGTTTGATGGCCGGGTCCATGCGCACTGTCACGGAAGCGCCGGCCCCACCAGCCACGGCGGCACTGACCGTGGCGTGGCCATAGTAGACGGAATCAAAACGACACAACCCTGCCACGTTGGTTCGTTTTAGGGTGGCCAGTGCGTCCATGACGAAGCGTTTAGCGCCGCGGGCCAAATTCGCAGCCCCCTTACGCAAGCGTTGGCCGATGATCACCGGGGCCGCGTCCTTCGTGGAAGCGGTGGCCAGGACGGCCTTGAGCCCACGGACCCCGGAGTACCCGTAGCCGGAGCCCTGCTTCTGATACCCCTGAACCTCCACGATGGTGTCGTCAACATCGATAAAAACGAAGTCCTCACCGGACGGTGTGCCCACAGGGGTGCCGTCTTGGTCAGGTTCACCAGGAGACGCAAAGCGACCGCGTCGAGCTGACGTACATGCCCAAACGTGAACGCGCGCAGGAAAGAACCCAGCGTTGAAGGAGCGTAACAGCCCGTGAAAATCTTCTTCATTCCGCCATGGCGCAACACGGCCATGTCATCAATGGAATCAGCCCCGGCGACCATGCCCGCCACCAAGGCTGCGACCTTCAACCCGGCGTTGGCGCCCTTGTCCGTGGGCACGCTTAACCACTCATCAGCCAGTTCGTGCAAGCCCGCATTCTGGGCTAGACGCATCACCGGAACCAGCCCGGTCCCGGACACAAGGTTCTCCTCGTTAAAGGAAGCTGACACCGCGGCTGGGGTAAGGGAAACTAGCATCTACGAGATGTCCTTAATTTTCGAGAAACTTGATCTGTGGTAAGTCCAATTTCCCGCTAAAAGATGGGCATTTCGTGTCTAAACCACCGAGCAACCTCAGAAACCTATCGGTGGATCAAGGCTAAGCCGTCCTAGAGGATCAGGCTCAACCCGAGGACGCACAGCAAGGAGACCACGGACGCAATCGACGGAACGATCATGGGCACCCTGGCTGACAACGCGTTCGACGCCGTCGCCGGGCCGCCCGAGCCACGCGTCACGGTAGCCTTCACCACCCGCGGAGCTGAGTTCGATATCCAGGTGACGGCCAACGGTCCGGGTCTGCAGGCTGAAGTACTGGAGCACATCTTCAAGCTCGGGTTCAGCACCAAGCGCGGCGCTGAGGACTATGGCATTGCCCTTTCGCTGGTCCGGCAGGCCTGTAACCGACTGAGTGGAACGGTGAACGCGAAAATAGTCGACGGCGCCACGGCCGTGCGTGAACTGCCAGTGGTGCAGAAGGGCCTATCCGCTGGCGTAGCCCAGTGCCGATCAGGGGATTGAGCGAATCGACGCTCGCCGCCGTCGTCTTCGCGCTACAGCACGCTGCGCTACACAGCCGGTATCCGGTCTCCCCACTATGGAACTCCTGGCTGGCCCGAGTATGAGTACAGCTGGCGGAGGTAGGGTGCTCTAGCGCCCATTGGCACAGCGGCATCTCGACGGCATCTCGACACGTCGGTAGCTCTGGATGTGGGCACCAGGACGGCTAGTCCGGGAACTCCGTGCGGAAGCCGGTAAGTTTATGGGACCCGTCGCAGTACGGTTTGATAGTCGATGCCCCGCACCGGCACAGCGCTACGGTATTGCGATCGCGCGGTAGTTTCTCCCCTGACGTGGAGACGATGTCAAAATTGCCACGCACCAACAGGGGACCGTCCGGGCAGCAGATGACGACGGCGGGCTCACCATCGTCACCGGCTTTACCGTCAAGTTCTTCACTGGACACGAGAACGCCTTCGGGTGAGCTTATGCCAGGCCACGCCTAAACCGCTGCCGTCACAGGTGTGTGCAACGATGTTTTGCCCGCCTCCCACGCCGCCATGATGCGGGCTGTGGCCATGCCGTCCACGGTCAGGGCCGCGCACGCACCGAAGTAGATGTCCTTCAGCAGGTCCGGTTCTACCTCAAACAGCCCGCCAGCCAGGTCGCGGCCTGCTATCTGCTCGTGTACGGCGTCGGCCTCCACGTGCTCGTCGAAGTACCAGGTGACGTCCTTGTCGAAACCGTGCCGCCGAAAACCATT
>JBBPYK010000100.1:0-4524 GCA_038199985.1 Actinomycetales bacterium | reverse complement strand
AGTTGCAGCTCGTCGACAGCGGCGGTGCAATCGTGCTCAACGATGATGGCACGGTGGCCCTCGCGGTTGCGGCACCGTGGGCAGTCGACGCCAATGGGACGAAGATCGCCACCGAATTCCAGGTAAATGGTTCCACCCTGACGCAGCAGGTCGACCACTCTTCTGTTGACAACGTTACCTATCCTGTGGTGGCTGATCCAATCTGGCTGGCGCCGTGGATTATCAGGTGCCTAGTCGGCATCGGTCTCAACGGCCCCCAGATCACCCGCATTGCTAGTCTGGGAAGCCCTTGGTCAATCGCGGGCGCGTTCGGATGGGCCGCAGTCCGTTGCGTATTCGGGAGGTAGTCATGTTTGGTCGTCATTCCAGAGATCATCTTGAGGAGAGACTCGAGGCGAATCATTCAAAGATCGCGGCTCATCCCTTGTCGTCGCCGGATGTTAAGGCTGCACAGGAAGTCGTCGAGAAAGAGCCGGAAGTTGGACGGGACGCAGTCGAGTTGGAGTTGAAGCAGCGTGGCCTGCCGAGCCTTATGGAGTTGGGAAGAATTCAACTCAAGCAGACCCTCAGCTGGGGACGACTTCATCGAGAGAGGAAAAAACTTCTGGCGAAGATAGGGCGTCTATAGGCGTTGTCTAGGCGAGACGAAGGCAGCCTCCAGACCAGGGTCTGGAGGCTGCCCTCGTCTTTTTATGGGTGTGCGCCCCCAGAGGTCGGAGAGTAGCTGGACAACTAGGAATGAGTCGGCAATCCCAGCGTTTGCAGCCGCACCGGGAGGTCCTGGTTACGCGTGGACTTGAATACCGGGCAGGTCCTCCGGCGTCGTGGGCGGCCGTGACAACGCCGGTGTCGGCAACTGGATCAAGGTCCGTCCGCTCGTATGGCGGCTGGACGTGCAGGTCGTGGTTATCGACCCGTCCGCTCACGTTCCGAAAAGTGCTGCGCGTGTGGCTGCCACGCACCGCTGTCTCCGCCAATTCGTGGACGCGTTTCATCTGAGCATGCTCGGCAACGCCATGGTCACCGAAGTCCGTCAGCGGTCACCTAGGAGTGCAGGGGCCGGCGTGGCCGGGCCGCTGACCCGGTGTGGGCGACCCAGCGGCTGCTCAAGGGCGCCGAGAGGCTTTCCGAGCGGGCCAGGAACCGCCTGGAGATGGTCTTCGCGGTCGATAATCCCACCGGAAGGCTAGAGACGGCGTGGCGCGTCAAGGAAGTGCTCCGCACGCTGCTGGGCGCCGGATCGCTCGCTGAAGCCGACGCAGCGAAAGCCATCCTCAAAGAGCTCGTGGATCGGGCCGGGCAGCCCGAGACCACCCGGCTGTTCCGAACCGTTTGCCGGTGGTGGGACGAGATCGCAGTCCTCATCGTCACCCGCGCCACCACCGCGAAGGTCGAGGCGAATAACACCGCCATCAAGAACATCAAACGCACCGGACGCGGGTTCGTGAACAACGACAACTACCGAACCCGTATCCTTTTGAGAAGCGCCGCCAGAACGGCACGCTGATCATCTCCTCAGCAGTGAAATTCACCACGAACCACAGAGAGCCGCGAAGATCCGTCTAACTATACCAATCTGCGAATTACCCCATCATATTTGAAGTTTTCATTGACGATTATTAGCCGGTCGAGTACGGTCTGCTTACCGCTCCTTTATCGCGGTACACATCTAGCTCACATCTAAGAATTGGGGAATTCATGTTGAGTAATGGTTCGCGCAAAAAAAGTATGATGCGACGGATGCGCGGATGGTCAGCTCTAGGAATTGCGGTTTTCGTGATGGTGGGAGGGTCTCCGGCCACAGCAGCACCCGCGTTGTATTCCAGCACGAACTCTTCCTCCGTGTCGGCCTCCAGCCCGGACTCCTCGTCGAAGAAATCGGTTTCCAAAAAGTTTGACGCTCAAGTGGCCAAAGCCAGCCAGTACATGCGAACGTCATCGGATGGGTCCACCTACTTCGACGTCGATGCGGCCAAGACCGCCGGGGCGGATGCGACAATCCTCGAAGTTGGAGCTGTAGTAAACCAGCTGGCGGCCTCTCAGAATGCTGGTGCAGGCGATAGTATGGCTGCCCGACTGAGTCTTCCTATCTGGGGTAACTGGTGCGGACCTGGCCACGGTGGAGGAGCTGCGGTGGATGTGTTGGACTCGATCTGCAGGACTCATGATCGATGCTACGGCTCCAAAGGATACTTTGCCTGTTCCTGTGATCGCGCTATCGTCCGAGACATCAAGAGGAATGCTGGCCGCATGAAAATCAAAGAACGCACAGCAGCCGCTGCCGTGAGTGTTTATTTCACCTACTGCGCGTGTAACCCGTTCAAATAAGAGATAGAGCTTTCTCGCAATGTCTACAGTCGAACCATCAGGAAGCGTTTCGCGCTCCGAAAACAAACCAGTCGCTACGTGGGTACTGATGATACTTGCCCTGGTCGTCATACTGGTAATACCAGACTGGACCGGGTCTGGTGGTAATAGGCCTATCTGGATTTTTGCTATACCGGTTGTTCTTGGGTTAATTGGAGCGGGCTTTGCTCTGTACTCCAAGCATATTTGGTGGGCAGTCGCTTCCGCTGTATGGGGTTTCGTTTTGGTTCAGGGATTAGTAGTAGTAGTAACGCTAATCGTTGGACCGTAAGCAGCGAAATGTCGATAGTGGCGCCTCCGGTGTTGACCCTTCGGCGTTGTTACTGATGAACGCTTTAATTCGATTATCAGGAGCAAAGGAGATGGTCATCCAACAGGAAGACGATCTCCTTTGCTAATTAATGAATTTGTTGGGCTGATTGTGTAAACGACTTTCGAATATTTGGTGCATTGGCGCCACCGTGAGCTGGAGGCAGCTGAATGCCGTCGCCGGGCACTACCAGTCTCAAACCTCAGCGCAACGAAGCGGCGTTGACACGACTTTCTACGCCTAGCTCCACCGCGTTCGCGTGACTTTCCCAAGCATTGGTCCTTGAGGCCCTGCTTTGTGGGATCAGCCTTCAAACTCGCTGCTTACTTTGACCGGGTTGCCGGTCATGCGCACGTAACAAATCCAAGGGAACCACACGCTCCCACTTCGCTGCCATCCTGCCGCTTCTAGAGAGGATCACGAGCTCGTTGCAGGGACTCGGAGGTGTTTCCATTGCTCGTCAGTCTTCTTGATTCGGTGGTACAGCATCCCGAAGCCAAATCGGGTGCCATCCGTCCTTAGCTGTACGATCGAGGGCATCCATCGCGTCGAACGCAGTTAGCGGGTGAACCTTTCTTGTTGGACCGACGGTGCCGTTTTCCGAAGTCGCCTCCACAACGATTCCGTGCCTGTTGGGGGATCCGCTTTCGACACGTGATCACCGGTAACAGTGCCGTTTCGTGCAGACGACTTCTGATCGACCAATATCAGGAGCCCCCGAGGGTTCGCCATGAGCTAGCACTAACGCTCCGATAACGACGCAGCTCAATTCGACCTGAACCCGAACAAAGCTGGATAGGGTGAGCTGATGGCACAGACACCCTCCCGCATCCTGACGGCAATAACGGTTCTGATACTCGCAGCGCTGTTGCTCATCACGATGTTGGGCCCTCTAACCGAGGCGAACCTGAGTCCGCTAGTTAGTCCACTCGCGTGGATCCTCGGAGCGCTTATCGTGATCCGCCTACTGCTCAGCATCCGACACTTGCGATCAAGAGCCGCCGCTCCGGTGATGGACTCAGCTTCGGTGCAGTCACGACTTTTCGGATTCTCGCCGGGGACCTCGAGGATCGAAGATCCAAGTGCACCTTCATACACAACCTCCAAGATCGAAAAGGACCCTCGACACAAATCAGACGGAGAGCCACTCTAGATTCGACATCCAGTCCGGTGAAGAATCCGCTTGCGGGCGCCCTACGCACCTTCTCCTAGTCCGATTCGATGTCTCGAAACCAAAGTGCCTTGCAACCCCAGGGTTAAGAGTCACTCAACAAGCGTTTTTTCGGTCATCACTCGTCTCCCGAAGCAAATTGTTTGCCGGGTAGGATTACGCTGCAGTCAGGTTTTGGGACCTTATCTGAGTATTTGATGCTTTTAGCACCACCTGATTGTGCGGTTCAGCCCTACTGATCGTGTGAGAGAGCACCAGCGGTGGTGTGATTGGGCACCGCTGGCGCTCTCCGTCACGGATTACGCGGTGGCCAGGGCGGTGTGCTCGCGCATGTTGTAGTTGCCCGTCTCAGCCTAGACGGTGTTGTGGATGATCCGGTCCATGATCGCGTCGGCGTGGACGCCGGAGCCGAGGCGTTGGTGCCAGTCCTTCTGCTGATACTGGGTGCAGAACACCGTCGAGGTCTCGCCGTAGCGGCGTTCCATCAGTTCCAGTAGCATGCCTCGCATCGATTCCGTCGGTTTGTCCAGCAACCACTCGTCTAATGTGAAGCTAAAGATTATGCGAAGTCGACCATCGTCAGCCCTCATCGTCGGCCTCGATAGCCTCTGCGGCTTCGCATAATACCTCTGCTCATCAGATCATTCCACGCAGCCAGGCGACCAGGTCTGCCCGT
>JBBPYK010000099.1:0-14704 GCA_038199985.1 Actinomycetales bacterium | reverse complement strand
GCTTCTTGTCGACGTCGGAATCATCCGCCAAAAAACCTCGCTTCTCTGCTTCCTGCAGCATGAGTTCAGTGCCTACAAGGCCTTCCGCCGTCTGCTTCTTGAGCTGGTCCTGATCCAGTTCCTGTCCGGACATCTGTGCCTCCGTGGCAGCCTGCTGGAACTGAGCCTTATAGGCCTGCGTGAATTTTTCTTTGGACACATCTTCGCCGTTGACGGTTGCAACAACATCGGGGATGCCCTTCAGATCCGGCTCAGGCGTCTGCCCCTGAGTCCCAGCATCTTGCGCACCTGCGGACGGTGACTCCTGCTGTTGCGATGGGGGGCTTGACTCCTTGGTGTCGCCCGAGGCGCCGCCGCAGGCCGTCAGAACGGCGATCGATGCGGCTACGGACAAGCTCATGAACCATTTGTTGCTCACTGGGGCTCCTTCACGGATTGCAGTCACGGCGT
The DNA here is from genome assembly GCA_038199985.1 of Actinomycetales bacterium. Lineage (GTDB taxonomy): Bacteria > Actinomycetota > Actinomycetes > Actinomycetales > Micrococcaceae > Arthrobacter_J. Next base: position 14,254 of record JBBPYK010000099.1, on the reverse strand, counting down.
GTAAGGACCTATTCCTGCTTGGTCCCCGCAAGTCCTTGACGGGGCATTAACGAGGTTAATGAAGGCAAGTTGGCGTTACCTTACCGTTGCCTGAACGTGAGCTGTATCCATAAGAATCCCTGCGGTCGGAGTCGGCGCTGCGTTAGAGTCAGGATTGTGACCCAGTTCCTGTCCGGTCAGGTGGTGTACGAACCACACCGCAGCTACAAGGTCTCTCGGCCTTCGCTCGTCGACCTACCCCCAACAACCAGCAACCAGCAACCAGCAACTGAAGGAGACAGCCCATGAACACCGGACTGAACGGCAAAGTCGCGATCGTCCCCGGCGCCAGCTCGGGCATGGGACTCGCCATTGCACAGGCTCTTGCAGCTGAGGGGGCCAGCGTGGTGCTTGGGGCCCGTCGCGGTGAAGTGGTCCGCGGAGAAGCGGAGAAGCTGCCCTCCGCCGTCGGCGTTGAAGTGGATTTGTACGACGACGGAGGCCCGGAGAAGCTCGTCGCCGCTGCTCTGGAGGCCTATGGGCAGGTAGATGTGCTGATTCTCAACGGTGGCGGGCCAACGCCTGGCGGCGCTGCCGACGTCACCGAAGAGGCGCTCCTGGACGCCATTCATAAGCTCCTGCTGGTTCACCGCACGATTGTCTCGCTCACTCTGCCGGGCATGCGGGAGCGCGGCTGGGGCCGCATCGTCGCCGTTGGCTCCGGTGGCGTACAGGCGCCCATTGACAACCTGGCCCTGTCCAACATTGGCCGCGCAGGCCTCGCTGGATACTTGAAAACCCTTTCCCGCGAAGTTGCCGCCGACGGCGTCACGGTCAATATGGTGCTCCCCGGTCGGATTGACACACCGCGTGTTGAATCGCTCGATGCCGGTAATGCGGAGAGGTCAAAACGCTCAGTTCAGGACGTTCGCGCCGAATCCGAGGCTGCGATACCCGCGGGCCGCTACGGGACGCCGGATGAGTTCGCGGCCGTCGTCGCGTTTCTCGCAAGCCATGGCGCCTCCTACGTGACTGGCGAGCAGATCCGCTGCGATGGCGGTGCCAGCGATGGATACTAATCCCCCTCTCGAAGGGATCAAGGTAGCTGATTTCTCCCGTGTCCTCGCCGGGCCGTTCGCGTCCATGATGCTCGCAGATTTCGGCGCAGACGTGATCAAAATCGAACGCCCCAGCGGCGATGACACCCGGCACTGGGTGCCGCCCGTAGACAAACACGGTGCGGGCACCTACTTCGCCAGCGTGAACCGCAACAAACGTTCTATTGTGTGCGATCTCGCAACGGACGACGGCGTCGCCACCGCCCGCGCCATCGCCGCGGAAGCCGACGTCCTCATCGAGAACTTCCGCCCAGGCATCATGGAGAAGTTTGGGCTGGACTACGAATCTCTGCGCGCCTCCCAGCCAGAACTCGTGTACTGCTCCATCACTGGTTTCGGCAAAACCGGGGGCGCACTGTTGCCTGGCTACGACCTGCTTGTCCAGGCTGTCGGCGGTCTCATGAGCGTTACCGGCTCCCTCGATTCCGAACCGAGCAAAGTCGGCGTCGCGCTAGTGGACGTGCTCACCGGGCAGAACGCCGTCGTAGGGATCCTTGCTGCTCTGCGCTCGCGCGAAACATCCGGAAGGGGACAACGCGTGGAAGTGAATCTGATGTCCTCGCTACTCTCCGGGCTCGTCAATCAGGCCTCCAGCACTCTGGCCACTGGTGAATCACCGCAGCGCATGGGCAACGCGCATCCCAGCATTGCGCCCTACGAAACGATGGCGACGGCGGATTCCCCGTTGGCCGTCGCGGTGGGCACGGATAAACAGTTCGCCGCACTCGTCGACACGCTAGGGGTTCCGGAGCTCGCCACTGACAAGAAGTTCCTCAACAACACGGCACGTGTCGCCAACAGGATGGAGCTCAAAGAGACGCTGGAGGCACGCCTGGCCGCGAAATCGGCGTCGGACTGGGCCGGACTCCTCACAGCAAAAGGTGTACCGGCCGGCAAGGTGAACTCCGTGGTGGAAGCCCTGGCACTAGCCGATAGGCTAGGTCTTGAGCCCGTCGTCAACATCGAGAGCCCAGACGGCGAGCGCACCAGTCAGCAGGTGGCGAATCCCATCCGCCTCTCCGAAACCCCTGCACAATACAGGCTTCTTCCACCCCTGCTCGGCGAGCACGCCGGCGCAAAATTCACCACACCAGCTGAAGGGCGACCCTCCACATGACTGACTCCTCCGACCTCATCGGCATCGACACGCTCCTCTCGTCCGAGGAAGCGGCTCTCAGGGACCGGGTTCGGGATTTTGTGGACTCCGAGATCAAACCGAACATCGCCAACTGGTACGACAACGCCGTTTTCCCGCTGGACATTGTGCCGGAGATGGGCAAGCTCGGTCTGCTCGGAATGCACCTTTCCGGCTACGGCTGCGCGGGCCGCAGCTCGGTGGAGTACGGCCTTGCCGCACTAGAGCTGGAAGCGGGCGACTCGGGCTTGCGCACGTTCGTCAGTGTCCAGGGGTCGCTGGCAATGAGCGCAATCTTCAAACACGGTTCCGAAGAGCAGAAGCAGGAGTGGCTCCCCCGTATGGCGACGGGCGAGGCGATCGGCTGCTTCGGTCTGACGGAGCCGACGGCGGGTTCAGACCCGGGCAGTATGCAGACCTTCGCACGTCAAGACGCGAGCGGTGATTGGGTTATGAATGGCGCCAAGCGGTGGATCGGTCTCGCCTCTGTTGCGAAAGTGGCCATCATCTGGGCCATGACCGACGACGGCGTCCGCGGTTTTGTGGTTCCCACCGACACCGCGGGGTTTGTTGCCACGCCAATCAACCAGAAGCTCTCCATGCGGGCCTCCATCCAATGCGATATTTCGCTGGACGAGGTTCGGTTGCCGGCGACGGCTGTGCTGCCGAACGTCAAAGGGCTGCGCGGTCCATTCTCTTGCCTTAACGAAGCCAGGTACGGCATCATCTGGGGCGCAATGGGCGCAGCCCGTGACAGTTATCTCACGGCGCTCTCCTACTCTCAGGAGCGGCTGCAGTTCGGCAAACCGTTGGCCGGATACCAGCTCACTCAGGAGAAGTTGGTCAATATGGCGTTGGAGATCAATAAGGGCACACTGCTGGCGCTGCACCTTGGGCGCCTCAAGGACGCTGGAACCTTGCAGCCGCACCAGATCTCAGTGGGCAAACTCAACAACTGCCGCGAGGCGATCACTGTCTGCCGGGATGCCCGTGCGATGCTCGGCGGCAACGGAGTCACCTTGGATTACTCACCGCTGCGTCATGCCAACAACCTCGAGAGCGTGCGCACCTATGAGGGCACAGACGAGGTCCACACCCTCATTCTGGGCAATCACATCACGGGCTTGCCTGCCTTCCGCTGAAGCAATCAGAGACTTCGACGCCCCACCCACAGCCCATGCAGCAGCGGAACACCCGATGCGATCATGAGCGCGCTGCCAAGAACTGTGTCATCCGGTCGGACGAGAGAACCTGCAATGAGCAGTGCGCCGAATACCAGTGCCGACGCGAATCGCTGCACCGTGCGGTCCAGCCGTCCCACTTGTCGTTCCAGGCGCGGAATGACGACCGACACTGAACCATCCTCAATGCGCGAGATGAGCCCGTCCAAGCGTTTGGGCAGACGCAAAGCGACGCTGGCCGCGTCGAGCCCCTGCCGAGCCACGTCCTGCACAATGTTCCCGCGCTCGTCGCGCAGCAACTGCGCTGCATACGGTTCAACGGAATCCCACAGATTGAACTTGGGATCCAACGAGCTGCACACACCGGAGGTCAGCGACATCGCACGGACGATGAGCAGGAAGTTCTCCGGCAACTGGAACGGCAGGGAGCGGACCACGTCTCCGAACTCTGTAGCAAAGTCCCGAAACTCCCGAGGATCGACCTCACGGAGCTCTGCGAAACCGAGCCCGCCAAACCGTGCGAAGAGCTGCGTCATGGCCCGTTCAAGCTCAACGGTGTCCGTCGATGGGACCAGCACTCCAACATCACTGATCGCTGTGACCAGCCCGTTACCGTCGCGCGCGGCGGCAGCAATCAGTAGTTTCCGCAGGCCGCTTCGCGTGCTCGGCGGGACCTCGCCCATCATGCCGAAGTCGATGAAAGTCAGCTTCCACGGCCGCTCTGCGGATGAATCGCTGGTGGGGGTGACGAAGATGTTTCCGGGGTGCGGGTCCGCGTGGAAGAAGCCGTTCGAGAACATCTGATCGAACATGACGGATGCGAAAACGGGGGCAACGTCTGCTGGGTCGATGTTCGCGGCCCGAAGCGCTTCCGTGTCCGTGATCTTGATTGCTGTGACATCTTCGAGTGTGAGGACGCGCCGGCTGCTCCGTTCCCATACGACGTCGGGAACAGTCACCCTGGTGTCATCAGCGAAATCAGCTGCAAAACGCTCTGAATTGGCAGCCTCACGGAGATAATCGATCTCTTCAAGACTGGTTTGTGCAAACTCCTCGACCAGGGCTGGCATATCGGCACGGTTGGAGACAAAGCGCACATGGCTGAGCCAGCCACCCACTTTGCGCAGTGCTGCCAGATCGACATCGACAATCTCATTGATGCCCGGCCGCTGAACCTTCAAGACAACGGTTTGGAGTCCGGTGTCGGCAGCGAGCGTGGGAAGAAGTTGCGCACGGTGGGCCTGACCAAGAGAGGCCGCTGCGATCGGTGATTCATCGACTGACGCGAAAACCTGATCCAGTGAGGTTCCTAACTCCGCCTCTGCCAAGGCTCGAATAGCGGGAAATGCAACCGGTGGCACCTCGTCCTGTAGCCCCTCCAGCTCGGCCGTAATCTCCGGAGGGAGCACGTCTAACCGAGACGAGAGGAACTGGCCAACTTTGATCATCAACCCGCCAAGGTCCACCGCAAGTACGTGGAATCGCTGTGCGAAGTGACGCATTCTCCTGGTGCGGGTGTGTTCGGCAATCCTGATCAGCCCAATGCGTGGCAGGAAGAGCTCGTACCACCAGATCGCTGCGAGATGCCACGCCGCAAATCGTAAGATGCGGCGGTAACGCGCACGGGTGTTCCCAGCGCCGGGTACCGAATCTGTTCTACTTTGACGAGCCGACGCCACCCCCGTCAGCCCTGGGCGAGGATCGAATAGAGACGGCGACGCGCCTCGTCGAGTACCGTCACTGCTTCCTGTACCTGCTGCGGGGTGCCTGAACGGCCCACTTGCGACGCGGCCTGCGCGAGCTCGACGCCAGCCTTGGGCAGCGCTGCGAAGCCGGGGCCAGAAGCGTGCTCCGTAGGCTCCCAGGGCACGGAGCCCTCGGCTCCAGCAACATCCTCTTGGCCGGCCTCGGTCAGCGTGTAGATTTTCCGCCCATTGGATTCCTCGGCACTGATGAAACCTTCATCTGCCAGTAACTGAAGCGTGGGGTAGACAGAGCCCGCGCTGGGCTTCCAGCTACCGCCGCTGCGCTCTTCTATTTCGCGAATAATCTGATAGCCGTGCATGGGTTTCTCGGCCAAGAGGGCCAATACAGCCGTCCGGACCTCGCCGCGACCCGCGCGGGTCCCTGAGCGCTTTTCGAATCGTGCGCGCAAATCCTCCACTGCCTGCCACATGCCGTCGATGCTGTTGCCGTTGGATCCGCTTGCCTGGAATGAATGTGAACTACGCATCTTGCTCTCCTGTGTGTCATCGCGAACGACTCATAACGATAGTCAACGATATATCTCGATACTTGTTGAAACAAGCGTGCGAGACGCAGGACACAGCAAAGTGACCATTGGCCAGTCGTGGTGGAAAATGAGGTCGGTCAACCCACCACAACGGGCCAATGGTCACAGGGAACTGCATTTACCAGCGATGTGCGACATCGATCACCAGCCTTGAGCCTGCACCCGGGCCGTTGAGCACGAAAGTGCGGAACGGCAGGCGTGCACGGACGCCGACGCCGATGGTGGTCTGGCCTTCGTAGCTACCCGCGAGAGCGAGCTGGCGGAACGTCGAATATCCAGTGACGTTAGTCAGTTCGTTGCGATTAGCTGGGCGGTAGATCGCGTGGCCGTAGCGGTCGTACGTAGGAGCGTTGACGGTAACGGCGAGGTCGGCGGTACCCCGGAGTGGGACTATGCGGCCGGAGCCTTCCTCGTGGACGGCGGTCACGTAGCGGACGGTGTAGCCCGCCCCGGTTCCGTCGATGTCGACAACCATCCGGTCAAAGCACGAGTGCTTCCCGGTTCGGACGTCGGTGATGGGTGCGCTGGTGTTTGACGAGCTGGTCTTGGCCAGTGAACCCCAGGTGATACCGCAGTATGGTGCTGCGGTGGCCGACGCTGGGACGATGAGTCCGAACGTCGCAATCATCGCGAAGGTGGCAAGCCACGCGTAGATTCGATTCATGATATTCCACCTAAAGTTGCACAGTAGATGAGTCTATGATACAGCGACTTGCTCGAAATAGCTCCGGCTAACTTTCGGCTTCGATCAAACCGGCACTGACGATCCCGCCCGTAGGATGTCATCCATGACTGATTTGCCTATTGCCCTCATTACCGGAGCGTCCCGCGGAATCGGGCTCGCCATCGCTCGTGAACTTGCCCCTACGCATCACCTTCTGCTGGGTGGCCGCAACGCCACCGAGCTGGAGACATTGGCTGCCACCTTCCCGTCGGCGTCGCCCTTCGCCGTGGACCTTGGTTCGCGGCAGGCGGTTGACGAAGCGACTGCCGGGATAACGACCCTCGATGTACTGGTTCACTCGGCCGGTGTCTTACGAATGGGCACCGTGGAGAACACGTCCGACGACGATTGGCGCGAGAGCTTCGAGATCAACGTTTTCGCCGTAGCCGCTCTGACTCGAACACTGCTGCCCGCCCTGCGCGCTGCGAAGGGCCAGGTGGTCGCTATCAACTCTGGCTCCGGCTTCTCCTCAGGGCCGACGTCGGCTGTTTACAGCGGAACGAAGTTCGCTCTCCGCGCGCTCACGGACGCGCTCCGAGAAGAAGAACGCCCCAACGGGGTGAGAGTCTGCTCCATTCATCCAGGCCGAGTGGCCACGGATATGCAGCAGGAACTGCATGAATTTGAGGGTAAAGATTACCGACCGGAGGCGTGGATCCGGCCCGAGCAGGTGGCGACAGCCGTTCGAATGGCCGTGGACGCATCCCGAGACTCAATGGTGGAATCACTGAATATCCGGCCGTCCGGCATGGTGTGAGCGCTATCTGTTGCCGACCAGGGTCAACCTGTTGTAGAGGAACCAGGCTACCGCTCCGACAATGGGCACAAGAACGGCAAATATGACCCACAGCGTGCGTGCGCTGCTGGTCAGGTCCTCGCTGCGAACAATAGCGACAACGGCGTTCACGGTCAGCAGCAATCCGAGGATGAGAATCGCGATCGGCAATCCCTCCCAGACCGTGGGGACGATGGGGTTACTGCCGTTTTCCATGGTTTCCTCGCCGGTTGCTACAAAATCAGTTCACTCCAGCGTAACTGACGCTAAAAAGTCGGAGCCCGCCCTGTATACGCGGGCTCCAACATCATCCTCTCTTAGGCTCCGACCCGTCAGGCTTCGACCGATTCCTTGGCTGGTGCTTCCTCGATAACGGACGCGTTCTGCCCTGTCTCTACCTGCACCTTTCGCGGTTTGGCCTTTTCGCTGACCGGGATGGTGACACTCAGGACGCCGTTTTCGTAACGCGCACTGATGCCCTCAAGGTCGACCCCCTGGCCAAGGTTCAGCTGACGCAGGAACGACCCACCATCGCGCTCGCGGGTCAGCCACTTGACGCCCTCTTCGCCGCGGAGAGTCCTCTCGGCGCGGATTGTCAGCAGTTGGCCGTCGACGTCGATGTCGACGGATCCCGGGTCAATGCCGGGGAGGTCGGCGTTGAGGACGTAGTGATCCCTATCGCGATAAAGGTCCATAGGCATCAGGCGCAAGCCCTGGTGTTCCATCAGGGCGCCTGCGACGCGGTCCAGTTCACGGAATGGATCAAACTTCATGGCCATGACATAAACTCCTTCGCATCCTGCCCCTTGTGGGGCTGGTTTCTCGTGTTGTAAGAGTTGAGCGGCACCCGCTCAACTACGAAAATATTAGCACTCCATTCTTAGAGTGCCAACTACTTTTTCCGACGGCTCACGGACATGGGCTAGAGACGCATCGCGCCGGACACGTAGGATCGAGGGGCACATTAGTCAGAGATAAGGAACGCGTTGGCCAAGCTCTATTTTCGCTACGGCGCCATGAACTCCGGTAAATCCACGGGGCTGCTTCAGGCTGCGTTCAACTATGAGGAGCGTGGTCAGCGGGTGCTGATCGCCAAGCCGGAAAAGGACACCAAGAGTGACCGCGATATTGTGTCGCGTTTGGGTATGGGACGCTCCGTTGATTTCCTGATTCCCACCGACGCCTCCGTTCGCGAGCTCTTTGCCGCCAAAGCTACTGGCGATGATCAGGACGCGTTGCTGAAACACGTGGAGATCCCTCCCGTGGCGTGCCTGCTCGTTGATGAAGCGCAGTTCCTAGAGCCAGATCAGGTCGATGACCTCTTCCGGATTGCGGTTCTCGACAATGTCCCCGTGCTGGCCTACGGAATTCGCACCGACTTCCGCACGCGCATGTTCCCGGGATCACTACGGTTGATGGAGTTGGCGCATTCACTCGAAGAACTGAAAACCATTTGCCGCTGCGGACGCAAAGCCATCTTCAATGCCCGACGCATCGGTCACCAGGTGGTGTTCGACGGCGAACAGGTTGCCATTGACGGGCAGGATGTCATGTACGAATCCCTGTGCGGAAGCTGTTACTTGGAGGCTTCGGCAGGAAGGCTTAGTTAGCGGCACTGTTGTTACGGATCGAGGATGCGCAACATGCTGGTACGACGGTAAGTTTTTCACAGCGGCCCTATAATGGACGGTCGCCGGAGTCGGATGGAGTGCACCATGTCAGCATCTAGTTCCCAGGCGCAGCAACCCGAGAGCGTCATTCCCGCAGAACTGCTCTGCGACCGCCATGACCCGGATGCGACGGCGTTTACCATTGTCGACGCCGATCTGCAGGCTACCCGTCTGACCTACGGCGAGATCCGGACGCGTTCCGAGCAAGCCGCAGCAGCGTTCCAGGGCCTGGGCGTGAAGCCCGGTGACCGCGTTGCCACGCTGATGGGCAAGAGCGCTGACCTCGTTGTCGTATTGGTGGGATTGTGGCGGTTGGGCGCCGTCCACGTACCGTTGTTCACTGCTTTTGCGACGCCCGCAATCCGGGTGCGGCTGGAACGCAGCGGCGCCGTCGTCGTTGTCACGGATGCAGGCCAGCGCAACAAGTTGGTGGAGGGCGGGCTCGCCGAGGACCTGGGCTTACAGCTCATTATTGCCGGTGCCGGTACGGAACCAGCTGAGGGCGATCTGGCGCTGAATCCCCTGCTCGACTCGCACGAGGCTGGTTTCGAAGCGGTTTCCAGGGCGCAAGATGACCCGCTGGTGGAGATTTTTACGTCGGGGACCACTGGTGCGCCGAAGGGCGTGCCTGTTCCTGTTCGCGCACTGGAAGCTTTTGATGCGTATTTCACCTACGGATTGGACGTTCGCGACGACGACGTGTTCTGGAACGCCGCTGATCCTGGGTGGGCTTACGGTCTGTATTACGGCATTCTGGCGCCAATGTATGCGGGGCGGGTCAACCTCCTGCTGACCACCGGTTTCAGCGCAGATATCGCTTGGGACGTGCTGAAGAAGTTTCAGGTCACTAACTTTGCGGCAGCTCCCACCATTTTCCGGTCCATGCGCGCAGCCCAGCCCGACGGCGTTGACGGCTTGGCTCTTCGTGTTGCCTCCAGCGCTGGCGAACCGCTCGACGCATCCACGATCGAGTGGGCTACGTCCCGTCTTGGCACAGTGATTCGCGACCAGTATGGGCAGACCGAGATGGGTATGTGCATCCTCAATGGATGGCATGAGGATGTTGTCGGAGAGCTGAGGCCAGGGTCTATGGGCACGCCGATGCCGGGTTACGCAGCTGCTGTGCTCGAGATGGAATCTGATGGTCCCGCAACACCGGGTACCACCGGCCGGGTCGCGATTGACGTAAAGGCTAGCCCGTTGATGTGGTTCTCCGGTTACACGAACGACGCCGAGAAAACGGCTGAACGGTATAGCAAGGACGGCCGCTGGTATTTCACTGGTGATAGCGGATGGATGGATGAGGACGGCTACTTCTTCTTCTCCTCACGAGACGACGACGTGGTCATCATGGCGGGCTACAGGATTGGGCCGTTCGAAGTGGAGTCTGTGATGTCCACGCACCCTGCGGTCCGTGAAGTTGCTGTGATCGGTGTGCCGGACGAGCTCCGGGGCGAACGGCTTGAAGCGTGCGTGGTGCTCAATGATCCGTCGTCGAGTTCATCGGACCTGGTGACCGAACTGCAGCAGCTGGTGAAGAAGCAGTACGCTGCTCATGCCTACCCGCGCAACGTTCATTTTGTGGACGAGCTCCCCAAAACCCCGAGTGGGAAAATCCAGCGGTTCGTCCTGCGGAAGGAGTTCGGGGTTTAAGCCTGGGTTGCCCACCGTGCACCGTCCCGAATCCAGCAGGTTTCAGCAGCTGTTCCGGCGTGTCGCGGTAACACGCCCTGCAAACGGTAGACCGAGATGCCAAAGCTGCTGGATTTGGCACGGGCAAGCACTGGTACGTTCTCCGCTGGGCCTTCCGCCGATGCCGGCTTGCATATGGCAGCTGCATCCTAAGCCGTCCTAGCCGTCAAACTACTCATGAGAGCCCCGACCATGACGAGCACCTTGAGCTCAGGAGCATGCATCAGGGCCTTCGGAGCGCTAACAACCCCACGCATTCGGGTTGTCCAGGCAGGTCCCCTCGACGAGTCTGGATTCTGACTTCCAGACGCTGATGGTCTGCTCGCCAGTTGTAAACTTGCCTCGTCCGTCGATGGGGATCATCGCCCCACCATTGACGGCATATTTACCCCGAAAGTGCACGGTGACACTGACCGGGTAATCCCCAGTTTCTTGATAAGGATGGCTAGTGCTCGTCTCTTCCCCTAAGTTCGTTGCGTGCAGAGCATAGCCGGCAGACGAGGTAGGACCGTATGTAGTGCCGTCCCCGTAGTTCCAGGTGTACTCGGTGGGCGTTGCAACGATTTTTACGTCCTGTCCAAGAAGATCAAGGTCAAATTTTTGTTCCTGAGACTCCACGTAGAAGTTGGTGTTAGCGCGAATCAGCGTGTGCGGGCTGGGCTGCAAAGTCAGCTCCCCTGCCTTGACAGGCCGCGACTGGAACTCCTTCTCGATCATCCCAGCGATTTCATCCATGACATCTTGCGGCTTTTCAGCGTAGATGCAGGACTCACCGATTTCTGTCCAAGTTGCTGATGGAGCTACCTTAAGTCCCGAGAACCAACGCACCAGCTGGCCTCCATCTGCTCTAGTACAGACCTGATTTACACGCTGGCACGCGATCGATAGGTCCCCGCCGCGAAGGCACACTATCTGAAACCGATACCCAACTGGGTTGTCGGCTATCCCGACAGGTTTATCAACCCACGCACCAGTATCTGGATCGACAATCCAGGTTCCGGCACCAACACCATGATCGTAAAAGTCACCCTCCGGGCCACCCGAAGCTTCTGCCCAGGCATTCGCCGAGCAGGCAAGGACTAAGGCAGCTATGAGACATCCTGTGGAAAGTAGTTTCAGACTAGCGGCCTGAACGAAAACTCTCATCGCATGGTTTCGACGGTGTTTGCTGTCCAGCCCGCATCGCTAAAGGACGCTTCCATAATTTGAACCGCTGACTTCACTTCATTTTTGACGACTATCGGCTCATTTGGAGCATCATAGTAGGTGAGCGGCTCACGAGAACTCTGAACAATTATTTGGTAGTTGCCTTCTGGAGTGATGGTGAACTTCGAATCTGTGGCAATGACCTTAAAGGCTCCACCGGACGTGTAGTCGTCCGCTACATACCCCTTGGTCACAAGCTCGTAGGCACCATTGCATGCCACGCAGCTGGGGCCGCTGACCGCTTTGAGCGGCTCTAAATCACCGGTTTCGTAGGCGTATTCCACCAGTTCATACCAGTACTTCGCGAACGCTTCTAAACCCGCCTTCGTTTCCTTCTTGGCTTCCGCCGGCAATACAGGCACGGGTACGTTCTCCGCTGGGCCTTCCGCCGATGCCGGCTTGTACGTAGCAGTCGGCGTGGGTGAAGGGGTGGGTGTCGTCGTCGGGCTGGCTGACGTGGTGGCGGTTGCGCTCGGACTCACCGCAGGTTCTCCCCCTGATTCCCCGCAGGCGGTGAGCCCCGCCAGGAGCGTAAGCGTCACGACGAGAGTCGTAACGGCGTGAGGGCTGGCGAGCGGTGAGCTAGACCGAGACTGCATCATGAATATTTCCTGCTCCGTTGCGGGTACGTGAGGCGTAGCACTGCAAACGAGTGTACTAACAACTCAAGATCCGCTTGAAGTTATCCACAGCCAGTCGCCGCGCTAGCGCGGGACCTTGACCTCGAGAGTGGCCCCGCCAAACCCGTTCTCGGTATCCCTGCCCTGGACAGTCACAACATCGACGCCCTCAGGGATCTCAAGATCGCTCTGGGTGCGTGTCACGGGCTGCTCATGCGCGTGGTCGTGGCCCAGCGAGTGCTCACCGAGGACATTCCCGTCCGCATCCAGCACCCGCCAGCCGTCGGCGTACCGCTCAGGGCTGTCATACTCCGCGCTGAGCGTCACCTCCAGCGACCAGCCTCCGTTGCTGTCGCTCTCAAGCACGACGCCGAGAACGTCGGGGTGCTCAGCATCTTTCGTGTCCGGCTCGATATCCGCAGACACACTGGCGGAGGCACCGGATGTCACCTCAGCCTCGGACTCGGACGAACTCGCGCCACAGCCGCCCAGTACCAAAGCCAACCCCAGAACAGGACCCACAGCCAGCGCGACACGGTTCGGATTCTTCCCGCGGGCGTTCGCTCCGTGAGTCATGTCTTTATTGTGTCAGCAGAACCGGTGACTAGACCCGTAGCCGGGACCGTGCTGGCCATCGTTTGGGCACAGGGCGTGTTTGCTGTGCGCCGTCGATGGAAATGTCCAGTTCCTCGTGCAGGAAGGCTACTCCCCCGGCGATGTTGCGGTAGGGGAAGAACGGTTCGGGGTAGGACCATGCAATGTCAGTGAGAGACGATTTGCCGGTGACGCTCCAGTAGTCGGTAGCGAAGCCCTTGTAGGGACAGATACTCTCCGTGGTCGTCGACGTAAGAAGGTCAAAGTCGATGTCTCGCCTCGGCAGGTAGTAGCGCGGTGGTAGCCCTGTTTCCCAAAGGAAGATCGCCTCTCGCGACTCGCCGAGCACGACGTCGTCGTGACGCACCGTCACCAAGCGAGAGCTGGGCAGGGCATCAATGTGGACGAAGGGGTCGTGGGGATGCTCGAACACTTCCTGATTTTCTTCATACCAGTGGTCAAACTTCCCGCGTTCCCACGTCACTCCCGTATAACCGACCAGGCCCTTTATCCGCCACGCCCCATGGCGAATGATGCGGTTATCAACAACTACATCGAACCAGGATTCGACCTCGGAGTTCGGATGGTGGTAACGCAAGTCGTCCGGCGGTCCGGTAGGTATCAGCTGCTCTGAACGAACGTCTTCGTCCCGGAACAGGTACCGCGGTACAGGGATTTCTTCTTCCCATACAAGGAGCTGATCGCGGCTGTCGACCACAAGCGTGTCACCCACGATTCCGCGAACCCACCGCGTACTGGGCAGTGGTTCTCTCGGGTTCTGTTTCATTGACATGACCTCCACAGTAGCGCTGATGGTAGTTGCGGATACTGCTCAGGAAGACAACAATTGGCAGTATGTTGTCTCAAGAGAAGCCTTCCATAATTGGGTCGATTGTCCGGGGCATGGCGGCAGGTGTTGCCGGGACCGTGGTGATGACGGCGTTCCAGACGTTCGTTGAGATGCCCTTGACCCGGCGTAAGGCCAGTTACGGTCCCGCGGATTTGGCCGAACGGATCCTGCCCATCCATCCGACGACTGATCGGGAGCGAAAACGGCTGAACTGGGTCACCCACTTTGCGCTGGGAACCATGTGGGGTTCGGCCTATGGCGTCACAGCCCACACCGGCCTGCGTGGGGCAAAAGCAATCGCGGTCGTGTTTCCTACCGTCTATTCGGGCGATGTCCTACTCACCACCGCTCTTGGACTGTATAAGCCCACCACCTGGACCGCGGAGGATTGGACCGTGGATCTGGTCAACAAATTTG
>JBBPYK010000098.1:0-6621 GCA_038199985.1 Actinomycetales bacterium | reverse complement strand
CAGCGAGCGAAAGCGATTTTCGCTCAAATATAGCCAGCTCCGCAGCTTGGACAGACTCTTGGACGGTATCGGGCATATCCGAATTCTAACTTCAGCTGATCAACCAAATGGCTCTGATTGTCGTGGCTCGCCGTCCCCCTTAGCGATCCCTAAACGGAACCGTGGTGGCCGTGCAGACGACTTCGAACATTCCGCGCAGTCGACTTCGGAAAACGACAGCGGGTGTGTTCGGTGGGGGTTGGTCTTACGGGACGGTCGGTTGAGTTCTACAACGCCCAGGGCGCTTTTGTTCTTGAGCTGCAGCGCTGGGCGTCCCAGGCGCGGGGGAGATAATGGTGAGCTCTCGCGTCTGAAGCTGCAATAATCGATGGATGGCAGGTTTACCTACCGGATTCGAATTTGACGTGACCGAGGGTGGCGTTGTGATCCGCCACCACGGTCGTAAAGCAACAACCTTGCGGGGTGCGGCGGCGGACCAATTCCTGGCGGATGCTGACCGCGGCGATTCCCAGGAGCTCATGGCTAGGGTGACGGGCAGTTACAAGCGAGGTAACGAGCGGGTCGCCAAAAGTCATCCGCGCAATCAAGCGTTCTGAAGTCCGGCAGTTCCCGGAGCAAGATCAAAGGCATTGCATTAACCATTCCCCTGCCGAGTGCCGCTCGGAGCAATAAATGCTGTGAAATCCTACTCTGGCGGTTAGGCGAAGTCCCATCCGGTGAGCATCCGACCTATAGGCATTGCGAGTGTAGTGATTTCAGACCGAATTGCTAGCGTGTCTCAGACACGGTGAAGCTTCATTTTCGAGTGGCATTTAGGCCGACTGCCAAAGCGATTCCCCATGCGAGAAACAGCGGGTCCCAGAGGTAGGCGTGGCCGATCATCCCGGGAAGGTCGTAGCCGGATGGATTGCGGATCAGCCCGGCGAGCACAAGGTTGCCGACGATTGTGTTCAATCCGCCCCAGACGATTAGGACGAGCGCGCCCAGCCAGCAAATCCCGCGAGTAAGTCGATAGGCCGGCCAACCTCGACGGACCAGCAGGACTGGTGCGAGGGCGGCGACGAGTTTAGCGCCGGTGACGGGAATGAGAAGCCATTCCTTGCCCCGGAAGGTTTCCAGCAGGCTGCTTCCCAGCGTCCAAACGAGCCAGGTCCCGCCCGTGGCCCAGTAGAGGCTGAAGCCCGCATGGATGCATCCGAGAACCGCGCCGATAAGAATGCCCAGGTGCACCGAGTAGGTTGTGGCCGCATCATGGTCCGGTGATTGCATCTACTCATCCTCCTCGGCAAGTTGTGCAGGGGTGCGGATGTCTCCCCGCACCATCCGCTACGGGGCAACCGCATAGGTGATTTGCTGATTAGTTAGGCGGGTTATTCGCCGGTGGTGAGCATAGGCTCGTGGTCGCGACCGCCGTAGAAGATGCCAACGATCGCGACGGTTTCGTTCAGCACGGCGTATGCGATGACGACACGTTTCCTGTACCCGATCGTCCGCAGCGCCGGACGAAGATCGTCGCGCGATAACCCACGGTAGGGGAAATCGGCGAGGCTTTCGCAAAACGAGACGATCGATTCGGTGAAGCTTTCAGCGTTACCGGGTGAGCCTGCACCGGAGATGAAGTCGTAAAGCTCCTCAAGTTGTTTAATGGCTTCCGGTCGGAACACAACCAGGGAGGGCGTCACTGCTGCTTGGAATACTTCGCTGAAAGTCGCGCACGCACCTCACCGACGCTGACCACGGCAGCCGGATCGGCCACCAGTGCGTCGTAAGCGCCTACGACCTCCGTGTGGAGCCAGGCCTCCAATGCCTGGTCGCGGGCAAATAACGTTCGCAGTCCATCTCGAATAACTTCGCTCTCGCTCGCGTACGCGCCCGAGACCACTTGTTCGCGCAGTGCGTCGGCCATCTCATTCGGGAGGGTGATACTCAATTGCCGCGTCGTCCGCATGGTTGCCCCAATCTCAGTAGGACTAAATCCTACTCGCACAAGAATGCATTCGGTAGTCGCTGCAGAGCCCGATCAAAAAACCTCGGTAGGCATCGGCGGGAGGATCCTGTGGCACAGGCGGATAAGGCTGTGAGACAGTGCACTAGTGACGGAGCGGCCAGCGTGGGCGATGGAGCAGGTCGAAGTACACCCGCCGAACGCGGCGTGGCGAAAGCACGGCGAGCAGATGCGTCGGCAGCTCAACGCTGACCTGAACGTCTGGCTATTGGCACCAGTGGAACATGTGGGCTCTACTGCCGTACCCGTCCTTCCCGCCAAGCCGGTGCTGGACCTGCAGGCTGCGGTCGCCGATCTCACGTGCGCCCCCGAGGTCGCGGAAGTTCTCGCCCCTGACGGGTGGAACTACGTGCCGCCCGAACTCGATGAGCGTCCCTGGCGGCGATTCTTCGTACGCACTGTGGGGGGGCGGCGCGTCGCTCACCTGCACCTGATGCGCCGGGAGAGCCCGCGCTGGGGCGAGCAGCTGGCCTTCCGTGACGCGCTGCGTGCCGACCCGGCACTCCGGCATCGCTACGCTGGGCTCAAAGAGGCGTTAGCGACTCAGCACAGCGCCGACCGCGAGGCGTACTCAGCGGCGAAGTCCGACTTCGTTCGGGCCGTCCTTGCCGAACTGTGAACAGGGCAATTTCCGAGGTCCGAAAGTGGATCGGCACGCGGAACATCGAGGATGACCACAGAACGACGCAATCGCGATCCAAACAATCCTCGCAGTTCAGCTTTACATCCGTTGGAGGTTCGGCTTACGGGACACTCAGCTCCGCTCTAGTTAGCAATTTTTTCATTACGACGCGCGGCCAGGCATCCAAACCATGGGCACCTTCTTTTTGCACGATCTGACGGATACCCTGCGACCACTGGTATTCGGGCGCCCGAACGAATCCTAAGCGCGTGTAGTAAGGGGCGTTCCACGGAACGTCTTCGAAGGTCGTTAACGTCATACCCTCGAGTCCTTGCGTCACAGCCCAACTCGCCACTTCTTCGATGAGTAACCGGCCAAGTCCCTGGCGGGCATGCATTGGGTGGACGGTCACCTGCTCGATCTGGGCGTGCCGATCAACGTCGTCAACCAGAATGTAAGCGACCGGTTCATTGCCTGAGTCCGTGGCGACCCATGCTCTGCCTTCTCGCTGGTACACGGCGAGGTCATCCAAGTCTGGTGGCGAGTCGTTAGCGATGGCTGCCATGTTGATGGTTCGAAATGCTTCGCCTGCTGCAACTTCGATGTCCCGAATTCTAGGGAGGTCCTCCCCCCGCGCTTCCCTGATCACACGACTAGTCAATCAGAGGCCATCCGCCAGGGACCGGCAATTGACAAGGTGGCGTATGAAGCCGACGGCGCCGGAGTCGTCTGGCCATAGGCTGGGCGTCATGGCAATCGTTCGGAGAGCTACGTTGATTCCGTCGAAAATGAAACTCTCGCACGCTGGCTGCCCAACCAACCGTGGTCCGAGGAGGACGACCCAGCGAACCTAGGGCGTGTCGGCTCCTTTCGTTTTGATGATCCTGACGGTGAGGTCGGCATCGAAACACTCATCCTTAGAAGTGAGAGCGCAGTTTTTCAGGTTCCGCTGACGTATAGAAGTTGCCCTCTTGAAGATGCCGACCCGTGTCTGATTGGTACTATGGAGCACTCTTTTCTCGGAAAGAGATGGGTTTATGATGCCGCCGGTGATCCTGTATATGCGTCCGGGTTGGCCGCATACATCCTGACTGGCCGGCCACAGGCCGACCAATCCCTCGGGCTCGACGGGAGACTTGAAGCAATTCCAGAGTCCGTACACCTGCAGAGCACGGGAACGCCCGGGACTAGCATTCCTAGCATCTGCTCGGTAGTTCCCGACAGCGTGGACGGCGTTACAACCATCCACGCAGATGAACTGGATCTGTCGGTTAGTCGGATACTCAATCTCATCAGCGAGCCTTTCGGGCAGAGGCTCCTGACAGCCGCATGGGCTGAGCAGACCATTCAGGTGCAACTCGCTTCTGTGGTCCGAGTCTGACAAAGCGATGGCGCCCGCCCAAGAACCGGCTAGTGCGACTAGTCCGCCTGAGCCGGTGGCATGTTCGCCGAGATCATGAACTTGACTCTCGATCAACGATTAGGAAATGGCAACCATTGGTAGGCTCGAGTGATGGTTTCGAAAAGGTTTTTCGCGCAACAGAAGACCTTAACGACTAGGCGTCTGCGCCTTGAACCATTGGGTACGGAACATTTCGATGGAGCTTGGGCGGCTTTGCAGGACGAGGAGTCGATGCGTCTGACTGGCACTCACCAGACGTTCACTGAGGATCAGATTCGTAAGTGGCTTGCTGGCCTCGCGGACCGTCACGACCGCGCCGATTGGGCAATTATCCGGATTGAGGATGGAGCGAACCTCGGAGAAGTAGTTTTGAACGAGTTCGATGAGGATAACGAGTCGATTGGTTTCCGCATATCACTGGGAGCGGAAAAATTGTGCGGGCGCGGCTATGGTACAGAAGCAACCAAAGCCGTTATCGATCATGCTTTTGACGAGGTTGGTTTACACCGAATTTCTTTAGAAGTCTTCTCCTTCAACCCTCGTGCGCAACACGTGTATGAAAAGTGCGGTTTCGTCGTTGAGGGTAAGCAGCGTGATTCCCTCCGGTGGGATGGAAAATGGTTTGACACTATTCAAATGGCTCTGCTTACCACGGACCCGCGACCGTAACCGGTCGGCTGTTGGTCGTCCATTCCGGGGCCCCCACGAACTGACGTGTCCGGTTAACGATCCGCTCTGGAACTGCCAGAGGGTGACTTCGCAATCCCCGCGTCGACGCCATTAACGTCGCCGTTCAGTCTGGCTAAAAGTCACCGTTCGGTGAGCGCTAGTTATCGGACCTGTCGTACCAACGGAGCTCCACATGTTTCGCATGGGTACGCTTTGAGTACGACGACCGGTAAGCCGTGAACGGCACGCACGGTTGAGAGAGGGACGGGACGCGGAGCCGGCTACGGCGGCGGTTCGCCCCCAAACGAAAACATGAAACTGCGGCGCAACTCAGTATTCGTGCGATTCTGGCTCGCATCAACCGTGTCAGATTTCGGCACCTACATCACGACTGTGGCCCTCTCAGTTCTGGTCCTGGTGTCTTTGAATGGCACCGCGTTGGACCAAGGATTGGTCAACGCTGCACGTTGGGCGCCTTACTTACTCTTCGGGTTGCTCGCCGGAATTTGGGTGGACCGGTTCCGCCGCCGTACCGTTCTGATCACCGGCGATGTTGGGCGCGGTCTGGTTCTGGCCACGCTGTGCCTGCTTGGGGTACTAGGTATCCTTAACGTTCCTACTGTGATGATCCTGATGTTTAGCTTTGGAACACTGGCGCTGATGAGCGACGCCGCCTATCAATCTTTCCTGCCGCAACTGGTTTCCAGGCCCCTACTCACGCGGGCCAATGCCCGACTGCAGCAAAGCGACACCGTCGCTCAAACCACGGGAAGTGCGGTAGCCGGTGTTCTGGTTGCTTTGGTGACGGCACCTTTCGCTCTTCTCCTCGGCGCGGTAACCCACTTCTTTTCCGGAGCGGTCCTGCTCTCCTTGAAGCACGCTGCTACTAACAAGCCGCCCGCGCGCACGGACGGTTCCATGCGGCGCAAAATTGATGAGGGTTTGCGCTGGGTCTACGGTCACCCACGACTGGGACCATTGGCTTGGTCCAGCCACGCGTGGTTCATCGGCTCCGCCATGATGGGCGCAGTTTTTCCGGCACTCGTTCTGAACGACCTACGCCTTGGTGCTCTAGGGCTTGGCCTGGTTCTCAGCGGTGCAGGAATTGGCTCTGTCGTGGGAACTCTTCTTTCGATACGTATCGGAGAGCGGTGGGGTACCGGGAAAACAATAATCATTGCACGACTGGTCCAGCCGGTAGCGCTTGCACTGATTGCCTTTTCCCCTCTGGTTGCTGCTGCTGTGGCTGACGGTCCATTGAATGATCGGGCGTATGGCTCACCTGCCGAGTGGCCGGCGGCACTTTGGGCGGCCTTTGCTGTCGCAGCGGGAGGACAATTCCTTTTTTGGCTGTCCATGGGTGTCGAGGGCCCGCTGGAAATGGGGTATCAGCAGGCAGTGACGCCGGATAGGCTCATCGCTCGGATGAGTGCCACCAGGCGCTCGATGAACCGCGGAATGATCGTTCTTGGCGCACCCCTAGGCGGAGCGCTTGCCACCGTCACGAGTTCATCCATCGCCCTCTGGGCCGGCGCCGGAGTCATGCTGCTTGCAGCCCTGGCGCTGCTGTTCTCAAAGTTCCGGAACGCAAACGTAGAACACGATCAGCTAACCGACGAAGAAGCGCTTACACATTAAGTGGATGAGACGTCCGTAAGCCGATCGGCTTATGGGCACGGATGTGCTGTGCAGACCACTTTGGATATTCCGTGCGGTCGACTTCGGAAAACGACATGCAGGTCAGGCCAGGGTGTGTTCGACGGGGGTTCCCGACTGCCCTACGTGTCAGGGTGAGTTGAGGCCAGTGGCTCATAGCAAGTCCGTCTAATTCGTAGGGCGAGAATCAGGATCAGCAACCAATGTCTATCTCCACAATTTCCCGGGTGCGGGAAGATGGGTCCATGAGTAATTCTGGCCCTCGTG
>JBBPYK010000097.1:0-8190 GCA_038199985.1 Actinomycetales bacterium | reverse complement strand
TAGCGCGCAGTCACCGGGTGTTCATTCCCGGCCAGAGTGGCGGAAGCGAGGTTGGCCGGCTGTTCCGAGCTGCCCTCGTGGAGCGGGCAGCTGAGAGTTACAGCGCATGGATGCTAGCGCTGGCAAGTGCCGGTATGGTGCTCCTGGTCCTGGGCGGGATCGGCCGTGCCCTCCGTGGACGCCCACGTAACAGACCCCGCCGCTAGCTGGCAGCACGCTCGCTGGCGCCGTCGGCGCCTGTGCCGGACCTCTCGGTCCCCGTGCTGGAGCTGTCAATAAGTTCTGGCGAGCTCAACAGTCGCGGCGTGGATTCCAGGGCCGTAAAGGAATCCGCGTGCTTCCGGCCGGTTGGGTCCAGATCATTGATGCGCCGAGCGGTTGGCAGTACCCGGGACTCAAGTGTCCCCACAAACGCGTTGTATTTCTCCACCGACGATTTCAGTGAGTTCCCGAGCTTGGTGACGTGCTCGCCCATGGTTCCTAACCGGGTATAGAGCTGGGTCGAGAGGTCAAACAACTCCTTCGCGTGTTCCGTGAGGACGTCCTGGCGCCAGCTGAAGGCCACGGCCTTCAATACTGCCAGCAGGGTCACGGGTGAAGCCAGGGCGACGTTCTTCGTGAAGGCATAGTCCAGCAGCCCGGGATCGGCCTGCAGCGCAGCAGATAGGAAAGACTCCACCGGGATAAAACAAATCACCAGCTCAGGTGAGTTGGGTACACCATCCCAGTACTTCCGGGCGGCAAGGGCATCGACGTGGGCGCGGACCGCTTTTGCGTGATCCTTCAGGAGTGCAGCACTCCGCCGGCTGTCCTGTTCCGAGTTCGCCTCTGCTGCCTCGCTGGCCAGTAGATACGCGGAGAGCGGGACCTTGGCGTCAAGCACCATGCATTTGGAACCGGGCAGGTAAATCACCATGTCCGGTCTGCCTGCGCCGGCTTCGGACAGGGTCACCTGCTCGGCGAAGTCCACGCTGCCCAGCAGCCCCGCGGACTCCACTACCCGCCGTAACTGGACCTCTCCCCAGGTGCCGCGTACAGAGTTATTCCGCAGCGCGGAGGACAGTGACGCTGTGGTGCTCAGCAGTTGTTCGTCGGTGCGGCGGGAAAGGTTCAGCGCTTCTGTGAGATGACCAAACTGCTCCACTCGGTCCCGTTCGAGTACTCCAACCTGCTGTTGGACATGCTGGAGCTTTTCAGCGACCGGGGCCAGGGCCTTCAGGACTGACCCCGATTCGTCGCTCTGCCGGGTCAGCCTCCCGTTGTGCTCGATGAGCAGTCTGTTCTCGGCTTCGGCGGCCGCGAGGGACTGGCGCACGTCGCCCAGCCGGGAAACGGCGTCGTCCGTCTCCGATTCCAGCAGCACCAGCCGGCGTCGTGCAAGCCAGGCCACCACCGCACCGCCGGCAACGGCTCCGGCAATACAGGTCAACAGGGCGAGAACTACGGTAAATGCATTCATGGAACCAGCGTGACATGTGGGTCCGACATTTTGACGAACGCCGTGACCGGTAAGATGGTGGACCGTGGCTCTTACTATCGGCATCGTCGGACTGCCCAACGTCGGCAAATCAACACTCTTCAACGCACTGACCCGTAATCAGGTCCTGGCTGCGAATTATCCGTTCGCCACTATTGAACCCAACATTGGCGTGGTCAGCCTGCCGGACCCGCGGCTTGCGAAGCTGGCGGAGGTCTTTGGATCTCAGCGCATCCTGCCAGCAACCGTATCGTTCGTGGATATCGCTGGAATTGTCCGGGGTGCCTCCGAAGGGGAGGGGCTGGGTAACAAGTTCCTGGCGAACATCCGCGAGGCCGAGGCCATTGCCCAGGTGGTGCGGGTGTTCGATGATCCTGACGTCATTCACGTGGACGGCAAGGTTGATCCTGCCTCGGACATGGAAACCATTAACACGGAGTTGATCCTGGCGGACCTGCAGACGGTGGAGAAGGCGGTTCCGCGGATTGAAAAGGAAGTCAAGATCAAGAAGCGCGACGCCGCGGAACTTTCCGCGCTGAAGTCCGCTCAGGCCGTCCTTGAACGTGGTGACACCATCTACTCCGCTATTGACAGTGAGAAGCTGGAGATGGAGCACCTGCAGGAACTGGGGCTCCTCACGGCCAAGCCGTTCATTTTTGTTTTCAACGCCGATGAAGGCATTCTGGACAGCCCCGAACGGCAGGACGAACTGCGTGCCCTGGTTGCTCCGGCGGACTGCGTATTCCTCGATGCCAAGCTCGAATCCGACCTCGTTGAGCTCAACGAGGAGGAAGCACGGGAGATGCTGGAGATGAACGGCCAGGACGAATCCGGGTTGGATCAGCTGGCGCGGGTGGGCTTCCATACCCTCGGGCTGCAGACTTACCTCACGGCCGGCCCCAAGGAAACCCGGGCCTGGACTATCCACCGGGGGAATACGGCACCGCAGGCCGCGGGCGTTATCCATTCAGACTTCCAGCGTGGCTTCATCAAGGCCGAGGTGGTTTCCTTCGATGACCTGATGGACGCCGGGTCCATGGCGGAGGCCAAATCCCGCGGCAAGGTGCGTATTGAAGGTAAGGAATACGTGATGTCCGACGGCGACGTGGTGGAGTTCCGGTTTAACGTCTAGCGTTATTAACGCACCGCGTTATATGCTGATCGGGTGGTCAGATCGTTCGGCAGCAAGGACACCGAACGTATCTGGCATGAGCAGTACGTCAAGCGTATCGACCGGACAGTGCAACGGGCGACTCTGCGGAAGCTTGAGTTGATCCATGCGGCGAAGGATGTCGAGGACCTGCGTATCCCCCCGGGGAATCGGCTGGAGCGACTCGTCGGCGAACGTCGTGGTCAGCACAGCATCCGGGTGAACGCCCAGTGGCGTCTCTGCTTCGTCTGGAGAGATGGAGGTGCGGAAGATGTCGAACTCGTCGACTACCACTGAGAACGACCTGATCGAGCCGATCCACCCTGGGGAGATCCTCATGGAGGACTTCATCGAGGGCTTCGGGATCACACAGAACAAGCTGGCAGTCTCGATCGGTGTGCCGCCGCGGCGCATCAACGAGATCGTGCACGGCAAGCGTGGCATCACGGCCGATACAGCAATCCGCCTCGCCCGGTACTTCGGAACTTCCGAGGAGCTCTGGATGAACCTTCAGTCCAACTACGAACTTCGGCTCGAGCGCCGGGTGCTGCGTGAAAAGGTTGCCGCGATTACGCCCTTGAAGGTGGCGTGAACGTCAGAGTACGTGTGATCGTCCATCGCCGCGACGCCAGCGAACGATTCCGCAAAGGCTCGCAGCATCGAGGCGTTCAGGTCTCTTGGCTCGCTTGAATCATCTCCTCACAGGTGTGCGTTTGTGTTCCTGCGCTCAGCTTCTCCCTGAGTGATTCGATCTTGAATACCATGGTGCTCCTGGGCCTGGTCCGAGATCCTGACATCGTGGTGAGACAGCGCAAGGAGCAACGGAATGTTTGACGGCTTCGCCGAACTCGATGTCGAGGTCAATGGGGTGCGTTTGCGTGGCCGCACCAGTTCGGATGGGGGTAAGCCTGCGCTGTTGCTGCTGCACGGGCATCCGCAGTCGCACGTCATGTGGCACCGAGTGGCCCCGGCACTTGCTGAAGATTTCTTCGTCGTTGCTCCTGACTTGCGTGGCTATGGTGAATCCGGGCGTCCGGTCCCGGACACGGAGCATCACAGCTACAGCAAGCGGGAGATGGCCCGCGATGCGCTGGCGCTGATGGACTATCTGGGGCGCCGAAAGTTCTCGGTGGTGGGACACGACAGGGGCGCACGGGTTGCAGCGCGATTGGCCGCGGATGCGCCGGACCGCGTGCACCGGGCGATGCTTCTGGACATCGCGCCGACGCTGGACATGTATCAGGCCACCAACCGAAAGTTCGCCTCCACCTATTGGCACTGGTTCGCGCTCATTCAGCCGGCACCGCTGCCGGAGACGCTCATTGGTAACAGCCCGCGTGCTTATGTCGAGGGGGTTTTGGGAGGTCGCCATGCCGGGTTGGAGCCGTTTCCAGCTGAGGTAATTGATGCGTACGTCGCCGGCCTCACGGGTGCGGCGCGAGCACTCGGTGCATGTGAGGATTATCGTGCAAGTGCCTCGATCGATCTCGAGCATGATCGTGCAGACCGTGCTGCCGGGAACCTTATCCGCGTGCCACTGCGAATTTTGTGGGCTGAGCACGGAGTGATCGAGAAGCACTTCGACCCGCTTGAGCTCTGGCAGAACATCGCCGTCAGTATCTCCGGGCGCGTGGTCAACTGCGGACACTATCTGGCCGAGGAGAACCCAGACGAGATCGTGTCGGAGGTCCTCGACTTCTTCACAGCAAAGCCCTAGAGGCTCTGGCGAGGCCCATCTACCCCCCACTCACGATGGGCCCACCATTGAAGGGCAGGCATGATGGAGTTCTTTTGAAACCTAGGGTGCAGATCTGTGCGGGACCTTGGGGTGACGCACTACTAGGTGTTCTGTGTCATGACGTTCCTGCGCTTGATGATCCGGTGAGCACTAGCTCTGCTAGCGGTAGTTCATCCCGAGCTAGTCTCGAGGTCTGTACTGCGATCGCACAGGACCGTGGCTTCCGGACAGCTGGATAAAGGATGTCGCCATCTAAGGTTATTCGGCTACGGAACGTAGTGCATTTTAGGTTCGCGCTCTAACATCTGGTGGGCTTGTAGCCGTCGGGCGTGGTGCCCATTGGTTGCGGCAATTGCCCATCCAGGAAGCCTGACACGCGCCACCGATACCGATCTGTCGGTTGCGCCGGGCAAAATGGTGTTGTCGAGGCGGACCGATGCCTGGCCGGACCGAGATGACCGCGAAACGTGCATCGAGTCGTTCGCCGGCCCACATCCCGAGCTGACCCGCCGTGCGTCCGCAGTCGCGGCGTTCCCCAGTGCACGGCCACATCGCGCCTCGTCGCCAGGGCTCACGCCTTCGACTGGAAGGGCAGTAGGCTGAGGCTGATGAGCATGTGATGACCACATGTATTTCACCTGGCCATGTACGTAATGCAGGACACGACATCACCACGCTGATTCGCACTCCACCGGGAGTATGTCCTTAAATGTGTATGCTCCGGCGGCCTCGTATCCGAGGCAAATCTGGCTCTGAACGACCGGCTCAGATATCGATTGCGCCTCGGCTTCTGCGATGGCAGTCCTCGACCGCTGCTTCGCCGAACGTAATTCGCATCTCCGCGGACCGGCTCAGGCGGCGTCCGTGGCGGACTGGAACCTCGATGTATGTCAAAAGCGTACCGAAACTGGTACGCTTTTGACATAAGAAGGGAGGTGGCGTCACGGGCTACCGACACGACCTGTGGGAGATCGCCGCAGAGCAACACGGCGTCGTCACGATCCCCGAGGCCGAGGACGCGGGGGTGCCCGCTGTGGAGGTGCGCAAGCTCGCGCACCGCGGCGCGCTGCGGGCCTACGGCAACGGTGTGTACTTGCACCGCGATGTCCCCGCGACCGAGCTGACCCAGCCGGCAGCAGCAGCAGCGCTGGCCGGCAGCGGGGCTTTCCTCCAGCGCGAGGCCGTGCTCGATCTGCTGGGCCTGGGGCAGTTCAACCCACACCGCATCCGGGTTGCGACCCGCCGCCGGGTGCGCAGGGTTCTTCCTGAGTGGGTCGACCTCGAGGCCCGTGCGGACGTCCCCGACGAGGATCTGACGCAGTACGAGGGCATCCCGGCGACCACCGTCCGACGCGCGCTGGAGGACGTGCGCGAGAGGATGCCGCCGGAGCGCTGGAAGGCGCTGGTCGACCAGGCGCGCGGGCGCGAGCTGATCGACGACCGCGACGTCGCGAAACTGGACCAGAGGGAGCACGTCGGATGAGTGCAGTGGCACCACCGCTGAACACCTCGCAGCTGAATGCCCGGCTCGAGGAGGCATCGCGCGAGCTCGGGGTGCCCAGCGCCCGCGTGCGCCGGATGCTCTGCACGCTCATCGTGTCCCAGATGCTGCCCGACGCTGTCGCTATCAAGGGCGGCATGGGCGTCAAGCTCCGCATGGGGGAGCGCGGCACGCGGGCCACGGCTGATCTGGATGTCTCCACTCGACAACGAGGTGCAGCCTTTGAAGAAGCGTTCCGCGCGCGCCTGGCACAGGGCTGGGGCTCGGTCCCCGCGACCAAGGGCGCGCTGCGCAAAGATCCTGATGCGCCGGACCGCGTGGCATTCACCGCGGTCCTGAAGCCTCAGCGGCTGCACGACCCTGGGCTCGCCCGGCCCCAGTACGTGGTGCACCCCTACCGAGTCACGTTGTCCTTCCTCGGGCGGGAGTGGGCGGGGCTGGACGTGGAGGTGTCCGACCCCGAGATCGAGCCGCATGCCCATGCCCGCCGCGCTGTGGACGGCGAGCTCGTCGAGCTGAGCGAGCACTTCGGCTTCGGGGAGCTGCAGGCGGTGGAGCTGATCGACCTGGAGTACCAGATGGCGCAGAAGATCCACGCCGTGACGGACCCGGACTATGCCCGGGCCCATGACCTGGTGGATCTGCAGCTGCTGTGGGATGCCGGTCCTGAGCTGACCCCCTTGCGGGAGTTCTGCGTGCGTACGTTTGACTTCCGCCGTGCGCAGGAGTGGCCGCCGCTTC
This sequence comes from Actinomycetales bacterium, assembly GCA_038199985.1. Taxonomy (GTDB): domain Bacteria; phylum Actinomycetota; class Actinomycetes; order Actinomycetales; family Micrococcaceae; genus Arthrobacter_J. The sequence continues at coordinate 1,583 of JBBPYK010000097.1, read as the reverse complement.
CCCTTCGCGCGATGGACGAATGGGAGCCCGCGTACCGAGTGGCGCGCGAGGAGACAGAGGTGGGTGGCAGATCGCTGGTGCTGGCTGGCATCGACTCGGCGCGAGAGTGGTTCGAACAGGTGATCGCGTTGATCGACGCAGCGCCACGCGAGCACGAAAGCGGGCCTGGATAGACTTCCCGCACGCAGCCCAGACGGTTCGCCTTACCCGGGACCGGCACGACCACGCCACCGGGACGAAGACCCGCGAGCACGTCTTCGTCATCACCTCACTGTCGCCAGGACAGAGGCCGCTGCCGAAGAGATCGTCTGCTACGTCCGCGGCCGGTGGGGCGTCGAGAACCGCCTGCACTGGGTCCGGGACACTATCTACGGCGAAGACGCTTCACAGATCAGAACAGGACACGATGCTCATGTAATGGCCACCCTGCGGAACCTGGCCATCAACCTCCACTGACTCGCCGGCACCACCAACATCACCGCAGCGCTTCGCGCAGCCATGCGCGATTTACTGATCGCCCGAAAAGTCATCGGAGTTTGAAAAGACCCTGCATTGCTGGGGTGTGAAGGCGAGGGCGCACGAAGGTTATTCGGTTACTGAACGTGGTGGAATTTAGATTTAATGTGTAATTGAGTTACGGTCTAACCTCTGGCAGCTTCGTGCTGACGGTCAACAGATTCATGCCGTAGCCAAACGTTTGTCCACTCCATCGTGCTTCTTGAGACTCCTCGTGCTGCGGGCGGAGGATTGCTGCGAGGAGTCAAACCGTGCCAAGGTGCTGAAGTCCGGCATTCTACGCAGAGCGCCCAGGTATTCTTCGCCCGAGCGCCATGGCATGTAACGAAGCAGTTCACCTCGGGTCTCATGATTTGCTGTATCTGTGGCATCTTGCCTGGCAGGTTTTCTGACTCCTTAGCGAGCATGCGAAGGGTTGAAACAGTTGAAAGCAGTTCGTAGTAAACAGGCAACGAAACGGCGCACTCAAGCAAAGCGAAGGCGAGAAAGCCCTAGGGGCGTCGGCTTGCTTGTAGTCCATGGCATCGGCGTCCAGCGCCATGGACAGACTGTAAACGACGTCATGAAATGCATTGAGACTGCGGTCGGCGCGGTCGGTCGCTTCGAGACGAAGCCTCCAGGTTCGGATCCTGCCGAGATTAGGGCGCAAATCACGATCCCTGGTCAGGATCCGATCGATCTTCTTGCGAGAGAGGCTTACTGGGACAAGAATGTAACAGCGCCTCCCCCCAGAACCGTACTCCGGTGGTGCCTTTTGTTGTTTCCAGTATTTCTACTGCAGAGTGCGATGGCTTGGGGGATACGCCATCTGGACCAGAGCCCGATCCCTGAGGCGAAATTCTCCCTCAATGTGTTTGCAGAGGTTGGAACCTACAAGAAGTTGTTTGGGGCGCTGCTTCCAATGCTCACCGCCGTGCTTCTGGCGATTGTGCTAGCACCGATCGCATTCGTGGCGTTGCTCTTACTTCTATTGACCCATCTGCTCTTAAGGACCTTCGCGAAGGAGGCGCCTCTGCTCCGTAGAATTGATCATATTCTTACGGCATACATTGGCGATGCGTGGGTCT
>JBBPYK010000096.1:0-11223 GCA_038199985.1 Actinomycetales bacterium | reverse complement strand
CCCGGAAGCTAAGACCCGCAGCGCCGATGGTACTGCACCCGGGAGGGTGTGGGAGAGTAGGTCACCGCCGGACACACTTTAAGGCTCAGGCCCCACACCACACGGTGCGGGGCCTGACCCACTTAAACAACCACCCAAAAAAACAACCACACCCCCACACACGGGTAAGGTGTCTGCCATGACCGACCTATTCTCACACGGAGAGCCCGACAGGATTCGGGACGCCACCAACGCTAAGAGCGGAACAGCGGATGACAGCTGTGCGCCGGAAGCAACTACTGCCATGGTTATCGTGCCTGCAGCCCGCGAACGAGCCTGGGAGGGCTTCACAGATTACATCCACCTCTGGTGGCCTGCTGAGCAGACCCACTTCCAAGAATCTACCCACGTTGAGCTCACCAACACTGCAATGGGCGAGGAAAGCGAGTCCGGTGATGAGCACGAATGGGCGCGCGTCGTGCGCATCGAGCAGGAACGTGAAATTGAGCTGTCATGGACTCTGGGGTGGGAAATATTATCTCCCTCGCGCGTACGGGTTACCTTCGAGGACGAATCGCGTGAGAGTGCCTCGTTGGGAACGAAGGTCACCGTGGTTCACGACAACTGGGGATCAGGCCCAGAAGGCGAAAAGCAAGCTAAGGCATTCAACGGGTGGTCAAGTGCACTATCCTCTTACGCTCGGTTCATGGGCAGCGACCTGTCGGGAAAGAACCATTGATGTCCACGCTTGTTCTGTCTGACCTGTTGGTCATGGCACCAGCCCTTTCAGTATCTGCGGAGCCCGCGGTTGTGGCCCTTTATGCCCGAGATCAGGGACCGGTTACTGATCTGGTACAGCCAGCGGTCGTCGTCTGGCCTGAGAGCATCAAGGAAGTCCAAGCCGTCATGCGGTGGGCAAACCATCACCGACTTGCGGTTGTTTCCCGTGGCGCAGGCACAGGGGTCTCCGGCGGAGCACACGCCACCAGCAACTGCATCGTTCTCAGCCTGGAGCGTATGAACCGAATCCTGGACATCAGGGTCCAGGACGAGGTCGCCGTTGTCGAAGCAGGGGTCATCAACGGTGACTTGGACGCAGCCGTCGCCGTGCACGGGCTCATGTATGCACCCGATCCTGCTAGTTACCGAACCTCCACGATAGGGGGCAACGTCGCGACGAACGCTGGCGGGCTGCGCTGCGCCAAGTATGGGGTAACGCGGGACTCGGTGCTGGCTCTGGACGTGGTTCTTGCCGATGGAACGCTCATTCATACCGGGCATCAAACGTTCAAAGGGGTCGCTGGGTACGATCTCACGGGATTGATGGTCGGCTCGGAGGGGACTCTCGGGATCGTCGTGGGAGCTACCGTGAGACTGCGCTACTTGCCGGTGGATACTCGGACCATTGCCGCCTTCTTCCCTGATTTAGCAACGGCAGCCGCCGGTGTTCACGCAGTGGGGGCCGCCCGTGTCCAGCCGTCGATCATGGAGTTCCTGGACGGTGCAACTCTGGAAGTGCTGGACCGGGTCCACGGATCGGACCTGTCCAAGCGGGGAGGCGCGCTACTACTTATCCAAACAGATGGGTTCGGAGCTCAGGCGGAGGCCGACGTCGTGCGTGACGTTCTGACCGAGCTCGGCGGAGCGGTTTCCGAAGAGGGAGCCGATGAAGCAGTCCGTTTGATGGACCTACGTAGGCACAGCAGGGGCGATGAGGTAGATGACGAATACCGGGTTGGCGAGGACGTTGCCGTTCCGAGGTCTCGACTCGTGGAGTATGTGGCAAAGCTGCAGGTGATGGCCCAGACGCACCAGGTACGACTGAAAGTCGTGGCGCATGCCGGGGATGGCAACCTTCACCCCACCTTCTGGATCAGCACCGACGAGGGGCCTGCGGGAATGGCCAGACTCGATGCGGCACTGAATGAATCGGTCCGTGCTGCGCTCGACTGTGGAGGAACCATCACGGGCGAGCACGGCATTGGGCAGTACAAATTGCGCTGGTTAGCATGGGAGCAACAGGAAGAGGTGCTCGCGCTCCAACGCAGCATCAAACAGCTCTTTGATCCGCTAAACATCCTCAACCCGGGCAAAGCAATCCCAGCTGTTGTCGACGTTCCAACAGTTAGCTCGACTGGGGTATAGGGAAGCCCTCGCCAGCTACGCGCATGGGGAGTTCTACCCTCAAAACGGTGCTGGCCGTCACGACGTTCACGCTAGACTGGCAGAAGTCATCGTCGCTCTAGCGGCATACTCATCCAAACCTGAAACGGGGAATTACAGACATGTCTCAGAACACTCCCGACCAGTACGGCCAGCAGGAGAATCAACCGGCTTACGGAGCCGGCCAGGCCTACCCCTCAGAGCAGAACGGCAACACCGCTGGTCCAGGGGCGCCCCAAGAGAATCCAGGCAGGACCCTTGGAATCGTAGGTCTCATCTGCTCCATCATTTTGCCGATCTCTCTCATTGGGCTGATCATCAGCATCGTCGCCATGCTCAAGTCCAAGAAGGCTCGAATGAGCAACGGACTGGCACTCGCTGGCATCATCGTCGGGGCAGTAATGACGCTCGTAGGCATCGGTTTGATCATTTTGCTCTTCGTCGGTATCGGTGCTGCTACCGACGTCATCGAATTCTGCCAGACCGCGGGGCCCGGCGTTCAGGAGTACCAGGGCCAGCAGATCAACTGCTCGGATTTTCTGGATCAGTAGTAGCGCAACCAACAGCGGCCGCATCCTCTCGGGTGGGGCCGCTGTTGTTTAACTTCCACCCTCGAGAATTTTGAGCGTCTTGGTGTCGGGATTCAGCATGATCGCGGCCTCATCACGCCGGTGTCTGAGAACGGAGTCCATATAGGACTGGACCGTTTCGGCAAGGGGCACGTTGCGGTTCTGCTGCTCTGAGATGTACCAGCGGTGTTCCAGTATTTGGTGGACTACCTCAGCAGGTTCGAGCTTCCCGGCAAGGTCGCGCGGAATGGAACGGACTATGGGTTCGAAAATGTGGTTGAGCCATGAATGGGCGCCAATGGCCTCGTCTACCTGCGGCATGGTGTCGTGCCGGTATGAGTCAAGGTCTGCAAGGAGCCTTCGCGCCTGATTCTCTTGCGCGTCGAGACCCGTGAGCTGCATGAGCCGCCGGGAATGGTGGCCGGCGTCGACCACCTTGGGTTGGAGCTGCAGCTGTGACCCGTCCGCAGTGGTCTCGATCGAGTATTCTTCGACGTCGAACCCGAGTTCGTTGAGACGGCGAATCCGCTCGGTGATACGCCACCGAGCTTCTGGGTCAAAGGACTCCTTTCTCGTTAGTTCTTCCCAGAGAGCACGGTAACTGTCCATGATTAGTTCGCTCGTGGCCACGGGGTCTACGTTCTCCTCGATGAGGCCGCCCTCGAGCAGGTCCATGAGCTCCCCGGCAATGTTGACGCGGGCTATCTCGAGATCGTATTCGCGCTGCCCTCTGGACAGGGCTGGGTAGAGCTCGCCGGTTTCAGCATCGACGAGGTACGCGGCGAAAGCGCCTGCGTCCCGACGGAAGAGCGTGTTGGAGAGGGAGACATCCCCCCAATAGAAACCGATGAGGTGCAGCCGCACCAGCAGTAGTGCTTGTGCATCGATGAGGCGGGTGAGAGTTGTTCGTCGAAGTACCTGTGAAAATACAGCTCGGTACGGCAGCGAGAACTTCAGATGGCGGGTGACCAGTACCGGGTCCAAATCATCGCCAGTCGGTGTTTTTCTCCCAGTGATGACGGCTACTGGTTCCACACATGGGATATCCAACCGCTGGAGTTTGCGCAGCATGTGATATTCGTGCCGGGCAATGTGCTCGCCAGTTTCTTTAATGGCAATGACGGCACCGCTCAGGTGGGCAAAGCGCACAATATGTCGGGAAATTCCGCGGGGGAGGGCGGCCAGACACTCTGCTGGCCACTCCTCCAACGCGACGTCCCATGGAAGCTCCAGTAGGGCGGCATCTGTGCTGGCTGCCGTGATGTTGAGCGAACCCAGGGAACCACGGCGACCACGTTCCTCACGAGACCGGCGGAGTTTGCCCGGCTGATCGTAGTCAGTGGGTTCGTCCGTCCAATTGGCGTCGTGTCCAGTCATGCCGCCCTCCTGCTTTTCCGATGTGCGGGGCCGGTCTCTTAGGCTTCGTCCGCCATCCGGTGGCCGCTTGACGAGTCGAAGAGGTGAACATGACCAGGTCGCGGACGGACGTAGATAGCATCGCCGGGTGAGGGGGGACGACGTCCATCTACGCGGGCAGTAATCTCAATTTTGGCTCCGTTGACATTGGTATGCCCGTAAATGTAAGCGTCAGCGCCGAGTTCCTCAACGACGTCGACTTCCACCAGTAGACCTTCGCCGTCAGGCGCCGTGTCCAGATCTTCCGGTCGTACCCCCAGCATGACGGTCTGCCCCTTCCTGGCTTCCAGCACTTCCTGCTGAACGGGATAGGTAAGTCCACCAAACTGGACGCCGTCGTCGACTACTGGCAGTTCCAGCAGATTCATGGCGGGGGAGCCGATGAACCCTGCGACGAAGATGTTCTGTGGTCGGTCGTAAAGGTTTCTGGGGGTATCGACCTGCTGCAGTACGCCGTCCTTCAGAACGGCGACGCGGTCACCCATGGTCATAGCCTCGACCTGATCATGGGTGACATAGACGGTGGTGACGCCCAGCCGGCGGGTGAGGGATGCGATCTGGGTACGGGTTTGGACACGCAACTTGGCGTCAAGGTTGGATAGTGGCTCATCCATGAGGAACACCTGAGGATTTCGGACGATCGCACGGCCCATAGCGACTCGTTGGCGCTGGCCACCCGAGAGCGCCTTGGGCTTGCGGTCCAAATAATCCTCAAGGTCCAGCAGCTTGGCCGCTTGCTGGACCCGTTCTGCACGTTCATCCTTGGACTTCCCCGCGATTTTCAGAGCAAAGCCCATGTTCTCCGCAACTGACATGTGCGGGTAGAGCGCGTAGTTCTGGAAGACCATGGCAATGTCGCGGTCTTTCGGCGCGACGTCCGTGACATCGCGATCGCCGATCAGGATTCGACCCGAGTTGACGTCCTCCAGCCCAGCAAGCATTCGCAGCGAGGTGGATTTTCCGCAACCAGAGGGGCCCACAAGAACCAGAAATTCGCCGTCGGCTATCTCCAGGTTGAGGCCGTCAACAGCCGGCTTTTCTGTCCCAGGGTAGTGCCTGGTGGCATTGTCATACGTTACCGTAGCCAATTTATGTCCCTTCACGGGCAGGTACGTGCCCGACGATCCGTAGTGAATGGAAGTATTCAGTTAGTAGTGTCGTGTCTCACGTCACTACAGAGAAGTATGACACGCAACTCAATGGCGCGTGGCCTCGGTACGCAGGTGAGCCAGCTCTTCTAGAATGAGGGTGAAGACATGCGGTGACTCCACGCGGAACCTGGCGGCAGTGTCACCGGGACCGACTTTGATGCCAACGTCCTTCTGTCCGAGGGCGCGGAACGCAAATTCGTCCGTTACATCGTCGCCTGCGAATAGGACGGCCGTCGCAACAGTGAGCTCCTTCAACTGATTCAGCCCTTGACCTTTGTCCACCTCGATCACAGAGACCTCCAGAACGGATTTGCCATCGCTGAGATGCAGGTCCGCGATATCAGTCAACCTCGCACGAGCTTCGCCGACAGCCGCCTCAGCAACCCCCGGTGCAGCAAGACGGGTGTGGAGGACGACGCCGGCCGGTTTGTATTCGGCAGAGGTGCCTTCGTGCTCAGAGGCGACGGATTCGATGACGATCGTGGCGTCTTCGAGCGCTCGAGTCTGCTCCGGGTCAAGGGTGAGTGGGGCGGCGTCCGGTCCTGTCCAGGTCTCGGCTCCGTGGCTGCCGATCAATAGGGTCTCGGTCTCGGGTGACGCAACCTCACGGAGGCTGCCGAGCGCTCGTCCGGAAATGTACGCCGTCGATGTCCGCGGCAAGGTGGTCAACAGTTTCACCGCGGCAGCCGAACCTGGCAACGGACGCGAATCTTCCGCGTGATCCACCAGCGGCGCCAGCACGCCATCGAAGTCCAGGGCAACCAACAGCGTTTGCGTCTCTGCAAGTTCGCCGAGTGCAACGCGTAAGTCCGCAGGAAAGTCCGAGACAGGCTCAGCCATGGTCTCCCTTGGACTGCAAGGCGCTCAGGAAGTCCTCGGACCACCGCTCGACGTCGTTTTGCAGCACTTGCTTACGCATGAGTTTCATGCGTCGATTGGCCTCATGTGGCTCCATTTGAATGGCCTCACAAATGGCTTCCTTGAGGCCGTCGATATCGTGTGGGTTGACCAACACTGCCTGCCGCAACTGGTCTGCGGCGCCAGTGAACTCACTGAGAACCAGTGCCCCCTGATTATTTATGCGCGCTGCCACGTATTCCTTCGCCACGAGGTTCATTCCATCCCGGAGCGCGGTGACCAACATGACGTCCGCAGCGAGGTAGAGAGCCACCATTTCCTCGACCGGATAACTGTGATGCAGGTAGCGGATGGCTGTATTGCGCATGGTGTCGAACATGCCGCTGATATGGCCGACGGCGCCTTCTACCTCCTCACGGAGGATTCGGTACTGTTCCACGCGCTCGCGGCTGGGACTAGCTACTTGGATGAGCGATGAATTTTCTACCCTGATACGGCCGTCTTCTAGAAGCTCACCGTAGGCCTTGAGCCTGTGCCCGATACCTTTGGTGTAATCGAGCCGGTCGACCCCGAGTACTACGACCTTCGGATCGCCGAGTTCGCGCCGGATTTCGCGTGCGCGCTCGCGGACGTCCTCATGTTCCGCCAGATCTGCGATGCGTTTGACGTCGATGGAGATGGGGAAAGCCTCGGCTCGGGAGAAGTATAAGGTGCTCCCTTCCTTGTCTTGCACGTCCACGTGCTGCGCTTTGATGGGGTGCCCCACATACCGACGGACGCAGCGTAGGAAGTTGCTGGTATCTCCGGTTCGCTGGAAACCCACCAGGTCAGCACCGAGTAGACCTTCGAGAACCTGACGGCGCCAGGGGAGTTGCGCAAAGATCTCGACCGGAGGGAAGGGGATGTGGTTGAAGAACCCGATCGTGAGGTCCGGCCTGGCTTCGCGGAGGAGCTTGGGCACCAGTTGCAGCTGGTAGTCCTGCACCCACACCGTGGCTCCCTTGGAGGCGATCTTTGCAGCAGCCGCTGCGAACCGCTCATTGACGCGCCGGTAGGAGTCCCACCAATGGCGGTGGAACTCCGGCGGCGCGATCACGTCATGATAAAGCGGCCAGAGCGTAGCGTTCGAGAAACCCTCGTAGTAATACTCGACCTCGCGCTGGGACAACTCCACTGGGACCAACTGCATGCCATCGTTTTGGAACGGCTCCAATTGCTCGTCAGCGGCACCATGCCAGCCCACCCACGCGCCCTCTGCCTTCTCCATCACGGGCGCCAACGCCGTGACTAAGCCGCCGGGAGAGCGGCGCCAACCCGTAGCGCCGTCGTCGTCCGTTACCCGATCCACCGGAAGCCGGTTGGATACGACAATGAACTCGAAGTCGCCAAACTCAGGTTGCGTGCTCTCTGCTGGACTCACTGTGCTCCCTCTGGATGTCTGACATGCCTTGTCTCGACTTTAGCCCGTGATGGCAAGGGACGCAGCGTCCGGCACTGAATCAAGTGAGCCTGTTGTTACACGAGTCGATGTTCCGGTGACTTGGTCTTGGCGGCGTCCCGCTCAGCGAGGGAGCCGATGGCGTCGTCGATCTTGCTCATGGCGTCGTCGTCGAGTTTCACCCCGGCTGCCTTGACGTTGGACTCGACCTGCTCCGGCTTCGAAGCGCCCATGATGGCCGCCGCAACGTTTTGGTTCTGCAACACCCAGGCGATGGCGAGCTGCGCCATCGTAATACCCAGTCCATCCGCGACTGGTTGGAGTTTTTGCACACCGGTGAGGACGTCGTCGGACATCCACTGCTTGATCATGTCCGCGCCGCCGCTGGTGTCCGTCGCACGACTGCCTGCCTCGGGCTTCTGTCCGGGCTTGTACTTGCCGGTCAATACGCCCTGCGCCACGGGAGACCACACGATCTGCGAAATGCCGAGCTCTTCCGACGCCGGAACAACCTGATCCTCGATGACCCGCCAGAGCATGGAGTACTGAGGTTGGTTAGAGATGAGCTGGACGCCCAGATCCTTTGCGAGGGCGTGACCGGCGCGCAGCTGTTCGGCGTTCCACTCGCTGACTCCGATGTAGAGGGCTTTGCCCTGGCGCACGACGTCGGCGAAGGCCTGCATGGTTTCCTCCAGCGGCGTTTCGTGATCGTAGCGATGTGCCTGGTACAGGTCCACATAGTCGGTACCAAGGCGGCTGAGCGAGCCGTCAATGGACTCGAGAATGTGTTTGCGCGACAGCCCAGTGTCATTAGGGCCCTTGGGGCCCGTTGGGAAGTAGACTTTCGTGAAAATTTCCAGCGATTCGCGTCGCTCGTCTTTCAGAGCGTCGCCCAGAACTTTCTCAGCAACCGTATTGGCGTACGTGTCAGCTGTGTCGAACGTGGTGATCCCCGCATCCAGTGCCGCTCGCACGCATTGGGTGGCGACGTCGTTCTCCACCTGAGAGCCGTGCGTCAGCCAGTTGCCGTAAATGATCTCCGAAACCTTGAGTCCGCTATTACCTAGATACCTGAATTCCATGACTCCGATGCTAGCCCTGCTTCCGGGGTGTAGTACAGGTCGTAGCGGCAGTTTGAAACTGATGCGCCCCCTCGTGCGTTGGCTGTGGGGCGGTATGTTGTCTGAGATCACCTAAACTTGGTTCGGGCGGCAGGATCGCCCATGCATGCCCACGATTCAACAGACTCACATGAGGACCTATGACTCCGCAGAACCCGAACACGCCCAGTAAGGCTGAGCGCAATTCCGCTGCACGCGAGCGGGCACGCCAGATCCGCGAAGCGCAGCAGAAGAAGGAACAGCGCACCAAGATGCTCACCATCTGGGGGGTGGTGTTGGCGGTTGTTGCGATCATCGTCGTTGTTGCCCTTGTTGTGGTCAACAGCATGAAAGCTGATGTGCCCGACGCCGGCCCCGCGCCGCAGTACGGCAACGAGCACGGTGGAGTGACCCTAATCAAAGATGGTTTCGAGGAAACACCTGATGTCACGGTGGACCTGACCAGCTTGCCTGCGCAGGGCGACGTGGAGGAAGGCACCCTTCCTCCCGGAATCGAGGCAGCTCCCGACGGCGAGCCAGCGCAGATCGTTATTTATGTGGACCTTGGCTGCCCCGCCTGCAAGCAGTTTGAGCTGGCGTACGAGGACTATCTGACAGAGCTTGTTGACAGCGGCAAAGCCACCGTTGAGTACCGTGTTGTGAACTTCCTGGACCGCGTGTCCAGCACCAATTACTCCTCACGGTCTGCCAACGCAGCACTGTGTGTTTCGGATTCGCAGCCGGAGAAGTACACGGATTACGTCACCGCCCTGTTTGAAAATCAACCGGACGAAGGTGGTGCTGGCCTCGACAATGACACGCTCGTTTCCATCGCGAAAGGCGCAGGCGTCGACACCTCGGCCTTAGAGGACTGCATGAAGGATGACACGTACCGCCCATATGTGAACTACGCAAATGGTGTGTTCAACGTCTATGGCGTTGGTGGAACCCCGGGAGTCTATGTGCAGGGCGTGAAGTACAACTCGCAGGAAGACGGCGACTTCCAGGCTTACGCCGACGCCGCGATCAGTGGCGAGAAGCCGAAGAAGTAGCTTGATTTTGGGGTGAGTGGGGCCGGTCAGTTTTTCTGCCCGGCCCTACTGCGCTAATCTTGTCTAGCTGATAAGCGCTTACACGCCGTCAGCGGCTGCAGTTTCATTCGCAGCCATGCCTCCTTAGCTCAGTTGGCCAGAGCACCTGTCTTGTAAACAGGGGGTCGCCGGTTCGAATCCGGCAGGGGGCTCCAGCATTGACTATTCGTTCAGCGTTTCGCAGACCTGACGCTGGCAAGGGCTAAATTCCAGTCTGGGGATCGATAGGATCACCTAGTGACCTCCGCCTATGAAGCTATCCCTGCGTTCCTGGTGGCGTTGGCGATTCTGATCATTCCAGGTGCGGCTGTCATGGCGGTCCTGCGGGTCCGTGGCCTCACTGCTGTTGCCCTCACGCCAGCGATTTCGATTTCAATCGTGGGCGTCAGCGCCGTCGTCGCACCGCTGATCGGTTTGCAGTGGAGCTGGGTGGTGGTCGCCGTCGGGCTGGCTGTAGTGCTTATCGGCCTGCTGCTCCTGCGATGGTTGGCGCCAGTCCTAGCCACCGCCGTCGCCAGTACCAAGGGCGACGCGGGTCCGCTGAAGTGGGCGCTCGCCGGAGCAACTATTGCAGCTGTGGCGATCACGGGACGGTTCCTGCTCGCCATCGACAATCCCGAGCAGTTCACGCAGAACTACGACACCGTCTTCCACCTGAACTCCGTGCGCTACGTTCTCGATGCCGGAAACGCGTCGTCGTGGTTCGTCAACGAGTTCACGCGACCCTACGCTCACGCGCCAGCGTTCTACCCGGGCGTCTGGCAGGGTCTCGTCAGCCTCCTCATCCAGCTCACCGGTATTAGCATTCCCGTGGCAACCAACGTGATGTGGCTGGCTGGAGCGGCTGTCATTTGGCCCCTCAGCGCCATTTTCCTAACCCGCATCCTGATCGGTGCGCGTCCCATTGTCCTCGCTGCAGCGGGGGTTTTGAGCGCAGCTTTCGCAGCGTTCCCACTGTTACTCCTTCAGTACGGCACGGTCTACCCCAACGGGCTGTCAACAGCGCTGCTGCCCATTGGCGTCGCGCTGAGCCTGGTCCTTCTCAAACAGGGCCGCGAAAGCCCACTGCCCCCTGCCGCAGCCTGGTTGCTGCTGATCCTCTACCTTCCTTCGCAGGTGCTCTCGCAACCCAACGGCATCTTTTCCATCGCATTTCTCTTGACGCCGCTGCTTGTGATTTTGCTGGTGCAGTGGCTGCGGGCTGGTTTTGACCTATCCAACAACAATGGTCGGCGCCGGATCTTCCTGGCGGTGGTGATTGCAACTATCGGCTCAGTGCTGTTCTTCACGAACCCCCGGATCCAAGCGTTGGCGACTTGGGCGAATCCCCAGACCATGCCGTTCATCGAGGCAATCTGGCGTGCGGCCACTCACTTCCCAGCGCCTGCCTGGACTCCGGCCGTTGTCCTCACAGCTCTGGTGCTCGGCGGGCTCGTCCTGCTCGCCCGGCGCGACGGT
>JBBPYK010000095.1:0-18089 GCA_038199985.1 Actinomycetales bacterium | reverse complement strand
TAGCAACTGTCATTGTTTTCGGCACTCTATTTCTGATTCCCGGGCCACCAGCGCTTGGCCTCCTACTTCTGGCCGGTGCACTTGCGGGGGCAACATTCACACTCGTGCTGCTGGTGCTTCGTTCTCTTCTTCGCAAAGCGGCCTTCATGCGGGTGGAACTCGATGAGGTCGTTTGATGGCCATCAGGGTGGTGATCGACGCACTCCTGGTCGAGCGTGGGCTGTCAGTGGGTGAATTTGCAGACAGGGTCGGGATCACTCCTGCCAACGTAGCCGTCCTCAAGAACGGGCGGGCCAAAGCTGTTCGATTTTCCACCCTTGATGCAATCTGCCGAGTGCTCGACTGCCAACCGGGGGACATTCTGATCTGGGAAGATGACTAACCGCTGGAGCTCTGCATTTCTCAGTTGCGTTAGCCTTCGGTCCCGACCACCCTTATGGGAGCGAGGCGACCGGGCCGTGCAAAGTCTGAAGGTCCTGCACCTTCTCTGCAAGGAAGGTGCGCACGCTCCACCACCGGTGGCATGCGTCCCTCATTTTGTTGCTGGGGAGATTGGTCGATGGGGAGCAGCGCCGGGTTTGTGTGGAGAGGGCTTGTGCGCGGTTCGTAGACTTGGGGTATGCGGATTGAGGCAGAGGAGCGCGTGCAACGCCGCGTTATCTGGGATGCGGCGGAGGTCGCCTTGGATGCGTGAGAGCCGGGATGAACAGTCGTTGGTGGAAATGATGCTGGACGGCCCGCGCGGGCGACGCGTGCTACTGGAGTACGCACTCGCCTCCGAGCAACTGCACGACGGGGAGATCCGGGAGGGCACGTTCAGTTCGGCTGTGGTCCTCGCCTCCTACCACTTTGATTCGGGCACGCGCTCATCAAAGTCGTCGTTCGGGCGCGGCGCGAAGTTCGCGGAGCTCACGGTCGTCACTCCGGAAGAGACGGCCGGGCGGCTGGCGAGCGTTGTGCTGGCGGAGGTGACACCGGAGTTGCTTCTGTTGTGTCTTTCGAGGTCGGTGGATATGGCGAGGTATTGGGAAGACCCCGACGGGGAGGATGTACTTGCCGGTACTGGACCGATGCGGGAAGCGTTGCGACGCGTCGCTGAACACCTTGCGGCATCCGCGGAGACATGTTGGTGGCGTACCCCGGTAGAGCAGCAGTCACAGTCGGCGGTGCAGTGGGATGATGCGCCTCCCAAAGTGATCGCCACGGAGCCGCTCGCTGTGATGCGTGTGGCACGGGAGAAGTACATCTTGGATGAGCAGGTCGCTGCCCGTGAGCGTCCCGCAAATCCGGCCGCGCCCTTTGGCGGGTATTGGTGGTCGCGACCGGCGTTGGAGCTGCTGTCCTCCTCCCGCGAGCTGTTCGACGGCAGCCCTGCCGGGTTGTGGCTCGTGGAGGACAGCCTGGGGTGGGAGAGCGCCGAGTCCACAAGGCTGGGAGCCGCTGCGGGGTTGCGTGTTTTTGAGATCGACACAGCGGAAGCGTGGGCAGAGCTGTGTGCGCGTTTTCCGCTCGAGCAGACCGCACAGAAGCGCCACGACTGGTATCGCACCACCGGGTGGGTCGGCCGATGGGTGATCCCTGACTGGGCGCGCGTCGCTGAGCACTACGATGCCGTTCACCTCCACGTGGCCGCGTACCTCGCCGCTGCAGGAACGGTGATTCCGGTCGACGCGGACACGGCCACGGTCATTGCAGGGTGGAACCCGGACGAAACGTACTGGTTTACACCAAGAATCCGCTACCTTGACGATCCCGTCGCCTGGGTGCTCGAAGAACACGGGACGGATTATCTATGGGTTCGCAAAGACCCCAGCGAGCAGAAGAAGCCATAAGCCAGGACAAGCATCAAATTGCTTCACTGGCCGGAGGAGGGTCCTGATAATGTCCTGACCCACACCGAAAGTCACACCCATCCCTCTCCGCATTCGGAACCCGCAGCCCCGAACACGGGTCCGCCGCCCCGCAACTGGTGTCTGTGCGGACGTCCGGTTGGGGGATCGGTTGGCGCGCACCTTCAAGGTGCGGTTTGGCACTTCTCAGTAAGCTCAATGCATGCAGATCCGTGAAGCGGCCTTGGCCGACCTGGCTCATGTGAACTCGATCTGTGATGCCAGCGACCGAGCACGCTGGACAGCAGAAATGATCGCACCGATCGACGGTCGGGTTGTATTGGTAGCGGTCCTACAAGGCGAGATGGTCGGCGTAGCCAAGACGCACTTCCACGGCGAGCCTGATGGTGAATCCCCTCCGGGTCACTATCTAGGAGGTGTCGTCATCACTTCGAATTTCCGACGGCGCGGAATCGGTTCTGCTCTCACCCATGCCCGGATGGAGTGGATCTGGTCTCAGTCCTCGAGCTTTTACTACTTTGCCAACGAACACAACACGGCATCGATCGGAATGCACGAGACCCTGGGTTTCCGGCTCGTCGGCCGATTCGCGGAGATTCGCGGGGTGACGGCCGACGACGGGCGATCAGGACTGGTCCTCTTCGAAGTGTTCCGATGAAGGATGGTGAATTCAGGCGGTCGTTGCAACAATGGATTCTCCTGGTTCAAATAGTAGCCGTTCCATGGCTTGTGCGGGGGTGATCCCACCGTCCCACCTCCCTGGCGATCGCCAGCACACTGGTTCCGGCCAAGCGCAGATCAGCAATACGCAGCCGCTCCTCCAGACACAGGTACCGACCCGAAGGCTCCGGCTTAGCCCGCGGGATGCGGCCTCCGGTCGCTTGCCGCCAACGTCGTCCAGTTCGTCGATTCACACCCACAGCATCACACGCCGCAGTCAACGTCGAGCCCCGCGCGATCAACACCCAGAATTGCGCCTCCCTATCAACCCGTTCCTTCTTCGACAACACGCGCAACACCTCACATCAATAGGGGGTGTTGCAACGAACGATTGAGCTCGCTGATCCCTTTAGGGCACATGGACTCGAAGACTGCGGCAGCTTGGTGTCTCGAAACCTAAGCGCCTCGAAACACATGGGATGGAACGCAGCCGAGCGGCGGCAACCGACTGCCGAGGATCGGCGAGACCCCTTGTCCTTCTAGGATTGTGCGACTTCTGGGTCGTGCGATCACGATGCACCGGAGACGATGTACCATCACAGAATGACTGGCCTTTTTCCGCCCTCTGCTCGTACGCTATCTGATATCGAGCGATCACTCGTAGAACTAGCGCGAGAGACCATTGATGCGACTACGGATGCCGGACCAGACGAGGACGGCATTCACACTATGGGTGCGGCCGTGAGGGCAACTGACGGACGGACTTTCACCGGAGTGAATCTCTACCATTTCACCGGGGGCCCGTGCGCCGAGCTTGTCGCTCTCGGTGCCGCCCGGGCGGCAGGTGCAAAGGAGCTGACGCATATCGTGGCCGTTGGAAACCATGGGCGCGGCGTCAAAAGTCCTTGCGGGCGAGACCGACAGGTGTTCGCCGACTATCACCCAAATGTGCGGGTGATCTTGCCCTCGCCCGAGGGCCTCCTGAGCGTTCTAGCCTCGGACCTCCTACCGCTGAGCTTCAATCACGCTACCGAGAAAATCTAAGCAAGCGCGAGAACAGGCTCAGTGCCGTTCTGCAGTGGCCTAAACGCAGCGCAATACTCCGAAATCTTGCGTAGTTACCCAGTACTTAGGCTTGGCACGCGAATGGCAACTGAGACCCGAAAGGGCAGTTCGGCTCATCGGCCGGTTGGAGACAATGTGGCAGGTTCCGCCACGAGACGCGCTCGGAGGTGCCAGAACCCTGCTGGACGAAACGATATGGTTTATTGGGCGGTACTTGAGCGCAGATTTCGGCTCATTCCGCGGCGCCCTTGCCGAAAGTCACCGCCCCGCCGACACGCCGGAGCTCGGGTCAGCAAAGTCGTAGTAGCTGATCCCCTTTGAGATACTAAGCATGTTGCGTTCGCGAGCATCGTCCCGCAGAAGGATCCACTTACGCCGCACTCTCGGCTGTGAAGTGCGACCCCGACTCCAGCAACAACATGGCGATGCCGGCCAGGTGACCGTGCGAGCTTGGTAGCGTCAAGTGAATGGATAGCTATCAACGACAAGACGTAAGCCGCTCGCTCGAACAAACGGCCAAGGACAATACCGTCGTGGCAGCGATACTACTTGTCGCCCTAGCCGCTGTCGTATGGGCATTCGAGGAAACTCAGCTCGGTGCGATGCACGTTTTGTGGGTGCGGATCTTCGCTTTGCCTCTGATAGCCCCAGCACTCACCATCGTCTTGTGGGCCTATACCTCGCGCCTTGAACGACGCTCGGAAACCAACATCGCCCGAGGGGCCCTAGTGCTGCTCATCATCCTGAGCTTCGCTGCCGCCCTAATAGATATCTCATCTGGTCATACCTTCAGCGTCTACTACGGAGTATTGCTGCTCCTGCTCGCGACGAAAATCCGCGATCAACGACTCGTCATCTCCGGGGTGATAGCCACCGTCTGCTGGCTCTCCATGTACTTCGGTATCGTCTACACCGGGTATTCCCTTTTACTGTTTATCACCGCGGCTTTGATTATGGGCTGCATTCTTGTGCCCAAGCACCTCCGAGACACATCACCGGCGCGGCGGTGAAGCGATCCTCCGAAGCCTCGATCCATCGACCGGTGATGGGTCAATCGGATCGCTGCTTGAACCCTAGAGTAACCAAAGAATGGGCGCAGTGCAGGGCCTGGCCTCGCTGCCGGTGCTGTTCCGCGGTGGTTCCTGATGATGCCGGAGTCCGGCTGGTGAACGATTTGTCAGACTGGCTGTGGGGTGCGTGGACTCCCATAAGCCGGTTGGAGACCGATCCGTGGATTCCTGCGCGCGAGGCCTGGAAAGTCGCACTTTCGCAGTTCTTGAGGGGATCCCTCACTGAACAACTGACTGCGGGTGCTGCTCCTTTCGCGTCCTCAAGAATGCAACGAGTCCTACAGTGAGGAGCGTGGTATGCCGATCGCGCTGACCAGAAGAAGCGAGCACCCGTGCCTTTGCCAAGAAGGCTCCCAGAATGGTGGATTGCAGATTATTGACTGGTCATTCTTGACTGATCGTTTCCCTATGACTAATCTAGGAGTATGGGCAGGAACAGAACATTTATTGAGGACGACGTCCTGAGCAAGTGCGCCGAGACGTTTCGAAACACCGGTTATGAGGGAACTTCGATTGATGATCTAGTTCAGGCAACCGGATTGCATCGCGGGAGCCTCTACAAGGCGTTCGGGAGCAAACGCGGACTCTTTGTTCTGGCGCTCAGGCATAGCATCAACGTGGCAGCCCCAACGGATGACTCAACTGACTTGCTACTCGTCGCTCTGATGGAACTCGCGCCGCGCGATCCAGAAATTCGCTCTATCGCGTTTCAGATCCTGTCTGGTGCAGCCCCCACCCACACCCCTCAATCCCTCGGGACGCGACTCATCGAGCGCGCCCGCGAAACACGCACCGAAACGGCGACGTCAAAGGATTTCTCATGAACATCATCAGTCTGACTGACACAATGCTCGTCGTTGAACCAAAAGGTTTGGACAAGCTCTGGTCATTTACACGCAAACTACAAATTCCCTTGGACCACGTCCGCGGGGCAACACTCGATCCTGGCGCAAATCAGGAACCCAAGGGACTCCGCGCCCCAGGACTGGCGATACCGGGCAAATGGGCCGGAACGTTCAATAAGGACGGGGACAAGTCCTTCTGGAACGTCAGCGCACCAAGCGAAACAATAGTAATTGAACTTGCGGAGGAGCACTTCGCACGCCTGGTCCTCACCGTGGATCAGCCCCGATCCGTAGTCGACGCCATTAACGTCGCCGTACAGCCTGGCTAAAATTCACTGTGCCGCGAGCGATCAGCTTGTGGGATGGATTGCGGCCTAATGCAGCTCCTTGTAGCGGTTGTTAAGCATTGGGAGAAAGCGGTCCTTATTTCCTACCGCGATCAGAACTGAGAAGATCACGATTACCAGAGCGAAGAGAATACCAATCAGAGTCCCTGATGACTCAATGGTCCTAGGGACCTGAAACAGTCCTGCCGCTGCCAAGACAAGGTAATAGCTGTCGCTGAGGTGTCTACGAGGCCTTCGATCCTTGACATGACTCTCTGCCGGCGAGTCGTCCATCATTGGTTCTCCTTAGTTGAACAGTTTCAGCGGATCCGGGTGCTAGGAGAAGCACGAATTCTTGATCCCGTTGATCCCCGAGACTTCTGCGAACAGCCCCACCGAAGCGGATGAGGTTCTCCCAGTGAGCAACCGTCTCTTCATGCAGTCCATTCTCTCCGCTCGCTAGCGGTTGGGCGGTTGCTGATCAATCGTCTCACTCAACTTTCCCTGGATCGTTACCTCACAACGGAGGGGGAGCCGTGGCCAGTACAAAATCGACCTACGATGTTGGGTCGTTCGCCGAACGCTCCGAGGGCTCTTGACATTGATCGGAGTGTAAAGGAAACTCGACATGTAAAGTAAGCTGTACACTCCGGAGGGCAATTGATGGCTACCCAGCAAACACGCACTGCGTGGGGACGTATGAAGTTCGGATCTGGTCGCGTGTCGGCCATGGCTATCGCCATACCTTCTGGGGTAACCCTCGGAGCAGTAGTGGGTCTACTGTCGGTTCTCATCGGCCTCACGGGGCCGCATCCTGTTCTCGGCGGTGTGGTTTTTGCGCTCTGTCTGACGGTGCCAGCAACTTTACTTGTGTACATCCTTGTCGTAGACCGAAACACGCTCGACGGGGCTGCTGAACGCCCTGACGATTCAATCGAAAGTAGATGGTACGAGCGAGCGGCTGCTGGTGCTTTCACGGATATCATCCTGGTGATCGGAGTAGGGGCAACCGTTCTCGCCTTCATCTCGACGGACTTTTTCGTCGACCTGAAGCTTGTCCTTCCGGCAGTGATCGGGGTGTGTTTCGCGTCCTTTGGTATTCGGTACCTGCTCCTGCGACGGCGAGGTTGACGTGAAGAATCTGGTGAACGAATCCCGACTGCGACTCGCGTGGTCTCAACAACGGCTCGCCGACGAACTGGGCGTCTCACGTCAGACCATCATCTCGATAGAACGTGGAAGATTTGATCCCTCACTGCCGCTGGCTTTTCGCCTAGCGGCGGTATTCGATCGCACGATCGAGGAGCTCTTCTTCCCTAATGACAAAGCGTCGTGAGGATCTCTGACCCATCGATTGAGCCACTCACACGAATGGATTCATCATCGAAAGTGGCGAGACGACTCGCTCCCTGTGTCATCGGAGGGTCCGGTGAGGCATCCACTCACGGGCCTGAGATGCTCGGCACCGCATCGAGCATAGTTGTCTCGGATGTTCCTCTTCAGGACGCTATTTCCCTAGACTAGGAGCATGATCTTCGCGGTTGTACTGCTCATAGCTTGCTATATTCCACTTATTTTTGTCGTCGTGCGTTGCGCTGATGGCCGGATTGGTATCAACGGGATAGCGGGGATCAGGACACCAACCATCATGACCAACGAACAGACCTGGCTTGCCGGCCATAGAGCAGCCAAAAATCCGACGCTTATCGGCACTTATGCAGCCCTGGCCTTTACAGTGCTTGCATTGTTCTTACCGAGTGAGCCTTTACAGGCCGCGGCTCTTCTCCTGGGTTGCGGGCTACTACTGGTCGGCATCCTTTACGGCGTGGCCAAAGGCACCAAAGCAGCGCAACGCACCCTGGCACTGGATTAGTCGAAACTACCTTTTCACGCCGCCGTTGCTGAATTCCGTAGGACGTTCCTCTATTCCTTGACTTTCCACTATGGAAAGAGCAAGCTTTCCTGAATGGAAAGTGAGGAAGTCATGGCCGAGAATAAACCAAGGTCAGAAGGTCTTGATCCCCGCACAATGCTGGCAGACATTGACGGCACCTCCGCAGCGATGGTGAGCTCAACGGAAGTACCACGTAGTTTCATGTTTATTCTGCTGGCCCTTATGACGACCGTCGTTGCACTGCTCGGGGTGGTCTCATGGCCAATGATTTTTGTTCTGTGCGCACTATTCATTCCGCTTGGCATCTGGTGGTACCTGCTGATGAGGCGGCGAGCCAAGCCACGCCCCATACTGAAGCACTCGTGGCCGTACATTGGGTACGTTTTTTTGCTCATGTTGGTGCTGCAATTTAGTCGGTTTTGGGAGGTGGGAGAGTGGGGCGAAGTCGGCGTGAAATGGCTCGTCCTGTTTGGAATTCTCGGGTTCTGCATGTCGGGAATGCGGACTGCGGCGATAAAAAATAGGCTCAAGGACGCCAATGAGCGCCCACTCTAATCCGGTGAAGTTCGACAACTTGATTCATGCTCCGGTTAGATTGCGAGTCTGCGCAAGTCTGGCCCCGGTTCAGTGGGCCGAGTTTGCTCAGCTGCGTGACTCGCTTGGAGTCGCGGATTCAGTACTGAGCAAGCACCTCAAGCAGCTCACCGACGCAGGGTATCTTGTCGTCGAACGCTTCATCAAAGGAGGCCGAAGCCACGTCAGAGTCGCGCTGACCGGAAATGGTCGACAAGCCTATGTCAGTCATGTCGCTGCCCTACGAGCCATGACGCAAACCATGGAGTAACTTTAGCTTCGCGATGACGTTCCGCACACCGTTCCCCTAGTGATTAAGCATGCCCCAGACGGTCGAAAGCGCCTTTGGCCAACTAGCCATTACCGTCATCTCCAAGATCGGTGTCCGACTTTCTACCCGGTTCGAGATGCTCTCACGCCTGATTGCGGTCACCGCCGGAGGCACTAACCACCTTCGGTTGCTGCGACGGTTGCCTCAACTAAGAACCTTTTGCCGGTAAGGCTTGGGAAAGCATGGTGCCAAGTAGCCCTCCGAATCCTGCTGCCAGGACGTGTGCGTCATTAAGTGGGAGCCACCAACAGGTCCAGCTCATTATTTCGGTGCCGGAGGAAGGATCGGGCTCTCCCGCGCTCCATCGTTCTGTCGTGTTGGCGCTGAGCAGTTCCATGTGAAAATAGTGCCGGACAGCTAGCTCATCACGGGCTGGGCGGAGGTCGTATCGCTGAATACCTATGGGACAGACCACGAGTCCACGGCGACCTGTCTCCTCAAAAAGTTCGCGAATAGCAGCCTGCTCCGGTGACTCACCGCGCTTGATTGATCCAGCGGGCACCTGAACCCCAGTAACCGTCATCGGAATATCATCATGAGTAAATACCAACAAGTGATCGTCGTGCACGACGTAGCAAGCAACCTTCTCGACTTCACTGTGCATCGCCTCATGTTACTCAACGACCGATAAGCGATCATGTGAGCTAGACCCTGCCGTGCGAGTTCGTCTTCAGGTCCAGCCCTCGTTCTTCTGAAAGACCTGACACGTATGGAGGAGGAAAGCGCAGTAGAACCACACAAATTCGAAGGCGTCGTAACCCATGGTCTCCTCTCCTGGCTCTTCGTGCGAAGCACCGACGTCGACAGCCGGCACTGATTCCGCTGCAAGAATGGGCAGATGAACTTCGACGCCATGTATGGTGCGGTCGCCAGCCAGGACCGTCGCTTCGATGGACAGTTCTACACGGCCGTTCGAACCACTGGCATCTATTGCCGCCCGTCTTGCCCGGCGAGAACGCCCAAACCTGAGAACGTCACGTTCTACCCGACGTCGGCCGCTGCTCACGTGGCCGGCTACCGGGCCTGCAAAAGGTGCCAGCCAGAGGCCGTGCCGGGGACTCCCGCCTGGAATTCGGGCAACGACGTCGCCTCGCGGGCGATGCGCCTGATCCGGGACGGTGTCATCGACAGAGAGGGAGCAGCCGGTCTGGCCGCCCAATTGGGATACTCCAGCAGACAATTGTGCCGGCTACTGTCCCGGGAGCTGGGGGCTGGCCCACTGGCTCTGGCCCGGGCGCATCGGGCGCAAACCGCCAGAAACCTGCTCTCGGCAACGGAGATGAAATGTGCCGATGTTGCCTTCGCTGCCGGGTTCTCAAGCATTCGTCAATTCAACGAGACGATCAAGGAAGTCTTCCAACTGACGCCGGGGCAAATTCGGTCTGCTCGACCCCGCTCCCACGAGTCGCCACCGGGCAAGATCTCGCTCTTGCTGCCGTTCCGGGAACCCTTCGATGCAGCAGGAATTTTTCGGTTCCTGGCATCCCAAGCGGTGGAGGGCGTGGAACAGGTGCACCAACACTCCTACACGAGGTCGCTTTTGCTCCCGCACGGTGAAGGGACCGCATCAGTCAGTCTTGAAGGTGGAAAGCTACGGCTGACAGCACGGCTCGAGCACCTCAACGACCTGCCTGCGATGCTGTCACGCATACGACGGCTGTTTGATCTAGATGCGGACCCGGAAGCGATCGACGCCGCCTTGGGTCAAGACCCGAAGCTTGCTTCAACTGTTCACGCCACCCCGGGTGTCCGCGTCCCGGGGGCAGCGGACGTCTACGAAATCCTCTTTCGAGCCGTCGTCGGGCAGGGCGTGGCGCATGAAACGGCACAGCGGGAGTTGGGTAGGTTGGCCGCGGCTGCACCATTACTGCGGCAAGCGAGCCCCAGTGGACCGAATGCTCTTTTTCCAACTGCCGAAGTGATCACCCGACATTGCCAGAACGTGCTGGGCGGTCCTGGCCTTCGGGTCGCGCGGGTGCTAGCTATCGCCGAGGCCGTTGACGCGGGGGAGCTGGTCATCGACTCTGGACGCGACGCCGAGGAACTGCGTTCGCAGCTCCTTTCCTATGATGGATTTGGGCCGCGAACGGCAGATTACGTTGTCATGCGTGTACTGGGGCACCCCGACATTCTCATGTACGACGACGCCGCCATAGCAGGAGCGCGGAGACTGGGGGTGCCGGACGACATCGGACCGTTTGCCGAGCAGTTCAGGCCGTGGCGTTCCTATCTGAGCATGCACCTGTGGGCAGCGGCTCCTAATCAACTCGCTGAGAAAACCAGCCCGACGGGACCGAGCTCTGGTGACGGCCGATTTCCGCCAGAATACTTCTAGTCCGGCTGATTAGCTGGAGCTATGAAAACGAAACTGAACAGCAGCATCAACGAATCCCGACTCCAAGCAGAAGCCTTTAGTGCGTTGTGCCATTCCCGGCAACTTGTCTTGCCGAACGCGTGGGACGGAGCGTCAGCCGCCGTCGTCGTCCGGGCTGGGGCACAGGCCGTCGCGACGACGAGTGCAGGGGTTGCTTGGGTTGCAGGAACGGCCGACGGCGGCGGTCTCGACCAAGATGCGGCGATTCTTGCGATCCAGTCAATTGTCAGAGCCACGAAGACCCCCGTCTCCGCAGACATAGAACATGGGTATGGCGAAAGCCCGGCGCAGCTTGCGCGCACCATTGAGCGCGTCTTGTCCGCTGGTGCTGTCGGTATCAACATCGAGGACTCTTTCGAGGGCATCCTGCGCGATAGTGATGCGCAGTGCGGACGGCTCGAGATCATCCGTTCCACTGCCGACCGACTGGGTGTTCCCTTGTTCGTTAACGCCCGAGTCGACACCTTCTTCTACGGGTCCACAGACCAGGACGAACGCCTCGAGAACACGTTGCAGCGTGCTTCCGCCTATGTGCGGGCAGGGGCTGACGGAATTTTTGTCCCTGGCGTTGCCGACGAGCCGACCATTTCGCTCCTCGTTGCCGGGATCAGCGTTCCACTCAATGTGATGGTGGGCCCCGGTAGCTTGACAGCGGATACGCTTCTCGCGCTCGGCGTGGGCCGGGTGACCCTTGGCATGGCCGGGGCCCTAGGCGCGTATGGGGCACTGGAACGGGCCGCCAAGGAGCTCCTCACTACCGGCAGCTACGACACTTTGGCAGGTAGCCCCGACTTCGGCTCGTTCAACGAGATGATGACGCGGTAGCACTCAGGATCGCCCTTGGAGGAAAGAGATCAGGTCATCGGCGAGTAGCGTCGGCTGTTCGAGCGCTGCGAAGTGTCCGCCCGCGGGCATAACAGTGAAGCGTTCGACCGAGAAGTGGCGGTCGGCCAATGCGCGCGGTGGCATGCAGATGTCTTTGGGGAACAGTGCGAACGCTGTCGGCGTTTCGACCCCCGCCGGTTCGCATGGCGCGTCGTCGTTTGCCCAAGCGAGTTCATTCCCCGAGTCAGCGGGCTCGGAGTACAGTCGCATTGACGAACGCACCGTGCCGGTCAACCACATCAACGATGCGGCCGCCAGCAGATCCTCCGTACAGATTTGCGCATCGCTCCACTGATCGTAGATGTGGGCGACCCAGGCCAGCAGCCCAACGGGAGAGTCGGTTAGAGCTAGCGCAGTTACATCGGGTTGAGAAGACACAGCCGTGAGATAGAGCTGGCCGCCAGCGAACTCCTCGAGGCTACGTAAATAGTCCATTTCACCCGCCGTAGCGCTTGCTTCGTCTATCGCGAAGGCCAAGTCGAAAGGCACATCGATCAGGTGCAGCGCAGCGACTGCCTCGGGATGCAGGCTGGCCAAGGATGTGCCAATCGCGCTGCCCCAATCCCCACCGTGGACCGCATACCGGTGGTAGCCGAGCTCGATCATCAGAGAGTGGAAAACCTCGGCAACAAGCTCACGGGAGATATCGCCATCAGGTTCCTCGCTCAGACCGAACCCAGGGATCGTTGGGGCTACGACGTCGTGACCTGCCGCGGTCAGGAGCGGCACAAGGTGGACGAAGCGCAACGGTGAATCAGGCCAGCCGTGAATTAGCAGCACTGGCAGCCGATCGCCTCCGCGGGAATGCACGGTGTGCAGTCGGCGCTCACCGATGGTTGGGGTGAGTTGGCCGAGGCCCTCAAGGCGAGCCTCGACGGCGCGCCAGTCGAAATCATGACGCCAACACTCGACCAGTGGGCGCAGCCGCTCAGTGTCGAAGCCGGGGACTGCCGTGCCCGCGGCTCGATGTGGCCAGTTCACCTGATCCAGACGACGCTGCAGGTCATTAAGAGCATCCTGTGAAATTGCACGTTTGTCGCTTGAAACGGGATGGATAGTCATGGTGTTGTCCCTCGTTGGGTGGCCGGTGTGCTTGCGTAGTGCGACGTCGCTATGAACCATCGTGACAATGGTTGTGGACAGCGGATGGCCACAAGCGACGTCTAAGCTGTGTGCATGGCGAGCACACGGATCTTGGAACTTCTGAGCCTGCTCCAAAGTCGCCGACACTGGCAGGGAGGGGAACTAGCCCGACGGCTGGAGGTCAGCTCCCGAACACTGCGCCGGGATGTCGGTAGCCTGCAGGATCTCGGCTACCCAATCGTCACCACGCGGGGGACTGGGGGCGGCTACCAGCTGGCCCCCGGCACGGCGCTGCCACCTCTCGTCGTCAGTGAAGAGGAGGCAGCTGCCATCGTCATCGGGTTGAAAGACGTTGCTTCGAGTGTTCATCCGACGATCAGTGCTGCCGCGGTGAGCGCGCTGGCCAAGATTGTTCAGGTACTCCCGGTCCGAATCCGACGCCGAATCGATAGTCTGGGAGCCATGACCGTCAGCCCTCCACGCGAAGTGAGCACGACGGCGATTGAGGACGTTGCCGCACTGACCACGGTTGCATTGAGCTGTCGAGACACTGAAACACTCGAGTTTACCTATCGCGGTCCGGCCACCGCGGCCACCACACGAACCGTTCATCCGCACAGGCTCGTCAACATCGAGCGGCGCCTCTACCTCGTCGCCTACGATCCAGAGCGCGTCGATTGGCGCACGTTTAGGATCGACCGGATAGAGAACCCGCAACGAACCGGCAAGCGTTTCGTCCCCCGTGATCTTCCGGCAAACGATCCCATCGAGTTCGTGCGGGACGGAATACAGGCGATGCCAACGAGATATCTCCTGCACGCGACCGTTCAGGCGCCGGCGAACGAAGTATGCGTACACATCGCCGATCATGGTCGAGTCGAATCGAATAACGAAGAGTCCTGCACCGTGTGGTTAAGCGCAGACTCTCTGGATTGGGCAACGTTTTCTCTCGGAGCCATTGACGCGCCTTTTACCGTTCACAGCCCACCGGAGGCCGCCGAATACATCAGAGCGTGGGGTAAACGTCTCATTGCCGCCACCGAGATGCGAGGATAGTGCTCCTCGTTCGCCGTCGTCTTCTATCTGCGTGTGGACTGGGTTGTGCGGCGTGCGCTGGGTGGTGCCAATCGACTGATCCAGATGATCAACGCACCGAACGCTGCGAATGCCACGGCTATAGCAAGGACGTAGATTGCCACAGTGCCATATCCGGTGGCTGGGTCAAGAAAAGGATAAGGCACCCACCCATCGGTGGCGCCGCGAATGAGTACGACGGCGCACCACGTGAGCGGATAGATCAGGATCAGTCCGATGGTTGTGAAGGGGAGGCGATGACGATCCGTCGTGAGTACCCAGTCGAGAAGAGCGTAAACGGGAAAAGCGACGTGTAGGACCCAATTTGCCCATGCCAATTCCACTCCGCCAGCCGTACCAGCTGGGGCGCGGGCGTTTTGCCAGTTCTAGAACGACCGCAGTGAGGATAACTAGGGCTGCCATGATGTTGCTCTGCATCGTGAAGAAGCCAAAGAAGTTGAACGGATTAATGGCCGTTCTCGACGCAGTGTCCATGAACGTGGCAATTACCGCCGTGGCTACAACGAGTGCTATCACCAGCCGCACGGCTGGGCGCACTACAGAGTGTGGAGCACGGGTTCCCCGATCTCTGATGCTGGTCGATGAGCTACTCATCAGCAGACCTCAACGCATTCTTGGGTGCCGTTGCGTGTCGTCAGTACATAGCTAGACCTCATGGAACTCACCATAATCGTTGGTGCGTGTGAAACAACGCTTTAGAGTAAGGAATCCCGGCCTCACTACACGATTTTCGGCCTTCTAGCTCAAGCCCTCAGTGGATATTGAAATCAGCCCCGCTCAGAGACCCGGTCGTGGCCAGTGCGAGGATAGCTTTATGGCTGAAACACTCGAACCCGCACTCGTCCCCGAGCTACTGGTGGCCGACGTTGATCGCAGCCTCACTTTTTGGCACGACGTGTGTGGTTTTGAGATCCATTACTCGCGACTCGAGGAGCGCTTCGCCTATATTGCGCTCGGATCTGCCCACCTCATGTTGGAACAGATCGGCGTCGGGCGGAACTGGATCACTGGTCCGCTCGAGGTCCCCCTGGGGCGCGGGATCAACTTTCAGATCGCCGTCCCCGACATCACACCTCTAGTCACTGCGCTCGCCTGTGCCGGTATCGACCTACTTATGCAACCGGAGACGAAGTGGTACCGCAATGGCGACGACGAGGCCGGAGTGGAACAGTTCCTTGTCACCGACCCTGACGGTTACCTCATCCGCTTTCAATCTTCTTGCGGCCATCGACGTGCATGCCCATAATCCGTCGCGATTGGACATCCAGACCTGCCTGCTCGATCAGTTGATGCGATGGGCAGTGCGGTCACAGAGGGGTAGCCATACGTCAGCGGGTTTCCACTCCCAGGCGATCTCTTGTCTGCGACCGTCTTCGCCAAATACGTACGTCGCTCGCTCGTGCTCGCCCGCCAGTTTCCACGTATGGGCGTCGACGGTCAGGGTGTAATCACGTGCAAAACCATGGTTTTCAATGGTGCGGACAAAGTAACGGCCAGCGTCCGCATCCCAGCCCATGAGGCTGAGTGTGTCGAACGGACCATTCGCTCGCTCATCTTGCACGATGAAGTAGTTGCCCGAGTGCCAACGGGCGGAGTGAACACTGTTCCACGGACTCGCTCCCGCGTGTGGGTTGTCCAGAGATTGCTCGTCACCACCATAAGAGGTTCCCGCAGCGTGCCAGTCACCCAAAAAGACTGCTAGCTCTTCATGTTCAGCCATGGATCGACCCTACGTCTGGACATCGATGGGGGCAATCATCAACAACGATGGATGGTTCTAGTGCTGTCTGGGTTGATGAGCAACGGCTTCAAGCACCAACGTGGCGAGTTCGGCTGGGCTGAGCTCGTCTGAACGAAGTATGAGTGTCTCAGGCGGAAGCTGTGCTCGTGCGGCTATACACCGCTCGACGTTTGAATGACGGAATTCGCGTGCGTCGGCGTCGGCGTCGGCGTTGTCCGGGTGAATGATCTGGGCTTCGATGCGTCGATGCAGTTCATCGGCGGGTGCATCCAGAAAGACGTGCAGAATACGGTGTCCCTCTTCCTGGATGCGATCAAAGATCTCCTGGCGATAAGCCGAGTTGACCAGGGTCATGGGAACGATCAAAGACTTGCCATAGTCCTCGGCAAGGCCTACCGCAAAGTTGGCCACTAGTTTGCGCCACAGTCGTATGTCCTGAAAGTCGCCCGTGCTCGCTGGCGGCGCCCACTTGGTCAGAATATAGCCCACGTATTCCGGGTCAAAGGGGAGGGCATCTGGGACATGTTCATGTAGTGCTTTAGCCAGGGTGCTTTTTCCGGATCCGAACGCACCATTGATCCAAATGATCACGTCCGGTTACTCCTTCAGATTAAAAGCGTCTCGACTAACCGTAGCGGTCCGTTGCGGACGTAGCTTCCGAATTCGGTCGACTTATTGTGCCACTCGGAATGAATACGTGTCGGTTGCCAACCACTTGATCGACTACGAAATCATACTGAATACCATCAAACTCGGGCTAGTCGGCACCGGTCACCTCGACGAGGGAAACCACCTCGACATCGGTAAGCGGATCCTAAAGACTTAGGGTATGGATCTCACGTGGCTAGTCGTCGTTTTCATCCTTATCGTCCTATTCGCGAGCATCAGCATCGTCGGCGCGTTGCATCGGATTCGAGATGCGAGCGAAAGAGCGCTCGCCATACTAGAGGACCAACGAGCTCAGCAAACATCGAACCACTCGGCGTAGTCATGAAGCCTTGGGAGCGAGACAAACGGATCAGAATTGGCGCTGGGCTGTTCATCATAGGCTTGGCGGCGTTGTCGGCGTTTCTAATCTTCGCGTCCGGCTTTTACGGTTGGTTCGATAGTCTCATGGGGTTCCTCTACGGTCTCCAGTCGGTATTTGTGCTGGGCATAGGTATATATCTTGTCAGTGGCCGGGGTAAGGCGAGGACCATGGTGCAGGTCCCTGGCAGGTGGCAGCGAATCGGGTTGGTGGCTTTTGCCGTGATCGGAACTGTCCTCATAGTCTTCGCGTTGGTGGTAGACCCCAAGACCCTTGCGACGGCCGCATTGTGGCCCAACATGGTTGGGGTATGGATTATGCTGCAGTTCAGATCTATAGACGACCGCTTCCAACACACGGAAGAATGGACTACACCGTTGTCTCTTGACTTGGCTATGGATTTCCTTAACGACGCTTTCCGTCAGCCGGGGCTCAAAGCGAGGACAGCAGGGCAGGACGTGTGGGTTGAGATCCAGAGAGATTGGAAGGGTGGAACCTGGTTCCACGAGGATGCCGCGCGGCATCTGAAGAGTCTCCCTAGCGTCCACTTTCGGATCGATAAAGTCGACGTCGGGACGCTCATCACCGCTCACAGCGGTGAGAGGATCGCGAGTGGCATGTACGACGTATTGAAACTCTCCGACGAGATGAGCGCGACGGCGGTAAAGCTGGCTAAGAAGGTAACCGTCTTGGCGGAGTGAACACGTCTGTTAACCTCCAACGTCCGCTTAGGCCGAAGTCAGGGCGCTCAGCAACGACCCCGAAGTCATCCGAAGGCTCCTCACCACACTCGACGGTTATCGGGCAAGCACTGGGTCCCTGCTTCGACAGGAGCGCGCGTTGATCTGCCCCTGATGTCTATATTGGATAACCGGAGCGCGGCGAAGGTCCAACAGCTTCCTCAGGCCCCCTACGCACTTTTCTGCGCGTACGCGTCACTAGGATTCCGAGCAATACCGGTAGTCCAAGCAGAGAGCCGAGCATCGCTGAAGAAAACACTTCGCGACTAGACAGCAGAACGGCCACAACTGCCCAGCCGACCAACACCAAGAGATAGGACCCCAAACCCCATGCCGAGCCGCGCTTGTGCGTCACAGCGGCAACCAAAGTGATGACAAAGAAGGCGACTGCCCAAATTACCGGCACCAAGCCCCCTCTATAAAACACGGACCGTACGCGATGGCCAATAGTGCCGTCTTCTTGAACATCGGTCGTCCTCCAAAGTAGTTCCACGATCCGACCTAGGATCCAACCGTACCCTCTGTCACTT
>JBBPYK010000094.1:0-2487 GCA_038199985.1 Actinomycetales bacterium | reverse complement strand
GAGGGAACGTTTGAGTTCCTGCTTGTAGCCATAGGCTTCCAGCTGCTGCTGGGCACTCAGTTCCGATGACTCTCGCGGAGTGGACATCGATCGGCACTCACTTTCGTTGGGACGGGGCACTGCGGAAAGGACGTGATTCAGAAATACACTTTTAGCCGTCGTGCTGGGCCAGGAAGTCTCCCACCACGCTCCGGAACCCCTCCGGATGCTCCAGATGAACACAGTGGCTTGCATCCGGGAAGACGTGGGCACGCGAGTCCGCTATGCCGTCAACAAACGGCTGCCATGTTGCCGGAGTTGCCTCGTCATACTCGCCGGCGAACACCAGAGTTGGGACTTTGATGGCGTCAAGCCGGTCGATGATGCTCCAGCCGCGCAACGTTCCGATGACATGGAACTCATTCGGGCCGTTCATCGTGTGGTACACCGTCGGCTCGGCCTCCATCTGTTCCTCGCTCTCCCGGAAGTCCGGTGGAGTGGGGTCAAGGCGGCAAACGTGACGGCGATAGAACTCTTCTGCGGCAGCGAGATATTCAGGGTCACTGGTAGTTCCGGCGTCTTCATGCTTTGTGAGGGTTTCGCGGGTCTGCGCGGGAAGCCCGGAACGCAGCTGGGCGGCTGCCTGCGCCCACAGATCCATCGATGCCGGCGAGTTACAGATCGCGAGGCTTCTCAGACCGGCCGGTTGCCGGACAGCAATTTCAGCACCGAGCATTCCGCCCCAGGATTGGCCAAGGAGGTGGAAGGACGTCAGGTCAAGCTCCTGGAGCAGGTTCATGAATTCATCGACGAAGAGTTGTGGCGTCCAGAAGTCAGCAGGAGCATCCGGCAGGTGCGTGCTGTTGCCGCAGCCAAGCTGGTCATACAGAACAACCGTGCGCCCGGTATCGGCAAGCTCCGAAATGTTGCGCACGTAGTTGTGCGCCATGCCCGGTCCGCCATGAAGAACAATGAGTGGGACGGCGCCATCCCTGGGGATGTCCGGAGTTGTCATCCGAACCCACGTTTTGTATCCGCGAAAGGGAATTGTTTGGACTGTAACCTTTGACATAGATGCCCTTGCCCAACTGTGACGAAGGCCACGGTTGGCCATCCAGACAATAGACTAACCGTTAAAGGTCCTATTACAAGACCTTTACTGAATTGGGGGTGATCGGACTTTCATGCTTGTGCCCCCAACTGCGCCGTCCTTTGACGGGCCGCTTGAATCACCGGGACTGGTTGTTGCCCTCGAAAGTCGTAGAAGCGCTGTCGACACGGTGGCGGATCGCTTGGTCACCGCCATTGCAGTTGGGGAGTACCTTCCGGGCAGTCGATTGCCGCCGGAGCGCGATCTTGCAACGTCCCTGGAGGTGGGACGAGTAACAGTGCGCGCAGCCCTCGCTCGTCTGTCTGACCAAGGATTGTTGGAAACGATTCGCGGACGCGGAGGCGGGTCCTTTGTCAAAGAACAGTGGGCCGCGACATCCGGCGAATCGGTCCAGCGAGCGCTATCGGCCCGATGGGAGACATTACTGGACACCTTCGAGGCCGTGCGCCTGCTGCACGGAACCATCGCCCGTGCTGCTGCGGAGAATCGCACCGAAACCGATATCCGCACCCTGCACGAATGTCTGGAGGGTTACCGCACAGCGGACAGTGGTCAGGAATCCCAGAAAGCGGACGAAACGCTCCACCTGGCCATCGGCGAAGCCGCCCACAACACCACGTTGCGGGACGTACTTTTCCAGTTGGAATCCAGAATCAGCCTGACCGCACCAGCCCACCTCTGGGGAGGCACCGATGGGATGCGAGAAATGGAGCTTCGGGCCCTGGTGGACCATGAGCAGCTCGTGGAGGCGATCGCTAGCCAGCAACACGAAAGGGCCGGGGTCATCGGCGCCGAACATGTGCGGATTGATATGGAGTTGTTCGAAAAAGCGCTGCAGAAAGCCGGTCAAGACCGCGCGGGAGACCGCCGTTGATCTGCCGCAGTAAGAGATTTAACACGAATGGGTCGCCGCAACAGGGCTCATGTAACCAGGCTCGGTCCGGCGAAAATTACTCTAGCCGGGACCGTGCTGGCCACCGTGTGGGAACAGGACGTGCTTGCGGTACACCGTCGACGGAAATGTCCAGTTTCTCATGCAGGAAGGCGACTGCCCCGGCGACGTTGCGGTACGGGAAGAACGGTTCGGGATAGGACCATGCAATGTCAGTGAGAGAGGCATCACTGGCAACGCTCCAGTAGTCAGTGGCGAAGCCCTTGTAGGGACAGATGCTCTCCGTGGTTGTCGGCGTGAGCAGATCGAGGTCGATATCTCGCTTCGGCAGGTAGTAACGCAGTGGCAGCCCTGTTTCCCATAGGAAGATCGCATCGCGCGACTCTCCGAGCACGACGTCTTTGTGACGCACCGTCACTAATCGAGTGCTGGGCAGGGCATCGATGTGGACGAAGGGGTCGTGTGGATGCTCGAATACTTCCTGATTTTCTTCATACCAGTGGTC
>JBBPYK010000093.1:0-117205 GCA_038199985.1 Actinomycetales bacterium | reverse complement strand
TCACCAGCCACCAGCCCTACCTCGATACCATCGCCGATGAACTCAATGACAGGCCACGCGCCACCCTGGGATACCTCACCCCACGAGAAGTCTTCACCAAACTACTCAACGACAATGTTGCTACCACCGGTTGACACCAAGAGCCACTTCATCTCGTGAAGTATTGGCTGCACCTGTTCAAGCGACTCCTACCAGCAGTCGTCGTTGTACTGCTGGCCATTCTCGTAGCTACTGCGCTGTTGCTGCCGCGGACGCAGCTGGAAGACGTCTTCAATCAAACATGGGCGTCGCTGTTTTACTTCCAGAACTGGGAGCTCGCGGCGAGCTCAGTGGATTACTACGCAGCGGATCACAGCGCCGCTAGCCCCCTCCAGCACTTCTGGTCACTGTCTATCCAGGGCCAGGTGTTCATTCTCTGGCCGTTGCTCTTTGCCGGTTCGGCTGCGGTTTCGCGGTTCTTGAAAGCCCGTTTCCGCACCGTTCTCACCGCAGTGTTTGCTAGTCTTTTCGCCGCGTCGCTGGCGTTCTCGGTGTGGGAGACGGCAACAAACCAGACGTTCGCATACTTCGATACGCGAACACGCCTGTGGGAGTTCGCACTTGGTTCGCTGCTAGCGCTGACGCTGCCCTACCTCAATTTCAACAGGGCGATCAGAGTGGTCCTGGGCTGGACCGGCCTTCTGGGAATGCTCAGCTGTGGACTTGTTCTCCAGGTGGAGGCGCAGTTCCCCGGATATATCGCCCTATGGCCGCTACTTTCCGCGGCCTGCATCATGGTAGCGGGTCAATCAGGAAGCCGCTTCGGCGTGGATCGTCTCCTGACCGTCAAACCGCTGGTCCGGATGGGTGACAACTCCTATGCCCTGTACCTGTGGCACTGGCCCTTACTCGTGTTCTGGCTCGTTTACTCCGAACAGAGCGCGGCCGGGTTCCTGGACGGGGCCGTCCTCATTGCCGTATCAATACTTCTAGCCATTCTTACTACGCGCTTGATCGAAACCCCTGTGCGCAGCTGGACTTGGGCATCGACCAGGCGCCACCGGATGGGCATCGTCGTGGCAGTCAGCATGGCTCTGGTTGCCGCGCCCCTGTCAGGCTGGCAGTATCGGGTCAACGCCGAGGAACAGGCCATTGCTTCACAATCTCCCGCGGACAACCCCGGAGCGGCCGCACTGGAACCGGGCTACGAATACCTGGGAATTCCAGATGCTGCACTCAGACCACAGATCAGCAATATGGGTGGAGAGTGGGCCGACTACGACGGAGACTGCAAAGACATCTGGGAGCCCACCAACCCCGTCATCAAGTCCTGCGACTATATGGGCAACTCCGAGGAAGCTACCCGCACTATCGTTGCGCTGGGGGACTCCCATACGCAGCAGTGGATGTCGGCTATGGGGCCGGTAGCCCGAGCCAATAATTGGCTGGTCATCCTCATCCATAAGCCGGGCTGTCGCTATTCGGCACCGACATCGGATAGTACGCCGGAATGTAACGAATTCAAGGCGGCCAGTAGCGCGTACGTCATGGAGCGCATGCCGGATGCGGTTTTCACCGTCGCCACCCGGACCGAACACAGCTCGCCGGAGGAAATACTCGTTGAGGGCTACGAGGAGGGCGTCCAGGGCTTCTTGGATACAGGGATCAGCGTGGTCGCCATTCGAGATAACCCCAGGTTCGAATTCCCAATGCCCGAATGCCTCGAGACCAAGGGCGTCGATTCACCGGAATGCAACCTCCCGCGCTCGCAGCTTCTGGCCGCGGAATCCCCTCTGGTGGCACTGAAAGCGTCCATGCCCGAGGTTGGAATCATGGATATGTCGGATAAGTTCTGCACGGGAGACATCTGCCCGGGCGCTATCGGCAACGTCTACATTTATATGGATCTTGACCACTTGACACAGACATATCTGGAAACCATGCTGGACGACTTCGGTACCCGGTTTGGTAAGGCAACAGGTTGGAAGAGCGTCCCCGAGATCCCCGTGCCGTGAACCACGTAGGATATAGACCACCCCCAACATGCCCGGCAACTTCGCGAAAGAGGCGTACCTGTGACCCCAGAGCCCAACTCCGCACCCGAAGAATTCAATCCTTTTGCGCTCATAGGACTGACCTACGACGACGTCTTGCTCCTTCCCGGACACACTGACGTCATCCCGTCTGAGGCGGATACCAGCTCAAAGATTTCCAAGCGGATCACTGTTCGTACGCCCTTGTTGTCCGCTGCTATGGATACAGTCACTGAAGCGCGGATGGCTGTTGCCATGGCGCGTCAGGGTGGCATTGGTGTGATCCACCGGAATCTGAGTATCGAGGACCAGGCGGAGCAGGTGGACCGGGTCAAGCGCAGCGAATCGGGGATGATCACCAACCCTGTAACGGTTGGCCCGGATGTCACGCTTCGCGAGCTCGATGACCTCTGCCGGCACTACCGTGTATCGGGTTTGCCGGTGGTTGACGCAGAGGGCCGGTTACTGGGCATCGTCACCAATCGCGACACACGCTTCGTTCCAGATGAAGAGTACCCCACCCGGGTGGTGCACGAAGTGATGACAAAGATGCCTTTGGTCACGGGCCGCGAGGGGATCAGCCGCGAGGAAGCATTAGACCTGCTGCACCGACACAAAATCGAGAAGCTGCCGCTAGTTAATGGTTCTGGCAGACTGCGCGGACTGATCACGGTCAAGGACTTCACCAAGGCTGAGCAGTACCCGCTGGCTACCAAAGATGAAGAGGGCCGCCTGCGTGTTGGTGCGGCCATCGGCTTTTTCGGTGACGGCTTCGAACGCGCGATGGCCCTGATAGACGCTGGGGTGGACGCATTGTTCGTTGACACGGCCAATGGGCACAGCCAGGGAGTGTTGTCCATGGTGGCGGCGCTGAAGGCGGAGAAGGCCGCTGCACACGTGGACATCATCGCCGGTCAAGCCGCGACAAGAGAAGGTGCACAGGCCCTGTGCGATGCCGGAGCTGACGGCATTAAGGTTGGTGTTGGTCCTGGATCTATCTGCACCACCCGCGTGGTTGCCGGTGTGGGTGTCCCGCAGATCACCGCCATCTACGAGTCCGCGAAGGCTGCGATCCCGGCTGGTGTTCCGCTGATCGCCGACGGCGGCCTCCAATATTCTGGCGACATTGGCAAGGCACTGGTTGCCGGCGCCGACACGGTGATGCTTGGTTCACTTCTGGCCGGGTCAGAGGAAGCCCCAGGCGAGCTAGTTTTCGTGAACGGCAAGCAGTACAAGACGTACCGCGGCATGGGGTCCCTCGGGGCCATGCAGACTCGTGGTCGCAATACGTCCTACTCGAAGGACCGCTACTTTCAGGCTGATGTTGCGGGGGATGACAAGCTCATTCCCGAAGGAATTGAGGGTCGTGTTGCCTACCGGGGACCGTTGGAGTCTGTGGCCTACCAACTGGTCGGCGGTCTACGCCAGACCATGTTCTACGTTGGCGCTCGAAGCATCGCGGAGTTGAAGTCCAAGGGCAAGTTTGTCCGGATCACGCCCGCGGGGCTCAAAGAGTCTCATCCCCACGACATCCAGATGACGGTGCAGGCGCCAAACTATGGTTCCAAGTAATCATGGGTCGATTTAGTGCATGCCGCTGATAGCCTAAGAGCGTGACTAACGAGATTGAAATCGGCCGCGGCAAGCGGGGCCAAAGGGCATATTCGCTGGATGACGTAGCCGTAGTTCCATCGCGTCGAACGCGCGACCCGCGAGATGTTTCTGTCCAGTGGCAGATCGATGCCTATCAGTTCGAGATGCCGGTTCTGGCAGCTCCCATGGACTCTGTCATGTGCCCGGAGACCGCAATCGCCATGGGGCGGTTGGGCGGGCTCGGGGTTTTGAATTTGGAGGGCCTCTGGACGCGCTACGAGGATC
Organism: Actinomycetales bacterium; assembly: GCA_038199985.1. GTDB lineage: Bacteria > Actinomycetota > Actinomycetes > Actinomycetales > Micrococcaceae > Arthrobacter_J. The sequence goes on along the minus strand of JBBPYK010000093.1, from coordinate 113,315 downwards.
CACGCCCTATTCTTCAAGAAATCTCCGAGCTCAGTGAAGAGAACTTCAGCCCCTCCGCCACACTGCGCATGCAGGAGTTGTACCGTGCGCCCGTCCAACCGGAGCTGATCACGTCGCGTCTCGCTGAGATCCGTGAGTCCGGCGTCACGGTAGCTGGTTCCTTGACGCCGCAGCGTACCCAGGAGTTTTACCGCACGGTGGTCGAGGCCGGCGTCGATATTTTTGTGATCCGCGGGACCACGGTTTCCGCTGAGCACGTATCCAAAACGCAGGAACCACTAAACCTCAAGCAGTTCATTTACGAACTTGATGTTCCGGTGATCGTGGGCGGCGCCGCTGGATACACGCCTGCACTGCACCTCATGCGAACGGGTGCGGCTGGAGTGTTAGTTGGCTTTGGTGGGGGAGCCACTACAACCACACGCCGGGCCTCGGGAATTCACTCGCCACTGGCTTCGGCGGTTTCCGACGTCGCGGCGGCACGCCGGGACTACATGGACGAATCAGGTGGCCGGTACGTGCACGTCATCGCCGACGGCGGTATGGGAGCAAGCGGGGACATCGTCAAGGCCATGGCCATGGGCGCTGACGCAGTGATGCTCGGCTCAGCACTGGCACGGGCAGCGGAAGCTCCGGGACGTGGTTGGCACTGGGGTCCGGAGGCTCATCATGACGAACTTCCCCGCGGGGACCGTGTAAGAGTTGGCACGGTAGGACCGTTGAAGGAAGTACTCTGGGGGCCCTCGCATCACACCAACGGCACCTCAAACCTCATAGGTGCGTTGAGACGTTCCATGGCAACCACGGGTTACTCGGATCTCAAGGAGTTCCAACGTGTTGAAGTGGTCGTCTCTCCCTATGTTTCGGATAGCGCAGACCTGACTTAAGCTTGTCCGCGACGTAAAGTTTCTTGCATATTGTCCACATTCTCAGGAGGACTTACAGTGTCAGCACCATCATCGTCGGTTGAAGCGCTCAGCCCGAAGAACCGTGAGTCCGCGATCAACTATTTGAAGGCGACCTCTGAGGCTGGCCGGGAACTTGATGTCCTCATTGTCGGCGGAGGCGTGGTGGGTGCAGGGGCGGCCCTGGACGCCGTCACACGCGGGTTGGACGTTGGCATGGTGGAGGCCCGTGATTGGGCGTCCGGTACGTCCTCACGCTCGTCGAAGTTGATCCATGGGGGGTTGCGCTACCTCGAAATGCTGGACTTCGCGTTGGTACAGGAAGCTCTGAAGGAACGAGGCCTGTTGATCCAACGGATTGCTCCGCACCTGGTTCGTCCGGTGCCGTTCCTGTATCCGTTGACCAAGCGATTCATCGAACGCCCCTACGTGGGCGCCGGAATCATGCTTTACGACACCATGAGCTTGACCGGCGGGAACTCCCGCGGTGTTCCCATGCACAAGCATCTGAGTAAGCGTGGGACCCTACGCGCAGCCCCGAGCTTGAAGAAGGACGCCTTCGTGGGGTCCATTCGCTACTACGATGCACAGGTCGACGACGCCCGCTACGTCGCAAATATGGCGCGAACTGCTGTGAACTATGGGGCAAAAGCTGCGAACCGCGTCGCGGTCGTGGACTTCCTCCGTGCAGGTGAACGCGTAGTCGGAGCCAAGGTCAAAGATCAGGAGACCGGCGAGGAGTTCGAGATTCGGGCCAAGCAGGTGGTGAATGCAACCGGCGTCTGGACCGACGAAACTCAGGCCATGGTGACGGACCGGGGCCAACTCAAGGTCAGGGCATCGAAGGGCATTCATCTGGTGGTTCCGCGGGACCGCATTCAGTCCACGGTCGGCATGATTCTGAAAACTGAGAAGTCCGTGCTTTTCGTGATTCCGTGGGGACGCCATTGGATTATTGGCACCACGGATACGGAATGGGATCTGGACAAGGCTCACCCGGCTGCGTCGTCGAAAGACATTGACTATCTGTTGGAGCACGTCAACGCGGTGCTGAATCGTCCGCTGACCAGGGAAGACGTCGAGGGTGTTTATGCCGGGCTGCGTCCATTGCTGGCTGGTGAGAGTGATTCGACCGCGAAACTTTCCCGCGAACATGTGGTTGCCCATCCGGTGCCAGGTCTCGTGGTGGTCGCTGGTGGTAAGTGGACCACCTACCGTGTCATGGCCAAGGATGCGGTGGATGAAGCCACCCGCGCACTTGACGAACGGGTTCCCGAGAGCTGTACATCCACCATTCCCATGCTCGGTGCTGAGGGCTACAAGGCAGCGTGGAACAACCGTGCGCGGATGGCCGAGGACGCTGGCATCCACGTTGCACGGGTGGAACATCTACTCCAGCGCTATGGGTCGCTGACCAGTGAACTACTGGACCTGATCAAGGAAGATCCGCATCTCGGAGAGACTCTGCCTGGTGCCGACGATTATTTGCTCGCCGAAGTTGTCTATGGAGTAACGCACGAGGGTGCACGGCACGTTGATGACATCCTGACGCGCCGGACCCGCATTTCCATCGAATCTTTCGATCGCGGCGTCTCGGCGGCGCCGGTGGTGGCGGACCTGTTGGCTCCGTACCTCAACTGGAGCGCTGACCAGGTAGACCGTGAGGTCAAGCATTATCTGGCCAGGGTTGAAGCCGAGAGGCTCAGCCAGGAACAGCCCGACGACGATTCAGCGGACAGCGCACGACTGGGCGCAGCGGACATCCTGCCGGTCGAGCCGGTCCAGTCGGAGTAGGGGGCCGGGCCGGAGAGGCAGGGAGCCAGACATGGCAGTGGACGCGGATGGCACAGACAGACCGCTGACCACGTCTGGGCTTGTCATCCTCCGGCTGGAAGCGGTTGACAGGACGGACGCCGCGAGACAACTGGCTACACGGATGTTCGCGGAAAGCAGGCTCTCTGACCTAGAGGCTTTCCTTGCTCAGCTCGACGCGCCTGAACATCAGATGGCTACGGGACTGCCTGGCGGTATCGGCATACCGCATGCGCGTAGCGAGTACGTCATCCACACATCTATCGCCGTGGGAGTGACGAGGTTTGGCCATAGCCTGGACTTCGGGGCCGTGGATGGGCCGGCGACGCTCATTCTGCTGATGGCGACGCCGGCGTCGTCGTACTCGGCGCATCTGGACATCCTCACAAGGTTGGCGCGTTCCCTCTCTCGGGAAAACTTCCGTGAATCCTTGCGTCGTGCGCACGATGAGGAAATCATCGCCGAACTCATCAATTCAACGGTGGACTTTGCAGACTGCTGATCATGACTACTCCGTCCGCCAGGAGTGCCACAGGGACGCGTAGGAGCCGTCTTGTGCCAGCAGTTCGTCGTGCGAGCCAAGTTCGGTGATTCGTCCGTCTTCAACTACCGCAATGCGGTCGGCGTCGTGCGCGGTGTGTAGACGGTGCGCAATGGCTACGACGGTACGACCTGTGAGGACCGCGTTCAGCGAACGCTCGAGGTCGCGCGCTGCCTGCGGGTCAATGAGGGAGGTGGCCTCATCCAGCACCAGGGTGTGTGGGTCAGCGAGGACCAACCGTGCCAGCGCAAGTTCCTGGGCATGTGCGGGGGTCAGCTCGTAGGCGCCCGATCCAACTTCTGTGTCTACGCCGTTGGGAAGCGCCTTCACCCAAGCGAGTGCGCCGACGTCGTTCAAGGCGTCCTCAAGCTCCTGCGGCGAAGCGTCCGCCTTCCCCAACCGCACGTTGTCGGCCAGCGAGCCCACGAAAACGTGATGTTCCTGAGTTACCAGTGCGACTTCGCGCCTCAGCTCGTCCAGCGGCCGGTCCACGAGCGGCACCCCACCTACGGTGACAGAGCCCGACGACGGCGGATGGATACCGGCGATTAGCCGACCCAACGTGGATTTTCCGGCTCCGGAAGGTCCAACCATGGCCAGACGTTCACCCCGACGCAGGGTCAGATTCACACCGTGGAGCACATCGTGCCCCGGTTGGTACGCGTAACGCACATCGCGAAGCAGAATGTCCTCATTCACGGGCTGCTCTGCAGTGGCAGTGCGGTCCGGGGGTACATCTTTGATCCCGATGATGCGGGCCAGCGACGCTGCACCCACCTGAATCTCGTCAGTCCACATGATCAGCGTGTCAACGGGATCGATCAGGCGCACTGCTAACAGAGCAACAGTTGAGACCATGCCCGGTGAGACGGCGTCGTTGGAGGCCAACCAGCTGCCCCACAGCAGAATCCCCGCGACGGGGAGCCAGAAGGCAAAATCAGCGGCAGGGAACAGGATGGACCGCAAAAACAGGGTGAAGCGCTCGGCCTTGAAACTGCCACCGATCGCGGAATCCATCCGATCCCGGCGCAGCGAGCCCATGCTGAGGGCGTCCACCGTGCGGGCGCCCTCGATGGTCTCCGTGACAGCACCATTGATCACAGCGTAGGACTCACGTTCGCGCTGGTAACCCACAGTGCTTCGTTTGAGGTACCACCGGGTGACGGGGATGAGGATGGGCAGGCCAACGAGCAGGGCAATCGACAGCACCGGCGAAACCAGCACGGCCGCTCCCACGGTGAGCACAATAGTGACCACGGAAACCAGCACCTGGGGGATGCCAAACCGTACGGAGTGCGATACGGAATCAATGTCGTTTGTGGTCCGCGAGACGAGGTCGCCGGTACCTGCCTTTTCCACGGTGGACAGCGGCAGCGACGTCACATCTGCCATGAAGTCATCTCGCAGCTCCGTGAACACCCGCTCGCCGAAGATCATGCCCGACGAGACGGCGTAGCGGCGAAGCCCTGATTGCAGGATGACGGCTATTAGCATGGCGCTCGAAATGAGGGTTACGGTTTGCGCGGTGGTGCCGGCGATCACGGCATCAATCAATCGTCCAATCAGGATGGGGCCAACCAATCCTGCGACAGCAGAGAGCACATACAGCACCAGCACCAGGGCCAGGCCTGAGCGGTGCTTCCGGATAAGTCTTCCGGTCTCGCGGCGAACTTCCGGACCGGAAGCTACGGGTAGTTTCCCCGATTCGACCACCGGCTGACTAGCCTGCTCTTCGGACAGGGCTTGGCTTTCACTCACTGCGAATCACCACATTTCGGTAATCGGAAACTTTGATCAAGTCCTCATGTCGGCCTTCAGCGGCCACTCGGCCGTCCTGCAGGAAGACCACATGGTCAACTGCGCCCAGCATCAATGGACTTGCTGTGACAACGACGGTCAGCCGATGACCACCGCCACGGGCAGTCTGGAGGCGTGCCGCGATCCGTGACTCAGTGTGCGCATCAACAGCCGACGTCGGCTCTATCAATACCAGTGCTTCAGCATCGGTCAGGAGAGCGCGGGCCAGGACGAGTCGCTGTCGCTGCCCGCCGGAGAAGCTTCGACCACGTTCGGTGACTTCCTCATCCAGTCCGTGCTCAAGCCCATCAATGATGTCGATCCCGCTGGCGGCATCAAGCGCGGCCAGAATGGCGGCGTCGTCGTGCTTGCCGTATGGATCCAATTGCGAACGTAGTGTTCCCGTGAAGAGTTGAGGGCTGGCTTCGCTGACCACAATTCTTTGGCGGATCGCTTCCAAGGACACATGGTGAAGCAACTCCTTGCCCCACCGGACCTCGGCCTCGGAAAGAACCAGGTCATCGAAACGTCCCAGTCGGGTTGCCAGCTCAGCTGAATATGCAGGATCGCCGGAGACCACGGCGGTGATTCTGCCAGGTTCGACGACGACGCCGGAGCGGGCGTCCGTCAAAGGGCTCGCTTCTGCCGGCGCCGCAACACGGGGACCGTCGTCTGAAACGTTGGAATCGATGGAGAGCACATTGACGATCTTTCGGGCGCCAACATGAGCACGGATATAACTGGAGGCCGCCTGCGATGCCACCCGAATGGGTGTCGTCAGGAACACGGAGTAACCGTAGAGGGCCACCAGCTCCCCGGGCTGGATGTCACCGTTGAGGGCCTGCGTCGCCCCCACCCAGGTGAAGACCACGCCAAAAATGCCGGCCAGAAGGACCTGCGAGGCCTCGAGAGTGGCAAGAGACCCAGCCACCTTGATGCCGGCGTCGCGCGTGGTAGCCGATCGCTCGCGGTAGCGACCTACAAAAATATCTTCCCCGCCGATGCCGCGCAGTACGCGTAGACCGGCCACGGTGTCCGCGCCAACAGCGGTCATCAGGCCCGATGCTTCGCGCTGTTCGCGTTGTTTCTCTTGTAGTGGGCGGACCACCAGCGCCAGAAACGCACAGCTCAGCGGAACTCCCACGAACACGATGAGCCCCAGAAGGGGTGAGGTCTGGGTGATCAGGATGCTCACGGCCAGCCACCCGACGACGGCCCCTGCTGCGGCGTCCACCATGTAGAAGGTGTCACCAATTCGCGTGGCGTCGGAGGCCGCGCTGGACACAACTTCTCCGGTGGAGAGCTTGCGAGGAAGCGCGTCCCCGGTTCGGGTGATGCGGTGGCCGATCAGGCGGATAGATTTGAAGACTGCTTGCATCCAATTGCTGATCGCGGCCCGGTGGCGCATCATGCCAGCGAACACCTGGACAACAACCAGGCCGATGAGTATCAGCACCCACTGACTGAGCTGTGCTATATCGCTGCCTACAATGCCGTCGTCGATAGCGCGGCCTATAACGAACGGTACGAAGGCCTGAGTGAGCATCCAGACGATTCCGAACCCGGTTCCGATGAGCAATGTTGACTTCTGGTGTGAGGCCAGCCACAGCAGGTATCGGGCGGGGGACGTCAGAACGGGTTTGCCGGGATCGGGGTAGGGGTAGGAGCGCACGAGGAACTATCTTAGTCACATTTCCCGACCTGCGGTAGGCGAATCCCAATCACTTGGCGCATTGGGTTTTCTACACGTGGTCGAAGTATCATAGATGCGTGCTCAAGACCGCTCTGAAACCACGCTGGATCCTGTCGCTGATCTTTGCCCTGGTATTGGCCTCGGTCTTCGTATGGCTCAGCCAATGGCAGTTTTCACAATCCGAGGGTGAAGCACCTCCACCAACCACCCAAACAGAGACCGTCAGACCGCTGACCGACACATTCAAGCCCGGGGACCCGTTGTATAAGCCCGACGCCGATCAGCGCGTCAGCATCGAAGGCTCGTTCGTCGTTGGAACACAGCTGGTGATTCCCGGTCGACTGCAGGATGATCGCGAGGGCTCTTGGGTGGTCAACGCTTTTGAAGTGACCGGCGCTCCAGAGACTGGAGGCGCGACGCCGGTTATCGCGGTGGTTCGTGGCTGGATCGAGGAAGATGCAGCCGTTCCAACGGAACTCCCAGCAGGACCAGCCGCTGTAGTGGGCAGATTGCTTCCCACAGAAGCGCCGATTGCCGGACCAATGCCGCAGGGGCAGGTAGCCAGCTTGTCGGCGGCTCATCTGGTCAACCTGTGGGACCGGCCAGCGTACTCCGGATTCGTCACGGCGAGTGATATCTCGCATGAGGGACAACCGGCAGTTGTGCCGGCCGGTGTTGAACGCGTTGTCGTGGGCCCACAGCCCCAGGAGACTCCGCTGAACTGGCTGAATATCTTCTACGCCATAGAATGGTTTGTCTTTGCAGGCTTCGCGTTCTTCCTCTGGTGGCGGTTGGTGGCGGACGATTACCGCAGACAGCAGGAAGACGCCGAGGATGAAGCGGCAGCACGCCAGAGTCCCGCAGATCAGTCACAGAACGAGGTAACCAAGTGACCGAAACACAGCCCAGCACTACTCCCAAAAAAAGACGTTTTGGGGGGACTCACAGCCAGATCCGATCGGCACTGACGTTTTACAAAGTGCTCGCCTACGCCACTGGCGTGATGCTGCTGCTGGTCGTCGTTGAAATGGTTGCAGCGTACGGCTTCGGATCCGACATCATCGCAGGTGGCGTCAACGCATCCGGTGACACAGTGCCGCTTGGCATGTTCACCAAGGGTTCGGACACCGGCGGAATCAACCTCTCCACGATGGTGCTCATCGTCCACGGCTGGATGTATGTCGTGTACCTCTTTGCCGACTTCCGGCTGTGGCAGATGATGCGCTGGCCTTTCAGCAAGTTCATCATCCTTGCACTCGGCGGCGTGGTACCACTGATGTCCTTCATCGTCGAAACCCGCACCCATCGCCAGGTGGAGCGCGAACTCGCGGAGCATCCAGAAGCCGCCAAGAGGTACTGAGTCACTGCCGGTTTGGGCTGCTGTCATCCGCGGATAAACTGGGTAAGTGATGAATCCAGAAGCCGCCCTGACCGAACACCGGCCTGTTCTTGTTGTTGACTATGGCGCCCAGTACGCACAGCTGATCGCTCGTCGCGTGCGCGAGGCCAACGTCTTTTCGGAAGTTGTTCCGCATACCTGGACCACAGATCAGATCTTGGCCAAAAATCCCGTTGCCATCATCCTGTCGGGAGGACCGTCGAGCGTCTACGCCGAGGGGGCGCCCAGCGTGGGGCCGGATCTCTTTGAGGCAGGCGTGCCAGTACTGGGCATCTGCTACGGCTTTCAGGCCATGGCCAACGCACTGGGCGGACATGTTGCCCAGACAGGCCTGCGTGAATACGGATCCACGGACGTCACGGCAACGAACGGGTGCCGGTCCATCCTTGAAGGCGTCCCCGAGCACCAGAACGCTTGGATGAGTCACGGAGATAGCGTTCACGCTGCGCCCGAGGGATTTGAGGTGCTTGCGAGCAGTGCTGGTGCCCCGGTCGCCGCCTTCGCGCATGAGGAGAAGCGGCTCTATGGCGTGCAATGGCATCCAGAGGTCAATCATTCGGCTCACGGCCAGCGGGTACTGGAAAACTTCCTCTTCCATGGTGCGGGACTCCAGGGAAACTGGACCACGGGCAACATTTTGGAAGAGCAGGTCGAGCGAGTACGGGAACAAATCGGAAATTCGAGGGTCATCTGCGGTTTGTCAGGTGGCGTGGATTCTGCCGTCGCTGCTGCCCTGGTCCAGCGTGCTGTGGGGGAGCAGCTGACCTGTGTGTTCGTTGATCATGGGCTCCTGCGTGAAGGCGAAGCTGAGCAGGTCGAACGCGACTTCGTCGCTGCAACAGGGGTCAAGCTTTACGTCGCTCATGAGCAGGAGCGTTTCCTCAATGCCCTGGCTGGGGTGTCGGATCCCGAAACGAAGCGAAAGATCATCGGCAGGGAGTTCATCCGGGCCTTTGAGGAAGCTGAACGCGCGATCATTCGTGACGCTGACGCTGTCGGCGAGCAGATCAAATTTCTGGTTCAGGGCACCTTGTATCCAGACGTCGTCGAATCTGGCGGTGGAGAAGGCGCCGCGAACATCAAGAGTCACCATAACGTGGGCGGACTCCCTGAGGACCTCCGATTTGAACTCGTCGAGCCGCTGCGTAATCTATTCAAGGATGAAGTGCGCGCTGTCGGTGCAGAACTGGGCTTACCTGCCGAAATCGTCGGAAGGCAGCCCTTCCCTGGTCCAGGGCTCGGTATACGGATCGTAGGGGACGTGACGGCCGAGCGTTTGGACCTCCTGCGCCGCGCGGATGCCATTGCCCGTGCTGAACTCACGGCCGCCGGTCTGGACCAGGAAGTATGGCAGATGCCGGTAGTTCTTCTGGCGGACGTCCGCAGTGTCGGTGTGCAAGGGGACGGCCGCACCTACGGGCACCCAATCGTGTTGCGCCCGGTCTCCAGCGAGGACGCTATGACGGCGGACTGGTCCCGACTTCCCTATGACCTGTTGGCGCGCATCTCAAACCGAATCACCAATGAGGTCGACGGCGTGAACCGGGTGGTTCTGGATGTCACGTCCAAGCCACCGGGAACCATCGAATGGGAGTAGCGCCCGCCCTACCCGAGAGCTTAAAACGCTAACTTTTGGTACTCCGCCGGTGTTGCCTTCGGGCCATACCGGGTTGCGTCCGATAGCTTGGAGGATATGCCACTCTGGTCACGATCAGCACGCGTAAGTGCAGGAGAGATGCCTAACATGACGGAAGAACATTCCGGGGACAGCGCCTCGGCGTTCCTTCTGCCGTGGCTGCAGAGGTTGGGAAGCTACGCTGGCCCGGACACTCTGCTCCACTTCACGCCGTCCGCTGGCAACAGTATTGATCTCACCCACGCACACCCTTCGGGGCTAGCGCAGCTTCTGGCAGGTCGGCGCACTAGGCTGTCCACGCTTCTGCGTGATCCAGCCCAGTACGCCCAGGCTATGAAAGCGGCCAAGGCCCTCCGCGCCCGCATCTATGAGCTCGGAAGCGAACGCGGGATTGACGTTGGCTACCTTGCAGCGGGGACCGCTAGCTGGAGAGCGCAGGGCGACGACGGCCGTTCCGAAACGTTGACTGCTCCGGTGCTGCTCACTGCTGTGGCGCTGACCGTTCACTCATCACGGGACGATTATGAGTTGCAGCTCACCGAGCAGGCTCGGCTCAACCCAGCGCTGGGGAGGCACCTGCATGATCAGGAGCAGTTGCCGGTTGATGCCGCGGTATTGTCTTCGCTGGCGTACGGGACTGCGCGCTTTGATCCACACCCGGTTCTTGAGCGGTTGCGTGCGCTGACCGCCAACGTGCGCGGGATGACCATTGAGCACCACTTGCTGATCTCCACGTTCGCAGACCTCGGGGATGTAGGCCATGATCCGGCTGTCACGCCCGAGCATCCTGTGCTCGAAGCCCTGATGAAGTCGGCCGTCGACGGCGACGTGGGCGAAGGCGCACCAGTCAACCCTGCCCCCGTGAACAGCACGGTTCTGGATCATCTCCACCCTTCGGAGGAAATGCTCGTCAAGGACGCCGATGCCGCTCAGCAGCAGGTGCTGAACCGTATTTCTGCCGGAGAGTCCTTAGTGGTGTCGGCTCCGCCTGGAAGCGGGCAGACACAAACGGCCATTAACGCGATTGCTGCTCTGGCGAATCAGGGCAAGAGTGTGTTGGTCGCAGCGGAGCGGCGCGGCACAGTGAACCAATTCGTGCAGGAACTGGACGAATTGAACCTAGGATCCTTGGTCCTGCAATTGCATGCGAATATTAGCGATCAGCAGCTCAGGAACCAGCTGATCCGGGCAATAGTCCGGAATGAGAAGGCAACAGAACCGCACCTGGATAGCCTGCACAGCAATTTGGTGGAGAACCGCCATAAGTTACAGGATCATGTGAAGTCGCTTCATAATGTGCGGAGCCGCTGGGGGTGTTCTCCATATCAGGCCATGCAGTCGCTGGCGGAGCTGACCTCGCTGAATCCGGCGCCGTCCACAGCAGTGCGCCTCAAGCGAAGTGTGTTGGACAGCATCACGGATCGCAGCGAGGTAACAGGTCGCTTGCGTCGGGCTGCTGAATTGGGAAGTTTTTCGAAGGCAGCTACGCAAAGCCCGTGGTATGGCGCAAAACTACTCAACAGGGCTGATACCCAGACGGCTCATGCTTTGGCGCTGGGCCTGGCCGAGGATATTCCGCGTCTCCAGAGGGAGCTCCGCAAGGTAGCTGAACATTCCCAGATCGAACTTGGCGACACGTTCGCCGAATGGGGAGAACAGCTGGATCTTCTGGTCGCTGTGCGGGGAAGTCTTGATAAGTTCACCCCTGATATTTTTGATCGGCCGGTCACGGACCTGATTTCTGCGACGGCGAGTTCTGGGTGGCGCAAGGAACGCGGCATCGAGATGAGCTCCATGACACGATCCAGGCTGCGCAGGGTGGCCAAGGAGTACGTTCGGCCAGGGGTTCACATAACCGACCTCCACAATTCGCTGCTGCTGGTGCAACAACAGCGCACCACCTGGACGCGCTATGCCACCACGCAGCGTCATCCATCGGTGCCAACTGGCCTGGCTGAACTCAACAATTTCTACCAGACTGTCCAGCGCAAGCTGGAAGAGCTTGCGGATACGTTGGCCAAGCCTCGGGACAGTGTTGGTCCTCTGGATTCGATGTCCGTGCAGGACCTTGCGCTGCATCTAGACCAACTGTCAGAGGACAAAGACACCCTGGCCACGTTGCCGGAGCGCACGCTGTTGCTGGATGAAATGCGGGAGCATGGGCTCGGCGAGCTGCTCGATGATCTGGCCGAGCGCGAAGTCGGCCACCGGCAGGTAGGCAGCGAACTCGAACTGGCCTGGTGGCAGTCCGCGCTGGAAGCGATGATCAGTGGCGATGACTACTTGGCCATGTCCGATGGCGAGAGCCTCCGCCGGCTTGAGGCGGAATATCGTTTGGCGGATAACGCGCACATTGCATCCGGTAGTTCCCGCCTGCGGTGGGGACTGGCAGAGCGGTGGCGAACGGCTATTGATCAACAGCAGTCTGAGGCGGCCAGCCTTCGAGAGCTATTGAAAGCAGGGACGGTGAGTCTCGGCTCTATGAGCTCGCTGCCTGAAGAGTTAGTATCCGCGCTGATGCCCGTCTGGGCAGCCAGCCCACTGATGCTCTCAACTATCCTCCCCGCCGATAAACGTTTTGATGCGGTTCTTTTACTCGATGCCGAATCAATGTCGTTGCAGTCGGCGGTTCCCGCGATAGGTCGCGCAACGCAGGTCATCGCTTTCGGTGATGGTCAGCTGGGAGCGCCGCAGCCGTTCAACGTGGGTACTGATGCCGTCGACGCGAAGACGCAAGGTAGCGAGCTCGTCAGTGTCTTTACGGCGCTGACCCGAGTCCTGCCCATCGAGGGTCTCTCAGAGATCTACCGCGGGGTAGACAAAAAACTCGTGGAATCGCTTAGCTCCGCGTTCTACGACGGAAGACTCTCGCGACTACCCGAAGCCCGTTCGCTGGACCAGGGGACGTCCGCCGTCGTTGCGGAGTATCTCCCGGGTGGAACTGGTATGCCCAGCTCTGAACACGGTGGCGTCGAAAGTGTGGCTGCGGAAGTGAACCGCGTCGTGGATCTTGTTTTCGAACACGTGAGGCGCCGCCCGGGCCAGTCGCTAGCGGTCATAACGGCCAGCACACGACATGCTGCACGGGTTGCAGAGGCCATCAGACTCCATCTTGCGGACTATCCCTGGGCAGCCGACTTCTTCCAACCGAGCAAAGATTCCTTCAGGGTAGTGCCTGTTGAGCGGGCAGCGGGACTTGTTCGTGACAACATCATTTTCTCCCTCGGGTACGGCCGTACACCGCATGGCCGCGCACTGCATAACTTTGGACCGCTGTCTCAGCCGGATGGTCGTGGCCGCTTCTTGACAGCTATGACGCGGGCTCGGCACGGCTTGCACATACTGAGCTGCTTCCGTCCGGAGGACTTGGATCCATCAAGGCTCGAATTTGGCGCTCACGATTTCTACGAGCTACTGGCGTCGCGGCTCGGCGGCGCCGTCGAGGACAGGCAGGAGTCTTCGTCGGGCAACGGCGCGGAGGACGCAGCGGAAGCGCCGGCCAGCGTGCTGGACGATGATCCTTTAGTGGCAGACCTGGTGGACAGGCTGGCCGCCCGCGGAGCACGTATCTGGGACACCTTCGAGGGGGAACTTGATATCGCTGCGACATCGGGTGCGCTCACAGCCGAGCCCCATAGCGACCGCCCTCCTATTGCCATCGAGTCTGACGGCACCGAACGGTACCGGCAGATGTCTGTGCGTGAACGATCACGTCTCCGCCCTCAGCTGCTCGAGCGCTTGGGGTGGAGAGCCATGCCCTTATGGACCATCGAAGTCTTCACCGACCCGGAGGCTTGTGCTGATCTGGTGGGCACCTACCTGGGACTTGACCCACGTCCCACCGATGCTGCCTCTGCCGAGTCACGAGATGAAATCGAGCAGCGGCCAATCGAAGAGCCGGTTTCGGTGGAGGGTGAGGCCGATCGCGCGCAGGATTCGCATGCGCAGAGCCCAGAAGAGGACGTCGTGACAGAAAGCCCGGAGGTCACTGTGGAGCCGAACGAGAAACAATCCGCTGCTGACTCAGCAGAGAGTGTTCTGCCGACTCTTGGAGCTACAGACAGCCCGCAAGCGTGGGGAGACAAGGAGGAGGACCGCGATTCGTGGCTGCGCGAACAGCGTCCTCCACACTGGGGCTAAATTGGACGTCTGAACACACCGACTAGCCCTCGTTCGCCCGATTGTGCCCGGGCTCAATCGGTGGCTGAAGTGAGCACCAGATGCACCTTTCCCGTGCTTGACGCCCCCGCGAGGGCGGTAGATTGTTCCGGCGTCGCAGCGACAACCACGAGCCCACCTGCGCTCCCTCCTGCCTGCGGCCACGCACCAGCGGAACTTTGATCGCCAGCAACCCACAGCACAGCCACGTGGCGGGCGATAACAGTGTTCGTCGAGTCCACCTCATATCCGTTGCCAGTGCTGTGCACAACGTCCACGAGGTGCCCCGGAGCCAGCAATTCCAGCACAGATGGATCGGAGGGCCGAATGGGCACAGCTACTGTGCCAGGGGCGGTTCCTGTCAGCAATCCCGGCCCCACCAGCGAAGTGGATTCCACCATGCTTCCCTTGGCCAATGGGGTGGCCAGTTGTTCACCGATCAGTTCTTCAGGATCGGCGAAGAGGCTAGCAGCGGTGGAGCCAACAGGCACTTCATCAACGGTGAGATGGGAGGCATTGAGCACAAGCCCGGCTGGCAGATCTGCAGCTGTGATCACTGCACGTGTTGTCTCTCCATCGGCGGGCACTAGCTGTTGAACGGTCAGCCCTGCTGCAGCGCACATCAGCAGCATCGCGAGCAGGCGACGACGACGAAAAAGGAAGCGTCGAAGCCGGTTGGCTAATGAATAGCGGGACGGGGTGCGCTTGGGAAGGGCCATACCCTAGACGCTAGAAGCCTTTGGCCGAACGTCGTGGCGCTTGACGCCCCTATGTGGGCAATGGCGCGGTACAGCAGAGTTGTGGAGGAGAACTGCTGACGCTGTGCGATCAGTTGGAGGCTGCAGACTTCGCGGAAGAAGAAGACGAGCTGCTCGACGATTCACCGGAAGACGATGCTGCTGGCGGAGTCTTCTTGGCCTTGTCTATGCTCGTCGACGAGGACGAGGACTCTGAAGAAGACGACGACTCCGAAGTGCCAGAGGCGGGGGAGGAAGTGTTTGAGGCTTCGCGGGAGTCATTGCGGTAGAAGCCCGAACCTTTGAAGACCACGCCAACGCTGTTGAACTTCTTGCGTATAACACCACCGCATTCGGGGCACACGGAGAGGGAATCCTCGGAAAAGGACTGGAAAATGTCAAAGGCATGCGTGCATTCTTTGCAGGCATAGGCGTATGTGGGCACCACGGGATTCTACTACGTCAGCGAGAGAACCATGAAAACTCGGTCGGGGTGAGAGCTCCGTCGATGGGCATGTCGTGAGGGTCGCACTCAAACGTTCCTTGTTCCACCACTTCGTGGCTATGAACTACCCCCACGGTTGCAGGCCTGTTCGGGCCCAGATACAGGCCCGCCAGAAAGCGATCATAGTAGCCACCGCCCTGGCCCATCCGGTTACCTTTTCGATCCAGGACCAGAGCTGGAACCAGTACCAGTCCCACAGGAGGCAGATCGTTGAACTCCAGGCGAGGACCCACAGGTTCCCTGACCCACGAACGTGGGCTTGGAGCCAGCTCAACACCGTCGGCCCAGCGGGTCCAGCTCAGGTTGTACCCGGGCTCACAGACAGGAACGACGACGTCGTGCCCTCTGGCTGCAAGCAGTTTCATCAGCTGTGCAGTGCCGGGCTCGGCGCCGACGGAAAGGTAGGCTGCGACGGTGCCAGGAGTGCCGCCGAACAGCTCCTCGAGAAGTGCCTCCACCTGATGTGCCAGACCACGTGCAGCCGCTAGTTGCTCGGCCCTGCTCAACTCGGAACGGAGGGAGCGGAACTGTTCGCGGGTCTCCTCCTTGGAAGGTCCGGCGTCGCGATCTGATGGTGCTTCGGTTTTGTCCATGGTGACATTGTGCCAAGTACTGGGCAGCCCTGTCTGGGTAACGAAATCACCACGTACGCTTACACATCCAAGTGACCGTTCTGTAGGGTGTTGCCATGACCAACGAAAAGCGCGTAACCAAAGCCGTGATCCCCGTTGCCGGTCTAGGCACCAGGTTCCTCCCGGCCACCAAGGCCATGCCCAAAGAAATGCTGCCTGTGGTGGACAAACCCGCCATCCAGTACGTTGTGGAAGAGGCAGTCAAATCGGGCCTGCACAACATGCTCATGATCACCGGTCGAAACAAGCGTTCTCTTGAAGATCACTTTGACCGCGTTCCCTTCATTGAACAAACCCTGGAGAAAAAGGGAGACACAGAGAAACTTGCGGCTGTGCGTCGGCCTACAGAACTCGGGGACATCCACTATTTACGTCAGGGGGACCCCAAGGGCTTGGGACACGCTGTGCTTCGGGCCAAACAGCACGTAGATAATGAAGCCTTTGCCGTTCTTCTGGGCGATGATTTGATCGACGAGCACGAGGACCTACTCACTCAGATGATCGAAGTCCAGCAACGCACCGGAGGTTCTGTCGTCGGTCTGATCGAGGTAGATCCGTCACAGATCAGTGCATACGGCTGCGCGGACATCGAAGCCGTTGACGGAGAGTCGTACGTTAAGGTCAAGCAGATGGTGGAAAAGCCGTCGGTTGAGGAAGCTCCTTCGAATTTGGCCATGATCGGCCGCTATGTATTGCACCCTCGTGTTTTTGAGATCCTCGAGAAAACGGGCCCGGGCCGCGGTGGAGAAATTCAGCTCACCGACGCTCTTCAGACTCTCGCTGCTGCAGATGGCGACGGAGCCGGCGTCTACGGCGTGGTATTCCGGGGCCGACGCTATGACACCGGTGACAAGCTCAGCTACCTGCAGGCCGTCATGACCATAGCCTCAGAACGCAAGGACATCGGCCCCGAGCTCAGAACCTGGCTCAAAGAATTTACAGCAGGCCTGGACGACTAAGCCCATGGGTGCGCCCGGCTATGGTGCGTGGCCGGCCAGACTGGTATGTGGTGATCTGATTCTTCGGCCCATCCGTTACCGGGACCACACAGAGTGGGCTTCGGTGCGTAGCAGGAACGTCTCTTGGCTCTCCCCCTGGGAAGCAACTAATCCGTCTCCCGGCGGACGGCTACCAACGTTTCGAGAAATGGTCCGTGCGTTGAATGCGCAGGCGCGGTCCTTAACCGGTTTGCCGTTTGTCATTGAGGAGAGGCGTCCTCTCCTCAAGCAGCCAGTGATCATCGGTCAGCTGACGGTTTCAACTATCGTTTGGGGCTCCGCCATGAACGCCACGCTGGGGTACTGGGTGGATAAGGATGTTGCTGGTCGCGGAGTGGCTCCTACGGCAGTTGCCATGGCTACCGATCACTGCTTTAACATGCTGGGTCTGCACCGGGTGGAAATCAACATCAAACCGGACAATGCAGCGAGTCTGCGGGTCGT
Organism: Actinomycetales bacterium; assembly: GCA_038199985.1. Classification (GTDB taxonomy): domain Bacteria; phylum Actinomycetota; class Actinomycetes; order Actinomycetales; family Micrococcaceae; genus Arthrobacter_J. Next base: position 96,058 of record JBBPYK010000093.1, on the reverse strand, counting down.
TGAAAAACTCGGATTCCGGTTCGAAGGGCTTCGGCCCAATCTGCTCCACATCAACGGGCAGTGGGCGGATCACCGTAGTTACGCGTTGACGCGAAATGAGGCACCCAACGGGCTGCTGAAGCCGTGGCTGGAACAACGCTCCCCAAAGAAATAATCAGGCTTCACACCCGACACACCGCACCCAATACCCATGCGCGAACTCAAAGCGTCCTACGGTTTGAATGTGGACCAATCACTCGTCCACAACGAACCACCCCACCGGTGCAGAAGGGAACAGCGCAGCCGATGCAGCCAGCACTGAAAATCCGATACGGACGCACAGCTCTGGCGCTTGTTGGTGCCGCTGCGGTGTGTGCTGCCGTTGGTCTGGCGATCGCCAGTGTTGTCGGTGCTGTCTCAGGCTTTACGCCTCTTTTTGCGCTCGCTGTCGCCATGGGTTCGGTTGCGATTCTGCGGACGTTGGCCGTTCGCGATCGTCGTACCCGGATGAACGCCGCTTTCCGAGATGCCATGTATGCGCCACCGTTGCCGCGGGAAGCTCCCGTGGCTACCCGGCCGGACGAGCCCACACAGCTTTTCGATGCTGAGGTAGCAGAGGCTGACCGGAAACCGACGGATGCACAGCCACTATCGGCAGCTGAACTGCGCGTCGTCGCCCTTGAAGTGGCCGCAGCTGCCGGAGATATTGTGCCGGCGGCTGGAGCCACGTGGGACCCGGTTGCGGTTCCCACTCCGGTTTACGTGCAGGCGCCAAAGGCCGCACGCCCCGCGCCGGAACCGCTGGAACTCCCGGAAACGCCAAAGGCCGAGGGCAAGGCAACTATGAAGCAGGCTGCTTCGGAGCATCGGGCGTCAGCTCAGAGCGTCGCAGACGATCCCCAGCCGACAACAGGCCGTATCAACCTTGACGACGTTCTGCAGCGCCGCCGGGCCTGATCACGCTGCCGCGGTTGTAACCATCCGGAGCACGGGTGTTCCGCCGTCGTCCTCCAGCGCGAGCGCAACGCTGATAGCGCCGCATTCAGACAGCGATCCAGCGTGGGTTCCGCCGCAGGGAATTCGGGTCGTTCCTGTCGGCAATGTGCAGACCCAATAACGGCGGTCGGTCAACAAGTCCCCGTCGCTTTCGATGGACACTCTTGCTCCCGAATCCAGCCAGGATGCCAGGGTTTTGTTGGCAGCGGACTGTACCGCTTCGACGTCCAGTTCCTGCGTCAAGAACCCCTTGCGTCGAAGTGACTTTCCCATCCTGTAGATATCCAGCGATCCGTACTCGGTGATGGTTGAACTACTGATGGCGAGGGCGTCAAAATCCGGTACTCCCCGAGCGTCGAGGCGGGGTTCCTTCTTCCAAAGTGCGGTCATTGCCTCGTTAAGGGCTAGCGAGGCAGCATGACAGGCGGTGTGGCCAGCGGATAGTGCCCGCCGGCGAGCTTCGTCGATTGACACCGTCACGGTGGTTCCCTCGGCTGGCGGAGCGCCATCCACAATATGGGCCACCACAAAGCTCCAACCGTCAGTGCCTTTGGCCACGGGTATGTCGTGACCGACGAAGAGCTGTTTCCCATCGGTGGCGGCCACGACACAGTTCACGAGAGTCAGTTCGCGGCCATCGACTACCAGCTGGCCGAGGTCAGGACCCTGATCGGGCCAGCCAGCATCAACCGGATGAGCTGGAGTGGAATCAAGGACGACGACGGCGGTTCCATCCTGTCTGGACTCAACGTGGAGGACAACTCCTTCGCCTCGTGTTGCCCCAGATGCGTAGGTGACGAGGGTGTCCTGGGTGGGCAGGGTCATGATGCTTCTTTCTGTGGTCCGGTGTGCTGCGCAGGCTTACTTGTTCTCTGGGTTGTCGGCGATTCTTGCCGCCTCGGCCCTAGCTGCTTCAGCCTCGTTCGGTCGATCCAATTGAGCGAGTGCTTCCGATATCGCTATCCAGGCGGCCACGCGTAGACCTGAGTCTTCTTTCATATGGCCAATCGCATTTCGCAGGATCGCCTCGGCCTCTGTCGCTTGATGCTGGGATAGGAGGACTTGGCCGGCTAGTAGCTCGGCGTTCCCAGCAGCTGAATAGTCTCCGGCTTCGGAGAACATATCCGCCGCCTCCAGAGCGCAAGCGATTGATTCGACGTGCCGCTTCAAAGTGAAGAGCGCACGAGCTCTCGAGTCTGTGAAATCGGCCACGAGCCATGGCGTGTTGAGCTTTCTGGACAACTCGATGGCCTCATCGAGCTCCACGAGCCCCAGCTCATCACCGGATTCACACCGTGCGTAACCATAGGTGTGAAGGGCCTGGGGGAGGGCTAGCGGATTTACCTCTTCGCGCCGTGCCGCGACAACCGCGGCCTCGAAGGACGTGAGGGCGGAGTCCAAGAGGCCACCTTTTGCCAAGAGAGTCCCCATGGACAGCAGGATCTGGGCTTGTTCGGCGAACTGCCCAGCAGCTTCGAAGAGCCGGGCAGATTCCTCCCACGTGGCCAGCGCGTCGTCTTCGAGCCCGGTGTGGCGTTGGGCGTGACCCAAACCGGAAAGGGCGTTGGCCAGTTGCTCCGGTGCGCCTCCGCGAACGCTCATCAGCCGCTGGGCGTCCGTGAGGTTGGAGATTGCGCCAGCAAATTCCTCTGATTGGAGCAGCGCGTTGCCGAGGTTGAGCCTCAGGATTGGCAGGGTGGGGTGTTCATCACGTTCTGCCTCGTCCGCAGCGATGCGCAGGGCGAGCGCCGCGTCGGACGCCTCATTGAGTTCAAGGAGCTCTTGTCCTGCGGTTGCTGCTGCTGCGATCGCCCCTTGGCGGATGCCAGCTCCCTGATAGATCTCCAGCGCCGAGATAGCGTCGTCGACGGCACCCGGGGCGCGCGATGGCGTTCCAAAGCCCGTGCGAGCGCGGAGCATGAGCATTGAGGCGTGGATGGTCGGAGTCGCAGGCAATTCCAGCGCTCGGTCGATGACCTCGACGGCACGGTCCTCGTCACCCAGAGCCATCAGGCTGCCTGAAAGGTACATGAGGGCAGCGGCTTCGCCGTCGTCGTTGCCGTCTCGTTGGTAGTAGTTCGCGGCGGAACGCATGAGGATGGTTGCTTCGAGGTGTGATGCCCCGGAGGCATGCGCGGCGCCGACGGCGAAGGATAGGTCGCCAAGAATCGCTGGGGGAGCATCAGCGGTTGTCTGGGCATCAAGTTCTTTTGCCAGGGTGGGTAGCTCTTCCACAGTTGCTTCGCGGAAAAGCATGAGTCCGAGCCGGCTTTCGACCTCGTATTGGACGTTCCGGTCCATGACTGCCAGAAGCTGCAGTCGCTGATCGAGGTATTCCTTGGCTTTCTCGGTCTCGCCCTCACCGGTGTGGAGAGAGATAAGAAACGCGAGTACACGCAGGCGCAGGTCGTTGGACGGTTCCTCAACGCGCAGGGCCTCATGTGCCGATGCGATTGCCTCAGTTGGGCGGTCAGCGAACGCGAGTTCGTAGCCTCGGTGGAGGTAGTCCAGTGGGGTGGCCGGCTCGTGCTGATGGCCGTCGCCAGCTAGCAGTGCTTCGAGCCGGTCGGTGCGGTATCCGGAATCGGCCATGTCCTTAGTCTTATCCGGCCATGCCCGTTGGAGCAAACCAGTTCCGGTTCGTCATAGACCGCCGGCGAGTTTTCGGAGCAGGGGTTCGGTCCTGTAGGGGATGTGCTCGTGGAGGACCAGAACCGTCTCTGAGCGGATAACGCCCTTGATTCGGAGGATGGCTCGCAGCACCGTCTGCAGGTTGGGTGTGTCGGAGGCGACCACCCGGCACCAGACATCGCCGCGGCCAGAAATTTCATGGACCTCCAGAACCTGAGCGAGCGTCCGCAGTGAGGAGATGACGCCGTCGAGTTCCCGATGGACAACTTCGAGGGTCACGAAGGCGGTTACGTCGTATTCGAGGGTTGCTAGGTCCAGCTCTCGTCCGCCGTTGCGGAGCGCTCCTGCTCTCAGTAGCCTCCGGATACGTGCTTGGGCAGTGTTTCTGGCCACACCGAGGAGTTCACTGAGCTCCCCGATCTGTGATCGCGGGTCACGCACGAGTTCCAGCAACAGTTTGAGGTCGAGGGAGTCTAGTTTGCTCATGACGATCACTCCAGATTAGTTGTGAGTACTCAGATTGATCACTGTGCTCAATCTACTCACACAGAAACGATCCATTGATAGAAACCAGTCACCATAGAAAAGAATACCCGCGACGTCTGGAAAGTGAGCTGCAGTGACGGTCATCAGTGAACTGCGCATGCGTCCCGTGATCACCAACCGGTGGGGCTGGGATGCATCTGTAACGGTCCGGCTGGTCCTTGCAGGGCTGGTCTTTTCTGTGCTGCTCATTGGGGCGAATCTGGCGACGCCGATTTATCCACTTCTTCAGGCAAAGCTTGGGCTGAGCGCGTTCGACGTCACGGTTGCGTTCTCAACGTATGTCCTTGCTCTCATTGCCGGGTTGCTGCTGATGGGTCACTGGTCCGATCACGTGGGGCGTCGAGCGGCCCTGGTCGTGGCCGTACTCGTCGGCATCATCGGCGGATTGGTCTTTTCGATGGCAGATGGTCTCCTGACGCTGTCGTTAGGTCGTGCGCTCCAGGGCGCGTCAGTAGCATTGGCAACGGGGGCCAGCTCTGCTGCCTTACGAGAGATGCTCCCGCAGCGGCCGGAGTGGGCATCCCGCTTCACGCTGCTCGCTTCGGCGGGCGGCGTCGCTGCTGGGCCGGTGATCGGCGGCCTGTTGAGTGTCCTTCCGAATCCGACGCGCGTACCCTTTCAACTGCACGTGTTGGTCCTGGTCCTCATGTTGATTCCGTTGCTCGCGCTCAAAGCTCGTCCTGCCGTCAGCCCCGCAGTTGAGGGTCCTATAAAGGCGCTGAGGCCTCGCATGCCGTCCGTCTCCAAAGAGGCAGGATCCACCTTTTGGATGGCGTCGATCATCGGTTTTCTGAGCTTTTCCGTATTCGGCTTCACCCTGAGTCTTGCGCCGACGTACTTCGCTGAGATTGCCCACGCCAGCTCACCCGTTTCTGTCGGGATTCTCGCTGCCATCGTGCTCATGGCTTCAGCAGTCAGTCAGCTCATCGCCATGCGCGGCCGCTTCGTGGCCCCTGTTGGTCTCTGCGTCATGGCCGTGGGCGTGGCGCTCATACCGGTAGCCGGGATGCTTGGAAGTCTGCCACTGCTCATCGGTGCGTGCATCGCGGCGGGGTCCGGTCAGGGTTTCGCGTTCAGGGTTGCGTTCAACGACGTGGCGCTCAAAGTTGAGAGCTCCCGACATGCCCAGATCATCAGCATGCTTTACGTCATTACGTACCTGGGTAGCGCTCTGCCGGTTCTGGGACTCGGTCTAGCGGCGGGACTTTGGGGGTTGCCGACGTCGGTGGCATTCTTCTCCGGCTTCATTGCCCTCGCCTGCGTCCTGATGGCAGGGTTGGCGCTTCGCCGAGTTCCCTGACGTTTCAAACGCGCGTAGGGCAAAACCCCGGATAGACTCCCTTGCAGGAAGTCCCAACGCCGTCGACGGAAGGTCAACGCCATGTCAGGGCCCGGAGCCATGATTGAATTTCGCAGCGTCACCAAGTCTTACGGCTCAGGAATTCCTGCCGTCGACAATTTGAGCATGGATGTTGGCAGGGGAGAGATCACCGTTTTTGTAGGCCCGTCTGGTTGTGGCAAAACGACGTCGCTTCGGATGATCAATCGAATGGTGGATCCCAGCTCGGGAACTATCCTCGTGGACGGCCAGGACATTTCTACCCAAGAACCTTCTCAGCTGAGACGGTCGATGGGATATGTCATGCAGTCCTCGGGGCTCCTGCCTCACCGGAGTGTTGTGGACAATATTGCCACGGTGCCCCGACTCAACGGAGTCGCGCGCAACAGCGCCCGACAACGAGCGCAGGAACTGTTGGAGATCGTGGGATTGTCACCGGAACTTGGTAAACGCTACCCGGGGCAATTATCAGGCGGGCAGCAACAACGCGTAGGCGTCGCGCGCGCACTGGCTGCCGATCCTCCTATCCTCCTCATGGACGAACCCTTCAGCGCTGTGGATCCGGTGGTGCGGGCAGAGCTACAACATGAACTGCTGCGCTTGCAGCAAGATCTTTCAAAGACCATTGTCTTCGTTACTCACGACATCGATGAAGCGGTCACCTTGGGGGACAAAGTAGCAGTATTCGACGTCGGTGGACGTCTTGCTCAATACGCGTCACCGGAAGAAATCCTGCGAGCGCCCGTGGACAGTTTTGTAGCCGGTTTTGTGGGTCGGGATCGAGGTTTCCGGCATCTGGGCTTTCAGGGCGGGGAGAGTGTTCCGCTTCATGATGTACCCACCATCGGCGTCGATCAACTGGCGGATCGTACGATCTCTGTGGGGGACGGCTGGACTTTGGCGGTCGACGCCGAGAACCGACCGCAGGGTTGGGTACCGCAGGCTGAACGAGACACCATTCACTCCAGAGACGGGCTCGTTCCTGGGGGTTCGTTGTATCGGCGGGGCGACACGTTGAGACAAGCCCTGGACGCTGGGTTGTCGTCGCCGTCGGGCAGGGGAGTGGCGGTCGACGACGATGGCCGGGTTGTCGGCGTCGTGCAGCCAGCCGAAATTCTGGAATTGATCGATGCTGCGCGCCTCGAGCGGGCCCGGGCTATTCACCACACGGCGGTCTGACATGGACTGGTTCCTCACCAACATCGCCTACGTCATGGAACTGACAGGACTGCACCTGTTCCAGTCGGTCCTACCACTGGCGCTCAGCGTGATCGTTGCGGTTCCACTGGCTCAGCTTGCCCGGGCCAACCGGATAGCGGGCACCCTGATCCTCGGAGCGTCTTCGTTGCTCTACACCATCCCGTCGCTGGCGCTCTTTGTCTTGCTGCCCATACTGCTGGGTACGAGGGTTTTGGATATGGTCAACGTTATTGTTGCGCTGACTATTTATGCCGTTGCACTGCTGGTCCGTTCAACCGCAGATGCGCTCGGATCAGTGGACGAAAACGTCCGCCAGGCTGCAACGGCCATGGGCTACAAACCCTTACGACGCTTCCTCACGGTGGATCTACCGTTGTCCATCCCGGTGTTGATTGCCGGATTACGCGTCATCTCTGTCAGTAATATTTCTCTCGTCAGTGTGGGAGCGCTCATCGGCATCTCGAGCCTGGGCACGCTGTTCACGGATGGGTTGAACCGGTCCTTCGTCACAGAAATTGTGGTGGGCATTGTTATGACGCTGCTGCTCGCCCTCGTCATGGATCTGCTACTGGTCCTCCTTGAACGAGTGCTCACGCCATGGACCCGATCGAGAACCCCTCGCCGAAGCTCCACCGTGACTGCCGGAGGGCCCGCCTGATGGACTATTCATCGAACAGCGTCGTGGTTCAAATCTTTGAATGGCTCGGCAACCCGGTCAACTGGTCCGGCCCGGCAGGGATCCCTACCCGCACTATCGAACACCTTGGTTATACCGGGTTGACTATCCTCATTGCCGCAGCGATCGCCGTGCCCGTCGGGCTCTTCGTGGGCCACACGGGGAGGGGGCGTGTGGTTATCGTTGCGCTCGCAGGCATCCTGCGTGCTCTTCCTACCCTTGGCGTGCTGATCCTGTTCGTCCTGCTGGCCGGCATTGGTCTCATGCCACCCATCTGGTCACTGGTTCTACTGGCAGTTCCACCCATCCTGGCGGGGGTCTACGCTGGCATCTCGTCGGTTAACGAAAATGTCGTGGATGCAGCAAGAAGTATGGGCATGACTGAAACGCAGATACTTTTCCGCGTGGAACTGCCCAACGGACTTCAAGTAATTCTTGGAGGTTTTCGGGCCGCAGTCCTGCAGGTCATCGCCACCGCCGCTATTGTTGCGTATATCAACCTCGGCGGTCTGGGTAAATATTTGATTGACGGTTCGCAGCTCAGCGACAGTGGCCAGCTCTTCGGCGGCGCAGTGGTCATCGCAGTCGTCGCGGCCCTTGTGGACTTACTGATGATGTTGATTCAACGTAGTGCAACCCCACGGGGTCTCAGAGTAATTCGCCGTCCGGCGGAACAAAAAGGGGCTGCACGCCAACTGGCGGACAGCGTACAGGGAGGAAACGCATGAGAGAGAACCCATCATTTTTTTCGGGCCGGAAGCGAACCATAGCGGCGATGTCAGGGCTGGCGTTGACGTTCGCCTTGACCGCTTGTGGAGCCAGCGGCGACCCGCTGGATGAAGGATCAGGCAGTGACAGCGAAGGCTCTGGCCCCGTTGTCGTAGGATCCGCGGATTTCCCTGAAAGCCAGACAATTGCCGAGATCTACGCTGGTGCACTTGAATCCGCCGGGGTGGAATCGAGCACCAAGCTGAACATTGGTTCCCGCGAAATCTACTATGAGGCGCTTCAGGACGGCTCTATTGACATCATTCCCGAATACACCGGAAACCTGTTGCTCTTCGCCAACGCTGATACTGAAGCTTCCAGCCCATCCGAGATCATGGAAGCACTTCCGAAGGCCCTTGAGGAGAAGTCCCCTGATGTGAACCTCGGCGTTCTTGAGCCAGCGGAGGCGCAGAACAAGGACTCGCTCGTAGTCACCCAAGCCACGGCGGAAAAATATGACTTGAAGTCCATCGAGGACCTCAGCGAAGTGTGCAACGAGTTGGTTTTCGCAGCGCCCAGCACCTTCGCGGAGCGCGCGTACGGTCTTCCGGGGCTGAAGGAAACCTACGACTGCGTCCCCAAGAGCTTCGAGGGAATCAACGATGGAGGCGGTGCAGTAACGCTGGATGCCTTGTTAGCCGACAAGGTGCAGGTAGCTGATATCTACACGACCACCCCTGCCATCGAAGAAAACTCGTTGGTAGTCCTTGAGGACCCCAAGAACAACTTCCTGGCCCAGCAGGTAGTACCGCTGGTGAACAAAGAAGCACTCGGCGACAAGGGAATTGACGTCCTGAATGAGGTTTCTTCCAAGCTCACTACCGAGCATCTGATGAAGCTCAACAGCGCAGTCAGCGGTGATGCCAAGCAAAGCCCTGAAGCTGCTGCAGCTGATTGGCTGAAGGAGAACGGCTTTACCGAGTAAATCATCGGCGACATATTGGGAACAGGCATCCGTCATTTCGCGGGTGCCTGTTTCTGGCTGTGGCATGCTGGATAAATGCCAGAGTTCACACAGTCAAACAAGCTTCGAAACGTCCTCTATGACATCAGGGGGCCTGTCCTGGAGCAGGCGCAGAGGATGGAAGCAGAGGGCCACCGCATCCTCAAACTCAACATTGGTAACCCCGCGCCGTTCGGATTCGATGCACCAGATTCCATCCTGGTGGACATGATTCGGAACCTTCCCAATGCGCAGGGTTACAGCGATTCTCGGGGTATCTATTCCGCGCGTACCGCCGTGGTCCAGTACTACCAAAGCCGAGGGCTACTGAACTACGACGTCGACGACGTTTACCTCGGCAATGGCGTTAGCGAACTCATCACGCTGTCCCTGCAGGCATTGCTGAACGACGGCGACGAAATTCTAGTGCCCACCCCTGATTACCCCTTGTGGACCGCATCGGTCAGCTTGGCTGGGGGCACCGCCGTCCACTATCTGTGCGATGAAGAACAGCATTGGTGGCCTGACGTCGAGGACATCGAATCGAAGATCACGCCCAACACCAAGGGCATTGTGTTGATCAATCCCAACAATCCCACCGGCGCCGTCTATCCAGAATCGGTGATCCGAAGGATCGTCGACCTCGCTCGGAAACATGGGCTCATAGTTTTCGCCGATGAAATCTACGAGAAGATTCTCTACGAAGACGCGGTTCATATTCATGCGGCGGCGCTGACAGGCAATGACGTACTCTGCCTGACGTTCAGCGGTCTGTCCAAGGCCTATCGCATTGCGGGTTACCGTAGCGGGTGGATGGCCATCTCAGGTCCTAAAAGTGACGCCGAGGATTACATCAAGGGCATCAATCTGTTGGCCAATATGCGCATGTGCGCCAACGTCCCAGCCCAACACGCTATCCAAACAGCACTCGGTGGTCATCAGAGCATCGAGGATCTGATCCTGCCTGGTGGCCGGCTGAAGGCGCAACGGGACAGGGCCCACGAAATGCTTAATGCCATTCCAGGAGTGAGCTGTGAGCAAGCGCAGGGCGCCCTCTATCTCTTTCCGCGTCTGGACCCCGAGGTGTATCCGATCAAGAGCGATGAACTTTTTGCGCTGGACCTACTCAAGCAACAGAAGATACTCATTTCACACGGCACCGCGTTCAACTGGATTCGTCCTGATCACTTCCGGATGGTGACTTTGCCGTCAGTGGAGGTGATCGAGTCAGCGGTGTCCCGGTTAGCCGTGTTCTTGGCAGCCTACAAACCGCAGTAGCCTACTCGTCGTCGTCGTCGTCTTCCTTCCGAGCGCGAGCGGCATCTAAGCGGGCACGAGCTCCCTCGAGCCAGGACTCACAGCGCGCGGCGAGGGCTTCACCACGTTCCCAGAGCGACAGCGAGTCCTCAAGGGTCGCGCCGCCTGCTTCGAGTTTCCCCACGACCACCACAAGCTCTTCTCTCGCTTGCTCATAGGACATGTTGGCAACATCCGGGTTGGATGTGTCTGCATTTGATGCTGTTTCGTTCATAGTCTCTCCCGACCCCGATGAATGGTTTCTCGTCATGATGATGTTGCCTGCAATTCTCCTCGGGCCAACCTGATCCTCAGTGCAGCTGTCGCACCCACCTCCTCAGGCGAGCGGACAACGCTTCCGTCCTGCAACTGCACCACGGCATAGCCGCGGTCCAGGGTGTTCTGGGGTGAAAGCGACCTTACTTGCGTCCTGAAGTGGGTGATCCGGTCCAGATCACGGGTCACAGCAGTGGAGACGGAGTGGTGCGCCCGGTCCGACAAGCGGGAAACGTCCTCGTGGCGCATCTGGATCATGCCCTCTGGGTTCGCCAGCGCTGGCCGGCTATGCACAGCAGCAAGGCGTTCACTCTCCCTAGCCAGCAAGCGGTCGATGCAGCGGTTCAGCTGTTCTTGCGCCTGATGGACCCGCTGCAGTTCTTCGGCAACATCCGGAACCGTCCGCTTAGCAGCGTCGGTGGGCGTCGAGGCGCGAAGGTCTGCGACGTCGTCGAGCAGTGGGCGGTCTGCTTCATGGCCGATGGCGCTGACCACGGGGGTTGTGGCTGCGGACACAGCACGGATCAGATCTTCGTTGCTGAACGGTAGAAGATCCTCCATAGAGCCGCCGCCTCGGGCGATAATGATGACATCGACGTCAGGATGGCCGTCCAGGTCCTGAAGCGCGCCCATGACCTGACGTACGGCATGAACACCCTGCACCGCGACTTCACGGACCTCGAACTCAACAGACGGCCAACGCAGGGTCGCGTTGCGCAGCACGTCCTTCATTGCATCCGATCCGCGTCCTGTGATGAGACCGATGCGTTGGGGAAGCAACGGTAGCGGACGTTTCCTGTGTTCAGCGAAGAGCCCCTCAGCGGCCAATGCCTGCCTGAGCCGTTCTAGCCGAGCCAGGAGGTCCCCTAACCCCACTGGGCGGATGTCCCGCGTCTGCATTGAGAGACGACCGGTCTTCACCCAGAAGTCGGCTTTGAGGTGCGCGACGACCCGGCTGCCCTGCTCTAGCGGTACATCCAACCGATCCAACGCGGTCCGCCAGACGGTCAGCGGCAGGGACACTTCCGCATCCGTATCTCGCAGGGTAATGAAGCTGACGTTGGCGCGCCGGTTAAACTCTATGATCTGGCCTTCGACCCAGGCGGCCGGCGCGCGTTCAATGTGGGCTTTCAGCTTCTCAGAGAGTACGTGCAACGGCCACGGATTCTCCGGGGTTGTGTCCGCAGCCGTAGTCGCGGGGGTCTGCGCTTGGAGGTTCCCCGCCGTGTCCGTTGGTGCGGGCGGCTGTGCTGGATCCATGCTGATTCTTCACCTGAAGTCCGTGGAGGTTCAATGTCAGGTTTATGTCTATCAGCTTCCACCCCCAAAATGCTTACTTGAGCCGTGTACTCTGCAGGAGAAGTCAATGCAAAGGATGCCCATGCGAACCTTGATAGCGGCGTTTTTCGCCATTGTGGCCATAGTGCTCACGCCCGTTGCTGTAACCGCTGCTTGGATGGATCAACAGGTGGTTTCAGAACAGGGCTTCGTCGAACTTGCTGGGCCGCTGGGGGAAGACGACGATTTTCAGTCCTCCCTGGCCGTCGCTTTGAGTGAGCATCTGAGCACCCAAACGGGGCTGCCGCCCGAACTCAATGCTCTGGTGAAACCGGTTATCGCAGAAACTGTTCAGTCGGTATCAACACTTCCTGATTACCCAGAGGCATGGGATGAGTCGCTGCGCCGCTCCCGTCAGTTGATATTTGGCAATCAGTCCTCGGTTGCGGAGTCCGGACAAGAGAGCGGCGCTGAAGGTGCAGCGACCGATGACGGCTTGACTCTCGACATAGGGCCCATTGTCTCTCTGGCCGTGAGCAGTTTCTCAGAGACCATCGGAGTTGACGTGGATGCGCCGGGTACCGTGCCGGTGGAAGTGGGTACGGGGAGCGAACGAGAACTCGTCCAGCGACTTGAACGCGTAGCGTCTGTATGGCTGCCCATCGCCGTCGTGGCGGGAGTTTTCGCCGTCGCAGCTCTCCTAGTGGCACGGGGCCGTTCAATAACTCTCGCACTCATCGGCCTCGGAGTGGCGGTCGGGGGAGCAGCGCTATGGCTGCTGACGCAAAACTATAGATCCTTTGTCCCGAATCAGGGTGGCGGCGCTGAAATTGCCCGACTGTTTCGCGATTCCTTGCTGACGCGGGCGGCGGACGACTTCTCGACCTGGTCTGTGTTTCTCGCGGTCGGTGGCACTGCGGTCTTAGTCATCGGGATTCTGATTCGGGCTGCTACCCGTCGTGACGGGACGGCCTAGGATGCTCCATCGATCAGTTCGGGTGAGCTGAGCAGTCGGGGAGTGGTCTCCAAGGCCGCGGGTGCCACAGTTTCTCGCAAACCGGTGGGATCGAGCTCGTTGATCTTCCTGGCGGTGGGCATCACTCGGGATTCCAGAGTCCCCACGAACGCGTTGTATTTCTCCACCGAGGATTTGAGTGAATTGCCGAGTTTCGATACATGGTCGCCCATGGTCCCTAGACGGTTGTAGAGCTGTGTTGAGAGGTCAAAGAGCTCCTTCGCGTTTTCGGTGAGGACATCCTGACGCCAGCTGAACGCGACTGCCTTCAAGACTGCCAGTAGCGTCACCGGTGAAGCCAGAGCAACATTTTTGGTGAACGCATAGTCCAGCAGCCCCGGGTCTGCCTGGAGCGCGGCCGATAGGAATGATTCCGCAGGGATGAAACAGACAACGAGTTCAGGAGAGTTTGGCGCACCTTCCCAGTATTTGCGTGCTGCCAGCGCATCAACGTGTGCCCGGACAGCTTTGGCGTGTTCTTTCAGCAGGGCGGCTTGCTCCCGTGCTTCCCTCTCGGTGCCATTCACGGATGCTTCGCCAGCGCGGAGGTAGGCCGAAAGCGGTACTTTGGCGTCTAGAACCATGCACTTGGATCCGGGAAGATTGATCACCATGTCCGGACGTCCACCGTCATGTTCGGTCAGGGTGACCTGCTCCGCGAAGTCCACTCGGTTGAGCATGCCGCACGATTCCACGACGCGTCGCAGCTGTGCTTCCCCCCAGGTGCCCCGAACCGCGTTGTTCCGCAGAGCTGCTGACAACGACTGCGTGGTTGTTAGCAGCTGCTCGTCCGTGTGACGGGACAATCGGAGAGCCTCAGTGAGGTGTCCAAACTGTTCCACGCGGTCACGCTCCAACACAGAGACTTGCTGTTGTACGTGTCCCAGCTTTTCTGCAACAGGTGCCAAAGCTCTCAGCACCGAACCTGATTCGTCGCCCTGTCTCGTGAGCCGGTGATTGTGCTCCTTGAGGAGCCGATTCTCTGCCTCTGACGCCGCAAGCTGCTGACGGACCTCGGAAAGCCGGGAGACGGCGTCGTCCGCTTCCAACTCCAGCGGTCGGATGCGCCGTCCAGCGAACCACGCGGCGACGGCAAGGCCAAGGGCAGCACCGGCGAGACAAGTGAGGATGGCCAGGACAACAGTAAATGCGTTCATGCTCGCAAGCCTGACATGCGGCGGTGACATTTTGGACGCGTCGTTGGGTAGGATGGTGGACCGTGGCTCTTACTATAGGCATCGTCGGACTGCCAAACGTCGGCAAATCAACTCTGTTCAACGCGCTGACGCGCAACCAGGTTCTGGCAGCAAACTATCCGTTTGCCACCATTGAGCCGAATATCGGCGTCGTCAGTCTGCCTGATCCTCGGCTGGTACGGCTGGCCGAGGTATTCAGTTCCCAGCGCATCCTGCCTGCGACGGTCTCGTTTGTCGACATTGCGGGGATCGTCCGTGGCGCATCCGAGGGTGAGGGGCTCGGGAACCAGTTCCTGGCCAACATTCGCGAAGCCGAAGCGATCGTCCAAGTGGTCCGTGTCTTTGACGATCCCGACGTCATCCACGTTGACGGCAAGGTGGATCCCGGATCAGACATGGAGACCATCAATACCGAACTGATCCTCGCAGACCTCCAGACCCTGGAAAAAGCGATTCCTCGCATCGAAAAAGAAGTGAAAATCAAGAAGCGCGATGCCTCGGAACTCACCGCACTTCAGGCCGCGCTCGCCGTGCTTGAGCGCGGAGATACGGTCTACTCGTCTATCAAGAGCGACAAACTCGAGATGGAGCATCTGAAGGAGCTGGGCCTACTGACGGCCAAGCCGTTTATCTTTGTCTTCAACGCCGACGAAGGAATTCTGGGCAGTCCCGAAAAGCAGGCGGAATTGCGCGAACTCGTTGCCCCCGCCGACTGCATATTCCTCGATGCGAAGCTGGAGTCGGACCTCGTCGAACTGGACGAGGAAGAAGCCCGCGAAATGCTCGAAATGAATGGTCAAGATGAGTCCGGTCTGGACCAGTTGGCCCGGGTCGGATTCCATACTCTCGGTTTGCAGACGTACTTGACGGCCGGGCCCAAAGAGACCCGCGCGTGGACAATCCACCGCGGAGACACAGCGCCACAGGCAGCGGGGGTCATCCACTCGGACTTCCAGCGCGGCTTCATCAAGGCAGAGGTAGTGTCCTTCGACGACCTCATGGTGGCCGGCTCAATGTCTGAGGCCAAGTCCCGAGGCAAGGTCCGCATTGAAGGCAAAGAGTACGTCATGGTCGATGGCGACGTGGTGGAGTTCCGCTTCAACGTGTAGCGGAGTTCGTGCAGGTCTTCACTTTTGCTGATCTCACGGAGCCAGCGTTCTGATGCTTTCAGGCCTCCAGAACGACGAAGAGAAAAGCAAGGAAGCGTGGGTCCTCACGGTTGTTGAAAAACTGCGGGAAACGTTTTATCGCCTCTGGTGCAGGTCCGGGTTCCCCGACATGGACGATGCGAAATCCGACTTCAAGGAAAGACTGCAGCATCGTGGAAAGTGAGCGGTCCCAAAACTTAGCTCGGCGCTCTGCCCAGCCATCTCCTTCTCTCGCCGGCTGCGGGTATTGAAATAGTTGGTCTTCGTGCCCTCTTGCTGAGCTGCGAACCATATCGCGAAGGGGTGCTCTAGGGAGAGGATCAAACGCCCTCCCGGTTTGAGTACTCGTCGCATCTGCGCCAAAGGGGACTGCCAGTCCTCGAGGTAGTGCAGAGCGAGAGAGCAGACGACATCGTCGAAGGTACCGTCATCGAAAGGAAGGGGAGCACCCAGATCGGCAACCCTCAGGTCCGTTTCGGTGCCCAATCTTTTGCGGGCGATGTCAATCATGGCGTGGCTGCCATCTATACCGACGACTGTCGCACCGCCCTCGACGAGATCGACAAGTGTAGGGCCGGAACCACATCCGGCATCTAAGACATGCCTGCCTGAGACATTCCCGAGCAACTCGTTTATGGCAGGCCGGTTGTAGTACTCGTTCAGCAGGGTCGAGTCGTTCTGCGCTGTGTAGGCATCGGCGATGGCGTCGTATGCGGCAGCATTACTAGGGCCTTGATGTGATGGCGAAGAGTTCATGCCGCCACAGTACAGAGGTCGACGGGCTACGGAACGTCGTTGAATCCCGTTTCTACGTCTGACCTCCACCCGCGTCTAGTGGAGACGATTGTGCCGCTGCGGGGCTGCGAAAACGGTCGTGACCTCTGGAGCGTACAGCACCGAGTCGGGAGCTCGATTGGCCAGTCCTTCAAACCCCGCTGCAGCTAGCAGCCCGTCATCCAGATACACCAGGTCGGCATGTTGGAGCGGCCAGGGATCGTGATAATTGCGGCAGTAGATTGTGTGACCGAGGTGATTCTCGTGAAAACCCCAGCGCTCGGTCAGGAACGTTGAAATTGGATCGATCCTGACCGCAGCATTTGCCGCTGAATCTTGGCTTGGGCGCACGATGAAGTGGGAGGTTGCGTCGGGCTGACCATGGCGCCGGGTGCGGTAGGCGACTTTGCCATCCCGTTGTGCCAGCTTCATCGAAGCCCACTGATATTTCAGGCCGAAGGCCGCTCGCGCAACAAGCACAGGGATAAGATGTGACGCCTCCAAACTGAGGAAAACAACCCCTCGATGACCGTGTTCGTCAATCGAATAGAGACGAACGTTGACTTCGGGGAAGTTGCCGAGCCACGGGATGCTTGGGCTGCCAAAGAACGAGCTCTTAGACATCTGAAATGCTATGAGCCCAACCCACGTGCTTCCGTTGATTACGTCGGGAGAGCAACCTAAGGGCAGGTGAGGCGCCACGATACTGGGATCAACCTTCCAGTGGAGAAACGTCACCTCGCTCCATCGCTGCTGCAGAATAGCGGGACTTCCAAGCGGTGGAGCGTGTCCGTGCGATGCGCCGGACTTCAGTTCATGTATTTCAGTCATCAATTACACTCCCAAGGTTGCTCAGTACTGACCTTACCGTTGCACGTGACTTTGAACCCTCCACTGACGGGAGAGACCAGTTCCTACAGTGCGTTCGACGTTGGTAGGTTTCATCTCGATAACAACCGTGTTCTAAGTGCGCTTTGAGTACCCCAAAGTGACGAACACCACTTAGGCTTCTAGGCATGTGAGACACGCCACTATCCATGGCGGTCGGTTCCTGGCCAGATCGTCCGGAATTATCACTACACGAATAAATAGGAGGCGGAATGCGTTTCGGACGTACTTCCAAAGCAGTGGGAGTTGCAGCAGTTGCTGCACTCGCACTGAGCGCCTGTGCTGCAAACACGGGCACAGAAGACGGCGGCAATGGCGGCAATGAAGAGAGCGGCGGTGAAGTTCGCGTAGTTGAGGTGAACGCCTTCAGCTCGTTCAACGCGAACACCGGCGCTAACAATGTCGACATCAACAGCAAGATCGAGTACGCGACGCATGCGAACTTCAACTACATCAGCAACGATCTCGAAATCGTCAAGAATGAGAAGTTCGGTAAGTATGAAGTCCTCTCCGAAGATCCGTTGACGGTCAAGTACACCGTCAATGAGGGCGTGAAGTGGTCCGATGGCGAGCCCATCGACGCAGGCGACCTGATGTTGAACTGGGCTGTCATGTCCGGTCACTTCGCCGACGCCAAAACGGACGAAGAAGGCGAAGTTGTCTCAGGCGCCAGCTACTTCAACTATGCAGGTGACACCTCAGGCCTTGGCCTGACGGACGTTCCTGAGATAGGCGAAGATGGCCGGTCCATCACGCTCGTCTACGAAAAGCCCTTCGCTGACTGGGAAATTTCCTTCGGTGTCGGAGCCCCGGCGCACGTCGTCGCCGAAAAGGGTGGCCTCGCTGACGAGGACGCTCTCATCGAGCTCCTCCAGTCCGCCCCTGAGGGTGACCCCGCGAAGCCCCAGGAGCGTCCTGAGCTGAAGAAGGTCGCTGAATTCTGGAACACAGGGTTTGATACCAAGGCGCTTCCGAGCGACCCGTCCCTTTACCTCTCCAGCGGGCCATTCGTTGTCAAGGACATTGTCCCTGAACAGTCGATGACCATGGTTCGCAACGAAGACTACGACTGGGGCCCTATGCCCAAGGTCGATGAGATCACGGTTAAATACATCGGTGAAGCTCCAGCGCAGGTCCAGGCACTGGATAACGGTGAGGTCGACATCATCGCTCCGCAGGCATCGGCAGACACGATCGAGCAGCTTGAAGCGTTGGACGGCATCTCGGTCGATAAGGGAAATCAGCTTTCCTACGACCACCTGGACTTGAACTTCACGGGTCCGTTTGCTGACAAGGACGTGCGTGAGGCATTCATGCTGACCGTTCCTCGTCAGGCCATCTTCGACGCCATTATCAAGCCGCTTAGTCCAGAGGGTGCACCGCTGGACTCGCAGTTGTTCCTGCCGGAACAGGAGGCATATGCCGAGGCGACTAAGGTCAACGGGTCGGAAAACTTCCAGGAGGTCGATATTGAGGGCGCCAAGAAGCTCCTCGATGGCAAGACCCCCGAAGTCAAGATCTTGTACAGCAACGCTAACCCCAACCGTGTTGACGCGTACACGCTGATCGCTGCCTCGGCGGCCAAGGCAGGCTTCAAGGTTGTTGACGGCGGCTTGGGAGGCTCAGACTGGGGTCCTGCACTGGGCACGGGTACCTATGATGCTGCTCTCTTCGGCTGGATCAACTCCGGGGTCGGCGTGACCGGCGTTCCGCAGCTGTTCAGCACCGATGGCGGCGGTAACTACAGTGGGTTCTCCAACGACGAGGTGGACAAACTGTCGGATCAGCTGATCCTTGAAACCGACCCGAAAAAGCAGGAAGAAATTCAGATCAAGATCGATAAGATCCTCTGGGACTCGATGTATGGTTTGACGCTCTTCCAGCCCGTCGGAGTGGACGCTTACAGCGACCGCATCGAAGGTGTGGAGTACATGCCTAACCAGACCGGCGTCTGGTGGAACTTCTGGGATTGGTCCGTCAAGAAGTAACGGAACGCAGTCCCTTCACGACCTGAAGGCGCCAAGACCGAAGCAGTGGTCTTGGCGCCTTTGGTGTGAAAGCATAACGATCGTGAGTGATTGGCACTTACCAAATTCCCACGGGTGGTGAGCTGGATTACACTCTTGCCATATCACCGGGCAACCCCCGGACCCCAACATTCGAGGCTTGAAAGCAACTATGGTTACCTATATTGTTCGGCGCCTTCTAACCGCCGTCCTCATCCTGTTTGGTGCCTCCTTCATCGTCTACATTCTGACTGCACTGTCGGGAGACCCTCTGGCAGATCTACGCCAGCTACGGACACCAAATAAGGAAGCCCTCATCCAGAGCCGCACAGAGCTGCTCAACCTGAACACCCCGCCACCCATCCGCTATTTCATCTGGCTCTCAGGCGCCGCCAAGTGCGTCGTGCCCTTCCTGGGCACCTGTGACCTAGGGCAGAGTATTCAAGGCGAGCCAGTGACGGAAGCCCTCTCACGCGCCATGGGGCAAACGATCTCATTGGTCACAGCGGCTACGATTCTCGCCATCGTCGTGGGTATTTCCCTCGGCATCATCACGGCTCTTCGTCAATACAGCGGACTTGACTACGGCGTCACGTTCATGGCCTTCCTGTTCTTCTCCCTTCCAATTTTCTGGCTTGCGGTGCTGCTCAAGGAATACGCCGCCATAGGCTTCAACGACTTTTTGGCGGAACCTCATATTCCGTTATCTGCACTGTTAGTCATAGGACTGGTCAGTGCAGTCATCTGGGGCATTCTCGCGGGCGGGTCATGGAAACGAAAAGGTTTGGCTGCGGTCATCGGATTTGTTGTCGCTGCCGGCATCCTATTCGTGATGGATGTGACAGGGTGGTTTGTCGACCCAGGTCTCGGCCCTGTCCTCATCGCCATCTTCGGAGTGGGAGTTGCCTACGCGGTAACCGGTCTTACCTCGGGTCTCAAAAATCGCCGCGCCCTCTACACAGCACTGCTAATGGTCCCTATCGGGCTGATTTGCTACTACGCACTTAACCCGCTTCTTTCGGTGGCCACTCCGCTGATGATTGTGCTTCTTGCAGTCGGAGCCATCGTCGTCGGTTGCATTGTCGGTTACTTTATGGGCGGCTACGACCGCGGACAGAGTATGCGCGCCGGTGCCATTGCAGCATTCTTCATTGGGGGGCTCATTGTTCTGGACCGATTCCTAGTGACCTGGTCCGCGTACTCAAGTCATTCACGAGTGCGTGGAAGGCCTATCGCCACAACGGGCGCACAGACCCCGGGTCTCGACGGCGATTTCTGGATCTCCGGTCTGGATAATTTCACGCACCTGCTGCTCCCCACCATTGCGCTCACACTGGCATCGTTGGCGGGATACAGCCGCTACTCACGTTCCTCCATGCTCGAGATCATGAACATGGACTACATCAGGACTGCGCGCGCAAAGGGTCTTTCCGAACGCACTGTCGTTATGCGACATGCGTTCCGTAACGCATTGATCCCGCTGGCAACGCTCGTGGCTTTCGATATCGGCGCACTGATCGGCGGCGCGGTGATCACCGAGCAGGTCTTCGCCTTCAGCGGCATGGGTGCCCTGTTCATCTATGCACTGAATCGAGTGGATCCCAACCCCATCATGGGGTTCTTCCTGATCACAGGTATTTTGGCACTGGTGTTCAACCTAATCGCTGATCTTGCCTACTCCGCTCTCGATCCGCGCGTAAGGGTGAAAGCATGACAATTCAGAATCCGCCTGATACGCCTCGTACCGATTCAGGCCCTGATCCCAAAAGAAACAAGGCACCGGAAGTTCCTGACACAACCAGAGGCCTGTCGCAGGCTCAGCTTGTTCGTAGGCGTTTCCTCGACAACATCGCCGCGATCATCTCCCTCGTTATCTTTGTCCTAATCGTCCTTCTGGCGTTCACGTCGATGGGGTTCCTGGGCATTCCCGGCTGGTGGAAATACAGCCACACGGAACCCATGGCGCTCCTCAACAATGGAGCTCCTACGTTCCAACATATTTTCAGTTGGGGAGATCATCCCTTCGGCCAGGACACCATCGGCCGCGATGTATTCGCAATGACCATGCGCGGAGCTCAGAACTCGCTCGTGATCATGTTCATCATTGGTCTCATTGCCACTTTCATCGGCGTGGTCGTCGGGGCTGTATCAGGATACTTCCGTGGCATGGTCGAAGCCGTCTTGATGCGGTTGACTGACGTCATCATTATCATCCCGGTTATTGTTCTCGCAGCGGTCCTCGGAAGCATCGCTAACAGGTACTTCGACCGCGGTCTGGGGGTGCTCTTCCTCGGGGTCCTCATTGGTTTGATTGCGTGGACGGGCATGGCACGTCTTGTCCGTGGGGAGTTCTTATCGCTGCGTGAGCGTGAGTTTGTTGATGCGGCGAAGATTGCCGGTGCATCCAATGTCCGCATCATCTTCAAGCACATTCTGCCGAATGCCGTGGGCGTCATCATCGTGAACACCACGTTGCTCATGGCCGCAGCTATCCTCATCGAGACCGCTTTGAGCTACATCGGCTTCGGTGTGCAGGCGCCTGATGTCTCCCTCGGCAAGCTGATCAGTGACAATCAACAGGCATTTCAGACGCGTCCCTGGTTGTTCTGGTTCCCGGGCCTCTTCATCGTGGCAATCTGTCTGACCATCAACTTCGTCGGGGACGGTCTGCGAGACGCATTTGACCCCCGGCAGAAGAAGTTCAATGCAAAGAAGGCAAAGAACAGGGCCGTGGAGGCGTAGTGAATCCTCTTTTGGAGGCAACGTTAGGCATCTCCCGCACTGAAGAACTCAGTGCGGGAGACGCCCGTGCGCTGCTCGTTGCTGTACCCAGGTGGATGGCAAGGGGGCGAAGCGGTCTTCTTGGAGAAAACCTTTTAGTAGAACAGCGGCGCGACGATGAGTCCGGCGACCAAGAGCGCTACAAAAACCGCGGTCAGCAAAAGGTTGGACTTTTTACTCACCTTGGTGTGTTCCGTTGCGTCAACGTCAATGGTGCCGGCGTTCGCCATCTCTTCCCAGCGCGACCGGACAAGGTATGCAGCAGCGCCGGAATCGGTGTTCTTCAGGTCTCCAGGCCTGATGGACTGCGCCGGTCCGTACGTGCTGGCTGGCAGGCCTTGGACGTGCTCTACTCGGCCACGATGAGTTCCAAAAATACCAGGAGCGGGTGCCGCCCACGCCGTGTAGCGGCCGGAGGGGGTCACGAGCTTCAATGCAAAGCGGGTGTCCACATCAATGAGTGCTGCCCACGGAACGTCAATCACTTGCAACGGGTTGTGAATGGTCACAGCAGCCGAAGAGACCTCAATGCGCGGGTACCAGAACAGCCACCAGGCAAGGAACGCAATAACGATCAGTGGCCAGGAGCCAGCGATGCCGGTCACAACTCCGAATCTAACGATCGAAGAAATCAAGCCAATGACAACCAGCAGAAGTGCCAGCCCGGTGAACCAGATGGACGTGCGGGGTCGAAACACATTGGCGCTGACCGTATCTTGTGGGTTTGTCATAACCCTATAGTTTCAGGATTCCGTGCCAGTGCTGAAATCAACCCCGGGAAATCCCGGCAGCACCCGGTCCGGACGGAAGGAAAGTAGTAGTCATGACTGATGGAGTCATCGAAAATTCAGACAACCCGCCCACCAGGCGTGGATTCAAGGGCGGCCCCGTGCTCCAGGTGGACAACCTGAGCGTGGACTTCGGCGTTGAGAAAGAGTGGGTGCCCGCAGCAATAGACCTTAGCTACTACGTCAACGCGGGTGAGGTACTGGCAATTGTTGGTGAATCCGGCTCGGGCAAGAGCGCCAGCTCCATGGCTCTGCTTGGGTTGCTGCCATCCAACGCCAGGGTCACCGGCAAAGTCATGCTCAACGGGAAATCCGTTCTAGAGCTGTCTCCGGCGAAGCTACGTCAGATCCGAGGCAATGATGTCGCTGTGATCTTCCAGGAACCAATGACGGCGCTGAACCCGGTGTACACCGTCGGCTTCCAGATCATCGAGACCCTTCGCCTTCACAACGAAATCTCTCCAGACGAAGCCAAACAGCGTGCTTTGAAGATGTTGGAACTGGTTGAACTTCCGGACCCAGAAAAAGCGTTCAAGTCCTATCCTCACCAATTGTCGGGCGGTCAGCGCCAGCGCGCCATGATTGCGCAATCACTCTCGTGTGATCCGAAATTGCTGCTGGCTGATGAACCGACCACCGCGCTCGATGTAACCGTTCAGGCGGAAATTCTAGACCTGATTCGTAACCTCAAGAACAAGTTGAACAGTGCCATCGTCCTGATCACCCACGATATGGGAGTCGTTGCGGACCTCGCCGACCGCATCGCGGTCATGCGCGAGGGTCGGATCGTGGAGAGCGGAACCGCGGAGGAGGTCTTCAACAACCCCCGGCACGAATATACGCAAGCACTGCTTGCGGCAGTCCCTCACCTTGGTGGCCGCGGCGAAGACGGAGGGGTGGATATCACGGCCGCTCTAGCCGCTGCGGCTCACACCGAAATCGAAGGCGTCGACAAGGCAGAACTCGAACGACGTGAGCGCGCAGTATTGGCCGGGGTCAAGGCCGAGCAGGAGGAAAAGTATTCAGGCGAGCCCGTTCTCGAATTGAATAACGTCTCCATTGAGTATCCAAAGCAGGGCCGCGTGCCAGCCTTCCGTGCCGTCGAAGGTGCGAATCTCGTGGTGTATCCAGGGCAGGTCGTGGGCCTGGTCGGTGAATCGGGTTCGGGAAAGACGACCATTGGACGGGCTGCTGTCGGGCTTCTGCCTGTTGCCGCAGGGACGCTCAAAGTGGTGGGCAAGAACATCGCCGGGATGAAGGGCAACTCCAAGGAGATGCACGAGCTTCGCAGAGACGTCGGCATGGTCTTCCAAGACCCGTCCTCGTCATTGAACCCTCGTCTACCCATCGGTGAAAGCATCGGCGAGCCCATGTTCTTGGCGAAGGAAGCCCGGGGTGCGGAACTTCAAAAGCGTATCGAAGAGTTGTTGGACCAGGTGCAGTTGCCTCGGGCTTACCGTAACCGCTATCCGCATGAGCTTTCCGGTGGTCAGAAGCAGAGAGTCGGGATTGCACGCGCACTGTCCCTGAAACCCAAATTGATGGTGGCCGATGAGCCGACGTCAGCGCTGGACGTTTCGGTTCAAGCGACGGTACTTGAATTGTTTCAGGAGCTGCAGAAAGAGTTGGGGTTCGCCGCGCTCTTTGTCACCCACGACCTCGCTGTTGTCGACGTCCTCTCTGACCACATCTGCGTGATGCGTCGGGGGCGGATCGTTGAGCAGGGATCGCGGGATAACATCCTTCGCAGACCTCAAGACCCGTACACGCAGAGACTGCTCGCAGCTGTGCCTTTGCCGAATCCGCAGAAGCAGAAAGAACGACGTGAACTTCGCGCCAAGCTTCTCGCTTCAGTAGGGGAGTAGCTAGACTTTACTCGGTGCTGGAAAAACCTCCGGCACCGGGAGTCAGGGTGACGGATTCAACAACGTGATGTCAGCAACAACGGTTTTTTTGCCCTAAGCTGTACGTCGTGTGAATCAACTCATACATCATCAAAATCGATTGGTCCGCCTCGGACATTTCCTTGGCGCCATACGTAACTCAAGGAGGCGGAATGCGTTACTCGCGCACTTCCAAAATGCTCGGAGTCGCAGCGATCGCTGCACTGGCGCTGAGCGCATGCGGTGGGGGAGATAACTCCACCGAGTCAAAGGGCGACACCAGCCGCGTCATCGTCGTGGATGGTTCAGAACCGCAGCAGCCGTTGATCCCCACCAACACCAATGAGGTGGGCGGCGGAAAGGTTCTAGACCTCGTCTTTGCGGGTCTGATCAGCTACGACGCCGAGGGCAAGTCCCAGAACGAGATGGCCGAATCCATCGAAACTGAGGATTCCCAGAACTACACGATCAAGTTGAAGGAAGGGAAAACCTTCACCAACGGTGATCCCGTAACGGCAAGTTCCTTCGTTGATGCGTGGAACTATGGCGCGGCAGCCAAAAACGCACAGCTGAGCAGCTACTTCTTCGAGAGCATCGAGGGCTACGACGAAGCAGCCGCCGAAGGCTCCAAGGTCGAGGAGATGTCGGGGCTGACGGTCGTCGACGACCAGACGTTCACGGTCAAGCTCAGCCAGCCGGAGTCTGACTTCCCGCTTCGCCTTGGCTATAGCGCGTTCTTCCCCATGCCTGCTGAAGCGTTGGAAAACCCCGAAAAGTTCGGCGAGAACCCGGTTGGCAACGGACCGTACAAGTTCGACGGCGAAGGCGCATGGCAGCACAACCAGGAAATCAAACTGGTGCCCAACGAGGATTACGAAGGTCCTCAGGAGGCTCAGAACGCTGGTGTGACGTTCAAGATGTACCAGAATGACACCACGGCTTATCAGGACCTGATTTCTGACAATCTGGATGTCCTTCAGACCATCCCGACCTCAGACATTCAGAACTTCAAGAATGACCTCGACGATCGTTGGATCGAGTCGCCGTACGCGGGCAACCAGACCATCGCTATCCCGTACTACTTGAAGAACTGGGAAGGCGAGGCAGGCCAGCTTCGTCGCCAGGCGATTTCCATGGCGATCAACCGCGATGAAATCACCAAGGTGATCTTCAACAGCGGTCGCACGCCCGCCAAGGAATTCACGGCTCCGGTGCTTGATGGATACTCAGATAACCTCCCCGGCAGCGAGAACCTTGAGTTCAACCCGGAGAAGGCCAAAGAGCTGTGGGAGAAGGCAGAAAAGCTTGAGCCGTTCGATAAGAGCGAGCCGCTGACCATTGCATACAATGCTGACAAGGGAGATCACAAGACCTGGGTTCAGGCAGTGGTCAACAGCATCAAGAACGAGCTCGGCATCGAGATCAGTGGTAAGCCGTTCGCAACCTTCAAGGAGGTGCGTACCGTCGCCACCGATGGTGAGCTGACAGGCGCCATCCGGGCAGGTTGGCAGGCAGATTACCCGTCGCTGGCCAACTTCCTAGGCCCGATCTACACCACGGGCGCTGGTTCCAACGATGCTCGCTACACCAACGAGAAATTTGATCAGGCCATCAGTGACGGTTTGGCAGCAGCTTCAGTCGAAGAGGGCAACGAGGCCATGAACAAGGCCCAGGAAATGTTGCTGGAAGATCTGCCTGCTATTCCGCTCTGGTACCAGGTAGCCCAAGGTGGTTGGAGCAACAACGTGACCAACGTTAAGTTCGGTTGGAACGGCGTTCCGCTTTACTACGCCATCACCGGCAAATAAGTCCATAGGCATACGGGGGTCCGTCCCTACAGGGGCGGACCCCCGTATGCGTGCCCACGACAAAGAGGTTAAACTCTGATGATATTTACTATGCGTTCCGTCCGAACGCGGACTATGACGGCAGGTGGGGCCTGATGGGCTGGTATCTTGTCCGCCGTATCCTGCAGATGATCCCCGTTTTCCTCGGGGCCACGCTGCTGATCTATTTTCTAGTATTCAGCCTCCCCGGTGATGCCACCGCCGCAATCTGCGGCGAAAAGGGTTGCACGCCCGCTACAGAGGCAGCGCTACGCGAACAGTACAACCTCGACCAGCCCTTCTGGATCCAGTACTTCCTCTACCTCAAGGGTTTGATGACCTTTGATCTCGGCACGAACTTTGCGGGACGCCCCATCTCCGAGATCATCGCGAACGTCTTCCCGACAACGGCCCGCTTAGCTGTCATGGCTCTGGTCTTCGAAGCCGTCTTTGGAATCATTGTGGGACTCTTCGCTGGCTTGAAGAAGGGAAAGCTCTTCGATTCCACCATGTTGGTGGTTTCGCTGGTCGTTATAGCGGTCCCCATCTTTGTTCTTGGCTTCCTGATGCAGTTTCTGTTCGGCGTCAAACTTGAATGGACCAACCCGACTGTCAGCGGCGATGCCTCATTTACCGAGCTCATACTGCCGGCGCTGGTTCTGGGCCTTGTTTCATTTGCCTATGTTCTTCGGCTCACCCGCACCGCAGTGATAGAGAACGCCAGTGCCGACTACGTTCGCACGGCAACTGCCAAGGGCCTGAGCCGACGGCGCGTCGTCGGGGTGCATGTCATGCGGAACTCCATGATTCCGGTGGCTACCTTCCTCGGTGCCGATCTAGGCGCCCTCATGGGCGGAGCGATCGTCACTGAAGGTATTTTTAATGTCAACGGTGTTGGCAACACCCTGTACCGCGCGGTACTCAATGGCGAGGCCCCCGTGGTCGTCTCCATTGTCACAGTGTTGATCCTGATCTTTGTGCTGGCTAATCTGCTGGTGGATCTGCTGTACGCGTGGCTGGACCCGAGGATTCGATATGCCTGATACAGAAAACAATTCCGCAAAGCCCAGAAGGGCAAAAGTCTCGTCATATCCGGTTGAACATTTCGTTGCTGACATTTCAGAAACGCCTGTATCGGAAACTGACAGCAAAATATCCGAGGAATCCCCGACGAGCCTGTGGCTTGAAGCGTGGCGTAGCCTCCGCAGACAGCCGTTGTTCATCATCAGCGCGGTGCTAATCTTTGTTGTCATTTTTGTTGCCCTCTTCCCGGGTTTGTTCACCAACGAAGCGCCGAATGACAACTGCACGCTCAGCAACTCGGACGGCGGTTCATCCCCAGGGCACCTACTAGGTTTCACCCAGCAGGGATGCGACATTCTGGCCCGTGTTGTTTACGGCACGCAGTCGTCGCTGACCATTGGACTATTCGCGACCATCGGCGTCGTGCTCGTTGGCGGCATCATTGGCGCAGTTTCCGGATTCTTCGGGGGCTGGGTCGACGCCGTACTGGCTCGTCTAGGCGATATCTTCTTCGCGTTGCCCCTTATCCTCGGGGCCATCGTCATCGTTCAGGTGCCATTCTTCCGAGAGAATCGGAACGTGTGGACGCTGGTGATCATTCTGATGACGTTCGGTTGGCCTCAGATTGCTCGCATTACTCGTGCAGCCGTTATCGAAGTGCGCAATGCCGACTTCGTGACGGCAGCAAAATCTCTGGGCGTCAGCCCCATAGGCGTACTAGTCAGACACGTTATTCCCAACTCGTTGGCCCCGGTAATTGTCATCGCAACGATCTCACTGGGTATTTTCATTGTGGCTGAATCGACCCTGTCCTACCTCGGCATTGGGCTCCCTCCGGATGTCATGTCTTGGGGGAATGATATTTTCGCCGCTAAGAGTTCCCTGCGGACTAACCCCATGGCGTTGTTCTGGCCCGGTCTGGCATTGTCCCTTACCGTATTGAGCTTCATCATGCTGGGCGATGCGCTGCAGGATGCTCTGGACCCGAAGGCGCGTAAACGATGAGCGGAGCGCACGTGAATACCAACAAGCCGTCAACGCGTGATCCAGCAGCTCCGCTATTGGAGCTCAATGATCTCGCAATAACCTTTAAAACAAATAGTGGTGAAGTTCCGGCAGTCAAGCGAGCAAACCTGACGATCATGCCAGGTGAAACCGTTGCGATTGTTGGCGAATCTGGGTCGGGCAAGTCGACGACAGCACTGGCTGCAATTGGTCTTCTCCCTGCAAACGGGCGAGTCTCTGGCGGCACTATCGTTTTCGACGGTGAAGATCTCACCAACGTCAGCGAAAAGCGGATGATTCAGCTTCGGGGCTCGTCGATCGGCATGGTTCCGCAAGACCCCATGTCCAACTTGAACCCGGTCTGGAAGATCGGTTTCCAAGTCAAGGAAACGCTTAAGGCCAACGGTCTGCCGAGTGGTCCCAAGGATGTTGCCAAAGTACTCACTGAGGCAGGCCTTCCGGACGCGGCAGCGCGGGCAAATCAGTATCCGCACGAATTCTCCGGCGGAATGCGTCAGCGTGCGCTGATCGCCATTGGGCTTGCCTGCCGTCCGCGGCTGCTCATTGCCGATGAGCCGACGTCGGCCCTGGACGTCACGGTCCAACGTCAGATCCTGGATCATCTGGAAACGATGACCGATGAACTCGGTACCGCCGTCCTGTTGATCACGCACGACCTCGGGTTGGCGGCAGAGCGTGCTCATAAGGTCGCTGTCATGTATAAAGGCCAGGTCGTTGAATCGGGACCGGCGCTCGAGTTACTGACTAATCCTCAGCACCCGTACACGCAAAAGCTGGTTGCCTCGGCGCCGTCACTGGCATCCCGACGGATTGAGTCGGCCAAGGTGTCCGGCCGTGAGTCGGATGAAGTGCTCGCCCCAAAGTCGGAAGACCTTCGCACGGATAACGTGATCGAGGTCAAGAGCCTTGACAAGGTCTACAAAATTCGCGGCGGTTGGGGTAAGTCGACCGAGTTCAAGGCGGTCGATGACGTTTCATTCTCGATCAAGCGGGGAACCACGACGGCTGTCGTGGGGGAGTCCGGTTCGGGCAAATCCACGGTGGCCAAGATCGTTCTGGGTCTGGAGGATGCCACGGAAGGCATCATCAACTTCGACGGTGTGGACATCACCTCCTTGAGTCGGAAGGAAATGTTCAATTTCCGCCGGCGAGTACAGCCGATCTTCCAGGATCCATACGGTTCGCTGGACCCGATGTATAACATTTTCCGCACCATCGAGGAACCATTGCGGGTCCACGGTGTGGGCAACGCGACGAGCCGTGAGAAGAAGGTGCGGGACCTGTTGGATCAGGTTGCTCTGCCAACATCTATGATGCAGCGTTTCCCGAATGAGCTTTCGGGTGGTCAGCGGCAACGTGTAGCGATTGCCCGAGCGCTGGCGTTGGACCCCGAAGTGGTCATCTGTGACGAAGCCGTGTCCGCATTGGATGTGCTGGTCCAGGCTCAGATCCTGAACCTGCTAGCGGAGCTGCAGTCGGAGTTGGGTCTGAGCTACCTCTTCATTACTCACGACCTAGCTGTCGTGCGGCAGATCGCAGATCACGTCTGTGTCATGGAGAAGGGGAAGCTCGTGGAGAGCGGTTCTACGGATGACGTGTTCGAACGGCCGCAGACCGCGTACACGCAGGCACTACTGGACGCAATCCCAGGTGCCGGCCTGATGTTACCGCCCGAAGTAGCGTAACGGTCCTTTAATGAGCAATGGCGCACTGCCGACAGTGCGCCATTGCTCATTAAAATGGACACGCGTTAGGCCATCAATTGCCTTATCACGTAGAATAGGGCTGCTGCCTTGTCGGATCGGAAGTCTTAGCCGAAATTTGTAGGCGTTAGGACTAGGCGGCCGTAACTGCCCCAACCGGGCATCTTCTGTTTCTAACAACCGGAATTGAGTTTTCACGCATGTCTGAAACCAACTCGGCCGTCGAAACCGCTACGCGGAGCGACCTCCGCAATGTGGCAATCGTAGCCCACGTTGACCATGGAAAGACCACCCTGGTCGATGCAATGCTTCGCCAGACGAACTCCTTCGCCAGCCACGGCGAAGTCGCAGAGAGAGTCATGGACTCGGGTGACCTTGAGCGCGAAAAGGGCATCACCATTCTCGCCAAGAACACCACTGTGTTCTATGACGGTCCTGCCGCCAATGGAGAAACCATCACGATCAACGTGGTCGATACACCAGGTCACGCGGATTTCGGTGGGGAAGTTGAGCGCGGACTGTCCATGGTCGACGGCGTTGTTCTGCTGGTTGATGCATCGGAGGGACCGCTTCCGCAGACGCGTTTCGTGCTCCGCAAGGCTTTGGCCGCCAAGCTTCCAGTCATCCTGCTTGTCAACAAGACAGATCGTCCGGACTCCCGGATCGATGACGTCGTCAGCGAGTCTATGGACCTGCTGCTCGGCCTGGCCTCGGACCTTGCAGACGAGGTCCCGGACTTGGACTTGGATTCCATCCTGAATGTTCCCGTGGTGTATGCCGCTGCACGCGTTGGCGCGGCATCGCTGGAGCAACCTGCGGATGGTAGCGCTCCGGCCAATGACAACCTTGAGCCGCTGTTCAAGACCATTATCGATCACATTCCCGCGCCTACGTATGATCCGAATGGCGTTCTTCAGGCGCACGTCACCAACCTTGACGCGTCTCCCTTCCTGGGGCGTCTGGCTTTGCTGCGTATTTTCAACGGCACGCTCCGCAAAGGGCAACAGGTCGCTTGGGCCCGTCAGGACGGCCAGCTGAAGACGGTCAAGATCACCGAACTTCTTGCCACCAAAGCTCTCGATCGCGTACCTACAGACTCTGCCGGACCCGGCGAGATCGTTGCCGTGGCCGGAATCGAAGACATCACGATCGGCGAGACGCTGACTGATGTCAACGATCCCCGTCCGTTGCCTCTGATCACGGTGGACGACCCCGCAATTTCGATGACCATCGGTATCAACACCTCGCCGCTGGCTGGCCGGGTCAAGGGCGCTAAAGTCACGGCACGCCAGGTCAAGGATCGGCTGGACAAGGAACTGATCGGTAACGTTTCGCTGCGAGTTCTGCCAACCGAGCGTCCTGACTCCTGGGAAGTTCAGGGTCGTGGGGAACTGGCATTGGCTATCCTCGTGGAGCAGATGCGTCGCGAAGGATTTGAGCTCACCGTCGGAAAACCACAGGTCGTCACCAAGACGGTAGACGGAAAAATTCATGAGCCTATTGAGCACATGACCATTGATGTTCCTGAGGAATTCCTCGGAAACGTCACGCAGCTGCTCGCTGCCCGTAAGGGCCGGATGACCAACATGGCAAACCACGGCACCGGCTGGGTTCGCATGGAGTTTAGGGTTCCTGCCCGCGGTTTGATTGGGTTCCGGACACGCTTCCTGACAGACACCCGTGGTGCAGGCATCGCCGCCTCCTACTCTGATGGTTTTGAGCCCTGG
This sequence comes from Actinomycetales bacterium, assembly GCA_038199985.1. Taxonomy (GTDB): domain Bacteria; phylum Actinomycetota; class Actinomycetes; order Actinomycetales; family Micrococcaceae; genus Arthrobacter_J. The sequence goes on along the minus strand of JBBPYK010000093.1, from coordinate 64,346 downwards.
GCCGGCGACATCGAGTACCGCACCAACGGTTCTTTGATGGCGGACAGGTCAGGATCTGTCACTCCGTTCGCAATGATCAACCTGCAGGAACGCGGGTCCTTCTTCGTGGAGCCAACCTCTGAGGTGTACGAGGGCCAAATTGTCGGTGAGAACTCTCGTGCGGATGACATGGACATCAACATCACCAAGGAAAAGAAGCTCACCAACATGCGTGCTGCTTCATCGGATACCTTCGAGAACCTCACTCCGCCACGGAAGCTGACTCTGGAGGAATCGCTTGAGTTCGCTCGTGAGGACGAATGCGTTGAGGTGACACCGGAGTCTATTCGTATCCGCAAGCTCATTCTCAATGCTGGTGAGCGGGCCAAGGCAGCCCGTTCACGTACTCGCGCCTAGAATAGAAGCATGACTACGCAGCGGCAGTCCACCATAGGTGGGCTGCCGTCTGGAGTTAAGCTCGGGGGCCCAGCTCCCACCCGAAAAGGTCTTGCAGGGTCTTGGGGGTTGAGAGTCGCTGTCATTGTCCTCGGATCAGTCGCAGCCTCAGCCGGTGGAACGGCGCTCCACGGACAGTCGATGGTGGGCTTTCCCCTCGGTGCGGTGGCAGCCCTAGTACTGAGTGGGTCTATTGCAGTATTCGTGGGCACATGTTTTAGAAGTGTCTGGCCCACGGCCGCAGTAGCAGTCCTCACCTATGCGCTGACAGGGATGGCAGCCACTTTGAGCGGGGCGTCGTCGTTGATTGTGTCAGGATCCACGGGCGCGAGTGCGGCACCAGTCGCGGTCGCTGGCAATGTGTGGATCTTTGGCCAGGCCGTCGTCGGCATTCTGGCCCTGGTGCTGGTGACGCTTACGTTGAAGAAGCGCAGGAAACCGTCAGCTGGGCAGAGCAGCGTCGGTTAGTCGGCCGTTCGGTCTATGTGGTGGGCCATGAGGATCGATGTGGCAGTTCCGTCGTCGTCGGCTTCCCTCGTTGCGTATTCTTGGAAGACTTCGCGTAGCTTGCCCATCATTTCGTCCCGATTTTCCCTATTGAGTTTGACGCCCAGGCGCCAAACGTCGATGTCCGTTGGCGCAAGACCGTCGATTTCCTGGAGAAATGTTTCCACGAGGATAGGCGCAGCATCGGGTATCTTTGAGCCCCAGGAGAGGCCGGTTGCCCTGTAGGGAATCTCTTTTGCCCCGCGGTTACCGGTCCGGACTTCCTCGGCGGCAAGAAAGCCAGTGGTGAGCAGGGTCCTGACGTGGTGTAGAGATGTTGCTGGGTTCAGGTCGAGCCTTTCCGCAATCTCCTTATTAGTCCGTGCCTTGTGTAGGCAGAGTCGTAGTATCCGGAGCCTCACAGGTGAGCTCAATGCTCGGCCGCGCGCCTGTACGTCCTCGTCTGTTGCCATAAGGAAATTGTACGTCAGTTCAACTCTGTGATTGACATATATCAATGGCAGACCCAAGCTCAACCCCCATTGAATCAGTACGCTTCAAGGCCAATGCTCTCCTGCTCACCGAGCTCCACAGCTCAGTGAGCACGACGGCGGGGCAGCGGGGCAGGGGGTACTGCTCGTGCGGCAGTCACCGCGTTCAAGGGCACGACCGCGTCCTCCCGACGGGTCCGTACCGTGCAGGTCGTTTCGTCGATCTCAAGAAGATCTCCCAGAGCATCGGTCAGCCCGTCAGCGATCCGGTAGCGGACAACCACTCGTGAGCCTGGTTTGAGAGATCGCAGGAGGTGGAGTGGGTCCATCTCGACAGTTTACGTCCCGGCTATGGTATTGCGGGTACGGTCACTAAGCTGGTATTAGAGTGGCTCACACCTGTTAAAGGGGGGAGCCAAAGTGCCCGAAGGAAAGGCGTTGGGTCGTGACGTACGTAATCGCGCAGCCATGCGTGGATGTCAAAGACAAGGCGTGCATCGAAGAATGCCCCGTTGACTGCATTTATGAAGGTGAACGGTCCCTCTATATACATCCAGACGAGTGTGTAGACTGCGGTGCCTGTGAGCCCGTGTGCCCGGTTGAGGCTATCTACTATGAGGATGATACGCCGGAGGAATGGGCGGAGTACTACAAATTCAACGTCGAGTTCTTCGACGAGCTGGGGTCTCCGGGCGGAGCCGCAAAACTCGGCAATACGCACAAAGATCACTCCGGTATCGCATCGCTTCCGCCGCAGAACCAGGACTGACCGTGGCCAGGTTTGGCCTCGATCTACCCGAGTACCCATGGGAGGCGCTGGCTCCGTACGTTGCGAGGGCTGCACAGCATCCTGATGGCATCGTCAATCTCTCCATCGGTACGCCCGTGGATCCCACCCCCGACGTAGTACGCAGTGCGCTTTCAGCCGCCGCTGATGCACCCGGATACCCCACGACGCACGGAACTGCGACCCTGCGCGAGGCCATTTCAGACTGGTTCAGCCGACGCCGGTCCGTACCTGACCTTAACCCGCAGAACATCATGCCGACGGTTGGGTCCAAAGAAATGGTGGCCTGGCTTCCTACTCTTCTGGGGCTGGGCGACGGCGACGTCGTCGTGCGTCCCGTCGTGGCGTATCCAACATACGACGTTGGCGCACGTTTAGCGGGAGCCACCTCTGTTGCCGCAGATGATCTGGACGAGCTCGACGCTGATACACGCGCCCGGGTGCGGCTCGTGTGGATCAACAGCCCCGGCAATCCAACGGGTGCCGTCCGTTCTCGGAACTCGCTGGCCGCCATCGTGGCTCAAGCCAGAAGTATCGGTGCCATGGTGGCTTCGGATGAATGCTATGCCGAGCTCGGCTGGGGTCAGTGGGATGGGCACATTGTGCCCAGCGTCCTAGATCCTGAGGTATCCGGTGGCAGCCATGAGGGTCTACTTTCGGTGTACTCGATGAGTAAGCAGTCCAATATGGCTGGCTATCGAGCAGCGTTCGTCGCTGGACATGGCGAGGTCATGGCAAACCTGATCAATAGTCGCAAGCATGCGGGCATGATCGTCCCGTATCCCGTGCAGGAGGCCATGCGCGTTGCCCTTGGCGACCATGCTCATGTTGCTGCGCAGAAAGATCTCTACCGCGCGCGCAGGCAACGGCTGCTTCCGGCACTTCAAGACTTCGGCCTCGTCATCAGCGACTCGGAAGCCGGGCTCTACCTGTGGGGAAGTACGGGCGAGGACACGTGGACAACAGTTGGGCGTCTGGCCGACCGAGGCATTGTGGTGGGGCCCGGCACTTTCTACGGTCAAGCTGGCCATGGAAATATCCGGGTTGCGCTAACTGCTCCCGATGAGCGCATTGATGCAGCCCTGGACAGACTGCGGACCTAGCCGGTGCCAAGAGCTCGGATAACGTCTTTATCCCGATCCACCAAATTTTGACTCTTCAATTGGTGCGGAACCGTCTTGAACGGGTAGCGTTTTAGAGAAATATGCATCTTGGCCCTGAACCTCTGAAGGGCTGCGCAAGTTTACTGAGCACCTCCTGAAGGAGATTTCATGACTGAGCACGCCGGAGCCAGACTCGTTTTCGGCCAGGACCAGCAACAGAGACTGGACCTGCCACGAGTAGAGGCAGCGGAGGGCAACCATGGCTATGATGTCTCCCGCCTGCTGAAAGACACCGGGAACGTCACCTTCGACCCCGGCTTCATGAACACGGCTGCAACCACCTCGGCCATCACGTTCATTGATGGCGACAAGGGCATCCTGCGCTACCGCGGATACGCCATTGAACAGCTAGCCCAGCATTCCAGCTTCCTTGAGGTCTCTTACCTCCTCATTTATGGCAACCTGCCCAGCGCTACGGAACTTGACGCGTTCGATCAGCGCATTCGCAGACACACCCTGCTGCACGAGGAGCTGAAAGGATTCTTCGGCGGTTTCCCTCGCGACGCACACCCCATGCCGGTACTTTCTTCCGCAGTCTCCGCTCTGTCAACTTTCTATCAGGACAGCCTGGACCCATTCGACGACGAACAGGTTGAGCTCTCCACCTTCCGGCTGATGGCCAAACTGCCGGTCATCGCTGCTTACGCACACAAGAAGTCCATTGGGCAGCCCATGCTGTACCCGGATAACTCGATGAACCTCGTAGAAAACTTCATGCGGCTCAGCTTCGGGTTGCCTGCCGAACCATATGACCTGGACCCCACCATGGTTAAGGCGTTGGATCTGCTCCTCATTCTTCACGCGGATCACGAGCAGAACTGCTCAACGTCGACCGTCCGGTTGGTAGGTAGCTCCAACGCCAACATGTTTGCGTCCGTGTCAGCCGGAATCAACGCCCTGTTCGGTCCCCTCCACGGTGGCGCCAATGAGGCAGTCCTGAACATGCTTCGCGACATCAAGGGCAAGGGCATGAAGCCCGAAGACTTCATGGAGAAGGTCAAGAACAAGGAAGACGGCGTGAAGCTCATGGGCTTCGGGCACCGTGTCTACAAGAACTATGACCCACGAGCAAAAATCGTCAAGGATACTGCGCATGAGATCCTTCAGAAACTTGGCGGCAATGACGAACTACTAGACATCGCCATGCGCCTTGAAGAGAAGGCACTCGCGGATGATTACTTCATCGAGCGCAAGTTGTATCCAAACGTGGACTTCTACACTGGCCTCATCTACAAAGCCATGGGTTTCCCGGAGAAGATGTTCACGGTCCTGTTTGCCATGGGCCGTCTTCCGGGCTGGATAGCGCAGTGGCGTGAAATGATGCAGGACCCGCAGACCAAGATCGGCCGGCCCCGGCAGCTCTACACGGGTGAACCAGAGCGGCAGTACCCGGCCGTCTAGGTCACCACGTTTTCCGTTCTGCAGTAGATGCTGCACTCAGTACTGAGCGCAGCATCTACTGCAGAGTCGTTTAATGTGTGGCGCTCACGCAGAGTAGCCCCGTGGATTTTCTTTCTGCCAACGCCAGTGGTCATCGCACATTTGCTGCAGGGTTTTGTGGGCAGACCAGCCCAGATCAGCGAGCGCAGCCGATGGGTCCGCGTAGCTGATAGCGGCATCACCCGGACGGCGCGGAGCATATTCGTAGGGCACTTCATGGCCCGCTGCCGTGGAGAACGCTGCGAGGACTTCAAGCACTGAAGAGCCTTGACCCGTGCCCAGATTCCAACGGTGTACGCCCTGAGTGGAGTGCACGTAGTCTAAAGCAGCCAGATGGCCGGCTGCCAGGTCGAGGACGTGAATGTAGTCGCGTACTCCAGTACCGTCCGGCGTGGGGTAGTCATTGCCAAATACCATCACCTTGTCGCGGCGGCCCACTGCCACCTGAGCAACGAAGGGCAGCAGGTTATTCGGAACCCCTGTGGGATCCTCGCCGATTCGACCTGACTCATGCGCGCCTACCGGATTGAAGTACCGGAGAAGGGCGATGTTCCAGCGGGAGTCCGCGGCGCCGACATCGGAAAGGATGTCTTCGATCTGCTCCTTCGTTCGGCCGTAGGGATTCACTGCATCGAGAGGTAGCTTTTCCACGAGCGGAACCTCTTCGGACGCGCCGTAGACGGTAGCGGAGGAGCTGAAGACGAGGGTGCGAACGTTGTGCCGTTCCATGCAGCGCAACAGGTTGAGGGTTCCGCCCACGTTGTTGTGGTAGTAGTAAAGCGGTTTTTCAACTGATTCGCCAACAGCCTTAAGACCTGCGAAATGGATGACGGCATCAACTTCGTTGGTGCTGAATGCGTTCTCCAAAGCGGGCTCGTCGAGCAGGTCGACGGCAAGGAACTTCGCCGGTCTGCCCGCAAGTTCACCGACCCTTCTCAACGACTCTTCGCTCGAGTTCGCCAGATTATCTATCACCACGACGTCGTGCCCGGCCTCAAGGAGGGCAAGTACGGTGTGGGAGCCAATGTAGCCGCTTCCGCCGGTAACCAAAATTCTCATTACACCAGCCTAGTTCGTCGCGTGGGTTCGACGGAGATCTACTCTTCGGCGCCGTCGGCCACTTTGATGGCGACGGTTCCCGGCTCGGTAACCACACTGGTCCAACCACCGACACGGCCCCACTGAAGACCACCGAAGGAAACGCTGGTGAGGCTCAGTCTTTTTGCGTTGGCCACTGCCCATTGGGCGGTTGCCCAGCCATCCCGGTCTACTGCCTGAAGCGTCACTGTCGATTCATTGACGACGGCGGCCTGGTCACCGAATACGGCGCCGGCCGTATCAGCGACCAGGGCCGGGTCGCCAGGAGAGTCGGGGCTGCGGAGCCTACAGTTAAGGCTCGCGGCTGAATATCCGGTCAGGGCCGAAGCCAAGGCCCGAGCCTCGGGCTCATGATCGGCATAGGCTTCGGGGAAAGCGCTGATCTGAACTGCTTGGGCGGCCTCAGTGATCGGCATGTTCGTGTATCCGGGCACTTTGAGTAGCCCATCATAGAAAGCGTTAGCGGCATAGACAGGATCCATGACCTGCGCCCGAGTTCCCCACCCCTGGGATGGCCGCTGCTGAAACAACCCGCGTGAGTCCGGTCCTGCGTCGTCCCCATATTCGAGGTTACGCAGCCCCGATTCTTGTATTGCCGTGGCAATGGCAATGGAGGCTGCTCTCGGCGGGAGCCCCCGGCGAAGGGCGACGCCGGCTATAAGAGCAGCATTAGCTGCCTGATCGGGGGTGACGTCATAGGTTTCGGTGCCAACGACTGCGGTACAACGTTCCCGGATGACAGTCTCTGAAGGTTCAAAATTCAGGAACGCCAAGTATCCACCGGTGCCCGTCAGGACGAGCAGACCCACCATGACCAGCGATGTTTTGGCGCGACGTTGCCGTCTTTTTCTCACAGCGCTGACGGAGCGGGACGGCATTTAGTTTGAATGCAGCACAGAGTTGAGCTCAACGGTCTGATCAGCCCGAGGTAGTGCTTCCACCGCGCCTGAAACCGAGTTCCGTCGGAACAATAGGTTTGGCACGCCTGAGAGTTCGATGGCCTTTACTGTGCTGGCACCCTGCGATGTGACTAGTCGAACAAGCGTCCCAGCGGTGATGTAAAGGCCGGCTTCCACGACGCTGTCATCGCCGATGCTGATCCCCACTCCTGCGTTTGCACCGAGCAGTACCCGCTCGCCCAAGGTGATCTTCTCCTTACCGCCGCCGGAGAGCGTCCCCATGATGGACGCGCCGCCGCCTACATCGCTTCCGTCGCCGACAACCACCCCCGCGGAGATTCGGCCTTCGACCATAGACGTGCCGAGGGTACCGGCATTGAAATTTACGAAGCCCTCGTGCATGACTGTGGTCCCCGCTGCCAGATGAGCGCCCAACCTGGCGCGGTCGGCATCGGCAATCCGAACCCCCTGTGGGATGACGTAATCAACCAGACGGGGAAATTTGTCCACACTGTATACAGTGACAGCACCACGAGAACGCAACCGGAGCCGAATCTGCTCAAAGCCCTCCACAGCACAGGGACCGAAGTTCGTCCACACTACGTTGGGAAGTAGCCCAAAAATACCATCGAGGTTGATGCTGTTGGGCGGGGTCAGGCAGTGCGACAGCAGGTGAAGCCGCAGATACGCATCAGCTGTGTCTGCGGGCGCGTCATCGAGGGAGATCTCACGAGTGATTCGTTGGAGAGTGCTTTTACGAGCGTCGTCGTGGTTGCCGTCCAACTGCGCCAGCGAAGCCATGAGCTCAGCATCGACGGTGAGGGGACCCAACGCCGGGTGTGGATACCAGACGTCCAGAATCGTTCCATCGTCAGTCACGGTGGCTATACCGTGGCCGGAGGCGGTGCGGGGGACCGCGGAGCGGACGCCGTCCTCGACGGCAGTGCGATTGGTCATGCATCAAGTCTAACGAGAGCGGCCCGGCCACAAGACTCTATGACTGACTCTGACCGTAGCCTAGGCTAAAAGAGTGACCTTTACAGCGTTGGACCTGACAGCGGACGTGGCGGAACTGACCCACGCCCTCCTAAATATCAATAGTGTTTCCGGGCAGGAGGGTCTGCTGGCGGACTCTGTGGAGGAGGCCCTGAGGCGGCTTCCACACTTGAGCGTCGTGCGCGACGGCGACTCGTTGATCGCCCGCACGGACCAGGGCCGTAGCGAACGGGTCATATTGGCCGGCCATCTGGATACGGTTCCCTTGCCCACCGTCGAGGGTGCCCGCGGCACGGTGCCTGCATCGTGGGACGCCGAGGTGCTCTTTGGACGTGGCGCCACCGATATGAAGGGCGGCGTTGCCGTGCAGCTCGCCCTGGCCGCGTCGCTGCAGACGACGGACCGAGATATCACCTACGTGTTCTACGACCACGAAGAAGTTGAGGCATCGGCCAGCGGTCTGGGCAGGTTGGCACGCAACTATCCGGACCTGCTTGATGGAGATTTCGCGATCCTGTTGGAACCCACGAACGGGGCAGTGGAAGGCGGCTGTAACGGCACCATGCGTTTCGAAGCGGAGCTCAGCGGACGCGCTGCTCATTCGGCACGAGCCTGGATGGGGGAGAACGCCATTCACGCTGCCGCCAGTGTCCTGTCACGCCTGAGCGATCATGAGCCTTTGACCATCACCGTCGACGGTCTGGACTTTAGGGAGGGCCTGAACGCGGTCAGAATTTCGGGAGGTACTGCGGGAAACGTCATCCCGGACAGTACCGTCATCGAGATCAACTACCGCTTTGCGCCGTCCAGGTCTCTGGTCGAGGCGGAAGACTATGTGCGGACAGTGCTCGATGGCGTCGATCTTGTGCGCACTGACGCGGCGGCGGGTGCGCTGCCGGGACTGACAAACCCAGCGGCAGCAGCATTTATTGAGGCCGTCGGGGCGGAAGCGAAGCCCAAGTATGGGTGGACCGACGTCGCCCGCTTTAGCGCGCTGGGGATCCCCGCTGTGAATTTCGGTCCGGGAGATGCGTTGTTGGCTCATTCGGACAACGAACACGTCGCGGCGGACGACATTCGGAAATGCCTGACCGTCCTGAAGACCTGGCTCTCCTGACCTATTACCGGATTTCCCAACCGCGGAGCCCGCCCGGAAGCGTGGGCCCTTGCAGTGGCGCTAGACCACCCCGGCGTTGTTGTTCGCGTCCATGAGCGGCCGTTCCTTACGGACCGGCTTGTTGGAGCTGAAGCTAAGGAACTGCGAGAGCCACTGTGCCAGTGAGGACAGGGCGTAGTTGATCACGATGAAGACAATTGCGGCAACAATTAGGGCTGGCAGCATGTTGCCTTCACCGGATCCCAATCGGCGGGAGGTGGACAGGAGCTCAGAGTAGGTAATGATATAGCCCAGTGCCGAGTCTTTGAGGATGACCACGAATTGGCTGATGAGTGCTGGCAGCATGGCCACTAGCGCCTGAGGAACTTCGATGGAACGCAGTGACTGCGGCCGGGTCATGCCGATGGCTAACGCAGATTCTCGCTGCCCTTTCGGTAATCCGTGGACGCCCGAGCGCACCAATTCGGCGATGACCGAGCCGTTGTAGAGTGTCAGCGCAGTGACGACGGCGACAAAGGGAACGTTTCCGGCCGGCATGATCTCCAGCATGGAGATTCCAAACCACAGGAAGATCATCATGAGCAGTACTGGCACGGCGCGGAGGAATTCGACGATCGTTCCGGTGATCCAGCGCAGGGGAGCGAACGCTGAGAGGCGTCCGAGGCCGAGGGCTAGGCCTAAGACTACCGACGTGAGAATGGCGACGGCGGCAGCTTTGAGGGTATTGAGCAGGCCGGGCAGGATGTAATACTGCCAGGTGTCGCCTTCCAGAAATGGGCTCCACTTGGCCGCGGAGAGCTGGTCCTTCTCGGCTAGCCCGTTGAGGATGTAAAGAAGCACCGCGACGATGACGATGACGCCGACAATGTTCCCAATGAAAATGTTGCGTTTGGCCACGGGCCCGGGTGCATCGAAAAGGACATTGGTATTTTTCATTGGGAAACCGCCAGTTTCTTCGAGAGCCAGGTGGTCAATAACCCAACTGGGATCACGATGATCACGAACCCGAGGGCGAAAATCATGAAAATCACCAGGATCACGTCGGGACGAAATTCGATCATCTGCTTCATGAGGCCGGAGGTTTCAGCCACAGATGCCGTCACAGCGACCGTCGAGTTCTTGATCAGCGCAATCAGAACGTTTCCCAGAGGAACGACGGCGCCGCGGAACGCTTGTGGGAAAATGACCAGCCTTGCTGCGGGCAGGAAGCTGAGCCCAATGGCGCGTGCTGCTTCAGCCTGACCCAGCGGGACAGTGTTGACCCCGCTGCGAAGGGCCTCGCAGACAAATGCCGCGTGGTAAATCGACAGCGAGAGGACAGCAATCCGGAAAAAGTTCAGGTCAAAGTCGCTGGAGAGCACCACCTGCAGCTGGGCATACAGGCCCAGAATGCCGAACACCATGATGATGGTCAGTGGAGTGTTCCGGAAGATGTTGACGTACAGGGCGCCGAACCAGCGCAGACTCGCGATGGGGGAGATGCGGAATAGAGCCAGTACTGTACCCAGAATAAGGGACCACAGTGCAGCCCATAGCGTCAACCGGATATTCATCCAAAAGGCGCCGAATATGTCGAATTCCGTGAAGAGCGAGACGACACTGTCCATTGTTCACCACTTCCGTAGGACAGACGAGGTGCTCCCGGCAACGGATTTCCGTTCCGGGAGCACCTTTGCTGAAATTAGCTGCACGCGTCCGGTTCCGGTGGGTTTACCTCTTTGTTGTACTTGAAGTCGGCTCCCTCGAGGCTCGTGTCGAGTGCTTCTTCCCAGGCGCCTTCCTCGATCATCTTGGTGATGGCTGCGTTGACGTCCTCGCAGATGTCATTGTCCTTGGGTAGCCCAACGCCGTAGCGTTCCTCAGAGAACGTGTTGCCGACCACCTTGAACTTGCCGGCATTGGATGGCTGCGCTGCCAGCCCGGCAAGAATGATGTCGTCAGTGGTCACGGCGTCGATCTCGCCGCCGCCCATGATGGTGACGCATTCGGCGTAGCCGGGCTGTTCAACCAAATTCACGCCGGGGTACTTGTCTTTGATCTTCTGCGCAGAGGTTGAGCCGGTGACCGAGCAAAGGTTCTTTCCCTCCAGGTCTTCAGGGCCAGCGATGTCGCTGTCCTTCGGAACCAAGAGGTCTTGGCCAGCAATAAAGTATGGTCCTGCGAAAGAGACCTGCTCCTTGCGCTCATCAGTGATCGAGTAGGTGGCGAAGACCATGTCCACTTGACCGGTGGAGAGCATGTTCTCGCGGTTGGCTGAGGGTGCTTCAACGAACTCGATCTGGTCTTCTTGATAGTCGAGTTCGTTGGCCACATATTTGGCCACCTCGACGTCGAACCCGGTGTAGGTGTCGCCGTCCTTGAACCCGAGTCCCGGCTGGTCGAACTTGATGCCGATGCGGACCTTCTCCGCCTCGCCCTCGCTGGTCGAGCCGCCGTCGGATCCGCCTCCACAGGCCGATAGAGTCAATGCAGCTGCGGCAGCCATGGCGGCCACTGCAAAACGCGTCTTGCGCATGTTGTCTCCTTGCGTTGATGGCCCTCGGATGAGGGCATTGGACGGCCGGGTTTCCCCGGTTTTGTTAGTGCGCGAGGATCTTGCCGAGGAAGTCCTTGGCCCGGTCGCTCTTGGGGTTGGTAAAAAATTCTTCGGGTGTGGCCTGCTCCACAATTTGACCATCAGACATGAACAACACGCGGTCAGCTGCTTTGCGAGCAAACCCCATTTCGTGGGTGACGACGATCATGGTCATGCCGTCGCTGGCCAGCTGGACCATGGTGTCGAGGACCTCGTTGATCATTTCCGGGTCTAGAGCGGAGGTGGGCTCATCGAAGAGCATGACCTTGGGCTGCATGGCGAGTGCCCTCGCGATCGCTACTCGTTGCTGCTGTCCACCAGAAAGTTGTGCTGGGAGTTTTTCTGCTTGATTGTCGACTCCGACGCGCCGTAGGAGGTTCATGGCCGTCTCCTTAGCGGTGGCGGCCTTGACCTTCCTCACTTTGATGGGTCCTAGAGACACATTTTGGAGGATGGATTTGTGCGCAAACAGGTTAAAGGACTGGAACACCATGCCGACGTCGGCGCGGAGCCGTGCGAGGGCTTTTCCTTCGGCCGGAAGTGGCTCACCATCGATGCGGATGACGCCGCTATCGATGGTCTCGAGGCGGTTTATGGCCCGGCAGAGGGTTGATTTCCCCGAACCTGATGGGCCGATGACTACGACGACCTCACCGCGTTTGACCTCAAGGTTGATGTCTTTGAGGACATGCAACTCACCGAAGTGCTTGTTGACGTCTTCCATCTGCACGAGGAGATCAGTGGATGATGCAGCCGTGGAGGAATTTGTGATGCGCGTCATAGAAGCAATCTAGTCAAAGATTCCTTTCTGGCAATACATTTAGGGTGCAATGTCGGAATCTTAATGGAAGAGCAACCAAGCAGGCGGCGCCTTCGGATAGCCTTGACGCATGTCGAACCACAGCATAAAAACCTCCCCGTCCCGTCGAAAAGGACCGGTTCAATTACGTAGGGAACAGACGACCCAGGACCTGTCGGACCGTTCGTTGTTGGACAACCACGATTCTGCGCATTTCACACACACGGATCCGTGGCGTGTGCTGCGGATCCAGAGTGAGTTTGTCGAAGGATTTGGGACGCTTTCTGAGCTTGGGCCAGCTATCAGCGTCTTTGGCTCAGCGCGGACCCCGAGGGACAGCGCGTATTACCAGTTGGGAGAAGAAGTCGGTGCCCTCCTGGCGAAGGCCGGGTACGCCGTCATCACTGGCGGTGGGCCGGGCACCATGGAGGCAGCCAACAAAGGCGCAGTGGAGGCGGACGGTACCTCAGTGGGGCTCGGCATCGAGCTGCCTTTTGAATCCGGTCTCAATGAGTGGGTCGACCTGGGAATCAACTTCCGGTATTTTTTTGCGCGCAAAACGATGTTCGTGAAGTACGCGCAGGGGTTCATCGTCCTTCCGGGTGGGCTAGGGACCCTTGATGAGCTGTTCGAAGCCATGACTCTGGTGCAGACGGGCAAGGTGACGTCCTTCCCTATAGTCCTCATCGGCAAGGACTTCTGGCAGCCGTTGATGGAGTGGATGCGTAATACTCAGGTCCCCAGCGGAATGATCGCCGAGGCGGATCTGGATCTACTAATGATTGTCGACGACGCCGCTTCCGCCGTTGCAGCTGTTGTGGAGGGCAGCTCAGGACACGTCAGCAACAGCTGAGGTTTCTGGCACCATTGGTTCGTGAGCTTGTTTCTGGTCTTCCTTGCTATCGCCGTCGCGGGCGCCGCCGTCGTCCTGTCTCTGGGCAGATTCAGTGGCGGCCGCGCAGCCGTTGACGGTGAGACCCAGGACCACGCGTTGGTGGAGCCGGTAGCTTCGCTACCGCCTGTTCTCCTACCTGCACCCGCGACCGCGAAAGATCTCAACAAACTAAGATTTTCGACGTCGCTGCGCGGCTACCGGATGGACCAGGTGGACGAAGTTCTGGTGCTACTGGCCTCCGAGCTGGAACAGCGCGATGAGCGGATCATGGAGCTCGAACAGTACGCCAGAGGCCGAGACTCTGAGGAGGACGGATCAGTTCATGGCAGCGGAGGTTGATCGCTGGCCAGCATCCGTCCACGGACAGTTGCAGACTTTCTGGATAAAGTTGGTTGGCATTTTCGCGCGGTGGCCGTGGTTTGTTCAGGTTCTCACGCTCTTTGCTCTGACTCGGGTTTTCTCTCTGTGCGTATTTCTCGGTGTCGCGGCCAAGCAGGGTGCGAGCCCATGGGGCGACGCGCAGCCGTCATACGTTGATTTCGTCGGAATCTGGGACGGCGACTGGTACGAACAGATCTATCAGGACGGGTACCCGCGCGAGATTCCGCGTGACGGGCTCGGCAATGCACAAGAGAACCAATGGGCGTTCTACGCGCTTTTCCCATTCCTGGTGAGGGTGCTTCACACGGTGACAGGGGCGGAGTGGAAGTACCTTGCTCCTCTGACCGCCACAGCCTGTGCTCTGCTGGCGGCAGTGATGATCTACCTGCTCTTCCGGGAAAAGGCCTCGCATGGCGATGCGCTGTGGGGCGTAGTGATCGTGGGGACATTCCCCATATCTGCCATTCTTCAGGTTCCTTACGCGGAGTCCCTGCATCTGGCGCTCTTGGCCGCCGCCCTGTTGTTCGTCGTGCGTCGGCAGTATCTGGCTGCGATCCCTGTCGTGGTCCTGATGTGCCTTGCTCGTCCGGCTGGTGTGCCATTCGCCGCGGCGATGGCTGCGCTCTGGGTCTATCGGTGGTGGAGGCGTCGAGATGTTCCCTTTCCGGCTCCATCGTCCTTGCGGCTGGCGGTCCTCGTCGTAGTCAGTGGCTGCGCTGCCTTGGCCTGGCCTATTTTTGCTTGGCTCTACACAGGCGAGCTCACCGCCTACACCGACACCGAGACTGTCTGGCGGGGTCACGGACTGACACTTTTCCTACCGTGGGTGGATGCAGGGCAGGGTCTGTTCGGCCCGATTGCAGGCGCGCTTGCACCACTGCTGTTAAGCATCTTTGCCGCTCTCTACCTGAGCTCGCCAACGGTCAGGCGGCTTGGCATCGAGATCCAGCTGTGGTCAGCCGCCTACCTGCTCTACCTGTTGGCGTTCCTGCACCCGCAAACCAGCACCTTCCGGTTGTTGCTCCCGTTATTTCCGCTGGCTCTGGCTGCAGTGTTCCTGTCACCGTCGCGAGCCTATCGGGGCGCCGTCGTCGTGATGTTCCTGCTTCTGCAAATAGTTTGGGTTGCATGGTTGTGGGAGTGGACTCAGCTACCTGGTGGCGGAGACTACCCACCGTAGTTCTGTGTCCTACACCACAAACTCGATTGGCCCCACCGCGACATCTGCGGGATAATGGACGATGAAAGGTGGCACGAGGGCTGAGAGCGTGACAGGCCATAGCCGTGCCGCTGATGTTGACCGCTTCCCGACGTTGCCGGGGCGCGAACTGTGGAAGGAACTTTCTTAGATGGCTGCCATGAAACCGCGTACGGGCGATGGACCTATGGAGGTTACCAAGGAAGGACGTAGCCTGATCATGCGCGTCCCGATCGACGGCGGTGGGCGTCTCGTCGTAGAGCTCAATGCTGAAGAAGCAGGCAACCTCAAGGAGTGCCTGCTAGGCGTTACGGTCAGCTAGCGCATCTTCACAGCAAGGAGCAGCCCGTCACCAACGGGCACCATCGATGAAACCAGAGACTCGTGGTCCCTGATGGTTCTCCCGATGGTCCTGAGAGTGCGGGTCGTGTCATCGCGCACAGCCGGGTTGGGAACGCGTCCCTGATCCAGGGCGTCGTTGACGATCAGCAGTCCGTTGGGTTTGAGCAGACGCACGGCTTGATCCACATAGATGATCAAACCCAACTTATCTGCGTCAATAAAAACCATGTCGTAAGCAGAATCCGTCAAGCGCGGCAGTACGTCAGCCGCCCTTCCGGATATGGTGCGCGTTCGGTTGCCTGCTACCCCTGCCTCCGCATAAGCCTCACGGGCAGCGCGGAGATGGTCGACGTCGGAATCAATGGTTGTCAGGACGGACTGCCGGCCAAGGCCTCGGAGCAACGACACGCCAGAAACGCCGGCGCCCGCTCCTATCTCAACCACGGTGGTCGCCTTCGATGTGGCTGCTAGAACCGTGAGGGTGGCGGCTACGCCCGCTGATACCGGGACCACGCCCAACTCGTGGGAACGTTCCCGTGCACGCAGCAGGACTTCGTCCTCTGAGGGGAGCCCCTCCGCATAGGACCAGCTTGCCTGCTTGTCGCCGCTCATGCTTCCACTCCCAATCAGTCTCGTTGACAGCCTTCAGCCTACTGCCAACCTCCGGTAATTCCGCGAATTTCAGGCTTCCGCACAGCATATTTTCAGCTTCATGCGGAACCCTGAATGTACGTGGTCTTTTGGCCGCCGCAAACAGTTCACGTCTTTGCCGTGGCCCGTCTCAATCTTCCACTGAGGGCCATGCAACCGCAGGGGCGGCAACGAGGAGGAACCAGATGTCCAGCGAAACTGCCGGGCTTGTCGTCGAGAGCCCGTCGACATCGGAAGATGAGGCATGGGTCCCGCCCACCTGGGAAGAGGTCGTCCAGCAGCACTCTCCCAAGGTGTACCGGCTCGCGTACCGACTGACAGGCAACCGCTTCGATGCTGAAGATTTGACTCAAGAAGCTTTTGTTCGAGTGTTCAGGTCGTTGGCAAATTTCAAACCTGGAACCCTAGACGGCTGGATCCACCGAATCACCACCAACCTGTTCCTTGACCAGGCCAGACGAAAGAGCCGGATCCGTTTCGACAGCCTCGCCGACGATGCCGACAACAGGGTTCCAAGTCTCCAACCGGGGCCAGAACGTAGCTTTGAATTCAACAACCTGGATATTGACATTCAGGCTGCGCTTGATGACCTGTCTCCCAACTTTCGGGCTGCCGTGGTGCTGTGTGACCTTGAGGGGTTGGCCTATGACGAGGTGGCCCGGATCTTGGGAGTGAAGCTGGGAACAGTGCGCTCTCGCATTCACCGCGGTCGGACCATGCTCCGCGAGAAGCTGGCGCACAGAGATCCGCGTCGGGAGACCGCTCCTGCGCGTGGCCTTGTGCACGCCGGGTCGCACTAGGCAGCATGGGACATCCGCAGCGGCATCTTGCTGCATTCATTGACGGCGAACTGTCACCACAAGTGGAGCAGTCGATCCAGCGACACATTACGCACTGCAACCAGTGCCGTGCCATCGTCGAGTTTCAACGCGGAGTCCGGACACGTCTGCGGAGCCCCGTGCCTAGCCCGGCTTCAAACCTGACCGCCAGTATTCTGGCCAAGACCAACCGCAGCGAGCATCAAGAACCCATCGAATCGGCTTGGGGCCATGCTGCAGCGGCTCACGGGCGTCCGTCGCGGCGCCGTCTAACGCTGGCGACAACTTCTGCGATCGCGATCATTGCGACCGGAACTCTGGGCGGGGCATATCTCATAGGCGCTGAACCAGATCCCGTCGCGTCACTGAATCATCAGCAGGCGATCGCTTCAGGATGGGAGGCGGTGGCCACTGAGACGCCGATCAAGCTCCTCGATGAGCAAGTCAACGAACTCCGCTCCGAAGGCTGGAATTGCCCAGACCTTGAAGCCATCGGTTTCAGCCTCACCGACGCTGAGGCAATTACTGTACGGGGAACTCCGGCGGTCCGATTGACCCTGTCCAACGGCCAAGATTCGCTGACGGTATATGAGCAGCGCAAAATCTCCAGGGTGAGGGCCGCTGAGGCGCCGCCCATCAACGCCGTCACCGGCAACGAAGTTACCTCGGACGGATTCGAACGAATGGGTGGAACCCAGCGCGAGTTGTGGGTCAACCCGAACCACAGCTGGCAGGTGGTTCTAGACGCAGAGGCCGTGACGTATACGGTGATGTCCAGCACATCTCCAGCGGAGTTGCCGGCGGCAATCCAACAGGTCGTTCACACCGAGCAAGCTCAATTGGCTCCAGACCCAGACATGCCAGCCAACGACCCTTTTCATCGCGTCGTGAGGGGCTTGCAGAAAATGGCGCAGCTGGATGGTCAGTAGCCCAAGGACGCCGGGCCATTCGTCGCGGGCGCTCCGGGAACGATAGTCTTCATTCGTGTTTGGAATCAATGCTCCGGAGCTGTTGGTGCTCGCCGTGCTCGCGGCGTTGATCATCGGCCCGGACCGGATCCCGGAATACGCCCAACAACTTGGACGGTTAGTACGCGAGTTGCGCCGGATGGCCACGGGTGCCCGCGCGCAACTTCGCGACGAAATGGGCCCGGAAATAGACAATGTCGATTGGCGCAAGCTTGATCCACGGCAGTATGACCCTCGGCGGATCATCAAAGAAGCTCTGTTGGAGGAGGACGAGGAACCCCAGAAACCCGTGAGTCGTGATGCTCCGCAAGCTGCGCCTCAACGGTCGTCCGGGCCGCGGACCGTCAGACTGGATCAGGGCGAATCCGCGCCTTTCGACGTGGAAGCCACCTAGCGGTCGGAGCCGCCGCTGGATACGGGCGCCACTCCCAGATTGAATCCAGAAAGTCCGCGCGGAATGGCTGTTAGCCTGCTGGCTACGGAGGCCAGCTCAACGGCAGCCGGAGACTCAGGGTTGATCATGACAATCGGTTGCCCGGCGTCGCCTCCCTCTCTCAAACGAACGTCCAGTGGAATGCGGCCCAGTAGCGGGATCTCGGTTTCAAGCGTCGCAGAGAGCCGTTCCGCCACCAATGACCCGCCACCGCTGCCGAAGGGCTCAATACGCGAGCCGTCGGGCAACTCCAGCCACGACATGTTCTCGACAACGCCTGCCACCCGTTGCCCGGTCTGCACGGCCAGGGATCCCGCACGCTCGGCCACCTCGGCGGCAGCGCTCTGGGGAGTGGTGACAACCAAAATCTGCGATGCCGGCAATAGCTGCGCCACTGATATGGCGATGTCACCGGTCCCAGGAGGAAGATCAAGCAGGAGAACGTCAAGATCACCGAAATAGACATCCGTGAGAAACTGCTCCAATGCCCGGTGCAACATGGGCCCGCGCCAGACTACCGGTTTGTTTGAATCCAAAAACATTCCAATGGAAATGACCTTGATCCCGTGGGCAACCGGAGGAAGGATCATTTCGTCGACACGGGTGGGAGACTGAGTGATCCCCAATAGGCCAGGCACGGAGAATCCGTGAACGTCAGCATCGATAATGCCGACCCGCAGACCGCTCGCCGCCATCGACGTAGCCAGGTTAACTGTCACACTCGACTTCCCGACGCCTCCCTTACCGCTAGCAACAGCAAAGACTTTAGTCAGTGACCCTGGCTCGTTGAAGGGATTGCGCCGTTCGGGGCCGCGCAGAAAAGTCTTCAGCGAATCCCGCTGCTCCTGCGACATAACATCCAGCTCCACCTGAACTGATGAAACACCGGACACACTGGCCAGCGCCGTTTTGACGTCAGCGGTGATAGTGCCCTTCAGCGGACAACCAGCGATAGTTAGCAGAACGCGAACACGCACGGCGCCGTCGTCGTCTATTTCAACATCACCAACCATGCCGAGCTCGGTGATGGGCTTGCGCAGCTCGGGGTCGATGACCGTGGACAGCGCAGATTGAACAGAGTCCAGAAGGGTCACTGCGTACCACCCTCGGTATGTGGGCTGACACGGGGCATCATGCCTGTGGCAGGGGAGTCGGCGGACCGCTTCCGGGATCGTTTACCGGAAGGAGGCGACTCCGGGCTATCAGAGGCGTCCAGTAGTTCTTCCAGGAGAGACCGAAGCTCCGAGCGGATGTAATCACGGGTAGCGACCTCACGCATGGCGATGCGCAGGTCAGCGATTTCACGCGTCAAATATTCCGTGTCGAGAAGATTCCGTTCCGCCCGCTGACGATCCTCCGACAAGGACACACGGTCCCTGTCGTCCTGTCGATTCTGGGCGAGCAGGAGCAACGGCGCAGCGTAGGAGGCCTGAAGGGACAGCATAAGGGTCAACAGCGTGAAACCAAGAGCGGCACTGTCAAAACGCCAGTCAGTTGGTGCCCAAGAGTTCCAGATCAGCCACACCGCAACAAAGACCGTCATGTAGACAAGGAACTGCGGGGTACCCATGAAACGGGCAAAATTCTCCGTGCTGTGCCCGAAGGCATCCGGATTGGGATTCAGTTTAGGTAGTAGCCGTGACCGGGCTGCCCGTGGGGTATCGAGCCCACCGCTTGTCGGTTTTTTACGTTCAGCCATTTCGCCCTCCTCGCGTACTTCCTGTTCGGGCAGTCGGGGGAGCCGGACGAACAGGGGTGTCGTCCTGTGCACGCCAATCATCCGGTAGGAGGTGATCGAGTACGTCGTCCACCGTCACCGCTCCGACGAGCCGCCCCTCCGTATTGACCACCGGTAACGAATTAAGATTGTAGGCCGCCAGATTACGCGACACTTCGCTGATGTCTGCCTGGTCAGAGACGGCTTCAAGATCCTTATCCACAATATTTCCGAGTGGTTCCGGTGGTGGGTAGCGGAGCAGTTTCTGGATGTGCACAACGCCGAGGTACCGACCGGTCGGCGTTTCCAGCGGTGGTCGACACACATAGATTGCCGATGCGAGGGCAGGGGTTAGTTCTTCTCGCCGGACGTGTGCCAGCGCCTCAGCGACTGTTGCTTCAGGAGGAAGGATAACGGGAACGGGCGTCATGATGGAACCCGCTGTATTCTCCTCATATTCTAGGAGCCGTCTGACGTCCTCTGCGTCTTCAGGTTCCATCAGCTGCAGCAGCTCTTCTTTTTGATCTTCTGGAAGTTCGTTGAGGAGGTCGGCGGCGTCGTCGGGGTCCATTTCCTCAAGGACG
Organism: Actinomycetales bacterium; assembly: GCA_038199985.1. Lineage (GTDB taxonomy): Bacteria > Actinomycetota > Actinomycetes > Actinomycetales > Micrococcaceae > Arthrobacter_J. The sequence goes on along the minus strand of JBBPYK010000093.1, from coordinate 44,073 downwards.
TCCGCTGCACGTTCCAGATCGAGGGATTGCAGGATCTGGACTTGGTCGTCTTCGGGCAGCTCCTGCAGAATGTCTGCCAATCGCTCGTCCTGCAGCTCTCCGGCTACTTCGATCCGGCGCTTATCGCTCATCTCGTGCATCGCTTCGGCAAAGTCCGCGGGCTTTAGATCTTCGTGGGTTGCGACAAAGTGGGTGGCTCCTTGAGGTTCATGGGCGCTGCCGCGATAGGCCTCGGACCAGTCGACGATGATCTTCTCACCGGACTTTCGCAAACGACGGAGACCAGAATGGTTGCCTGACCGGTGCACAAAAAGCTGCGATACAAACCAGTCCCCAGCCCGATTCTTCTCCATGGCCAAGTCCTCGATCGAGGCCTCTCCGCTGCCGTCACGGAGCGTAACCCGGCGATCGAAAAGCTCTGCGACAACCAGCATCTCCGCACCACGCTGCTCGAAACGCCGGAGGTTGACCAGCCCGGTGCAGATGATCTGGCTCGCCTCCATGGAGGTGATCCGCGTCATCGGAACGAATACGCGTTTCTTGCCCGGTACCTCCACGACAATACCTACGGCCTGCGGGGGAGCTGCCAGCCCCCGGTCGAGTACGACGGCGTCACGAAGCCGCCCCAGACGGTCACCCAATGGGTCGAAGACGTCGAGGCCAAGCAGACGTGCGATGAAGACTCGCGTTGGGTTGGTACTCACGCCTCTAGGCTACTTGCTGGCTCTCGATTGGCGCGTATTAGGCCTTGAGTCGGAGTGGACCGATTCACCGTGAGCGATACTCCACCCACGTGAGCGGACTTTGGGCAACAATAGGAGCATGTCGAATGTATTTGGTCGCACACAGTCCCGTGACGGTAGCCTCAACCTTCCCCGTGGGGAATCGATAGGTCGTTACTCCTCCTACCTTGATGCGCAGAAGGCTGTTGACTACTTGGCTGACCAACAGTTCGCGGTGCAACACGTTTCTATTATCGGCAGCGATCTCAAGACTGTTGAGCGGGTGACCGGCCGTCTCAGCTATCCGCGAGTTGCGCTTTCCAGCGCGGCGACAGGTGCCTGGTTCGGGTTCTTCGTTGGTCTCGTGCTGATGCTTTTCGCGGGTGAAACCGAGTACCTTACGGTCCTCTCAACGATGGCGTTGGGTGCAGGTTTCTGGTTGTTCTTTGGAATCATCACGTATGCGTTCCAGCGGGGCAAGCGAGACTTCACGTCGACAAGTCAGGTTGTAGCAACCAGTTACGAGGTCATTGTTGACCCGTCGGTCATTGTTGAGGCCAGAAAAGTGCTTAAGGGTATCAACGACGTTGCCGCCACTGGCCAGGCTCAACAGGTGACAACCCCTGCCGCTGGGACGGCCGAGGGACAGGCCCCTGCTGCGGACGCCGATACGAAGCGTGACCATATGGAGGGTGCGCAGCCCGAGCAGGGCCAGACTCCGCGTGGGCAGTTCGCCGATCTGGCCGATGGTCGTCCGCAGTACGGTATCCGTACCCCGGAGGCCGATGCTCCTGCTGCAGAACAGGAAGCGCCGTCAGAGGCCAAGAGCGACGTCGAACCGGAGCAGCGAGCTTAGCTTCAACTACCCGTTCCTCAACCACACTTGGCCGAGAACGGGCTTTGTCCGCGAGATCACCCGTTACAAGGGGCGATCTCGCGGACAAATGGTGATCTCGCGGTCTCAGTTGGTGGCGTGTGCCGGAGTGGTTACTCGCCCGAGGAGCTGTATATTCCAGCCATCCAGTTCTCAACGTCGGCAGCCTTGCGAGGCAGCGCTGCACTGAGATTCACTGGACCGTCTTCGGTCATGAGGATGTCGTCTTCAATGCGGACACCGATTCCGCGGTACTCCTCGGGAACAGCAAGGTCCTCGTCCTTGAAGTAAAGACCCGGCTCAATGGTAAAAATCATTCCTGGAGTGAGCGTGCCATCGAGATAGAGTTCACGCTTGGCACGTGAGCAGTCGTGGACGTCCAAGCCGAGGTGATGGCTTGTGCCGTGCGGCATCCACCGGCGATGCTGTTGACCGTCGTCAGATACGGCTTCCTCAACCGAAACGGGCAGTAGGCCCCAGTCAGCAAGACGCTCGGCCAAAACCCGGACGGATGCCTCATGGATATCGCGGAACTTCTTACCGGGCCGCGCAGCTGCGAACCCGGCATCGGCGGCGTCAAGAACCGCCTCGTAGATTTTCCGCTGTACGTCCGAGTATTTTCCATTGACAGGCAGGGTTCGCGTGACGTCTGCGGTGTATAGCGAATCGGCTTCGACACCAGCGTCAAGGAGCAATAGATCACCTGACTTCACCTGTCCGTTGTTGCGGATCCAGTGGAGCACTGTTGCGTTATTGCCAGAGGCGGCAATGGTGTCATAGCCAAGCTCGTTGCCTTCTTCACGAGCCTTAGCGAAGAAAGCGCCTTCAACAACGCGCTCACCGCGGTGGTGCGACATGGCCCGCGGCAGAGCCTTGACCACATCATGGAAACCCTCAATAGTGGTATCCACCGAGTGCTGCATCTGCTCTATTTCCCATGCGTCTTTGATCAGACGCAGCTCTGAGAGAGCCTCCGTTAGAGCGGCATCTAGGGCGTCCGACTCTTCCAAGTCCACACTGGTGTTGATGCGAGAGGTATCCACGAGGGCGTCCATGTTTAGGTCTACATCGCGAAGGAGACGAATTCGCATGCCGCCCACACTAACCACGCCAGCGTCCTTGGTGATGGCAACCTCAAGACCACTCAGGTCAGCTGTTTCGATGGCCAGCAGCGCCTTCACCTGCGAAAGGTTCAGGCGGGGGCCGATCCAGAACTCCCCGTAGCGGGCATCTGAGTAGAACTCTTCGCTGTCTTTACCGGCGAGCGGCCGGAAGTACAGCGTGGCGTGGTGGTGCCCACCGTCGTCGCCGGCGCCCTCTGCTGTGGGCTCCATGACGAGTACTGCGTCAGGCTCGTGGTCGACACCGAAACCCGTCAGATGCGCAAAGCCCGAATGCGGGCGGAAACGGTAGTCGACGTCGTTGGTCCGGACCTTCAGTGGGCCGGCGGGTACAACGATGCGCTCGCCCTGGAATTTATCGGACAGGGCGCGACGCCGGCGTGCCGCGTGGGGGGCCACCGGAGATTCCTCTGGCGTCGTTGTTGATGGAGCAGCCCATTGGCCGCGCATGAATGCCTTGAAAGCATCCGACTGGGGGCGCTGGGACCGGTTCTGATTGCGGTCATCGAGAGGTTGGCCCTCCGACGTCACGGGCACAGCTGCATCGGGCGTGGACTGGGGCGGGTTGTTACTGGCTTCATTAGTCACCAAACCATCGTCTCACCGCATACGGGTGAGTGACAACCGCCCAGTCCGGCCCCTCCGGCGGTGCGTTGGGCGCAAGAAGGAGAGGACCAGCGTAGATTTATGGTGTGATAATTGACCTGCACACCCACTCGACGGTATCCGATGGCACACAACCACCGGGGGAGCTCATCGTAGCGGCCCGAGAGGCGAGGATCGACGTGATGGCACTGACTGATCACGACTCCACCGCCGGCTGGGTGGAAGCCTCGCACGCTGCCCGGCGGGAAGGAGTGGTGTTGATCCCCGGCATGGAGGTTACCTGCAGAACCAGCGAGGGAATCAGCGTTCATGTGTTGTCTTACCTCCACGATCCGGCAAACCCCGAGCTGCTGGACGAAATCAGCAAATCCCGGGAAGCTAGGCTCGTCCGTGCGGAGCAGATGGTAGATCGACTAGCTGCTGACTACCCGATCACGTGGGAACACGTCCTTGAGCATCTTGCTCCCGGAGCGACGGTTGGCCGGCCACATATTGCCGACGCTCTTGTTAAGCTCGATGTCGTCGAGACGCGTAGCGAAGCATTTGCCCATATTCTCAGTGGCCGTTCGAGCTACTTCGTCAGCCACTATGCGCCCAACCCGGCGCTGGCTGTTGAACTCATCCGGCAATCCGGGGGAGTGCCAGTATTTGCCCATCCGGCGGCATCGCTTCGAGGACGGGTCGTCACGGACCACACGATGAACGAGATGATCGACGCCGGTCTAGCGGGACTGGAGATCGAGCATCGGGACAACTCGGATGAGGGTAAGGACAAGCTGCGCGCTATTGCTGACAAGCACAGTCTGCTGGTGACGGGGTCGTCCGATTACCACGGAGCGGGCAAACCAAACCTGCTGGGCGAGAATCTAACCTCCGAGGCTGTGCTGGCCCGAATAGAGGAACTGGGAACCGGCACGACGGCTATCCGCTAGCCGCTAGATAGGTTTCCCGGCTCTGCCGAAATCGGGGTTTGTCCGCGACATCATGGGTTGTGGTGGGTGATCTCGGCGGCTATGGGTGACTTCGGCGTGATGGTGCTGGCCACATGCGATAACCGTCGCTCCATGACCTCAATGGCCTGCGGGTTGGCATCGACGCACACAAATTTTCGGTTTGTTCGTGCGGCTACCGCACCAAGGGTTCCGGAGCCGGCGAAGAAGTCCAGGACCCAATCACCTTCGCGGCTGCTGGCGTGTACAGCACGTCGAAGCAAGCCCTCCGGCTTCTGCGTGGGGTATCCCGTTTTTTCCTTGCCAGTCGGCGAAACGATGGTGTGCCACCATACGTCCGTTGGCAGCTTCCCGCGCTCCGCTTTTTCCTTGGTGACCAGACCGGGGGCCATATACGGTTCCCGGTCCACCTCGGCATTGTCGAAGTGGTAGGTGGCAGGATTTTTCACGTAGACAAGGATGTTGTCGTGCTTGGCGGGCCATCGCCGTTTTGCTCTGGCACCGTAGTCGTACGCCCAGATGATTTCGTTCAGGAAGCACTCACGGCCAAAGATGACGTCCAACATGACCTTTGCGTAGTGCACCTCGCGGTAATCAAGGTGCAGGTACAGAGTCCCGTCATCCGCGAGGAGTCTCCACGCCTCGCGAAGTCGCGGCTCAAGAAATGACCAGTAGTCATCGAACGCGTCATCGTAGCTGGATAGCAGCCCGCGCACCGTGGTGTAGCTTTGCCCCTGAAATCCGATGCGGTCCCCCGCGCCGTCGGCGGCCCTGACCATAGTGGTCTGCTGACGGCGCTGAGACCGGCCGGTATTGAACGGCGGATCAATGTAAATCATGGTGAACGCACCGTCAGGCAGCGTCGGCAGGTACTCCGCATTGTCAGCGTGTACCAGCAGCGAGCTGCCGTCGGGTGAGAAAGATGTCGACGTCATGAAAGAGGGTGCTGCGCTTACTCGGAAGCTTTCGGGGTTCCCGAATTTTCCGGTGCAACAACCTCACCATTACGACGGCGGGTGCGTGTGCGGTTTCGTCGATTCGCCGGCTTTGATTCGGCGTCGCTCTTGCGGGCGTCGTTGCCCCGGGCCTGCTGTTCCGCTGGGCGTGACTCTTTGGACCGGGATTCGCCCGAACGTGAGCTACTACTCCTACCGCGGCCGCCATCCTGAGAGCGACCGCCCTTATCCGACGAGCCGCTACGGCCACTGGACTGAGGGTTGCGCTTCCCAGTCTCCCCGAGATCTTCGAGCTTCTCCGCACTGATTCCGGCGAGTTTACGCGAGCTACGCGGCAAACGACCTTTGGTCCCCTCGGGGATATCAAGATCGGAGTAGAGGTGCGGAGACGAGGAATACGTTTCAATGGGCTCTGGATGCTCAAGTCCGAGGGCCTTGTTGATCAGACCCCAACGGGGAATCTCATCCCAGTCAACGAACGTTACCGCTGTGCCCTTCTTGCCAGCACGTCCCGTCCGTCCCACGCGGTGCAGATAAGCCTTTTCGTCTTCAGGGCACTGGTAGTTGATGACATGGGTGATGTCCTCGACGTCGATGCCGCGTGCTGCGACCTCAGTGGCTACCAGAACATCAATTTTGTCTCCGCGGAAGGCCCGCAAAGCTTGTTCACGTGCACCTTGACCCAGGTCTCCGTGGATGGCGCCAGCGGCGAACCCGCGGTCCATCAGCTCTTCGGAGAGTTTCGCAGCAGTGCGCTTGGTCTTGGTGAAGATGATGGTCCGGCCACGGCCACGGGCCTGCAGGATGCGAGCCACCACCTCAGCCTTGTCCAGATTGTGCGCACGGTAGGAGATCTGCCGGATGTCCTTCTTGGTGATGCCGTCATCGTCTGGATCAGCGGCACGGATGTGCGTTGGCTTGGTCATGTAGCGACGAGCCATGGCGACAACAGGGCCGGGCATGGTGGCAGAGAAGAGCAAAGTCTGGCGGACGGCTGGCGTGGCTGACATCAGCATTTCGACGTCGGGGAGGAACCCGAGGTCCAGCATTTCGTCCGCTTCGTCGAGGACAACAATCCGAACGTTCTTCAGACTAAGATGCTTTTGTTTGTAGAGGTCGATCAGGCGTCCAGGGGTTCCAACAACGATCTCTACACCCTTGGTCAGGGTATCAATCTGTGGTTCGTAGGCCCGACCACCGTAGATGGTGACGATCCTGGCGTTGCGTTTCTTCGACGCGGTGGTGAGATCCGCTGCGACCTGAACAGCAAGTTCGCGGGTGGGAACGATGACCAGTGCTTGAGGTGCACCGGGTACGGGAAGTTTGCTGTAGTCCGCGTCGTCACGCCCCACCACCCGTTGAATGGTGGGGATACCGAATCCGAGAGTCTTGCCCGTACCGGTTTTTGCCTGCCCGATGATGTCGTGACCGCCCAGAGCTACCGATAGGGTCATGCTCTGGATGGGAAAGGGATGCAGGATCCCGGCGTCGGCCAGAGATTCCACAATGTCCGGACGGACGTTGAAATCGGCAAAGGTCTCCACAACGGGCTCGCGGGCCGCGCCGGTGGTGACCAGGCTGTCTTCGACGGCGAGGTCCTCCCCTGTATCCGATGCGTGGAGGACATGCTCATTGCTGACGTGGTTGTTTTCTGTGCTCAATGTTGAATTACCGTTCATTCAGGCGTTGCGGCCGTCCATGCTCAACGGGTTCCCAAACCACCACAAAGGGCGGGGATCGGAGCTAGGCGAAAGCGCAGCGCGTTCAGTGGAAGCCGATCGCGGGCTTGCAACTGCGGGCCGATTCATGCCAAAAGCATGTCGGTGAAGAAGATCGCGTAGGTATTGCGGTCAGAATGTCTAAACATGTGTTTATTAACGTGTTTTCAACGACCGGGCATCCATTACTACAGTGCGAGTCTACCTTGTTGAGCGTCGGTGAGTCGCCGAGACCGAATGTTGGCGCGCCCTGCGAGTGCGTTGGCCTGCGCTGACACCGGTTGAGTCAGGCCTTCAGAAGTAGCCCTGGTTCAGAAGGGGGGTCGCAGAATGCAGTGCTAGGTGGTGCATCACCGTAGGCTGGCCCGCATGGATAAACGCACTGAAGACACGTCTGGGGAAGGCGCTCTGGCCTCGGCGGCGCACGATTATTCGCGACTGCTCATGGATCTGTTCGGCGCCATGGCGTATGGGGAGCTATCGGCTTTTGAGAGGTTGTCATCTGATGCACGATTCTCTCCGACCCTGACGGACCGTCTCGCTCTGGGACGGTTAGCGGTGGCCGAATTCCAACATTTTGAGCTCGTTGCAACGCACGTGCAGAATTCCGGTGGTGACGTCGAGCAGGCCATGGGACCGTTCGTAGCCTCCATCAACGCCTTCCACGAGCGCACCAAACCGGCCGATTGGTATGAATCGCTGATGAAGCACTACGTGATGGACGCTGTGTCCCGCGACTTCTATTGCGAGATCGCCACACTGCTGGACAGCGAGACCAGGGATCTGGTGAAGCAAGTACATTCCGCCGAAACTCAAAGCGCCTACCTACTGGCACGGCTCGAGTCGGCGTTGGCCGATGATCCACGGCTCGCATCCAGGCTCGCTCTGTGGGGACGGCGTCTGGTGGGGGAGGCCCTGACCCGCACTCGCCAGGTCAGTTTGGAACGTGGCGTGGTGGGCAGGATGCTCAAGGACGACGACGGCGCCCAGCTGGAAGCCGAGATCAGTAGGATATTTGCTCGGTTGACCCGGAACCATTCGTATCGGATGAATGCGCTGAAATTGACCGCCTGAGCATCATAGGTCCGGTAAACGGGCCAGAATGTGGGCAGCGGCTTCAGCAGGGTCGGTGGCGTCGGTGATGGCTCGCACGACGACGACCCGGCTGGCTCCAGCCTCAATCACCTGATCAACATTTGTCAGGTCGATCCCTCCGATGGCGAACCAGGGATTGGTTTCATGCCCAGCGAAGTGCTGCTCCCGCTCCCGCCTGGCGGTACTGCGAATCAGGTCCAGCCCGACGGCGGATCTGCCCGGCTTGGTAGGGGTTGCCCAGATGGGCCCTGTGCAGAAATAGTCCAGGAGGGGGTTGTCCATGGCCTCGGCGGCGAGCTGTTCCGTGTTGGAGGAGAGCCCGATCGCCACATCTCGGGCGAGGATCTGCCGGGCTACCGACGGCGGAATGTCCTGCTGACCAACGTGGAATGCCGGTGCGCCGGAGGCTGCAGCTAGGTCTGCACGATCGTTGACGGACCACAGCTTGGAGTGCCGCTGCGCAACCGAGCGAAGTATCTGCAGCAGTTCGAGTTCCTCACCCGCCTGGATGGTCTTATCCCGCAGCTGGATGATGTCTACGCCGCCGGCGAATGCGGCGTCGAGAAACTGCTCAAAGTCGCCCTGTCGTGAACGGGAATCGGTGCAGAGGTATAGACGTGCTTCTGAAATGGGCATAGGACCTACAATAGAGCCGTACTGCGGGAGCCTTGTGACAGAGGCTGAGAGGGCGCCAGGCCGACCGCGTTGTTGACTGAACAACGAACCTGATCCGGGTCATGCCGGCGTAGGGAAGGACCATCGATGACTCCAGTATTATCTGGCACCTCCAGGAGCCGTGGTAGGCGCGTTGCTGTGGTCGGTGGAGGAATCATCGGGCTGGGAATCGCCTGGGAGGCTATCCAACGAGGTCATCAGGTAACGGTTTTCGATCCCGCACCCGCTTCCGGAGCAACGTACGCCGCTGCTGGCATGTTGGCGCCAGTCAGCGAGCTTCACTATCAGGAGGAGCACCTGCTCACCCTGACTGTTGAATCCGCACGGCGGTATCCAGAGCTGATGTCCCGCCTCGAAGCGGGTGGGCGCACCACGGGCTACCAGCGCACGCAGACCATTGCCGTGGGGGCCGATTCCGCCGACCGCGAGGCGCTCGCCGATTTGAAACAAGCGCAAGTGCGCCAGGGGCTGACGGTTGAAGATATGACAACGCGTCAGGTGCGCGCAGAAGAGCCCATGCTCGGGACGGGTTTGAGTGCCGCGTTCCGGATTCCGGGGGACAGACAGGTAGATCCGCGGCTACTCTCTCGCATACTCATGGACGACGTCCGGGCCAATGGCCTGCTGGCAGAAAAGTCCGTTGATTCTCTGGTCTACGACGACAACCGGACGCGCGTTTCCGGAGTATTGCTGGCAGATGGCAGCCAGGTGGAGGCTGATGAAACCGTCATCGCGAACGGATTGCAGAGCCCGGAGATCAAGAATTTACCCGCGACCCTTTCCCTCCCGGTTCGTCCGGTCTATGGAGACGTTCTGAGGCTTCGGGTGCCCAGTCATCTGCAGCCACTTCTGACTGCGACGGTGCGCGGCGTGATCCGCGGCCGGTCCGTTTATCTTGTTCCCCGTCAGGACGGGACCGTCGTCGTGGGTGCTACTCAGCGTGAAGGCGGCACCACAGGGGTGTCTGCTGGGGGAGTGTACGAGTTGCTTCGGGACGCGCAGACGATTGTCCCGGCCATTGCCGAGCTCGAATTCGAGGAAGCAACGTGTCGGGCCCGGCCCGGAACGCCGGACAACGCGCCGCTGCTTGGTCGCCCGCAGGGTTTCGATGGACTCATCTGCGCTACCGGTTTCTTTCGTCACGGAGTGCTTTTGATGCCGGTGGCTGCCTCCATCTGCAATGACCTGATTGACGGCGGACCCGCCGATCCCGCGCATAGGGCTTTCCTGCCCGACCGATTCCAAGGAGAAACCGCATGAAAGTCACCGTTAATGGCAAGGTTCGGTCCCTGACCGAGGGGACGACTCTCTTGTCCGTGGTTGCCGATGTGACGGGTAGAGAGCTGGCCGACACCGGTCAGCCAGCCAATGGGACGCGGCTCGGTGTCGCGGTAGCGCACAACCAGGATATTGCCCGGCGCGCAGGATGGCATGCCCAACTACTTAATGATGGCGACGACGTCGAAGTTGTCACCGCTGTACAGGGAGGTTGAGATGGAAACAGTTGAGAAGACAGTCCACGATCCGCTGGTCATCGACGGCGTAAGCCTCGGATCACGGTTGATCATGGGCACGGGCGGCGCACCTAGCCTCGACGGGTTGGGCGGTGCACTTCAGGCATCGGGGACCGAGCTGACCACAGTAGCCATGCGACGGTACAGTCCGGGGGCGGGCAGCTCACTCTTTGAACTACTGGAACGTCAGAACATTCGGGTACTTCCGAATACCGCTGGGTGCTTTACTGCCCGAGAAGCCGTCATGACGGCCGAACTTGCCCGGGAAGCGCTTGAAACGAACTGGGTCAAACTCGAAGTCATCGCTGACGAAGAGACGCTGCTGCCGGACGCCGTCGAACTCGTTGACGCGACAGAGACGCTCGTAGCACGGGGGTTCACAGTCTTTGCCTATACCAATGATGACCCCGTGCTCGCCCTGCGGCTGGAGCAGCTTGGGGCAGCAGTGGTCATGCCGTTGGGCGCACCCATCGGTACCGGACTGGGAATCCTGAATCCGCATAATATCGAACTCATCGTCTCTCGCGCCTCGGTCCCCGTAGTGCTCGACGCCGGCATCGGCACTGCCTCGGATGCTGCCTTGGCCATGGAGCTTGGGTGTGATGCAGTGTTGCTGGCTACCGCTGTGACCCGGGCGCAGAACCCGGTGATGATGGCCGAAGCCTTCCGCTACGCCGTCGCAGCGGGCCGGCTCGCCTCAAAGGCAGGGCGTATCCCCAAACGACGCCACGCGCTCGCATCATCTCAGCTTGAGGGTCGGGCGGATCTCTGACCGGATCTGCGCACGAAAAAGCCGGCGGGACGCACGTCCCGCCGGCTTCCGGTGTCAGGAGTCAGACCGCGCCGAAACCCACCCGCCGCGTCTCTGCAGCACCAATCTCAACATAACCGAGCGTGTTCGCCGGGATGATGAGAAGGTTTCCCTTTTCATCCGTCAACCTCAGCTCTGCACCGCCATTCATGGCTTTGGTTACTACGTCCGCCACGGCTTCCGCCGTTTCAGCGGACTGGATGACAAGCTCACGACCCACATGCTGAATTCCGATCTTTACTTCCATGCCAGATACCTCCTGTAGGTGATGATTGCTTCCGTGCCCAGAACCTATCCTAGATCTCCTTGGGGAAGCGGCTGATTCCGCGCCAGGCTAAACGGTAGATCAGTTCGCTTGCGGCGTCGATGTCCAGCGTCCCCTCCGTCTCAAGCCAGTAACGTGCACTGACCTGCGCCATTCCGGCAAGGCCGCGGCCCAGCAGCGTTGCCTCCAGGTGAGAAAGTTTGGTGTCTTCGGCAACGACGCCAGCGATGGCGTCAGCAAACTCCGCATCAAAGGCCTCCAAACGTTTGCTTACTTCGGGAACATTGCCGACGTCGGACTCGAAGACGAGGCGGTGAGCCTGCGAATCCTGAGCAATGAACTGGAAGTACGCCCTCATGGTGGCCTGCACCCGCAAATTGTTGTCCGTTGTGGAAGCAAGGGCGTCCATCAGCAGAGTTGTCAGCGCGGCGAGGTGGCTGTCCAGCAAGGCAAGGTAGAGCTCCTGCTTACCCGGGAAATGCTGGTACAGCACCGGCTTGCTAACGTTCGCGGCCTCCGCAATATCGTCCATCGCTGCCCCGTGATAGCCATTGGCTACAAATACTCGGTGGGCGGCCCGCAGGAGTTGACGCCGTCGTTCCTCCCGAGGGAGACGGGCAGGTTTGGCCCTGGACGGCTTATCGGATGGCATGGCGCGAGCCTCTCGAAGATCTGGTGGAGTTGCCGGACCCCCTGTTTTTCACGGGACGTCGAATCGACGGGCACTGCTCCAGTTTACCCGGGCGGTCTACTAGCCTAAATTGAAGTATGGCCAACGGAACCGAATCTCTTCTGCCGCCGCTGGTTGAGCCAGCTGCGGACCTCACCAACGAGGAGTACCAGCGATACTCTAGACACCTGCTGATCCCGGAATTCGGTGTTATAGCGCAGAAGCGCCTCAAGAATTCTCGGGTCCTGGTCATCGGGGCGGGCGGTCTGGGATCTCCGGCACTGCTCTATCTCGCGGCTGCAGGCGTGGGCACCCTGGGGATTGTCGATGACGACACCGTGGATGTATCCAACCTGCAGCGGCAGGTGATCCACGGCGTGTCCGACGTCGGCCGAACCAAGGGTGAATCGGCGGCGGAAAGCGTCCGCGAACTCAACCCCCTCGTGGAGGTGGTGCTCCACCACATCCGGCTGAACACCGATAACGTGCTGGAGACCTTCGCCGACTATGACCTCATCCTTGACGGCACGGACAACTTCGCAACCCGCTACCTCGTGAACGACGCCGCGCAGATCCTCGGCAAGCCCTATGTGTGGGGTTCCATTCTGCGCTTTGATGGACAGGTCAGCGTTTTCTGGACCGGACACGGGCCTACCTACCGGGATCTGTATCCCGAGGCGCCGCCCGCGGGATCGGTACCCTCGTGCGCCGAAGGAGGCGTCCTCGGCGTGCTGTGCGCACAGATAGGGTCCGTGATGGTCAACGAGGCCATCAAATTGATCACCGGCATCGGAAGGAGCCTCTTGGGACGGGTCTTGATCCTTGATGCGCTGGCCATGAGCTGGCGCGAAATCGGGCTTCGCCCTGATCCTGACGCAACACCGGTCACCGAACTCGCCGACTATGAGGCTTTCTGTGGGATGCCAACCGCTACCTCAGGCACTGAGGAGGACAACGTGCCAAGCATCGACGTCGGGCAACTGGAGGAGTTGCTTGCAGAACGCGCGGAGGGGTCGCGCCGCTTTGAGCTCATCGACGTTCGGGAGGACGGAGAGTATCGAATCGTTCATATTGAGGGCTCGGTACACATTCCCAAAGACCGCATTCTCTCCGGTGCGGTCCAACTGCCGGATCGCGAAACGTATATTCACTGCAAATCAGGTTCTCGCTCAGAAACTGTGGTCCGCTTTCTCCGGGAATCCGGGCACACGCAGATTATCAACGTTACGGGTGGCATTGAGGACTGGGTCCTGAAGGTAGAGCCGGAGAAGCCCCTGTACTAGCGGCTAGGACCAGCTAGGCGCTGGCGGCGCGGCCATCTGCGTTGGTCGCTTCGTAGCCCGCAGAGCGGTCGCTTCCACCCCGAGCAGCCGGCTGGTCCACAGCGATGCCATAGAGGGCTTCTAACGCGGAGATGTAGTCATCTTGGCGGCCCTCAGCGGCGAGTTCTCGTGCGCGTACGGTGGGGACGTGCAGTAACTGGCGGACCATCCGGCGTAGCGCAAATTCCACCTGTTCGGCAGCGGCTGTACAACCGTGCTGGGCACGAACTCTGGCAATTTCCGAATCGAGCACTGACGTTGTGTGTTTGCGCAAAGCGACGATGGAGGCATCCATGGTGCGGGCGTTGAGCTGCGTGTTGAAATCCGCTGCTGATTCCACCACAATACGGCGGGCTTCTTTCAACGACTCAGCTTGTTCCTCGGGAGCCGCCATTCGCACTGATTCCAAGGTGATGAGTTCTACGTTCTTCAGGGCACCCACGCCAGGATCAAAATCATGAGTCAACGCAAGATCGACGATGATGAGCGGTTTGGACCCTTGGGGTCGTACCCGCTGCACGTCTTCTGCGCTCACCTGATTGTCACTTCCGCTGCAGCCAATCACGACGTCGGCCTCGGCCAGACTACCGAGTAGTGTGTTGGCATCCAGGGGGACGCCGCCGCGGGTGGCGGTGAAGGATTCGGCACGGCCCGATGACGAGTAGACCGAAACATCAGTGCAGTCGCGCTCTTGGAGCAAAGACAAAGTTGCTCCGGCATAAGCGCCGGTTCCGAAAACGACCACCTTCGTGGCGGACCAGTCCCGGTCCACCGAAATGTCCGTGGCAAGATCCAGTGCAACGGAGACGATCGACAGGCCTCTGCTGCCCAGAGCCGTCCGGGAACCCACTTCCTTGGCCGTGCGGGATGCAGCCTCAAAAAGACGGACAAGTGGTCCGCTGGCGGTCTGGCTCTCCTGAGCGTTGATGAGTGCCCGGCGAACCTGGCCCGCGATCTCGCGTTCTCCGACTACAGCTGAGTCAAGACCGGAACTCACGGCGAAAAGGTGCTGAGCTACGTCTTCGCCGGTTCGTGTAGAAAACGAACGGGAAACGTAGCTTTCCGGGAGGTTGGACTGGGCGCTGATCTCTGCGATGACTGAGGAACGGGCGGCTTCCACATCGGCGGCGGAAGGGGCCTCGCAGTACAGTTCGTACCGGTTGCAGGTGGCGAGAACCACTGTTCCAGAGACCGGGGCCGCTGAGCCGGTATGAGTGCCATTGAGCACAGAAGTAGCGACCTGGGAGGATCCGTTGCTCATTCTGGCAACTGTTTCCAGGTCCACATCAGAGTGCGTCGCGACGAGCGAAAAGAGAACCACAGTGCCTCCATGGTATCGAAAGCAGGCCGACGACGACGAATAGGCAACCCTTATTTTTGCTCATTTTGAGGGTGATTCGGGACACCACCAGACGGCGCGCGGACGGGGCGTTACCCATTGACGACGATATTGGAGAGAATCGGACCATGACTCTTAGCGCTTCGCACCCGTTGATGGATGGACGTACCTCCGGATCACCGCTTATCACCGCTTATCGCGGCGGTAAACCGGAACGTAGGCCGGTATGGTTCATGCGGCAGGCTGGCCGTTCCCTGCCCGAGTACAAGGTTGTTCGGAAGGGAACCGAGATGCTCGAGGCCTGCCTTGACCCGGCGCTGGCCGCAGAGATCACGCTCCAGCCCGTTAGGAGACACGACGTCGACGCAGGCATCTTCTTTTCCGACATCGTTATTCCGCTGAAGCTCGCAGGTATCGACGTCGATATCGTCCCTGGTGTTGGACCGGTGCTGGGGCGTCCTGTTCGGACCGCCGCGGAGGTGGCCGCCCTTCCTCGTCTCGATGACGCGGCGCTGGACCCTATCCGCGAAGCTGTTCGCCTTGCCGTTGCTGAGCTCGGAAGCACTCCGCTGATCGGCTTTGCCGGGGCACCGTTCACGCTGGCCGCCTACATGGTGGAAGGCAAGCCGTCTCGAGATCACCTGGGGCCACGCACCATGATGCACGCGGAGCCTGAGACGTGGCGTGCCCTCACGGACTGGGCGGCGGATGCTTCCGGCAGGTTCCTCCGTGCCCAGCTTGAAGCAGGAGCGAGCGCCGCTCAGCTTTTCGATTCGTGGGCCGGGTCGCTGAGTCTGTTCGATTACTCGACGTTCGTAGCTCCCGCTTCAGCCCGAGCACTGGACCACGTCCGTGATACTGGTGCGCCGTTGATCCACTTCGGCACCGGGACCTCTGAACTGCTTTTGGCCATGCGCGACGTCGGGGTGGACGTCGTCGGAGTTGACTACCGGCTGCCGCTGGATGAAGCCAACCGCAGACTCGGAGGTTCATCGGTGCTTCAGGGAAATATAGATCCGGCCATGCTGTCCACTCCATGGCCGGTCCTGGAAGCCCACGTCCGGGAAGTGCTTGCCGCGGGGAGCACCGCTCCCGCTCACGTGGTGAACCTGGGCCACGGTGTTCCTCCGGACACTGATCCGGAGGTCCTGACTAGGGTGGTGGAACTGATCCACTCGGTTGAGCTGCCAGCATGAAGGCGCGCCACCAGCCACAAGCGGACACTGGGGCCTCCGTAGTGGTCGTTGGCGGGGGAATTGCCGGGCTGACAGCCGCCCATGACCTGCGGCAGCGCGGATTCAAGGTCACCGTTCTGGAAGCGTCACCGTATTTCGGGGGCTGCGTCACGAGCCACGAGGTGGCGGGCCTGACTCTGGACGCCGGTGCAGAGTCCTTTTCAACGCGCAGCAAAGCCGTAGCCGACCTCGCCGCGGAGCTGGGGCTCTGGCAGCACATTGTTTATCCCGCTCAACGTGGAGCATGGCTCCAATTACCCGGGGCAGATCCGGGCGCGTCAGCCCAACCACTGCCTGCAACAGGAATTCTGGGGATCCCGGCCAACCCCCGAGAGCCCGACGTCGTCCGCGCCATCGGCAACGCCGCAGCCATTCGGGCGGCGCTGGATAAGGTCATGCCGCTCGGTTCCCTGGTGAAACGTCAACGCGTCAGTCTGGCAGAAGTAGTCCGGGAACGAATGGGAGAACAGGTCCTGAATCGACTGGTCACCCCCATCGCTGCCGGAGTGTTTTCCTCGGATCCTTCAGTGCTAGACGTCGACGTCGTTGCGCCGGGGCTCCGTACAGCCATGGCCAAGCACGGGTCTCTCGGCGCCGCCGTCGCCTCAATTCGTGCCGATGCGCCCGCTGGCTCCGCCGTCAGCGGGATCGCCGGGGGCATGAACCGGTTGACGACGGCACTGATCGACACCCTACGCAGCGGTGGGGTGCGCCTCCTCGCGGATACGCGGGTGACCGCCATCCACGAAGCGGAAAAATCCTCTGGTGCCCGATGGACGGTGCTTTCAGATGGTGTCGAATTCACCGCCGATGTGCTCGTCATGGCCACTGATGGCCCTACCGCTGTCGGTCTACTGGGTGAGAGCGTCCCTCCATTGAAGGAGGACATGCCTGCCCCGGGCGCCGGCGTCGCGCTGGTCACCCTCGTTGTGGACCTCCCTGAACTGGACGTCAATCCGCGCGGGACAGGTGTACTCGTGGCTCCCGGAGTAACAGCTCAGAACGGCTCTCCGGTGGTCGCGAAGGCCCTGACCCACGCAACGGCGAAATGGCAGTGGCTCTCGGAAACAACCGGCCCTGGCGGTCACGTACTGCGGCTGTCCTACGGTCGCGCCGAGCCCCACGGGACAGACCGGTCAGAAACGTGGTCCGATGAAAAGCTTTACGAGCAAGCGCTTGCAGATGCTGGCGTCCTGCTTGGAATCCGCATTGGAGGTGAGGACGTCGTCGGGTGGGACGTGGTTCGCTGGATTGGAGCTCTTCCCGCCGCCGCCGTCGGCCATCGGGACCGTGTCGCCAGAATTCGAGCATCGGTCGCCAACAAAAACGGACTTGAGGTTGTTGGAGCATGGCTTTCCGGGACGGGGCTTGCAGCGGTTATTGGGGACACGAGGGCACGGATGCGAAAGCTCACGAACGCCGGTTCTCCAACGGTCTAAAGGTCAGAAAGATGTGAGATTGACAACTTCTACTAGATGTAGAAGTTACCAATTTCCCTCGGGTGCGACCAAGGGGCAGACTGTTATACATGACGACAAGCGCTGAAACGAATCCTGCAGTTCCCGCAGCAGAAGAAGAGCTCTTCTTCACCTTGTGGACCGTGTTCAAGCGGATCCCGGGCAACCCGGTCCCAGACACGCAAACGGTGCCTGAACTCGAACAGCTCCTGTCAGACTTGCCCGACGTCACGGTCCGAGGTATCTACGACGTGTCGGCCCTGCGTGCAGACGCCGACGTCATGTTCTGGCTTCACGGCCCACGTGCCGAGGCCCTACAAGCCGCGGTTCGCCAGATTCGCCGAACCCAGATGTTCTCTGGTACGGAAATCGCTTGGTCATCCATGGGAGTTCATCGCGCTGCCGAGTTCGCCAAGGACCACTCACCAGCCTTCACCCGTGGGGTGGATCCGGAGGCTTGGGTCTGCGTCTACCCATTTGTCCGCTCCTATGAGTGGTACCTGCTTCCGGCGGAAGAGCGCGCTCGGATGCTGCGTGGCCACGGCATGATGGGCGTTGACTACCGGCAAGTCCTGACCAACACCGTTCCTTCCTTTGCGCTGGGCGACTGGGAATGGTTGCTCGCGCTCGAAGCCCCGCAACTGGTTGATCTGGTTGATCTCATGCGTCACCTCCGCGGAGCAGACGCCCGCAACCACGTCCGCGAAGAAGTTCCCTTCTACACCGGCCGCAGAATCACCCCACAAGAAACTCTGGAGGTCCTCCGATGAACGATTTTGACCCCCGCGAAGGCTATGACGAAAACGGTCGCATGGCTCCGAAGGCCTACGACGCCATCGTGCTCGCATCCTTCGGTGGTCCTGAAGGACAGGAAGACGTCATTCCGTTCCTTCGTAATGTCACCCGCGGTCGAGGCATACCGGATGAGCGCTTGGAAGAAGTTTCTCAGCACTACCGCGCCAATGGTGGAATCAGTCCCATCAACGCCCAGAACCGAGCCTTGAAGGCTGCCATGGAAACGGAGCTGAGCAACCGGGGAATCGACCTGCCAGTATTTTGGGGAAACCGCAATTGGGCACCCTTCATCGGCGAAACACTGCAGGAAGCCTACGACGCCGGTCACCGCCGGGTCCTGACCGTTACCACCAGCGCCTACTCGTGTTATTCAAGCTGTCGTCAGTATCGGGAGGATCTCGGCGTAGCACTGGTGGAAAGCGGCCTTGAAGGCAAGCTTGAGGTGGACAAAGTCCGGCAATACTTCAACCATCCCGGGTTTGTCGAGCCATTCATCGAGGGAACGACAGCGGGTTTGGCTGACGTTCGTCGCCAGCTCACGGACAAGGGTGAAGAAGCCGACGCTGGAATCCACATCATGTTTGCTACGCACTCCATTCCTACAGCGGACGCTGAAGCTGCGGGACCGCGACAAGAGGACGGCTCAAGCTCCTTCGATGGTGATGCCTACAGCGCCCAGCATCTGGCTGCAGCTCAGACCATCATGGACAGCATCCCTGAAGCCTCCGGCCTGAACTGGTCCCTTGTTTACCAGTCCCGCTCCGGCGCACCACATGTACCGTGGCTGGAACCAGATATCAACGACGCGCTGGAACAATTGGCGGCGGAGGGCAAGACCAGCGGAGTTGTCATTGTGCCCCTGGGTTTCGTCAGCGATCACATGGAAGTTCTCTGGGATCTGGACACCGAGGCGATGGAAACATGCCAAAAACTCGGGCTTGCGGCTTTCCGAGCGCCCACCCCGGGCACCCATGCCAAGTTTGTGACCGGGCTTGTGGACATGATCTGCGAGCGCACGGTGGATCACCATATCGAAGGACGCGCTGCCACTACCGGCATCCCGCCGTGGTTCGATGTCTGTCGGCCAGAGTGCTGCGTCAAGATCATGCGCGACGGCACACGGAAGCCGACTGTAGCCGGAGCAGACTCGACAGTTGGAGTGCCGCAGTAGTGACACCTGTTCGCATCGGAACGCGCGGGAGTGCGCTCGCTGTTACACAGACCACCACGGTAGCCGAGGCGCTGGCCAAACGTGGCGGCTTTGACGTGGAATTGGTGCGCATCAAAACCGAGGGAGACATTCTCAAGGGTTCGCTAGCTCAAATCGGCGGTACCGGGGTCTTTGTTGCCGCCTTGCGTGAGGCGCTTCTGGCTGACGTCTGCGACCTTGCGGTGCATTCCCTCAAGGATCTACCCACGTGGGCAGAGCCTGGGTTATCGCTGGCTTCAATTCCGCCACGCGCAGACTACCGTGACGCTCTCTGTGCACGAGATTCATTGACCATGGACACCCTGCCCATTGGTGCACGGGTTGGCACCGGATCGCCTCGCCGTGCCGCTCAACTGCGTTTGGCTCGGGCAGATCTGGACGTCGTCGACATCCGAGGCAACGTGGGAACACGGCTCAACCGTGTTCGGGGTATGTCCGAGGGCGCCATGGTTGATGGAAAGTTTGGCGACCTGGACGCCGTCGTGTTGGCCGCCGCTGGTCTGGAACGGCTTGGAAAGCTTGCGGTGGTGACGGAATTGCTGGATCCATCCATCATGCTCCCAGCACCCGGGCAGGGTGCGCTGGCCGTTGAATGTCGAGAAGCTGACGCGTCTGGGGGAACTTTGGCCTCCGCTATGGAACAGTACGACGACGCCGCCACCCGGCTGTGCATTACCGCGGAGAGATCACTTCTGGCGAGGCTCGAGGCCGGCTGCAGTGCCCCCATCGGTGCGTTGGCGCAGGTGGAAGATGGGTACTTGAGGCTGGAAGCAGTGGTTTGCAGTGACGATGGCAAAGGTTTCGTTCGCGTAAGTCGCACCATGAATGCGGAAAATCCTCAGGTCGGTCACGCCCTGTCCCTCGGTGTCGCGGTTGCGGAGCAGTTGCTCGCCGATGGCGCGGGAGAACTGACCAGCCTGCCGGAGGCATGAACCGTGGTCCGCAGCAAGAATCAGCCATTGGGCGGTCCGCTTCAAGGAATGCGGGTCATGATCCCGCGGGCGCCGGATCGGGCAGCGGCCATGGTCCGGGGCCTGGAGGCAGAGGGAGCGCGTCCTCAGCTGGTCCCGCTCATCGACTTTGAGTTTCCATCGGATACCTCTGATCTGGACCAGTGCCTTGCTCTGCTCAGCGAGGGTCGTTTCGCATGGCTCGTGATCACGAGCACCACAACGATTCGTGCACTCAAGCAGCGAGCTCGGGCCATGGGACGGCAGCTCGCGCTTATGATTCCAGGCGCCACACGTGTTGCTGCCGTGGGCAACACAACCCGAGATGCACTGTTGGCCGACGGTATAGCCGTTCATTTTGTGCCCACGGGCGAACAATCTGGTCGATCGCTCGTCAAGAACTGGCCGTTGCCAGAGACGGTTGCAGCGGGGTCTGGCATCAGCAATCGTGTGCTCGTCCCGCAAGCCGACATCGCATCCCATACGGTGGCCGCTGGGATCACTGAGCGTGGCTGGCAGGTCCTGCCAGTTGTCGCTTACCGGACGGTGGACTATCCCGCCGTCGACGAGCTTAAAATTAGCGAGCCGTTGGTGGAAACTGGGGGCCCTAGCCGCTCCTCCTTCATGCCGCCAGCTCTCAGCGTCGACGCGTTCCGCACAGCGCTTCACGCGGGAAATATCGACGCCGTGATCCTCACGTCCCCCAGTGTTACCCGGCGGGTAGCCCTCGTTGCTGGGAAATTGCCGGCGGGCCTGCTGACAATCGCCATTGGAGAGATCACGGCCGCTGAAGCGGCGCTCGTCGGTGTTCCTGTCAGCGCCGTCGCTGGGGAGCCAAGTCCAGCTGGAATCGCCGCAGCGTTGATTTCAGCCAGCCGTCTAACAACAGATCCGAGATAAACATGTCTTTCCCGAACCACCGTCCCCGTCGCCTCCGCTCGACTGCGGCCATGCGTCGAATGACTGCAGAATACCGTGTGGATCCTGCAGAGCTGGTACTGCCGGCGTTTGTCCGGGAAGGGCTCAGCGAACCGCATCCCATCGGCGCCATGCCAGGGGTTGTCCAGCACACCACGGAAAGCCTCGTTCGTGCCTCGGCAGAGGCTGTCGAACTCGGATTGGGCGGCATTATGCTGTTCGGAATCCCGGCCGCGCGGGACGCCTGCGGCACGGCGGGCACTAACCCCGACGGCGTCTTGAACAAGGCGATTGCCTCGGTTCGCGCCGAAGTTGGAGACGCCCTGGTGATCATGAGCGACGTCTGCCTCGATGAATTTACCGATCATGGTCATTGCGGGGTATTGGCCGAGGATGGGTCCGTCGACAATGACGCGACGCTGCAAATTTATGCACAGATGGCGGTCACTCAAGCCGATGCCGGAGCCCACATGCTTGGCCCCTCTGGAATGATGGATGGTCAGGTAGCGGTCATCCGGCAGGCGCTGGACGCAGCTGGGCACCAGGACGTGAGCCAGATTGCCTACGCTGCCAAGTACTCATCTGCGTTCTATGGTCCTTTCCGTGAAGCTGTGGATTCTCAGCTGACAGGAGACAGACGTACGTACCAGATGCACTCCGCCAACCGACGCGAGGCATTGCGCGAGGTTGAACTGGATCTTGATGAAGGCGCGGACATCATCATGGTCAAACCGGCCATGAGCTATCTCGATATTTTGGCGGACGTAGCGAACATTTCGCCGGTGCCCGTGGCCGCATATCAGATCTCCGGCGAGTACGCGATGATCGAGGCCGCGGCCGCCAACGGTTGGATAGATCGCAAAGCGGCTATCGAGGAGTCAATCCTGGGCATCAAGCGGGCTGGCGCAAACATCATACTGACGTACTGGGCGGCCGAAATGGCTCAGTGGCTTCGAGCCCGCTCCTAACGCAGAAGCACATATTCACCACGACGGAGGAATACCATGGCAACGTCTGAAGAACTCTTTGTACGCGCTCAAAACGTCATGCCGGGTGGGGTGAACTCACCCGTACGCGCCTTCGGCTCCGTGGGCGGAACACCGCGCTTCATCGTGTCAGCCAAGGGGCCGTACGTGATGGACGCTGACGGCCGCGACTACGTCGATCTCGTCTGCTCGTGGGGTCCAGCGCTTCTGGGACATGCACATCCAGCCGTGCTCGAAGCTGTTCACGGCGCGGTCGATAAGGGCCTATCATTTGGCGCCTCAACCCCGGCGGAAGCCGATCTCGCAGAGCTGGTAAGAAATCGGGTGCCTGCCGTGGAACGGCTTCGGATGGTCTCCACCGGAACTGAAGCGACGATGACGGCTATCCGTCTTGCACGCGGCTTTACTGGCCGCAACCTCGTCATCAAGTTCGCTGGTTGCTATCACGGACATCTGGACAGTCTGCTCGCGTCGGCGGGGTCCGGTCTAGCCACGCTCGCTCTGCCAGGATCGGCAGGTGTCACCGAGGCGACGGCAGCCGAAACTCTGGTGTTGCCGTACAACGATATTGCGGCTGTTGAGGCTGCATTCGCCGAGCATGGGGACAAGATCGCGGCGGTCATCACGGAAGCGGCACCTGCGAACATGGGCGTGGTGACTCCTGGAGAAGGTTTCAACAAGGCATTATCAGAGATCACGAGGGCCAACGGCGCGCTATTCGTCATGGATGAAGTCCTGACCGGGTTCCGCACCGGTCCCGCCGGGTACTGGGGACTCACCGGCGGTGCGTCAGGTTCGGAGGAGCCGTGGGCGCCGGATCTGCTGACGTTCGGGAAGGTTATCGGTGGTGGGCTTCCCGTCGCTGCCCTTGGCGGACGGAAAGAAGTCATGGAATTCTTGGCTCCGACCGGCCCCGTTTATCAGGCGGGAACTCTTTCTGGAAATCCTGTGGCCATGGCTGCCGGCGTAGCCACGTTGACCGCCGCGACTGCCGATGTCTACCAGCACATCGACGCCAAGTCACTGGAACTCTCAGGTGCCCTTGAAGACGCTCTGACCGTTGCCGGCGTTAACCACAGTGTCCAGCGCACAGGCAACCTCTTCAGCCTCGCTTTTGGGACAGCTGCGCGGGGTGTCAGTAACTATGCCGATGCCCAGGGACAGGACGTTTATCGTTATGCACCGTTCTTCCATTCCATGCTGAAGTCCGGGGTTTACCTGCCTCCGTCTGTCTTCGAGGCGTGGTTCCTCTCGGCAGCTCATGACGATGCCGCAATGGAAAGAATCCTTGACGCTCTACCCGCTGCTGCCCGCGCCGCTGCGGCGGCGCAACCAGCCTGACGGTGGCACAGATCAAGGAACGGTGACGGACGTTTCGTGGGCGACGTGGGGCCAGCTGCCGTCGACCATCGCTGATGGGTTCTTACGCCTCAAATATTCTTGAAAGCTTGCGGCCTGCTGGGATGCCCATCCGGTTTGCTTGTGGTGGAGTTCTGTCGCGTCACCGTGCAATTCGGGATACTTCTCGGCGAGCGCTGACGCGACCCCTAGAGTGGCCATAACATCGGCTGCAGAGGTGTGGGCGTTGTCGTGGGGTACACCATAAAGTTCGCTCAGCGCGGTCAGGGTTCGTTTGCCACGACGGTATCGATCCATCTGTTTGTCGAGGATGTAGGGGTCGATAACGGGCATCGACGTGATGGTAGCAAGACGGTGACGACCGCATTCGCGAGATAGGACGGTGAAGTCGTAACAGGCGTTGAACGCCATCACCGGAATGTCGGCTGCGAACATTCCACTGAGGACGGCACAAATCTGTCCGGCAACCTCATGTGCCGGTGCCCCGGAAGCGGAAGCCATCGCGGTGTCGACGCCGTGAATGTTTGCGGCTTCATCCGGGATGGGTATTCCGGGATTGGCAAGCCACTCGTGATGTTGGAGTACGTCTCCGCGCCCGTTGACGAGGATGATGGAGGCCGTGACGATTCGGGCGTCCAACGGATCCCGTCCCGTCGTTTCGAGGTCGAATGCGGCGCGCGGCAATTCATGCCAATTTGTCGGGATTGTCATACGTGAAACGCTACCCCACCCCTCTGCCCTTCCTGCTGCAGTTGGGTTCGGTTACCGCAGCGCAGGGAAACTAAGCTGGGGGCGTGAACGAAGACTTTGAAAGATCTGTTGCTCGGCTAGTTGCCATGATTCCGCCCGGCAGCGTCCTTTCCTATGGAGACATCGCCGAACTGCTGGCTTGTGGGGGTCCACGGCAAGTCGGAAAGATCATGTCAGAATCTGAAGGTGACCTTCCCTGGTGGAGGGTGGTCCGCGCCGATGGGCAACCGCCTGCCTGTCATGGCAATACAGCGTTTCAGCATTATCGAACCGAGAAAACTCCCATCCGCTCGGCTTCCAGAGCGCCAGGAGACACGAGGATTCTCATGAAAGACGCCCGATGGCAGCCGACGGAGTCTGAATGGGAACAGCTAGACGTCCTTCGAAAAGGTTTGGCAGCGGAGAGCCCTGCGGCGGGAAGGTCCAAAATGTCGGACCACCATGATTCGCTGTTCCCATGAAGCAACACATCAATCTTGTGCGCTCAAGCCGTCGAACAGTTGAACCGCTCACGTTGAGCGTTGACCAAATGGCTGTCGTAGACCGCCCTCAGGAATCGGCTGCGCTTCTGGTCCTTGGTGGCCCGGGAACAGGGAAGACAACAGTCGTCATCGAGAGCGTTCTCCGACGTGTGCTGCGAGACGGTATGGACCCAGCCCGTGCGCTCGTTCTGGCCCCTACCCGTCTGTCCGCTGCACGTTTGCGGGACCAGATCACTGAACGGTTGGATCGAAGTCTGAGCGCCACTCCTGCAAGGTCCTGGGCCTCGTATGCTTTTGACCTGATCCGTCGGGCCAGAGCCGAAGGCTTACTACCGCACGTGGTCCGCCCACCGAAACTCCTCTCAGGTGCTGAACAGGACTTGATCATCAAGGAATTGTTGGACGGGCACGGATCTAATGGCGTGCCGGAGCTCCCCTGGCCGGAAGACCTGCACGCGGCACTGGGTACACGGGGTTTCCGTCAGGAAATACGGCAACTATTCGACAGAATGAGCGAATATGGGTTGGGCCCGGCAGACCTGGAGGCCTTCGGGCACCAAATAGGTCGCCTGGACTGGGAGGCCGCTGCGGCCCTTTACGGTGAGTATCGGGACGTGCTGGATATCCGGATGCCTGAAGCCTTTGATCCTGCTGGTGTTATCACCACCGCCGTAGACCTGCTGCTCAATGAACCTGGGTTTCTAGACGCTGAAAGAGCTTCCATTGAATTCATTGGAGTGGATGACCTTCAGGAGGCCAACCCGGCGATCCACAGATTGTTGGGACTCATTGGAGACGGCACCGACGTCGTGATGGCCGCGTGCCCGGACACAGCGGTGCAGGGTTTCCGGGGAGCAAGGCCAGACCTGTTGGGCGAGCTGCATGCCGTCTTCCACGGGCGTGTGGAAACGGTCATGCTGACGACGTCGCATCGGTTAGGGCCAGTACTGAGTAACGCCTGGCAACGCGTTGCCGCCCGCATTTCCGCCGCCGGTGTCACACCCGCCTATCGTGCGCTCGCTCCCCATCCTGATCAAGACGCGAGCGCGGAAGTTCACGTTGTTGACTCAGATCTTCACGAACTACGCTACGTCAGTCAACGTATCCTGCAGGCCCAGGTACTGGATGGGCTCAGACCATCTGACATCGCGGTCATTGTTCGGTCGGGGCGTCAAGTATCAGCCTTGCAGCGCTACCTCATCGGTCAGGGCATCGATGTCCACGTTCCCGCCGCGGAAAAGGCTGTGCGGGATGAAGCGGCCGTTCGGCCGTTGCTGGAGCTATTCGGCGTCGTCCTCGATAGCCGGTTGCTGACGCCCGAGACAGTGGTGTCCTTGGTGACCTCGCGGATAGGCGGTGCAACGGCTCTGGAACTCAGACGTCTCCGACAAATCCTGCGGCGCGAAGAGCTGAGCATCGGTGGAGGGCGCGGCAGCGACGAACTCTTGATCGAAGCGCTGCAACGCCCAGCTCAGTTGGAGCTACTTGGATGGGAAGGACGCGCTGGGCTACGAATCGCCCGGATGTTGGAAGCTGGCTTATTGGCTGCATCGATCCCAGGGGCAAACGCGGAAACCCTTTTGTGGGCGCTATGGGACGCGTCCAGGCTATCGAAGAACTGGGCTGAAGCCTCTCTGGGCGCGGGCAGTGTTGCAATGCGGGCAGACAGGGATCTGGACGCCATGATGGCTCTCTTCCATGCTGCAGAACGGTATGTGGAACAACTGCCAGGAGCAACGCCCGCGCAGTTCCTGGAGTACCTGACCAGTCAGGAATTACCCATGGACACCTTGGCGGCGCGGGCACTGGGCAGGGAGACAGTAGAGATTCTCACGCCTGCAAGTGCAGCGGGACGGCAATGGCCCATGGTTATCGTTGCTGGAGTTCAGGAGGGCACGTGGCCAGACCTGCGGCTAAGAGGGGAGCTGCTTGGCAGCGGAGAACTCGCTGCGGTTATCGAACATGGACAAAATTACAAGGCGTTCCGTCATCCGCTCGCCCTGATGCACGAGACGAGATTCGACGAACTCCGTTCATTTTCGATGGCAATCTCGCGGGCATCCACGGTTCTCGTTTGCACGGCTGTTTCGGCAGAAGAAGAGCAGCCATCCCAGTTCCTTGATCTGATCGCACCACTTCCCGCGGATGCCGAGGAGAGAACATCCACTGAGGTGCTTCGTCCATTGTCGGTTCGGGGCCTCGTTGCCGATTATCGGCGCCTTGCGCAGGAACAGCGTCCCGAAGCCGCGCAGGCCGTTCGCCAACTAGCGCGGATGGCACGGCACCGTCCTGTGGTCCCTGGCGTCCATCCGGATCAATGGTGGGGGCTCTTGCCCTTGTCCACGAGCACAAGCATCGTTGCAGAAGGGCAACCCGTCTACGTGTCGCCATCGAAAGTTGAAGCGGTGCTCAGATCTCCTCTGGATTGGTTCGTCTCTGCAGCTGGCGGGGAAGCTGCCCAGGATTTCGCGCGATCGCTTGGAAGCCTCGTGCACGAGATCGCGCAGGACCTCCCAGAAGCCACCGGTACGGAATATGTCCTTGAACTCCGGCGTCGGTGGCCAATGCTTGGGATGAAAGAGAATTGGGAAGGGCAAATGGACTTCCTCAGGGCAGAGAAAATGGTCCGCAAGTTGGCCAGCTACGTTATTCGCATGAGACAAGATGGCAGGTCGCTCCTTGCGGCCGAAAGTGACTTCGACACGAGCCTGCCCCCAGTTCGCGAGAATCTGGCCGAGACTGTCCTTCGCGGGCAAGTGGACCGCATAGAACTGGATAGCAGAGGCCATGTACACATTGTGGATTTGAAGACCGGCAAGAATGCTTCATCGAAGGATGATCTCGCCGGGCACCCACAACTGGCTTCTTATCAGGTTGCAGCGAATGCTGGGGCATTTGATGCCGTGGACGGTGCAGCCGGTGCTCCCTCTGGAGGTGCTTCTCTGGTGCAGCTGGGAACCACTCTCAAAGACGTCGGCGTTCAAGAACAGCAAGCACTCAACGTTGAGGACAGCTGGGCAAGGGACATGGTCCTTGAGGCCGCGCGGTTGATGTCAGGCGACTCCTTCGACGCCATCCACGAAGCAGGCCGCCAAGCATTTGGGGGGCGTGGCTGCCGGCTACCGGAGGTCTGTCCGCTCTGCCCCGAAGGTAAGCAGGTAACTCAATGAGCCCGCGGAGCCCTACTGAAGACCAGGCACACCCTCTGAACCGTTCATACAGCGCTCGGCAACTCGCGGAACTGCTCCATGGAGATACGCCCGGAGACGTGCTTTACCCCACTCCGGAGCAGATCGTCGTGATCGAGTCTGGTCTCGAACCCATGCTCGTCATTGCCGGCGCCGGATCAGGCAAAACCAAAACCATGGCGGATCGCGTTGTCTGGCTAGTGGCCAATGGGCTGGTCAGGCCTGAGCAGATCCTGGGTGTCACCTTCACCAGGAAGGCAGCGGGTGAACTAGCAACGCGTATCCGTCAGCGACTCGCCCAGTTCTACCGTGTGACAGACCCCGTGCCGGAAAATCTGGTTCACGCGGAAGAACGGCTTGAACCAACTGTCTCCACATATCATTCGTATGCGAATTCCATCGTGTCAGACTACGGGCTGCGCGTAGGCGTGGAAAGGGATGCAACCATGTTGGGCGGCGCCCAGGCATGGCAGCTGGCAAACCAGATCGTGGAAGCCTACACCGGCGCATTTGACCACCTCACCGCGGCTAAATCCACGCTCGTGCAAGCTGTTCTGAAGATGGCATCCGAATGCGCTGAACATCTGCGCTCCACCTCCGATGTTCGTGATTGCCTGTTCGAGCATCTGAGTACGGTGGAGTCGTTGGAGTACAAGACAGGCAGCAAAAGGGCAGCTTCCTTAAAAGTGGATCAGCTTCTACGCAAGCTCCGTACCCGGATCACCGTTACAGAACTTGTGGACCAGTACATGATCGCGAAAAGGCAGAGAAGTCAGCTCGATTATGGCGATCTAGTTGCCGTAGCTGCGGAGATCGCACGCAGTGTTCCTGCGGCTGTCGAGACGGAACGCCTCAAATTCAAAGTTGTCTTATTAGACGAGTTCCAAGATACGTCGTCAGCCCAACTGACGCTCTTCGCGAACCTCTTCGGCGACGGTCGTTCGGTCACCGCCGTGGGGGATCCACATCAGTCGATTTACGGATTCAGAGGCGCATCGGCGGGACAACTGGCTGATTTTAGGATGCGGTTCCCCATCGCAGAGGATTCCGGTTATCGACCTGCCCATGTTGCACACCTGTCGATTGCCTGGCGGAATTCGCGCGCTATTCTCGGTGCTGCAAATACTGTCTCTGCGTCATTGGGGAAGCAGGCCCCCTGGTTAAACGTGCAGCGTATGCCGCCTGTTCCCCTTTTGCGTGAGAGGCCCGGGGCGCCTGTCGGTGAAGTCCTGATTGCCCGGTACCTCAGCGACGATAAGTCACCATCCCTAGAGGTGGAAGTCGGGGAGGCTGTGGGGGTGGCACATCTGGTAGAGCAGCAGCGGCAGCGTGCCTTCGACCACCACCCGGATGGGCGTCCGTTGACGCCCACTGTTGCGGTTTTGTGCCGAGGTAAACGCCAGTTCGAGCCCATACGACGAGAGCTTGAGGAACGGGGCATCCCCGTGCAGGTCGTTGGACTGGGCGGATTGTTGAGCACGCCAGAGGTGGTCGACCTGCTGGCCGTGTTGCGGGTACTCGGCGATCCGGGACGGTCCGACGCAATGCTTCGCATCCTTGCGAACGCCCGATGGCGGATCGGACCCATTGATCTCATGACGCTCTCAGACTGGTCCCGGCACCTTGCCAGGATGCGAGAACGTCCCAAGAGAGACACCGTCGCCAACGAGGGCGTCGTCGTTGAACATGACATGGCCGAAGCGGGAAGCCTGGTGGAAGCCGTCGATTACCTGCCCAAAGCAGACTGGACCTCCTCGAATGGACGGTCCCTCAGTGAATCCGGGCGCGCACGCCTCAATGAACTTGGTCGGGAGCTGCGGGTCCTACGCGAATACGTTGGCCAGGACATGGTCACGTTGATCAGCGAAATCGAACACACCACACGACTCGACATCGAAGTTGCCGCCAAGCCAGGAGTCGACTTTCACGCTGCCCGCCGGAATCTGGATGCTTTTACACAAGCAGCGGCATCCTTCACCGCCACAGCGGACAAAGTGGACCTCCAAGCGTTCCTTGCCTGGCTGGACGCTGCGGAAACCGAAGAGAACGGATTGCCGGTCACGCAGCTGGAGGCGAGTAGGGATGCGGTGCAGCTCCTGACCGTCCATGCGTCGAAGGGGCTCGAATGGGACATCGTCGTCGTACCCGGACTGAACGAAGGCAGCTTTCCCAGCGGGAAGGATTCACGCTGGAGCAGCGGAGAATCTGCAATTCCCTGGAACCTCCGGGGGGATGCACCAGACCTACCGCAGTGGGATTGGCAACAGGAAGACCAGTACTCATGGCTCGAGAGCGAGAAACTGTTCTGCGAAGACGCCAGGGGCCACGCCGAACGCGAAGAGCGTCGACTGGCCTACGTTGCCTTCACCCGGGCGCGCCATGTACTCATCTGCAGTGGAAGCGTTTGGGGTAACGGCCGTGCCAAACCCAGTGCAGCGTCACGGTACCTCGAAGAACTCGCGGAGTGTGCGCGAGCCGGAGAGGAGGGATTCTCCCTCATCAACTGGGTCGCGGAGGACGATCAGGGACTAGCTAACCCGGCCTCGTCCCACCCAGAACTCGCATCCTGGCCCTTCGATCCACTGGGGGACAGGCGGTCGTTGCTGGAGCACCTGGCCGGAGAAGTGCAGCTGGCCGCAGCCAGCGAGCCTGTTCCGGCGGCGGAGGGGACCATCGAAGCGGAGCTCGACCGCGAAACGGATTTGGTTCTGGCTCAGCACAAGGACGCGGACAGCACAGTGGAAGTGGAATTGCCGCCTCATATCTCTGCCTCGGTACTGGTGGGGCTCTCAGAAGATCCAGACCGGGTGATCAGACAACTAAGGAGGCCCGTTCCACGCAAGCCTGGTCTCGCCGCACGGAAGGGAACGGCTTTCCACGAATGGATAGAGAACTTTTACGGCAGGGCAGGACAGCTTGAACTTGAGGTGGACGCTGAGCCCAGGGACTCATACATTGATGAAACCTACGACCTGGACGCCATGGCCAAGACTTTTTCGGCATCAGTCTGGGCACGCCGAACTCCGACAGCCATCGAAGTGCCGATCGAGACCACCATCGACAACGTCGTCGTTCGTGGACGCATCGACGCGGTCTTCCAGGATGCCGATGGCGGTTGGGACCTGATTGACTGGAAAACGGGTCGTGTTCCAACGGGGCAAGAGTTGAGGGTTCGCTCGGTGCAGCTGGCTGTGTACCGGCATGCTTGGGCACAGCTCAAGGGCGTCTCGCTAGAGATGGTTCGCGCGGCGTTTTACTACGTGGGAGAAGACAAAACGGTGCGTCCGCATGACCTCGCGGACCAAACAGCGCTCGAAGCTATACTTTCATCCGCCTATTCCTGAACTGGGCGGATGTCGTCGGCGTCGTCCTCAGTTGAATGCGTTGCGGGCACAATGTCGATGGCGGAGGTGTCCATCTCGTCGTGCGGGGCGGCAGCTATCCGTTGCGCTTCTTCCTCCGCTGCAGCTTCCTGCTCCAGAATGTCCGCAGTGAGAATACTGAGCATTTCTTCCGCTTCCGAGATCATCTCCGAATTATTTGCGGCTATGCCGCGCACCAACCACTGTGCCAGGGCGAACTCAGCCGAAAGTGCCGCACGCCGGAGCAAATGATCATCGGGACGCGTTGGTCGGGTCGTTGCGTAGGCGATGTGGACTGCGTCGGAGAACTCTGCATCGTTGGCCGCGATCAACCATGCGAAATCGTCTGCCGGATCCCCGATGTGTAGGTCAGTCCAACCGGTGACCGCGCGCACACGGCCAGCTTCGATCAGTATGTTGTCTTCGTGAAGATCGCCGTGGACCACGGTCGGGGCAAAGCGCCAGAGTGAGATATCTTCGAGGGCATTCTCCCAGCGGCGGAGCAGGGTGGAGGGGATCTTGCCCGTCGTCGCAGCCTGATCCAGCTCATTGAGACGTCGCTGACGGAACTCATTCGCCGTGTAGGAGGGTAGATCGGCGTCGTTCACCAGAGATTCGGGAAGCTCGTGGATTCCAGCCATGGCTCGACCGATCTCGTCTGCCAGTGAGGTCCGGTCTGCAACGAGCGCATCGATGCTGCGGATGCTTCCCGGCAAATGTGAGTAGACAAAAGTGGTGAGTTCTCCCTGTCGCACTGTGCCTGCGACTGCGGGCACCGAGAACGGCAGATCTGCGCGCACGGCAGGAGTGAACGCACGTAGGACCACGAGCTCGGTTTCTAGCCGCATGCTGGCTTCAATGTGCTTGGGGGAGCGCACGCGCCATTGCTTTCCGGCGTCGTCAATAAGCACTGCGGAGTCGAAGTCCGCCGTGTCATCCGGTGATCCTGCCACGCCTCTCGGGGCGAGTCCTGGTACTGCTGCGCTGGCAATGGCCGCCAGTTCCATGGGGTTCCGCTTCACAGGTTCTACCGTAGAGCGAACCTGGCTCCGGAGCGCTGACAGCGACCGGCGAGTCGCATTAACCGTGACGGAGACCTCACTGCTCAGGAGTATCCACAGGACGAATATAAAAAGGGGGAGTCAGTCAGTACGGTAGAACAATGAGCACTTTCTCGTCGTCGTCGAGCACCCCACCCCTGGGTGCTCTGAGCCTCTCGCCTGTGGCCTTGGACAGGGGTTGCGAGCGCCGTGGCAGCAGTGATTGGCTCGACAGCATCCGGCTACTGGACAATACGCAGGTCCTCCTCATTGACGGAGGCGCGGCTCCCACCCGTGATGATTCGCTGGTCCTTTTGAGCCCGCCGGAAGTAGCTGCGCTCTTTGAGGGGCGTTCGTTTCAGCCAACGGTGGAAGTTTATCTGGGGCGCACAGTCGGGCACGGATCCCGTGAGGCTGGGCTCGACGTCGTCCTGGCCGTTCTGCCGGGAGGGTTGCGCCCTGAACTAAACAAAGACGCAGTGGAGCCCGAGGTTCTGTGGTCCAGCCTGCGCGAGGCCGCGCGTGTTCTCGATGTGTCGGATGCAGCACTGCTTGTGGAGGCGGTGGCAGTATCTAACTGGCATGCCACCCACACCCATTGCCCTCGATGTGGCACACCAACAACGGTCGAGGGAAGCGGCTGGGTGCGCCGTTGCCCGCAGGACAACAGCCAACATTTTCCGCGGACTGATCCAGCCATCATCGTGACCGTCGTGGACAAAGACGACCGACTACTTCTAGGCTCTGGTACAAACTGGCCAGAGGGGCGGTATTCAACGCTGGCCGGATTCGTCGAACCGGGAGAGTCGCTTGAGGCGGCAGTTATCCGTGAAATTGAAGAAGAGTCGGGTGTTGTTGTCCACAGTCCTCAGTATCTTGGTTCGCAGCCCTGGCCGTTTCCCAACTCTTTGATGCTCGGATTCAAGGCTACGGCCACATCGACGTCTACCAAGGCCGATGGCGTTGAAATCCGGGACGTCAGATGGTTCACCCGTGAAGAGCTTGCTGCGGATCTCAGATCGGGAGCCATCGCAGTGGCTGGCGGAGTCTCGATCGCACGGGCGCTGATCGAGCACTGGTTCGGCGGGCCCCTGCCGGAGGTCACAGCCAGTGTCTGAGCCGCATTCCATGCAGGATCGCTCCATCGACGAGGCAGTCCTTTCCGGTCTAGACGACGAGCAGAGGCAGGTCGCTACCGCCCTTCGTGGACCAGTCTGTGTGCTGGCCGGAGCTGGAACAGGCAAGACACGGGCCATCACGCACCGGGTAGCCTACGGCGTCCACACGGGGGTATATCAGCCGCAACGCGTTCTCGCAGTGACGTTCACGGCCCGAGCTGCAGCAGAAATGCGAACCCGGCTCCGGGATCTCGGTGCGGGTGGAGTGCAGGCACGGACGTTCCATGCAGCGGCCCTTCGACAGCTGCAATTTTTTTGGCCTCAGGCTGTGGGTGGAACTATGCCGAACCTCTTGGACCACAAGGCCGGAATGATTGCCGAATCCGCGCGCCGTCTTCGCCTGAGCACCGACCGTGCCGCAATTAGAGATGTAGCCGCGGAGATCGAATGGGCAAAAGTGTCCATGCTGACTCCCGAAACCTATCCGCGTGCCGCGGCGACGCGGGAACCCCCAGCAGGGTTCGACGCCACAACCGTGGCCCGTATTTTTCAGTCCTATGAGGACGTCAAAACTGATCGAAACGTTATTGATTTTGAGGATGTCCTGCTGATCACCGTTGGGATCCTGCAGGAGGATGCCAGGGTGGCAGCCACTGTACGGGAGCAGTACCGACATTTCGTCGTGGATGAGTACCAGGACGTTTCGCCACTGCAGCAGCGCCTACTGGATCTATGGTTGGGGGACAGGCAGGAGCTGTGCGTTGTTGGCGATGCCAGTCAGACCATCTATTCATTTACCGGCGCTACCCCGCGTCACCTGTTGCGTTTCACGGAACGGTATCCAGAAGCCGACGTCGTTCGTCTGGTACGGGACTACAGGTCCACTCCTCAAGTGGTTCAGCTTGCCAACGGCCTGCTTGCTGCCCGCACGGCTGAGGCGGAGCGGGAAAAGAAGAGCACGTGGGCAACTCCGCTTGAACTCGTGGCGCAACGCCAGCCCGGACCCGTGCCGACGTTCACGGAGTGTTCAGATGACGAAGCCGAGGCTAGCCAGGTCGCGGCGAGAATTCGTCGTTTGATCGATGACGAGAAGGTTGCAGCCGGTAGCGTCGCAATTCTTTACAGGACAAACGGACAGTCGGAGGCATACGAGCAGGCGCTTACGGCGGTCGGCATCGGATATCAACTTCGCGGGGGAGAGAGGTTCTTTGCCCGCCGCGAAGTGCGCGATGCCATGCTGCAGCTGAAAGCAGCATCACGCTCTGTTGGCAATGAAGAAGTTTCGCAGCTGGTGCCGGATATTCTGGCTTCTCTTGGGTACACGGAGGAAGCGCCACGCGGCAGCGGTGCCGTGCGTGAAAAATGGGAGTCTCTGGCGGCCCTGGTGTCCTTGGCCAAGGACATCGAGCTCAATCGAATCTCAGTGGCGGGCGGCCAATTCACTTTGGCAGAATTTGTCATGGAATTGGAGGAGCGCGCTGCAGCTCAACACGCACCGGCCATGCAAGGCGTCACTCTCGCTTCGTTACACTCGGCCAAGGGTCTCGAATGGGACGCGGTATTTTTGGTGGGGCTCAGCGAGGGCCTCATGCCGATTTCCTTCGCCGATACTCCGGATGCGGTTGATGAAGAACGCCGTCTCCTCTATGTGGGTATTACTCGGGCACGCGTCCACTTAGCGCTTTCGTGGTCTACTTCACGAACGCCCGGTGGGCGGGCACATCGGAAGCCCTCGAGGTTTCTTGACGGTCTTCGCCCGAGGACTGAACGTGACAATCGCAAGACGTCCGCGACCACCTCTCAGCGAAAGATTGCTGGTCCGGCCAAGTGCCGTGAGTGCGGAGATCTGCTGACGACCGGCGCACAGCGGAAAACAGGCCGGTGTTCGGATTGCCCTCCGGGCTACGATGAGGCAGTTTTTGAGTCGCTGAGGTCCTGGCGGCTGGCTGAATCCAAGAGCAGTGAGGTGCCAGCGTTTGTGGTCTTTACCGATGCCACTCTTGCAGCCATAGCCGAAGCACGGCCGCAAAGTCTCGATCAGCTCGCCGCGTTGTCCGGGGTGGGGCCATCAAAACTTGAGAAGTACGGTGAAGCGGTACTGCACGTTCTGGCGGAATCCTAAACGGTGGGAAAGACGACGGACGACAAGGACGTTCCGACGCATACGCCCAGTGGCGTGCCCGTGGAGGTGAGGCGATCCTCGCGGCGGAAACGGACAGTGTCGGCCTCTTTCCGGAATGGCGCGGCGGTGGTGTTGATTCCCGGACATTTTACGAAGAAACAAGAGCGCGAATGGGTTCAGCGAATGATCGCCAGACTGGAATCAAAGCCGATCCGGCCCGGTGAACCTGACCTCAAGGAGCAGGACAGTGAGCTTCGCCGTCGCGCTCTCAAATTGGTAGGCCGCTACCTGCCG
The DNA here is from genome assembly GCA_038199985.1 of Actinomycetales bacterium. GTDB lineage: Bacteria > Actinomycetota > Actinomycetes > Actinomycetales > Micrococcaceae > Arthrobacter_J. The sequence continues at coordinate 8,169 of JBBPYK010000093.1, read as the reverse complement.
GGGAGCCCGGAACCGGTTTCGGTCAGGTGGGTTTCGAATCAGTCGACGCGCTGGGGGTCGGCAACTCCATCCAGGAAAACGATCCGCCTCTCAGACCAGCTCAAGGGCATGCCCAGCTGGGTGATTGATTATGTGGTGCTCCACGAACTCGCCCACCTGCGGGTTCCCTCTCACAGTGAAGAGTTCTGGGATCTACTCAGTGTGTACCCCCAGTTGGAGCAGGCCAAAGCGTTCCTTGATGGTGTGGCTTTCGCCGCCGGAAGGGGGATGGATGGTCAGGACTTACCGGAATCGTCTGACTCAGAGGAGCTTTCGCCGGAATCGTCCTGATCGGATCCAGGGTTTTCGAATTCGCCGTCCAGGAGGCGGGCCAGCGCTGCGTCGACGTCAGACTCCGAGGCGTCAAGGAGCTGGCGTCGTGATGCAAACCCTTCCGGATCGTCAAGGTCCTCAGTCGTGGGGAGCAGATCAGGGTGTTCCCAGATGGCATCTCGGCCAGATATGGATCGTTCTTCAGTGAGGTGGGCCCAGAGCGTGGCTGCGTCACGGAGCCTTCTGGGACGAAGCTCCAGTCCCACCAACGAGGCGAAAGCGTGTTCGGCGGGCCCGCCTGTTGCCCGGCGACGTCGAACCATTTCTCGCAGCGCGGAGGATGACGGCAGGTTGACCGTAGCCGCCGCGGTCAGTTCGTCCACCCAGCCCTCTACGAGAGCGAGTGACGTTTCCAACCGTGCCAGTGCAGCTTCCTGCTCTGCTGTCCGCTCCGGGGTGAACACGCCCTGGGAGAGCGCGGCTTGCATGGATTCTGGGTTAGACGGATCGATGTCACGGGCAATGTCTTCGACCTTGGAGAGGTCAATGCGAATACCCCTGGCGTAACTGGCGATGGTCCCAAAGAGGTGAGCTGACAACCACGGGACATGCGTGAACAGTCGGGCGTGAGCAGCCTCACGAACGGCAAGAAAAATTCGTACTTCTTGCTCTGGAATGTCCAGGCCCTCACCGAATGCCTTCACATTAGCGGGCAACAACGCCATTTTTCCTTCTGCCAGCGGCACGCCTATGTCAGTGGAGCTCACCACGTCCCCGGATAATGCGCCAACTGCCTGACCGAGCTGCAGACCAAACATGGCGCCGCCCATATTGCGGAACATTGAGGAGGCCCCGCCCATCATGGATTTCATCTCCTCAGGGAGCTGACTTGAAATCGCGTCAGAAAGTGCTTCTGCGATGCTGTTGGCCACCGGCTCAGTCAGCTGCTGCCAGGTGTCCATTGTCGCTTCCACCCATTCAGCACGTGACCAGGCGCGTCCAAGTATCGACGTGGACGGAAAGTCCGTGACGGGGTCCAACCACATTTCGGCTATCCGGAGAGCTTCGTCGACTTCGCGGGACTGCTGGGCGGTCACGGATGGGTCGGTGCCGCTCGCAGCGACGCGGCGTGCTTGTTCGTGCGCCATCTGCCAGTTGACCGGACCGCCCGAGGGCGCGGAGAACATAGCCTGAACCTGCTGCATCATCATGGCCATTGAGTTGGGGTCTGAGGGCATACCTGCGGCCTTGGCGATCTCTTGTGGATCGATGGATGAATCGCCGCCGAAGAGCTTTGCGAGCATTTCAGACAGGGGGTCGTTGGGGGTGTCGTCGTCGTTTGGCTGATGGGAAGTCATGGCTAACACCGCTCCTGAGTAGGCACTGTTGTGCTTGATCTTGCGTGCGGGATTCTGGCGTCAGACTGGCGGCAGTCATCCGCGCGCTCACTGTGACCACGTTACCGGCAGCGGCCCGGGTTGTCGCCGCGGACCCCTCCCCGTTCGCTGTGGGCAAAGGGCCCGGGGGCGTAGGCTTATCGCTGGCGCTGCTGTCTCTTGTACAGGAGCGGGACCAAAACAGGTCGAGAATTTGACAGAGTTTGACAGAGAGTGGCGCACGTGACCGACGAACATGACAAGCCGGTATCAGAAACTGCTGATCGCAAGGAGCGTCGCGATCCACGCACGGTTGCGATGCTCGTTTCTGGCTTGCTGGCTATCATTCTTGGGGCAGTAGCTGTCCTGCTGCCTGTTCCGTACGTGGTTGAGGCGCCCGGCCCGGCGATCAACACCATCGGAGAGTCGGAGGGCGCCCCGTTGATTCAGATCAAGGGTCGCGAAAGCTTCCCTGCGGAAGGCAGTCTGAGCCTGACCACGGTATATGTCTATGGGGGGCCGGGAGACGCCGTCAGCTTCTTCGACGTGGCACGTGCTTGGCTGGACCCGGCGAAGGCCGTGTTGCCAGTTGAGCTCGTTTACCCCCCGGGCACTACAGGCCAGGAGATCAAGGAGCAGAACGCAGCGGCCATGACGTCGTCGCAGGATGCTGCAGTGGGGGCTGCTCTGGCGCATGAGGATATCGATTTCGGTCAAGAGCTAGTGGTTATTGATTTTGCTGAAGAGTCCGTCTCAGCCTCCAGCCTGGAGCCCGAGGACGTGCTTCGTGAGATCAACGGACAACCGATCGAGGATCTGGACTTCCTGCGGGCTGCGCTGAATGAGTCCGACGGAGACCCGGTCACTATGACAGTGGAGCGCGATGGCGAGAAGCGGCCGGTGGAGATTACCCCTTCTGAATCGGAAGATGGGCAATACCAGCTCGGCGTCTACCTGCGGACGGACTTCACTTTTCCGTTCTCGGTTGATATTGCTTTGAACAACGTCGGTGGTCCATCTGCAGGGATGATGTTCGCCTTGGGCATCATTGACAAGCTGGAAGCTGGTGACCTTACAAGCGGAAAGGATTTCGCGGGAACGGGAACTATCAGTGTCGACGGTCTGGTGGGTCCTATTGGTGGAATCCAGCAAAAGATGGTGGGGGCTCACGACGCCGGAGCGGAGTTCTTCCTTGCGCCCTCAGAGAATTGCGATGAGGTCATGGGCCATGTCCCGGACGGCCTCACTGTCGTAAAGGTTTCCACTCTTGAACAAGCACACGAAGCGGTGCGAAAACTCGCCAGCGACCCCGATGCAAATGTTTCGTCCTGCACGGTTTGAGTCGTAGAAAACGATAGAAACATCTGGCTGGGTAGCTCATGAGCACCTGTCAAGGCAGAATAGGAGGACAGCGGAACTCCGCTGGCCGTTCGTTCGTGGGATTTGGTGACAGATCCGCGTCGATCGCGCCGCGAGGACGCTGCAATCCACTGCTTTCAACGATGAGGTAACGAGTGACTTCCGGACCAGACCGGCCCTTTCCACCCAAACCAGGCAATCAAGGAAGTAACGGCCGTCGCAGCCCGCTGATTCCGACACTGATCATTGTCGGAGTCATCGTTGTTGCCTTCGTTTTCGCGACGCAGATATACGCGGATGTTCTTTGGTATAAGCAGCTCGGATACCTGAACGTCTTCGTCACAGAAAATATCACGCAGATCGCGCTGTTCCTCAGTGCCTTCTTCGTTGTGGGCGCCTCGATTTATCTCAGCCTGCAACTCGCGTACAAATCGCGTCCCGTGTATGCCCCGGATAACGCCATGCAGGACAACCTGAACCGATATCAGGAACAGCTGGAGCCTGTCCGCCGTGCAGTGATGTTGGGTATTCCCGTTGCGGTGGCGGTCTTTGCCGGCACGGCAGCGGCCTCGCAGTGGCAGAACGTTCTCCTGTTCTTCCATCAGGTGCCCTTTGGCCAGACGGATCCTGAGTTCGGTCTGGACTTCAGTTTCTACCTGTACACCCTCCCGTTCTTTAATTTTGTCTTGGGCTTCTTGATGACCGCGGTGGTTATCAGCGGCATCGTTGCGATCTTGACTCACTATCTCTACGGCGGCATCCGGCTGGAAGAGAAGGGCATCTTCACGAGCAAGGCTGCGCGCGTGCAGATCTCCATCACAGCCGCGTTGTTCTTGATTCTCCAAGGTGTGAATCTCTGGCTCGATCGGTACGCAACGTTGCAGAGCAATGACGGCAAGTGGGCTGGGGCTCTCTATACGGATGTTGCTGCTGTTATCCCAACCAAGGCGATCCTCGCGATCGCAGCCCTTATTGTGGCGGCTTTGTTCATTGTTGCCGCAGTCGTCGGTAAATGGCGTCTTCCCGTAATCGGGACCGCAATGTTGCTGATCACCGGCATTCTTGCCGGTGGAGTGTACCCCTGGGTCATCCAGCGATTCGAGGTCACGCCCTCGGAGCAGAGTAAAGAACGTGAGTACGTTCAGCGAAATATTGACCTGACAAGGTTGGCCTACGGTCTCGAGAACACGCAGGTAACCAGCTATGACGCCACCTCGGAAGCGGAAGCCGGCGCACTGCGCGAAGACGCGGAGACAACTGCGAATATTAGGCTGCTGGACCCTAACTTGGTCTCCGACACGTTCAGTCAGCTGCAGCAGTTCCGCCAGTACTACAAGTTCGACGAAACGCTCAATGTGGATCGCTACGAGGTAGACGGCGAAACCAAAGACACCGTCATTGCTGTCCGTGAACTGAATACGGACGGCGTTCCGGATAACTGGCTCAATCAGCATGCGCTGTATACGCACGGTTACGGCGTCGTGGCAGCACAAGGAGCCAAGGTTCAGCCGGACGGCAAGCCTGCCTTCATGCTTTCCGGGATTCCTTCCAGTGGCATACTCGGCAATGACTCCACCTATGAGCCCCGTATCTACTTCGGCGAGTTCTCACCCGAGTACTCGGTTGTTGGTGCACCTGAGGGCACGGAGCCGCAGGAAATTGACCGGCCTCAGGGCGAAGAAGGTGGCGAAGAAGCTAAAAACACCTTTAGGGGCGATGGCGGTCCAAGCGTTGGCAACTTGTTCAACAAGCTTGCATACTCCATCAAATTCCAGTCCACGGATCTTCTCCTCTCGGATGTGGTTAATGAGGAATCCCAGATTCTTTACGAGCGGGATCCTCGCGAGCGTGTCAAGAAGCTTGCTCCGTACCTAACGGTTGACAGCAACGTATATCCAGCCATTATCGAAGGCAGGGTGCAGTGGATTGTTGACGGCTACACCACCAGCAATAACTTCCCTTACTCCACGCCTCAGGAACTACAGGCTGCAACGAGGGATTCGTTGAGTGCCGGTGGAGGAGTGCTTCCCCCGGATAATGTCAACTACATCCGCAACGCGGTTAAGGCCACGGTCGACGCCTACGACGGATCAGTCACGATGTACGCGTGGGATGACGAGGACCCAATTCTCCAGGCGTGGCAGAGTATTTTTCCCACGGCTTTGAAGCCGTTCTCCGAGATGTCTGGTGAACTGATGTCTCACGTGCGTTACCCGGAGGATCAGTTCAAGGTCCAGCGTGAACTGATGGGTCGTTACCATGTGACGAATGCGGACACGTTCTACTCCAATATCGATGCCTGGAGTGTTCCGGACGATCCAACGGCGCCGGAGGATTCGAATGTAAAGCAGCCTCCGTTCTACTTGTCGTTGCAGATGCCTAAGCAGGAAGAGGCCTCCTTCTCCCTGACGACGCCGTTCGTTCCCTCTGCCTCCAACCCCACCGAGGAAGCACGTAACGTTTTGTACGGCTTCATGGCTGCTGATGCTGATGCCGGCGATAAGGACGGTGTGAAGGCTGAGGGCTACGGAACGCTGCGGCTGCTAGATACTTCGCGCTCTGACGCCGTGCCCGGTCCCGGTCAAGCTCAGAATAAGTTCAACTCTGACCCGTCAGTATCAACAGAGTTGAACCTATTGAGTAGGGGAGCCTCGGAAGTCAAGCGTGGAAACCTACTGACGCTGCCCATCGGTGGCGGTATCCTCTACGTCCAACCGGTCTATGTCCAGTCATCGGGTAGCTCTTCCTATCCCACGCTTCAGCGGGTTCTGGTGAGTTTCGGCGAGAATGTTGGCTTCGCCCCCACACTGGACGAAGCACTGGATCAGGTCTTCGATGGAGATTCGGGCGCAGCCGCCGGCGATGTCGATAACGTCGGCGAGACGGATGGTGAAACCCCGGAGTCTGAGGCACCGAAGGGTGACTCAACGTCCGAGGAAAACCTCAGGGACGCACTGGCTGCTGCAGGAGCGGCTATCCAGGCTGGACAGGAAGCTCTGGCGAAGGGCGACTTCGCGGCATACGGCGAAGCGCAGAAGAAGCTGGACGCCGCGATTGCAAAGGCCGTAGAAGCGGAGGCAAAGATCAGTGGCGTAGCTCCTCCTGCCGAGGATGGCAGCGCTCCGGAGCCTTCGGAGTCGCCGGAAGCCGATACGGAGTCTGGCTCTTAGGACCCGATTTGTTGTTCTGCCCCGCGGGTTGTTATAGTTATATCAACGCCGCGGGGTGGAGCAGTTCGGTAGCTCGCTGGGCTCATAACCCAGAGGTCACAGGTTCAAATCCTGTCCCCGCAACGTAAGAGAGAATGGCCCGGTCCTTTGGACCGGGCCATTCTTGCGTTCAGGCTAGTGTCCGGGCCCAAGACGCCGCCGAGCTTGACCTGACCGCCGTCAACCCCGGCGTATCGACGTCACGGGCTGTGCCGGGGCGTCAAGGGCATCAGAGCCCGACGTGGGGCCTGCGCGCTGTCTAATGCTGTAGCGCTGTAAGAAACAACAGAATGGTTGCTCGAATTGATCAAGGCAGCGGATTCAGCCTCCTACGGCTGGATCGAGACCTATCTGAGCTCCTGCAGAGCTGAAGTCCCCTAAAATTCGACCCGCGGGGGATACCGGCAGCTCATATCCATGCAGAGGTTGGGTCGTGCCGCTACGCTCGTGAGATCAGCGCACGGCGAAGAGTGCCGGAGATACCTGAAATACTGCGAGGAGTACATAGGCATGTGGGAAGATGTTGGTCGTTTCATGGGGCCGCTCGTATTGGGAATCATCATCACGATGGCGCTGGAGGCCCTAACAGGTCGTGCCTTGGGCGTAATCATCCGCCAAAGATTCCTCATGCGGGCCAAGAAGCGTTTCAGAGCCTACTCTGACCAAGGTGAACTGGTCGAGCGAGGGCAGGAACGGCTTTATGTACTCGAGTTCGTTCAAAGCGGGTGGCGAGTGGACGAACTGGTGCTTGCGATGGGCGAGCCGCCGCAACTCATCCGTGAGTTCGAGAGGGCTGATTCTTCGGTGCTTCCGTCATCACCCGAGCGACTAGTCGCACTAATCGAGGACGAACGCGAGCGTCTCAAAACGTTTCCGAATGGTGAATGGAATGGTGAGAGCCTAGGAATTCGCGGTATTACTATTAGCCGTACTCGGTCGAGTGAGCGCCCCTTTCTCAAAATAGACGTATATAAGAGTGATCACGCTGCGGGTGTGGCTAGCGGGAATGCGTGGCTCACTGCATTTGATGAGAACGTTGTGACATTCCCGTCTGAAGGTGAGTACATCCCCGGCCTCGGGCATACCGTGGGACTCAACGCCACGGTTGTCACTGATGACAAGAAACTTATCCTCGTGCGTCGTTCTGTCCACGCTAGTAGCGCCCGCGGCGGGTGGCATATCTCGGTGAATGAAGGCATGCTTCCCGAGGACACCCGGGGTGGTCGACTGCTGGATGCTCGCGTAGGCCTAGTGCGGGGTATGAGGGAGGAATTAGGGATCGACGCGCCAATAGACACTGTGTTGCTCCACACGGCGATGTTCGACGTACGTCGATACCAGTTCGGTCTACTCGGTCACGTTGATCTGCGCGGTACGGGCATTACGGCCGCTGACATAATTGCAGCGCGACAATCCGGGCTCAGCAAAGATCGATTCGAAAATTCGAAACTTGAATGCATTGATTGGGAGCTGCAGACAGTGCTGAACAAGCTGCGCGAGCCGGATTGGATAGCGCACGGCTGGCTGAACCTAGTTAATTCTGCCATTGCCAAACTTGCCGATAATGCGAAGCAGATCGCGGATCTACAGGACACGCGCTTGGTCGCGTCGAAGCCGTTGGGTTAGTGACTAACCGCATGAACGATATCGGAACAGCACGGAGGTTTGGAACGCATGCTATTAAAACATCCTCGAAGTGACAATGATGGAATGCGTACCTTGTTGTGGCGGGTTTATGTGGTCTGATCGATGGCTTGTGTCCGTGATAAGTAGGGTCTGCCCGGGGTTTGGTTGACATCTGACTTGTGAGTTTCTGACTCGCTGGTGGAAGGATGTTTAACATGCCTAAAGCTTTTCCTGAAGAGTTCCGCCGTGACGTGGTCGCGGTGGCCCGCAAGGGCGAATCCAGTATT
>JBBPYK010000092.1:0-11508 GCA_038199985.1 Actinomycetales bacterium | reverse complement strand
ATGCGTCTCGTGCCGCCCAGATCATGACGCTTCGGATCCAATTCGGTGACGATCTGCCGCAGTTCCACCAGGGTGTTGCCAGTACGTGACGCAGGATCCGCGCCAGTCGCTGCGAGAGCGGCTGCGGGCCTCTTCAACATACGATTGGACGCGCCGCTAGCCTGCTGCATCGTCCCCTCACCCAGCCGAGTCAGCTGCGCCAACTTGATCTGAAACTCTGGGCTTTGGAGCGGGGTAGCCAACAGGTCATCAAGGAAGCTGCTGGCAGTCTCAGCATGCTTGCGCTGCGCGTCGGCATCCACCAGAATCATGCCGCCTACCTTCTCCGGCTCATGGACATCCACCTCAACCACAGGCTTCGGGGGCTCCAATACCAGTGGACTCTCTACCTCTGAATACTGGGTAGTGCTGAGTTCAAGCGGGTTTGACATGGTTTACTCCTCGGGTTCCGGAACTAGTGGCAGTCTAGCTGTAATGCATTAAGCCCATGACACAGTCATCGATCGTCGAGCCCAGTGATCTGGATGCTTCACGACAGATCCCTTTATTCCTAACTGCTCATCCAATACGCAAGCCCAATTGGTACCTGCTATCGCGGCGATAATGCAGCCGGACAACAGCTGTCTTCCGCGGGCTTCACCGGACTCCTACCCAGGAACCCAACCCATTCCCTTGTTCTGATTCTTCAGAAGCAGCCCGCTTGGAGTCATAGCCTCGTAGCAACAAACTTAGTTGCATAGATAAAGAGTGTTGCTGGTCACCGGCTTGTAGTCCACCAGCAACAACCGCACCATCAATCCCACGTCACTGCCCAAGCCCTCGGGCTACGCCCATGGAATCCTGGCAGGGAACACTGTTTACCTCGGCGGCCAGACTGCCCTGGACAAGGACATGAACATTGTTCCGGGCGGCATCGTGGAGCAGTTCCGGCAGGCTTTCTCCAACGTGCTGGTCACTCTTCAGGAGGCAGGCGGGCGTCCGGAGGATCTGGTCAGTGTGACCATCTACCTGACCGACGTCGATGACTACATGGCCAACGGCCGCGAGATTGGTCGTGTCTGGCGGGACATGGCCAGAACCGAGTACCCAGCATTGGCAGGCATTGGTGTTTCCCGCCTGTGGCAGAAGGAAGCCCTGATCGAAATCCAGGGTGTTGCCGTCATCGGACAGGCGTAGTTAGCGGCCATTGGCGCCGCTGCAGAAAAGTGGCGGCCTCAAAGTTTGTCACTTACGAGCGGTAGCGCTCTATGACGGCAGCGGCGTGACGCTCGGCCAGCGAGGCGATGATCTGGTGGGCGCGTCCAAACACCCGCCGGGCCTCTGGCTCGCGCCACCACTCGGGCAGGTACTCGAGGGGCAGGTTCGGGTCGCGGTACGGTAGCCGGCGCCAGAGGGTGAGCATGGGAACGTAGTAGCGGAAGGCGTCGCGACAGGCTTCTTCGTCGGCAGTACTGACTCCCACCCCGGGATCTTCACCCAACCGTTGGGCACACCCCGTGTCAGCGCCGCTGTAGACCTCGAGGAACTCACCAATGAGTGCGTCGATGGCTTCCAGATTCCACCATGTGGCGACATTGGCGCGAACGTCGCCGCCAAAGAGGTAATCGCCGCGGAAGAATTCCACAAACTGATCAAGCTCGTGGGCCGTCAGGCTGGCACGGGCGCGTTCGGCGATGCTGGAGGAAGCGATCCATACACCGGAGGTCACGGTGCCGGAACCCAGGGCCGCGAGGATTGTGCGTAGCCGATGCCTCAGGTGCCGTTGGGCTTCGGGTACGGAAAACAGGGCAAGCAACCAGTCGTGGTCCCCGTCGTCGCGCTGTTCGGCAAAGATGCGTTGGTCACCTTCTGCGAAGACGGTCTGCTGGGATTCTGAGAGCTTGTAGGCGGTCACTCCCCCTACACGGGTGCTGCGCAGCACCCCATTTGGCCTTGAGCCTGGACACCGCCGAGGGCACCCCTGGCGCGTCGTAGCCCAGGTCTCCGAGGAGGCTGACCAGGGAAGCCACGGGCAGGCTGTTGCCGGGCGTCCGGAAGTACAGGCCAAAGAGGGTAACAATCAGCTGCTGGTGCCGAACGATGGGGTTGGGGAGGTGGTCCCCCGGTTGTTTGGCTCACTGCTTCCTGGTCCCTCATTCGCCGGAGCCGCCGCTCAGGGCATCACGGGTGGCTTGTGGCCACGGCACCGAACGCTCGTTCCCGTCGGGTACATGGGACGACGGTGACCGTGCTGTCGGCTGTGCGGCCGCCGTCTGAGCGGTCGCAGGGGTGTCCGACGATTTGGAAGCCGAAGGTGAGCGAGGCGTTGCCGATCCGCTTGACCCAAATGGTGGCAGTGATTTCCTGCTCGAACCAGAGCGCGTCGCTGAAATTCACCATGTGCTGGACCCGGGGCGAACCTAAGAAGGAGTCGCTCACACCGAGCTCACGCATCAGCTGCGCTTCGGCGACCTCCACCCAACGCACGACGGCGGAGTTGTGGTGGTGCCCGGAAGCATCGGTATCTACCCATTCCACGCGTCGACTAATGCACGTGGAATGGGGTTCTCCCCCATGTGCTAATCCTTCAGGGACGGATCGGCAATGATCAGCTAGAACCAATCTAGCGGTTCCAGCGACGGGAGTAAGAACCTGTCCATACCGTTCATGCGGGCCACGGTCACGTTGCTGCCCGCAGAAGAGATCGCAAACCTAGCCAGCTGTTCGAAATCTCTCATACGCGGCCTCCAAAAGGTCCGTGCTCGGGAGATCCGCGCGGCGCGCTGGTACGTTCATCAACGGTTTATTATGTCGTTCCTTGAGACCGTATTGGAGCATTGGACCATCGATTTCATCGAGTAAGTCCGATCGGATTTCGACCACGTGGTCGGCCCTGATCCCCATGATGTTGACGTCGAAGGCTGCGTGGTGGATCTTGCACAGAGCCAGACCGTTCACGACCGAAGCAATCCCGCCCTCCATGCTGTCCGGAACTATGTGCGCGGCATCCAAAAGTTCACGATGCTTAAGATTGCAGACCGCACATTTTGTAGCGTAGGCGCGCATCACGTCGGCACGAAACATGCCTTGATGCAGCCGGGATTTCACGTTTCTATTGATGTAGCGCTTCTCCAAAGTAAGAGGGAAGTTGACTTCAATCTGAAGTCCCCCAACACTCGCCTGCATGGGGTCTAGGTCCACAACAAATTGTTGTTGCTCTGGCTCCTCGGCTACCAAGAAAACAGGGAACACTGGCAAATACCAACCCTGCCGAACGGCTACGAACCAGATAAGCGGCAGTCCACGTTCCCGGGCGGCACGCATAGCCCGATTGTCGGCATGACTGTAGCTATCGCCCTGCCACTTATAACGGAATAAGCCATCGGGCCCGGTGACGTCTTCGTATGGCCTGGATGCGCCCGTAGGACGATAAGTAGTGCTAAATGACAAGGCCGCTTCCAGTTGACGGGGCTTCCAAATCCCCTTATATCGGTCGCGCAACTTAAATGGTTCCCCATCGAAGTGAAAATCCTCAAAGTCCTGCCAATATAGTGCCTCTGCACCGTCGTTCGTCCGGACAGCCAACCAGCTCATAGCTTCACGCCTGAGTCGCGAGTCCAGGCTTTCCCCCGAGGGCTTCGCCATGCCACCAGCGCCTATCGAACGAATCTGATCCGCCGCATCCACCATGTCCATGTTCCCAGGATAAGGGTCGGTCGTCTTCGGCCGGGGCGCGCTGCGGTTCCGGCGTCTAGCAAGGCGGTAATTCGTGCAGATCGGAGCACCGCCGGTTGTAGGAACTCGGCCGTACCTGTATGGCCGCCCTCCGCGAAGTTTTGGCGAGGAACCTTAGTTTGGGCGACAAGGGCTAAGCGAGCTTCGCTCTAAAGCGATGTCACTATATAGAAGGGCCCGCGCTCCAGCCGAGCCTCGGGAACCGCGCTATTTTATGCTGCGTCCTCATCCACGGGCTGACCCGTTTTATGGGGGCGTTCCTCAATCCACGGGCACCGCGTTTCGACGGAGCAGGCCCAAGCACTAGCGGTCATGTCAAGAATCTTCGAGAAGATGTCAAGCATTGCCCGATACGGCCGCCTGGTCGCTCGCCGATTTAGCCGAGAATCGGCAGTCCATTGAGCAAGGTAGCCCGGACGACGGCCGCAACGCCGCTAAAAGCAGTTAGTAGTGGTGGCTTGTAGCGACCGGGTCGGCAAAGGTCGAGGTGGTACCCGACTAACGCATGACGCCCATGCCCTCTCAGATATGCATCGAAGCGGCAAATAGCCTAAATTTGCCAGCACTACGTGGCTCCTTCGTTAGCGGCCATGGCATCCGGTATGGCGATCGTCCAGCGAACACCATAACTGTGGCACGGCTTGGATCCGGCAATGAAGTGTGCCATTTCTTGGTAGGGCAAAAATGACTGGACACGCGCTGCCTGATGCCGCTCTACAGATTCCACCTAGGGGGTGAGCCCAACCACCTCCGCTGCCTTGACGAGAGTCAGTCGCGATATCATTCCCCGCCTCGACGCGGGCATAGTAAGCCGGGCAGCCGTGTCTTGTCCAGCTAAAATTTCCTGCGACAAACCGTGCTGGTGTCGAGCCTCCCGGATGATGTCAGCGAAGGTTACAGTCGCGTGCGACTTTTCGTTCATCGCTCTCATAGCCCCAAAAAATTGTCCGCCGAGGGCTTGGAGCGGTGCAGCCATGCAGGGCATCGGCGCTGATCTTCGTGATCTCCGCACGGAACCCCGGGTCGGTCATATACGACTGAGTTTCATGTGACTCATAGCAGACCTTAGCCACCAACTACACGAACAGCACCTCGAAGCCCTGTGCTGCCTTCTACCCAACCGCTCAGGTGCATAGGCAACCCGCCAAGCAGTGCCACTCCCATAACGAAGACGAACAAGGTGATGTAATCATGTGCAAGCAATCACTGAAGGAGCACTTTGATGACCGACACCTCAGTTCAAGCATTCCACACACCTTCAGCCAGGTGCGAATGGTGCGAAGAAGAAGTTGAGACACTAGAAACGCGAACCTATAAGACCTACCTGGCAAGACTTCGCGCGTGTATGCGACTCAGTAAGCGCGCTAGGGCATGGAACGCGCTGATGATCTCAGCGTCACTTGCAAGTCTGATTGCTTCCGCTGCAATGCTGAGAGACCCCCAAATATACGGCCGCAACGGCGATCTTCTTTGGATGTTCGTGGCAATAATAACTTTCACGGCTTCGCTCATAATTTCTTCGCTCAATTACTCCGGACGAAGTCGGGACATGTTCCTCAATTATCGCAAGATTCAAGCCCTGTCTTCAGACCTTGAATTTATTCGGACACATGGATCATACGATCACGACAGCGTCGTTGCGCTCAAGCGATCTTACGACGCGCTGCTTGACGAATCGGAAAATCACACGTCTTCGGATTTTCTGTCCGCAAACAGGCCCAGTAACCTGACGGTTCGAGAGAAACTAACAGTCGGGGCTTCATGGATGCAGGATTATGCTCCTTGGATAGCTGTGATACTCCCGGCGCTTTTGATTCTTCCTCCCTTGGGAATTGTCATTTCGGGAGAGGTGCTACCGTAGACACATCGCGCAAGAGTGCGTAGGCTTTGGCCCCGATTTAGGGTCGCGCTGACCTTTGGGGATTGGGCGAACACCGCCCGGTTTCCGCATGTGAATGCATCTCTTTCAGGGTCCGACGGCCGGGCTGAGGGCTGGCACCCGTGCTGGCCCTCAGACTTTTAAGGAGACTCGATGTACGAGCTTGAGCAAGCAATGAAACATCTCTCGGATGCAAGGATTCGAAAGTATGAGCGAGCGCTCAAAGTGCATTCCGACGAACAGCGGCGGCACGATAAGCGTTCTAGGTTAACCCCCCGTGAGGGAAAGTATCCACGTCCTGGTTCGTGGGCCATGCGACCGGACTTTGACCCGTTCCATGTCCGGTCGAGAGCCGACGTATATTCTCATGCTATTAGGAAAGCCATTGCAGCGGGATCGTATTCCGTTCGTGCCCCCGTGAATTTGGAGATTGAGAAGCCGGGTGGTGGTATTCGAAAGATAACGAGTTTTGGAATACCCGACGAGGCCGTTTCTCGTATCACGTATTCGAGTTTGATGAGCAAGAACCGCGCCTTTTTAAGTAACAGATCATACGCATACCGAAGCGATCTGAACGTATTTGATGCAATCGACTACGTTTCAAGGGAATGGCGTATGCACTCCCGATTGTATATAGCCGAATTCGATCTAAATGACTACTTCGGTTCAATTCGTCACGAGTACATAAGAAAATCCATCAAGGATCTCCGCCTCTATATGACTGCCCGAGAAATGCAGTTATGTGAAACCTTCATGCAGGCGCCGCTGGAAAAAAACCCTGATGATACGCATCGGAAAAACACAGTGGGCGTGCCGCAAGGGACATCTCTGAGTCTACTGCTTGCGAACGTTGCGCTTACTCCTTTGGATCGCCAGTTAGAGCGTCTTCAGATTGGTTTCGCCCGCTTCTCGGACGACCTACTAATGTGGGGACCGAACTATGACTCTATTAGCAGAGCAGTCGATCACATGCACGCTTGGTCGGACGAGTCGGGTGTCCGCCTCAGTATCGATAAGAGCCCGGGAATAAGAATTATGACGCGTCCGCCCTTGCCTCCGGCGGAGATGCTAGTCGTCGAATCAGCTCAATTTCTGAGTCATACCGTCACGATGAGTTCGGTAGATGTTGGACCCAAACCATTGGCAGATCTTAGAGCCCGTGCAAAAAAGCTGATCTACGCGAACCTCCTTCGCGAACTCTTCAAAGAGAATCAGGATCTGAGCAGATTAAATGGGGGCACCGATCGCGATTATGTAACTTTGGTCTCTCAACTGCGACGACTGCTTTACGGTGCACTGAGTGAGAGTCAAGTCCGGAGACTCTCTAAAACACCATACATTCCAAGAATCTACTATTCTGGTAAGGTAGCGAACCACCAAATATTATCTGGTTCCCAAGCTTGGCAGGAATTCGACCGATGGTTGGCCCATCGAGTCTGGCTCGCGTTGCGAAAGCGAAAGGTCTTACTTCAACGCCAGGGCTTCCGTGATCAGTGCGTGCCCTGGGCGTGTACGCCGCAAGAGCTATTTGGAGTTCAGGTCAAGTCTAGTGTCGACGGAACACTCGTTGACGCTCAACTTCCGTCGGCTGCTCGAATGTCGAAGATTGTAAAGAGGTCGACAGCCCTACACGGAACCAAGGTTGCGGAGAAGCCGGCCGACGCCTATTAATGATTTCTGTGCTACGGGTGGATCTATTCCAAAAGGGTCTTGAGGTTTGGCACTGCTGAAGATTTGGTTGACACTTTTACCTGCATCAGAAAGGCGGGTAACAGCGCATACGTTCCCACATCGAAGAATTTATGTTCCCGAGTGCCGTCCTCGAGTACGAGGAACGCGTGCATTAATTGCATTGCAAGCACCGCCCCCGATGATGTCTCGCAAAGCGTTCCTGCGACGGATGAGGCTGAGACACGTTGCCAAGACGGTCCGAGACGAGCTCGACATAGATCGGGCTCCCTGAACGCTCGTCTCGGTACGCCCACAGATCGTATCGTCAAAGGTCGTTTCTTGAGACGGACCTAAGCGGTCCACAATTTGGCCTAGCGTCCGTATCGGGACCCCCTGTGCATCTCTCTCTGACGGGCCTTATATGAATGAGGCACGCTGGGCCCGAGTAGGCGGAGGGCTTCTGGACCGCGTTCCTGCGCTCCCTGAAGACCCGGGGCCTGAAGGGGGTCAAGCTCGCCATTTCCGACGCGTACAGCGGCCTGAAGAAGGCCATCGGCACCGTGTTCCAGGGAGCGGCGTGGCAGCGCTGCCGGGTTCATTTCATGCGCAATGTCCTCTCGACCGTGCCCAAGGGCTCCCAGAAGATGGTCGCCTCGATCATCCGCACCGCTTCGCCCGGAGAGGAAGAGGACGACGACGGCGCCACCGGAACCGGTGCAACGCAGCCCCGTTCCACCAGAGACCGTGAAAACTTTGCCCTCTTCAACGCGTTCCTCACCGCCCTGACCTCCCATATAGAGAGCGTTCAAGCGGCACACTCCTGGGCAGACGTCAGCACGGCCCTGACCACCCTCATCGACTTGTTTCTGGGTCCCCGCACAGCGCAGGAACGGCCCGAGCGGACTAACGCCCGCGAGACCCTGAGACAACTCAGCCAGGACCTGACGAAACTTGGCGGCATCGGCCCCCTCCCCGGGCCAGCCCTGATCCGCAGCACGCTCGAAGATGCCATCGCGTCAAAGGGCGGCTGTGTCGGGAAGATCGGTGCCGGCGTCGTCGTCGGCGGTTATCAGGATGCTGTGGGACGGGACCTGGACGTCGTCTATCAGATCGGAGCCGCAGAGGGTCGCGCGCTCACTCGAATCTCGGAGGATCCACTGCTGCCGGACGCCGTTCGCGCCAGCCTGAACGGGAACCTGCCCACGGTTGAGCAGCTCGCACAGGCCAGGAAAGAACAGTTCTTCGCGGCTCTGGCCTCCGGCACGCAAAAGACCATCATGAGCCCGCGCGGTGACCTGCGCGCCGCCGGAAGCTACGAACTCACCCGCTGGATCACCGGCGCGGGAATCCCCAGCGAAAAACTGGAGCTGCCGTCCTTCGCGCACAGCCTGGAACACGGCGCGCCCACCACCAACAAGGTGCCCGTCACGGAACAGGAATGGCGGATACGGAACCTGCTCACCGCCAGCAACCGCGCAGAAGTCATCACCGAGGACCCTGCGCTGAACCGGTCGGTCACCCTCACCCGGGACCGTCACAACGGCGTCTTCTCACGCTTCAACGGCAACCTCGGCGCCCACGCGGGAACCATCATGGACTCGTACCGGCCGCTCTCCCCCACGCGCCTCGAGGACTGGGTCACCAGCCCCTTCAGCTACTTCCTCAAACACGTCCTGAAGGTCAGCATCTTCGAGGACGTCGAGCTCGAAGTGCAGATCAGCCCCATGCAGCGCGGAAATCTCGTGCACAAGGTCCTCGAGGACTATGTTCGGGAGGTCGCCGATGAAGGCCGGCCGCCGTCGTCGGACCGTCTGCTGGAACTGGCCGAGACCGCCTTCACCGAGTTCGCCAACCCCGCCTGGCTGGCGCACGTCTGGGACCGTCATCGGGCGAGGATCCGCCAGGACCTGCACCAGGTGTTCGACGCCGACCACACCACAGCGGCCGAAGGATGGTCCCACCTCGCAGCGGAAGCCAGCTTCGGCCCGGAGCAAACCGACACCCACCCACCGGTAGAGCTCACGCTCGACGACGGTTCCAGCATCTACTTCCGCGGGAAAGTGGACCGCATAGACCAGCACGACGACGGCCGCCTGAAGGTCATCGACTACAAGACCGGCGGCTCATCGCGCTACAAAAAACTCAAGACTCACCCGACTGCGGAGGGCAGCCGCTTCCAGCTCCCCGTCTACGGCCTGTTCGCCCGCACGCTGGCCAACCCACCGACGTCGGACGTCGCAGCCCAGTACTGGTTCATCTCCAGTGCGGGCGGCTTCGCGAACATCGGGTATGAGGTGAACGACGACGTCATCACCCAGCTACGCGAAGATGCGAGCCTCATCATCACAGCCATCCGAGGCGGCATCTTCCCGATGCGGCCGGAATCGACCTCCTTTCCGAGTTTCACCAATCTGATGGGCGCCGCGTCGGTCGGGCAAAACTGGATTCGGCTGCAGACCGCACCGGAACTGGCACCCTATGCCGAACTGCTGAAGGCGGAAAAATGAGTCAGGACGTTCTGGAACTGGCCGATCAGCAGGACCGCACCCTGATCGAAAAGAAGCTGGACGCCAGCGTCTTCGTCGAAGCCGGTGCCGGCAGCGGGAAGACCCACGAGCTGGTGGAACGCATCTGCGCGATGGTGGCCACCGGCGTCGAACTAAAAAGCATCGCGGCCATCACCTTCACAGAGAAAGCTGCCGGTGAACTGCGGGAACGCGTACGACGACGGCTCGAGGAGGATGCTTCCAGCCCCACCCGGAACACGGCCCTGGAGCAGCTGGACACCGCCCCTATTGGCACCATCCAGTCCTGCGCGGCGCGGCTCATCAGCGAACACCCCATCGAAGCAGGCGTCCCTCCCCTGATCACCGTGGTAGACGAGCTGCGTTCTCAGGTTGCCTTCACCCGGCGGTGGGAAGCCGCCCGGCATACCCTGTTCACGGACCCATCGCTCGACGGCGCCCTGCGGATCCTGCTCGCCATCGGCGTCACCCTGGACCAGTTGCAGAATGTGGCGAGGTCGCTGGACGGCAACTGGGACCGCCTCGAAACCCACCCGCCGCGGCGTCGGCACATCCCCGCCGTCGACCTCGGTCCCCTGCTGCGCCACACCGGCGAGGTGCTGGCGCATACAGAACACTGCACCGATCCGGCCGACAAGCTACTGACGGCGTTTGAACACATCCGCACCTGGCACGGCCGTCTCTCGTCCGCGGACACCACAGAGCTCGGCATGGTCCTCGAGCTCCTGGATGCCGTACCGCAGAAGGGTTTCGGCGTGGGTAGGGCCGGGAACTGGTCCGGGCAGATTGTTGATGTCCAAGATTCCTGCAAGGCCCTCTCGGCCACGGCCATCGAGCTGCGCAACAGTAGTGTGGTGCCCGCCGTCGAAACCGTCACGGCCGCGATGTCAGAGGTACTTCTCACTGCCGCCCGCGAGCGCCAACGCAGCGGCGAGCTCGAGTACAACGATCTCCTCATTCACGCCCGCGATCTACTGGTGGGGACGGACAAGCGTCAGGTTCAGGCATCCATTCATGCGCGGTATCAGTGCATCATGTTGGATGAGTTTCAGGACACTGACCCGGTGCAGGCCGAGATTGCAACGCGCATTGCCGCCGCGGACGTCTGTGGTCCGGATGGTTGGGAGAAGCTCGCCATTCCCGCAGGCCGGCTCTTTACCGTGGGTGATCCCAAGCAGTCGATTTACCGTTTCCGGCGGGCGGACATTGCCACGTATCTGGCGGCGCAACAGCGCTTTGCGGGCGATCCGGCGTCGGTCGTCACCTCGCTAAACACCAACTTCCGATCCACGGGGAAACTGCTCGACTGGGTCAACGCGACGTTCGGGCAGCTGATCCAGCTCAGCGGCACACTGCAGCCCGCTTATCAGGCTCTTTCCGCTGACCCCCAGCGTCCCGAGTGGCTTGAGGAACACGGTCCGGCGGTCAGCGTCATTGGCCGCGAGGGCGCGACGCCGGATGAGAACGGCAAGGTCTCCGCGGACACCCTCCGCGCCCACGAAGCGGCCGACGTCGCCGCTGCCGTGAAACTCGCGACCGGGACCGGCGGAAGCCCCGCCTGGCAAAAGCAGAGTAAGCGGACGGGCGCGTTTGCCACCTCCGCCGTCGAGCTCAAAGACATCTGCATCCTGCTCCCCACCCGCACCTCGCTACCCGCCCTTGAAGACGCGTTGGACGAGGCTGGCATCGAGTACCGGGCCGAGGCATCGTCGCTGGTGT
>JBBPYK010000091.1:0-117294 GCA_038199985.1 Actinomycetales bacterium | reverse complement strand
GCCTCGCCGACGTCATGCCCGACGGCGCTGAGGGCCTTCGCACCGATGTCCAGCGCGGTTCTGGCCGCTTCGTCGAGTGTGATGTCCATGGCACTGTCGAAGGGGGATGTGGTGCTGACACCGACGCGAAGTTTTATCTCTGGAGTGTTTCCTGATTCGAGAAGAGCGCCGAGGAAGGTGCCATGCCCCTCGCGGGCTGCGCTGGTGGCGTGAAAGTTCGGTGCGTCCACCATGGCGTCCAGCAGAAGTGCTGCGTCGGCAGTTGTCCTGGCGAGTGGTCCGGCGACGACGAACTGGCCAAGATCGGATTGCCCGGAACCACCCGGCACTCTGCCGCGATTGGGCTTCAGGCCGATCAGCCCGGTGGCTGATGCTGGAATCCGCACTGATCCGCCGCCGTCGGTTCCGGGTGCAAAGGGGAGCATTCCCGCCGCCACCGCGGCGGCGCTCCCGCCCGAGGATCCGCCGGGACTCAACGAGACATCCAGAGGATTGCGTGCTGGAGCGGCAATAGCGTTTTCGCTGTAGCAGCTGAGACCAAATTCGGGGACCTGCGTTTTGCCGAGGCTGATGGCCCCGGACCGTCGCAGGAGGGAGACTAACGGTGCATCGGCTTCGGCTATGAGGTGGTCGACGGCGGCGGAACCGTGCGTGGTCTTAACCCCGGCAACGTCGGTCAGGTCCTTGTGCGCAAGCGGCAGGCCGTGCAGAAGGGGCAGTGGTTCTCCGGCGGACTGCCGTTCATCGGCTGCAGCGGCCTCCGATAACGCGGTCTCCGCGGTGACAGTGATAAATGCGCCTAACTCAGGATTCAGGCTGTGGATGCGCCCCAGATAGTGCTCGGTGAGATCGCGGGCGCTGAGTTCACGCGCGGCAACAGCATCTCGCTGCTGGAGCGCAGTGAGTTCGTGGATCTCAGTCATGCGGGTCCTCTCGCTTTAGGGCTTTGGGCGCTGTGTGCCGACGTGCAGAAACGTGCCTGGCAGCTGCTTCCCACTATAGGCTTGGAGCACCTTTCCAACGACCGGCGGAATACAGGCGAGACCAAGGGAGAGCAGTATGAGCGACGTAGAGAACGTATCAGTGGACAGCATCGGCGAGGACGCCAAGATCCTTGATGTACGCGAGGACTATGAGTGGGAAGCCGGGCACGCCAAAGGGGCAGTGCACATCCCCAAGGATCAGATCCCCGAGCGTCTGGATGAGCTGAACCCTGATGAGGACCTACACGTGATCTGCCGCAGCGGTGGCCGCTCCCTGCTGGTCGCACAGTGGCTGAATTCCCATGGGTATTCGGCGGTCAACGTAGAGGGCGGGACAGGTGCGTGGCTTGAAGCAGGGAAGCCTATGGAGTCCGACAATGGTCAGGACCCGACCGTCCGATGACGCCGCGCTACGCTTTTCTGGGCCCGGAGGGAACGTTCACTGAGGCCGCGCTCCTGCAGATTCCGGGTGCGGATACGGCCACGAGGATTCCAGCGTCAAACGTCAACGCTGCACTGGATCTGGTCCGCTCCGGGGAGGCCGACGCCGCAATGGTGCCGGTTGAGAATTCAGTGGAGGGTGGTGTAACAGCCACCCTCGACGCGATTGCAACGGGCGAAGAGCTACGCATCATTCGCGAAGTCTTAGTTCCGATCAGCTTTGTACTGGTTGCTGCGCGGGACATGCCACTGACGGACGTGGGGTCTGTTTCCACGCACGGCCATGCCTGGGCACAATGCCGACGATGGGCACAATCGAATATTCCAACAGCAGAATATGTCCCGGGAACGTCCACGGCAGCAGCCGCCGTCGGACTATTGGAAAGCGGTGCGGAATACGACGCAGCCATCTGCTCCCCACTGGTGGCCCGCGCTCGCGGACTCACAGTACTGGCCGACAATATTGCGGACGTGCCCGACGCCGTGACGCGATTCATCCTGCTCGAGCGGCCAGGCCAACTCCCAACACCAACGGGCGTGGACAAGACCACCGTCGTCATCCCATTGCCGGAGGACCGGCCGGGTGCTCTGATGGACATTCTGGACCAGTTCGGCACGCGTGGTGTGAACCTGAGCCGGATCGAGTCGCGTCCAACAGGGGCGTTCCTCGGGGACTATTTCTTCAGTATCGATGCGGAAGGGCACGTTGCTGATGCGCGCGTTGCGGATGCGCTGCGCGGACTTCACCGCCTCAGTCCGGGGTTGCGTTTTCTGGGGTCCTATGCACGGGCGGACCGTTCGGAATATCTGGTGGCAGCCCATACGGCAGATGACGCTTTCGAATCAGCAGATCACTGGGTGAATCAAATCACCGGGAATCAGTAGTCCGAAACCCGCCCAATCAGTAGGCTTAGTAATCAGATTGAGCTCTACTGACGAAATGGGGTGGCCATGCCGAGACTGCGCCGCAGTGCCGTAGATAAACCAGGCATCAGTCGACGTCGCAGAGGTAAGGGTTTCAGCTATACGGACGAGAACGGCGAGACCATCAGTGATCCCGAAACACTCCAACGGCTCAAGGATCTTGTGGTACCGCCAGCTTGGAAAGACGTCTGGCTAGCTACCCATGCCAACGATCACGTCCAGGCGCTGGGGACGGACGCGGCTGGCCGTCGCCAGTACATGTACCACCAGAAGTGGCGCGAGACCAAGGACCGCGAAAAGTTTGACAGGGCGCTCGAGTTCGCGGGGACCCTGCCGTCCGCTCGACGAACCATCACCCGTCACTTGCGAGCCGACGGGATTACCCGGGAACGCGCCTTTGCTGCCGCCCTGCGCATTGTCGACTCGGGGGCGCTCAGGATTGGCTCCGCTCAGTACGCGCAAGCCAATGGCTCCTTTGGGGTAACTACGCTCCTTGGCAAACACGTCAAAGTCCGAGGCAACAGCATCGAGTTCAACTTCCCCGGTAAAAGCGGTCAACAGTGGCAAATCACCTTGGAGGACGAGGACT
Source organism: Actinomycetales bacterium (assembly GCA_038199985.1). GTDB lineage: Bacteria > Actinomycetota > Actinomycetes > Actinomycetales > Micrococcaceae > Arthrobacter_J. The sequence goes on along the minus strand of JBBPYK010000091.1, from coordinate 114,357 downwards.
TGGCTCAGGCACTCAAGCCGATGCTCCGTCGCAACGCCGAGGAGCGAGTTCTGTCCTATAAGGACGACGACGGCGCTTGGCACAGCGTGGATGGCAACCAACTCAACGAATTCCTGCGACAAGTAACGGGTGGGGACTACACCGCGAAAGATTTCCGAACCTGGCAGGCAACCGTTTCAGCTGCCATGGAACTCGCGCGCGCAGACGCTGGTGCTTCGAGCGACACTGCCCGGCGCAAAGCCGTCACCGACATGATGAAAACCGTAGCTGAACACCTCGGCAACACGCCGGCCGTCGTCCGTAGTTCCTACGTTGACCCGAGGCTTGTCGAACTGTTCATGAGGGGTGAGGCGATCGAAACCTGTGGAATTTCTGCTTCAGAACGGGCTGTTCAGGACCTTCTGAACGGGTGAGGCTTTCCACCAACCCCATTCATCATTAGGCTTTCCATAACGCGGCCTACCGCGCATCTCATCTCGAGGAGGCATCATCATGACGGAACAGGAAAACACCGACCCCCGCAAGCCAGGCGAAGGAGCCACCGCCGATTCCGAGTGGCGTGGCGATGCCGGTGATCAGGGAAATGACCTGCGCTTTGGCGAAGAGCAGCAGCTCATCGAGGAGCAGTCCAAGGCGAACGCGCCCGAGGGCGAGCAGGACAAAGCTGACAGTTCTCAGGGCTACACGAGCCACCAGGACCGGAATCATCCCGGCGGGTACACGGACCACGACGAGGAAAGCTCGGGCGACGAGAAGTAGGGTTAACTAGCCCCGCGCACCAATAGCGCACCGGCTTCAACCTCTACACTGAGCGACGTCACGGCTCCCATGGGGTCGCCGTCGAGCTGCGTAGCAAGGGGCTCGGAAACGGAAATTCGTACTTTACGAGCTGGATGCAGCTCCATGACAGGTATGGGCCGTGGATGGCGGAAAACAACTTTTCCGGCCATCCACGCCCAGCCGACCGGCGTTCTGGGGCTGACGATCACAATGTCTAGCGTCCCGTCATCGAGCACGGCATTCGGAATGAAGTCCACGCCACCGGGCAACCTGCCGCAATTGACGAAGAGAACGCTTCGCACTTTGCGTACCTGCTCCGGGCCGTCGTCGATACTGATCGACACCCGTTTGCGGCGGCCGGGAAGGTTGCGCAGACCAGATTCGCTGTACGCGAGCCACCCAACGCTACGTTTGAGTTCGTCTCGTGTCTCTGACACTACTTTCGCGTCGAACCCGATTCCGCCTATCACCAGGAAGCCGTGCTTTGAGTGGGCTCCTGTTTCCCTGTTCACGAGTTGGATCCGTGCCATGTCGATACGTCGTTCGGTCCCGTGGAGAGCCATGCGGATGTTCTGATGCAATTCCGCAACATTCAAGTCCAGGTTTCTGGCCAGCAGATTCCCGGTCCCCAGCGGGACCACACCCATCGGCGTTCCAGAGTGTGCCAATTCTTGCCCAACAACGCGCACGGTGCCGTCGCCACCACCAACCAATACGACGTCGCACCGGAGCTCCATCGCCCGCCGAGCTTGCGAGCAACCCGGATTCTCGACGGTAGTTTCAAGGACTACGGGTGGGTCCCAGCCGGCGGCCCGGCATTCCTCGGCTACGATCGTGCGTGCCTTTTCCGCATTGAATTTGATGGGGTTAACAATAAAGGCAACCCGCTGATGACCGCGGCTGGACGTCACCGGGATTGCGGCGATTGCCAGCCGGGTCCGACGGCGTCGGATCAGCACGACGGCGACCACGACCGCGGCGAGCAGTAGCAGCACTGTGGCTATCACTGGCACAAGCACAGATACAGAGGTCATAGTGCTTCCCAGCCTACAGTTCACGGGGCACGTGATTCGCCGTCGTTCTTCTGTAGTCTTGGTGGGTGATCGACATCAATGACCTCCGCGAGAGCCCGGAAAAATACCGTCAGTCCCAGCGCGCACGACGTGCCGACGAGTCGTTGGTGGATCAGATCATCTCGGCTGACACGCTACGCCGTGAAGCGATCAACCGGCACGAATCTCTGCGGGCTGAGCAGAATGCATTCGGCAAGAAAGTCGCTGCGTCCACGGGTGATGAGAAGCAGGAACTGCTGGCATCAGTCAAAGAACTTGCTGCTTCGGTCAAAGTCGAGGGCGCGCGTGCAGAGTCGCTGAAGGCAGAGCAGGAGGCGCTCGTGCGGAGCCTGCCCAACCTCATTGAGGAAGGGGTGCCTTCAGGTGGTGAAGATGACTTCGACGTCGTCAAGACCGTGGGAACTCCCCGGGACTTTGCGACGGAGGGATTCGAGCCGCGTGATCATCTCGAGATCGGTGAACTCCTGGGCGCTATTGACATGGAGCGCGGCGCCAAGGTCTCCGGTTCACGTTTTTACTTTTTAAAGGGCGTTGGAGCCCGTCTGGAACTGGCCCTGCTGAACATGGCCATGGAGCAGGCCATTGCCGCCGGCTTCACCCCAATGATCACCCCAACCCTTGTGCGTCCCGAAACCATGCAGGGCACCGGGTTCGATGTGGCACACGATGCCGAGATCTACCGTCTTGCCGAGGACGACCTTTACCTTGTTGGGACTTCAGAAGTGCCACTGGCGGGGTATCACTCGGACGAAATCATCGACGTGTCCGCCGGGCCCACACGCTACGCCGGCTGGTCCTCTTGCTATCGACGCGAGGCAGGATCTCACGGTAAGGACACCCGTGGCATCATCCGCGTGCATCAGTTCAACAAAGTGGAGATGTTCTCGTACATTGCCGCGGAGGATTCCGGCGCGGAGCACCTGCGCATGCTCGCATGGGAAGAAGAGATGCTGGCCAAGGTGGAATTGCCGTACCGCGTGATTCATACAGCTGCCGGCGATCTGGGGATGTCCGCTGCCCGAAAGTACGACTGCGAGGCATGGGTCCCCACCCAGAACGCGTTCCGCGAACTCACATCTACCTCCAGCTGCACCACCTTTCAGGCGCGCCGACTGAACATCCGCGAACGAGTTTCGAAGGACGACGGCAGCAAGGGTGGAACTCGCGCTGTAGCTACGCTCAACGGAACCCTGGCTACAACCCGCTGGATCGTTGCGATCCTCGAGCACCACCAAAACGCGGACGGCTCAGTCAACGTCCCTGCGGCCTTGCGTCCATATCTCGGCGGTCTGGAAGTCCTACCAGTCCTCTAGTCAAACTTTCCTGCCGAGATCACCCCCTACCCGCTAAAACTGCGGTGTGCGGGGTGATCTCGCAGGTACGGGGTGACTTCGGCCAGGTCGAAGTGTGATGCACGCACTAGTGTCAGCCGCGCGATTTCTGGTTCACTGGTCCCATGACAATTACAGTAAAAACAGGCAACGAAGACCTGCTGACAACAAATGAAATTCAATTGGTAGCCCTTGATGTAGACGGCACGCTGGTAGATCACGATGGTCGGATGTCCGACGGCGTACGGGAAGCCGCATCAGCGGTGGTGGAGAGCGGACGCGATGTCATCATCGCCACCGGCCGTTCTCTAGGGGCCACTCTTCCGATTATTCAGATGATCGGAATGACGCACGGCTACTGCGTCTGCTCTAATGGCGCCATTACGCTTCGCATCGACATGTCTCTTCCAGACGGCTACGAAGTAGTGTCCAGAGTGGTGTTCGACCCAGCTCCGGCGCTGCTTGCACTGCGGGAACGCCTTCCCACGGCAAAATATGCTCTCGAGAATGACAAAGGCGAGTTCCTCGCCACCGAACGTTTCCAGGACGCAAGTTTTGGTGCAGCGACCAACGTCGTCGATTTCGAGCAGATGACGGAGGCCACCGCGGTTCGTGTGGTGGTCTTCAGCAACGACAGTAGCGCCGAGGAGTTCGGGGAAGTTGTCCGCTCGATTGGGCTGCACGGTGTCACATACTCCGTGGGCTGGACTGCTTGGCTAGATATCGCGGCCGCGGGCGTTACCAAGGCCAGCGCACTCGAGGAACTCCGGCGTCATCTGGAAGTGGATCCGTCTCAGACCCTCGCAATGGGGGATGGGCGCAACGACATAGAGATGCTCGGTTGGGCGGCGCAGGGCGTTGCCATGGGTCAGGCGCCCCAGGAGGTCATGGACGCCGCGAACGTGGTCACGGAGACTGTTTACGACGACGGTGCAGCGCTGGTGTTGCGGTCACTGCTCGAGGGCGGTCGGATTGAAACCGACTCCGCAGACTCACCGGCTAACAACGATTGATCCGTCAATCCAGAAAGCTCGCTGACCCCGTTAAGCAAAGCCCAGACGTGTTCCATGCGTTCGAACACTTCGGCTCCGGCAGCCTCTAGCGCGACGCGGTCGCTGAGACCGCCGCCATAACCCAGCACACGCATACCAGCGGCCCGAGCGGCACGAACTCCATTGACACTGTCCTCAATGACAACGCATCGTTCCGCCGGTACGCCCTCGGAAGAGGCTGCGTGCAAAAAGATGTCCGGTGCTGGTTTGCCCCGGGGAACTTCGGTGGCACTGTAGATCCGACCCTCAAACCGTGAGTGGAGACCGGTCAGCCCCAGGGTCCGCTTCATTTTTGCATGTGAACCGCTGGAGGCTACACAGGTGCGCACATCGTTATCGTCGAGGGTTTTCAACAGAGCAGGAATACCGGGGACTACCGTTAACGAGGACTCGAATGACGCATGAATTTGCACGGTCGAATCGGTGTCGAACTGGTCTGCTAACTCGGCGCCCATCATGTTCTCCAGCAGTCCGGCGACGTCCGTGGCGCTGCGGCCCATGTACCGGTCAACAACGTCCTGAACCGTGTGCGGGTACCCAAGCTCGGTGAGTATTTGTGCTTCCACAGCTGTCGTGAGCCTTTCGCTGTCCACGAGCACACCGTCGCAGTCAAAAATGATCAAAGATTCCACGCGCTATCTTTCGTAGGGGAGTGACGAACCCGGCAGCGAAGCTGGGCCGTAGACGAGGTCCAGCAAGCGCGCTGCCGCTGGCCGGCAGGCCCATTCCTCGGCCCAGTGCGATCGGACCACTGCCTTGCTGACGGCTTGGGTGGTGATGCCGAGCTCTTCACCAATGAGTTTTTGTTGTCCGCGCACACCGGGTGTGAGTAGATCCAGCACATTCCATTCAGCCTCCGTACGGGTGGCCACAATCTGCCCCAGCAACCGCAGCACCGCTTCCGCCTCCGCCGCGACGTCGGCATCCGGTCCTGACACGGCAAGGGGAATACGTTCACCCGTCTTCCGCGCATGGTTCACAGCCCGGCGGGCGTAGACGAGTCCGTAGCCCTCAGCGTCGAGGATATTCTCGGGGATCGGTACGTGGAGCTCACCAACGCCAATCCCGACATGCCAGCGCCGATGGCGGATGGCGGTAAGGGCGACGTCGACCGCTGTTTTCGCGGTGGCGACGACGCCCTGCGCTTCATCGCCAACAGAACGCTGGAATGGTACGACGGTGGGGAGGTGCCTGAGTGCTTTGATCAGGTCGGGCACCATGTCCCCGACCTCGCGGGAATCCCGCTGATTGATGGTCAGCACAAACAACATGCGTTTAGTATGCCCGATGGGCTGCAGAGACCGGGCTAGCGACCCTGGGGTTGCACGTCCGTGTTCTCAGCGTTTTCGTCCACGTCGCGGCCCTGCGGCTGGTCCTCTTCGCTGCGCTCGCCCTCGGTCTTGAAGCGCTGTAGGGAGGCTTCCACTTCAGTTTCGGCCGCTACACGGTCCTCCCAGCCTGCCGCCTCTACCCACTTGCCCGGTTCTAGATCCTTGTACTTCGTGAAGAAGTGCTTGATCTCGTCCAGGAGGAAGTCCGAAACGTCGGAGAGTTCCTTGATGTGATCAAAGCGTGCGTCAACGGGAACGCACAGGACCTTTGCGTCGCCGCCGCCGTCGTCGACCATGTTGAACACACCGATGGGGCGGGACTCAACCAGGACACCGGGGATGAGGTCATAGTCCTGCAGTAGCAGGAGGGCATCCAACGGGTCGCCGTCTTCTCCCAGGGTGTTCTCGAAGTAGCCGTAATGCGTGGGGTACTGCATCGAGGTGAACAGCACGCGGTCCAGTCGGAGCCTGTGCGTCTCGTGATCGATTTCGTATTTGACGCGGGAACCCCTGGGGATTTCGATAGTCACGTCGATATTCATGTGGCTGACTCCTGAATAAGCGGGAAGAGGCGTGGAAAAGGCAATACCAATGTATCTGCCCGCGCCGTTTAGTCTTAAACATATATGCCATGTCCAATGAAGGGGAGCCGATGACGCCCACAGCCCGGCGCCTTACCGCGGTTCTGTTGGCCATGGTCCTAGCTGTCCTCGTGCTGCCCTTGGCGGTTTATGCGGGTCCGGCGGTGATCTCGTCAATGATTTCGCCGGATCCTAGGCCCACGGTGACTCCCACGCCAGCGATTCAGCTCGCGCCCACAGAGGTCACCATGCCCACGGTAGTCACCGGGCTCAACGCCGATGCACCCAGTCCTTCACAGAAGGCTTTGGCGGCGCTCCTCCCACCACTTCTGAAGGTCGACGGCGAAGGTGACTTCACCGGTGTCGTGCTTGATGCCCGAAGCGGCGATGTCCTTTTTGATCAGTTGGCGGCGGAGCCGAGGATCCCGGCTTCCAATCAGAAGCTACTGACGGCCGCTGCTGTGGTGTCCACACTGGGACCAGACCGTCGGCTTGAGACATCGGTTTATCACGGCACGGAACCGGGAAGTGTGACACTGCGCGGCGGTGGCGATGTGCTGCTTGGCTCTGGGAAGTCCAAACCCGACGCCGTCGTCGGGCACGCGGGCCTGCAGACTCTGGCCGAGCGGACCATGAAGGCGCTGACACAGGGCGGAAAGCCTCCCGCGAAGGCTCTGAGCGTGGTCGTGGATGATTCGCTTTTCACCGGCCCGGTGTTGCACCCCAGCTGGCAGCAGCCGGATATCGACTCCGGGCAGATTGCGCCCATTTATCCGATGGCGCTGAACTCGGCCTGGCTCGAAGGCGCAAACCCGAACGACGAACGCTATCGTGACCCTGCACTTGCTGCTGCCCAGGCGTTCCGAGACGCGCTGTCAGTGGCAGGGAAAGCCCATGGCGTGACAGTTGCGGAGGGCGTTACCCGCGGGGCTGCGAACAACGACGCCGACAGGCTGGCGTTCGTCGGGTCGGCCCGAGTGGTGGACCAGGCAGAGCACATGCTGCTCGTCTCGGATAATTACCTTGCTGAAGCCTTGGCTCGGATGACGGCAATCGGGGCCGGTGAAGTGCCGTCATTTGCCGGTGGAACGGGCGCGGTGGTGGCGGCCGTGGCCAGACTGGAGGTTCCGGTGGATGGGCTGGTGCTAGCTGATGCCTCCGGGCTCTCGCTGCGGAACAATATGAGCGCGGCCCAGCTTGCCGCCGTTGTTCGCATCATGATCACTAGCGACAGGCCCGGTCTACGGGAGGTCCTCGACGGGCTGCCGGTTGCATCGCTGGATGGCTCACTCGCAGAGCGATTCGATGACTCTGAAGGAGCCGGCGTTGTCCGCGCTAAGACTGGCACACTGTTCACGGCTACGTCGCTGAGCGGGTACGTCGTGGACCGTGATGGTCGATTGCTCGTTTTTTCCTTCATTGGCAACGGGCTTGCCTCGAATACACTTCAGGCGCGTGCAGCGGTTGACGCAGCGGCGTCTGCTCTGGCCGGTTGTGGCTGCCGCTAGCATTCACCGGTGGCGAACTGCGGTCTCATTGCGGAAGTTTTGTGGTCTGATGGGAAACATGGAGACCACAACTGAGCCTGCCACCGTCCAACTGGTCAACTGGGAACTTGCTGCTGGCGCGGCGGCAAAGCTTGCCCCGGCCGGCCCTTCGCTGTCCAAACGCGAGATTGCCGACGTCGTGGCCAGCCTGCGCGAGGCAGCTGACGTATCCGTTGAGCACGTTCATCGCATCACCGGGCTCGAGGCGGCGCGGGACCTACGTGACTCCCAAGTATTGGTGGTGGACCGGGCATCGTGGGCCAAAGCCAATTCGCAGAGCTTCCAGGCACTCCTTCAGCCAGCGATGGACAAGTTGGCGAAGTCAAAGTCGGAGCAGTTGCAGACTACGGTAGCTGAACTCGGTGGAACGGTCACCGGCGCTCAGTTTGGCGCCATTCTGGCGTTCCTCTCCTCCAAGGTCCTTGGTCAGTACGACCCCTTCGCCTCCCTCAGTGACCCCTCCGCTCCGCCCTCTGCCGGCCGCCTGCTCCTGGTAGCGCCCAACGTTGTCAGTGTCGAGCGTGAATTGAACGTTGATCCGGCCGATTTCCGTCTCTGGGTCTGCCTGCACGAACAAACCCACCGCGTGCAGTTCGCCGCCGCGCCATGGCTTAGGGACCACATGGTGAGCCAGATCAGCCAGCTGTCCGGTGGCTTATTGGACAAGGCAGACACTCTGCAGGACCGCCTTGTCCAGTTGGTGAAGAATCTAGGCTCGGCACGTGGTCAGGAGATTGAGGGCGTTCCGTCACAGTCCGCGGGACTGATGTCGTTGCTACAGGACCCTGAGGACAAGGCGCGCATGTCGCATCTGACAGCCGTCATGAGCCTGCTCGAGGGCCATGCCAACGTGGTCATGGACGCCGTAGACGCCAGCATTGTCCCCTCCGTCAAGACCATTCGCCAACGCTTTAACGCGCGTGGAAAAACACGCAGCCCACTGGACAAATTCATTCGCCGCGTCATGGGCCTTGATGCCAAAATGCGTCAGTACAGTGATGGCGCACGCTTTGTCCGCGCCGTCGTCAAGGACGTAGGGATGGAGGGCTTCAACCGTGTGTGGGAACGGGAAGAAAACCTGCCCACGGAGAAAGAAATCCACACCCCGAAGCTGTGGATGGAGCGTATGGCGCTCGACGCCGGGTGAGTCAGCGTTCACGAGGACGGCTCCACCCGCTCATAGGGAAGGCCCGCCACCAACTGAGGCAGGCGCTGGCGGAGTACACGCCCGACGCCGGATCCCCGACGGGTGTTGCCCACACCGGGGATCGCCCTCTGATTCTGGTGGCCTGCAGCGGCGGACCTGATTCGATGGCTCTCGCCGTGATCGCGTCATTCTTCGCGAGCCGCGGTGACTATCGTGTTGGCGCTGTCGTCGTCGACCATGGGTTGCAGAACGGCAGCGCTGAGGTGGCCGCCGCTACCGTGGCCAAACTGCAGGACCTAGGGCTGTCTCCCGTTGAGATCCGGACCGTGACCGTAGCGCCGACGGGCATGGGCCCAGAAGCGGCAGCGAGATCCTCTCGCTACAACGCTCTGGACGCGGCCGTTGAAGAGCACGACGCACTAGTCGTTCTCTTGGGACACACCCTCGATGACCAAGCAGAGCAAGTGCTTCTGGGTCTTGCGCGCGGTTCAGGTACCCGCTCTCTGGCCGGTATGCCTGCCAGAAGGGGCAAGTACTTGCGGCCATTCCTAGAACTCCGCAGGCACGAAACACTCGAAATCTGTGATCTCGAGAATCTGGAACCCTGGCATGACCCCACTAACACTGACCCACGATTTGCTCGAACCCGGGTTCGCAGCGAGATTCTGCCCCTCCTCGAAGACCAACTGGGACCGGGCATTGCTGAAGCGCTGTATCGATCATCGAAAATCCTTGCCCAGGATGCAGACTTTCTGGACTATCTGGCGCAGGACAACTACACGCGCATGCGCGACGTCCGCCAAGGTGAGATACATCTCAACGAAGCGGAACTCCGTGAGCTTCCCGCGTCCCTCCGCCAACGCATCATGGCGCTCGCCGTCGCCGAGCTGACGGGCGCGCGACCACCGTTCGAACGCCTGATTGCGGCAGAGTCGCTGCTCAAACGGCAGGGCTCTGCCGGACCGGTGGAAGTCGGAGGGCATGTCCGCGTCTACCGAGAATCCCTGAGTCAGCGCATTCCCCGAGCAGGCCGTGCCTGTGGCACTCTAGTGTTTATCAAGAACCCCAAAATTAAGACTCCGGGAGCATGTGGTGGAATCCAACGACGTTCAGGCTGATCTCAAGCACGTTCTGTATACCCGGGAAGAAATTGAGCGCAGGGTCAGTGAACTGGCCGAGGAAATCGACCGAGACTACGAGGGCCGCGACCTACTGATCGTTGGTGTCCTCAAGGGAGCGGTCATGATCATGGCGGACCTGGCCAGGGCGCTTCACAGCCACGTCACCATGGATTGGATGGCGGTATCTTCCTACGGTTCCGGAACGCAGTCATCCGGCGTCGTCCGCATTCTCAAGGATCTGGAAACAGACCTCATGGGTAAGCATGTCCTCATCGTCGAGGACATTATCGATTCCGGTCTGACGCTGTCCTGGTTGAAGGCGAACCTGCAATCGCGGGGGCCAGCATCGTTGGAGATCTGCACCCTCCTCCGTAAGCCTGAGGGAGCGAAGGTTGAAATTGACGTCAAGTACGTCGGCTATGACATTCCCAACGAGTTCGTGGTGGGCTACGGCCTGGACTTCGCGGAAAAGTACCGGAACCTAGACTTCATCGGGACTCTGTCTCCTCACATCTACGAGTAGCCGGACTGCAGGCTTTCTGTACGCCCAGAGGGAACTATTGGCCACGGCCGTGCGTGATGGGTGACATAGAGTGTATAGCTAGACATCGGGCGCGTCCCCTCAGGGCCGCGCCATCATCCACGCTTGTCAGCAGGAGGGATGGGCAGAGGTGCCCTCAAAGCGCATGAAATTTAAGAACGTCTTCAAGGGTCCGATCATCTGGATCGTCTTGGCAGTGGCCGCGCTCCTGCTCATATTCCCCACTATTTCCGGTAGCGGGGCCGCGCGTGTAGACACGTCTGTCGGCCTTGAACTGCTGAAGGACAACAAGGTCACGGAAGCCAAAATCTATGACGGTGAGCAGCGCGTAGACCTGACGCTCACTGAGGGCTACAAGGATCAAGGCAAGAGCGTCCAGTTCTTCTTCAGCACTGCCCGCGCGGAGGGCGTTGTTGACGCCATCGGTGCATCGGACGTGGAAGGTTTCACCGATCAACCGGCCGAGGACAACTGGTTCCTTGGCTTCCTGGGCCTGATTTTCCCCATCCTCATTCTCGGTGCTATCTTCTGGTTCCTGCTCTCACGCATGCAGGGTGGCGGCTCCAAGGTCATGCAGTTTGGTAAGTCCAAAGCCAAGATGATGAACAAGGACCTGCCGCAGGTAACGTTCGACGACATCGCTGGCGCAGAAGAGGCCGTGGAAGAACTTCACGAAATTAAGGACTTCCTGCAAGAACCAGCCAAATTCCAAGCAGTTGGCGCCAAGATCCCCAAGGGCGTTTTGCTTTACGGACCTCCTGGAACCGGTAAAACGCTATTGGCTCGCGCCGTCGCGGGCGAGGCTGGCGTTCCCTTCTACTCGATCTCCGGTTCTGACTTTGTTGAAATGTTCGTCGGGGTGGGCGCCTCGCGTGTCCGCGACCTCTTCGAACAGGCCAAGGCCAATGCGCCAGCGATCATTTTCGTGGACGAAATCGACGCCGTCGGACGCCATCGTGGTGCTGGCGTTGGCGGCGGCAATGACGAGCGCGAACAGACACTCAACCAGTTGCTGGTGGAGATGGACGGCTTCGACGGGAATGCGAACGTCATCCTTATCGCCGCAACCAACCGTCCAGATGTTCTGGATCCAGCGCTACTGCGTCCGGGGCGCTTCGACCGTCAGATAGCAGTGGAGGCACCAGATCGCTTGGGACGGCAACGCATCCTTGAGGTTCATGCCAAGGGCAAGCCCATGGCTCCGGGGGTCGACCTCGGTTCCTTGGCCAAGCGCGCACCGGGGTTCACCGGCGCCGATCTCGCGAACGTCCTGAATGAGGCAGCGCTGCTCACGGCTCGTTCCAATGCTCAGCTCATCGACGACCGCGCACTGGACGAAGCGATCGATCGCGTCATGGCCGGTCCACAGAAACGGTCGCGAGTGATGAAGGAACTAGAACGTAAAATCACTGCCTATCACGAGGGCGGTCACGCGCTCGTTGCAGCAGCTCTGCGCAACACAGCGCCGGTCACGAAGGTCACCATCTTGCCGCGTGGGCGCGCTCTGGGCTACACCATGGTGGTGCCGGAGGATGACAAGTACTCCATCACCCGCAACGAACTGTTGGATCAGTTGGCGTACGCTATGGGCGGCCGCGTGGCCGAGGAAATTGTTTTCCACGACCCGTCTACCGGCGCGTCAAACGACATCGAAAAAGCTACGTCTATCGCTCGTCAGATGGTGACTCAGTACGGTATGAGCGAACGGGTGGGCGCGGTCAAGCTCGGCCAGGGCGGCGGCGAGCCGTTCCTTGGCAGGGACATGGGTCACGAGCGCAACTACTCCGATGATCTGGCGTTTGTTGTAGACCAAGAAATCCGTGAACTCATCGACACCGCGCATGATGAAGCGTACGCGGTGCTCACAGAAAACCGTGACGTTCTGGACCGGTTGGCGCTTGAACTCCTGGAGCGCGAGACGCTCAATCAGGCGGACATCGCGGAAGTGTTCAGCGACGTGCGTATGCGGGATCTCCGTCAGGTCTGGCTGTCCAAGCCGTCACGCCCAGTTCACAGTGACCCACCAGTGGTGACCGCGAAGGAACGTGCACAGGCCGCAGCAGATAGCGCCCCAGATCCGGTTGACGTACCGCCGCAGGATCAGATCGCACAAGCTGACATCCCGCAGGACTTCGATATAGAGGAGAGCAAATTGCCCGCCCCCGAATCGACAGATTCTGAGCACGGCGGAAGCACTCCCGGCGGCGTCACGGGCGGCAATTGAGCTCGGCCGCGAACTGTGGCCCGCTAGGATCTGAATCGTGACTGACATCGATGATGAGTTTGCGGCGGCCGAGATCGCACATGCGGCTGGCAAGGTGGATCAACCTCGGATTCAGCGGGCGGTCCGCGAGATTCTCCTCGCTATCGGGGAGGACCCAACCAGAGACGGGTTGCTCGATACGCCCAAGCGCGTGGGGAAGGCGTACGCAGAGTTCTTCTCGGGTCTGCATCAGGACCCGGCAGAACTTCTAGCAACCACGTTCGACATTGAGCACGAAGAGATGGTTCTGGTCAAGGACATAGCGTTCTACTCGACCTGCGAACATCATCTGGTGCCGTTCCATGGGAGCGCCCATATTGGCTACATTCCGTCCGCTGACGGTAAGGTGACCGGGCTGAGTAAACTGGCGCGGCTGGTTGAGATTTTCGCCCGCCGGCCGCAGGTCCAGGAACGCCTCACCACACAGATCGTGGAAGCGCTCGTGGAGCATCTACGGCCCAACGGTGCCATCGTCGTCATTGAGTGTGAGCACCTGTGCATGTCTATGAGGGGCGTGCGCAAACCCGGAGCTATGACCGTTACCTCGGCCGTCAGGGGTCAATTGCGCGAACCAGCCACCCGGGCGGAAGCAATGTCACTGATCCTCGGAAGATAAATACGGAAGGCACCATGGATTCACTCGCTGCAACACCTGGAACCGGCCCCGCGACTTCTCCGCTGCCGGTGATTAGGGCCGCCAGAAAACAACGGACCTTCGAGGACCTGCCGACGGATCGGACAGTGGTGCTGGGCGTTCTGAACGTGACTCCGGACTCCTTCAGCGACGGGGGCAAGTTCGCCCGTCCCGACGATGCCGTTGCTGCCGGACTGCGGATGTTCTATGGCGGAGCGGACATCATCGACGTCGGCGGTGAATCGACCCGTCCCAACGCCGATCCAGTGGACCCAGTTGAAGAGCAAAAGCGTGTTCTTCCAGTCATTAAGACGCTCGCCAAGGCTGGTGCCCTGATCAGTATCGACACAATGCATGCTTCGACGGCGGCGCTTGCGTTGGACGCGGGAGCAGGGATTGTCAATGATGTCTCCGGAACGGACATGGATCCAGATATGCCGGCACTCATCGCCGAGCGAGGTGTCCCGTACGTTCTGATGCACGGACGTGGGGATGCCCGCACCATGAGTGGTCTCGCGGAATACAAAGACGTCGTCGAAGACGTCCTTGCCGAAATCATGGAGCTTCGTGACCGCCTGTACAGCGGCGGCGTTTCGCCGGAGCAGATCATTGTGGATCCAGGACTTGGCTTTGCAAAAACCGAGGAACACAATTGGGCATTGCTGCGCTCGTTGGATCGTTTTGACGTGTTGGGCCACCGCCTGCTGATCGGCACGTCAAGGAAACGTTTTCTGGGCACGCTTCTGACGACGTCGGGCAAAGCGGCCCCACCCGAAGAACGTGACAGTGCCACAGTGGCCACCACCGCGCTCGCTGCTGCGGCGGGTGTGTGGGGCGTGCGCGTTCACGACGTCGCCGCGAACCTTGATGCGGTCAAGGTCTCTGCCGCGTGGAAAGGCTAACGTGACGCACCCTCCGATGCTGGATCGCATCACCCTCAGTGGGATCAAGGCCATCGGGTATCACGGGGTTTTTGAGCATGAGCGCCGCAATGGGCAGCCGTTCATGGTGGATGTTGTGCTCCACACTGATATTCGTGCGGCTGCGGCCTCGGATGATCTTGAGGCGACCTCCAATTACGGTGAACTTGCTGAGCAGGTGAAGAGCATCATTACCGGGGAGCCGTGCAACTTGGTTGAAACGCTGACCGAGCGCATTGCTTCAAACATCCTTGCCTCCTTTGACGTAGTTTCTGTTGACGTGACAGTGCACAAGCCCAAGGCGCCCATCGAGGTCCCGTTCGGCGACGTTTCGGTGAGCATCTCGAGGCACCGGACATGACAACACCTCAAACCGTGATTCTTGCCCTTGGAAGTAACCTCGGAGATAGCGCTGAAACACTCGCCGCCGCTGTGCGAGACATAGCCGACCATGCCGGGATAACGCTGAGCCGTCTGTCACCGGTGGCACAGACCAAGCCGGTGGGCGGTCCAGAGCAGCCTGATTATCTGAATATGGTCATAGAAGTCGTCACAGAACTTGCGCCACTGGAGGTCCTGGACCTTTGTCAGGAGACCGAAGCTCGCCATCACCGCGAACGTGAGGAACGATGGGGCGCAAGAACGTTGGACGTGGACATCATCGTGTACGGAGATCACCAGTGCAATGACGAGCGACTAACCCTTCCCCATCCGAGGGCTGCGGAACGGGCTTTCGTACTGGAACCGTGGCGGTGGATGAATCCTGACGCACAGCTCCTGGGGCGCTCGGTGGCGGAACTCGCCGCCCACGCACCGGACCGGGACGGGATCGTGCGCTATGAGCCGTCGTCCTCCAACGAATCCACTGAGGTTTAGCTCCCATGCGCAGCATCAGGTACAGCTGGTTAGCGACCATGGCTGTCGTGGCGGCAGGTGCCGGATGGGTATTGAATCTACTCGCAACCAGCTACGGGTTCCCGGCTCCCAGCCTGCACCTTGTATCGCTGTTGACCATGACGTTCATCGTGGTTTTCACTCTCGGACTAGGTCTGAAAGTGCGTGCTTGGCGTAACGGCAAACGCGAGAAGGCCTTGGACCCAATTCTGGCCACTCGCACCCTGATCCTGGCGCAGGCGTGCGCCTATACCGGTGCGTTGATGTTCGGCTGGCACCTGGGAATTCTGGTGGATCAGTTCACCCTGATTCAGGTCCGCGGCGTCACCGGAGGAATCTGGGGTTCGCTGGCCACCGTTGCCGGTGGTGCTGCGATGATTGTCATTGGTCTTCTGGTGGAGCGGTTCTGCACCTTGCCGCCAGATGACGACGCTTTCACGAAAGATTCAGATGATGCGAGGAACAGGCGTTCCGCGCGTGGTGATGAGGGGGAATATGCCTAGTGAGCCGATCGATCCGCACGGTGTTGTGTGGACTGCAGTATCACCAAAGTATTTGACGGTCCGGCTGCTCGGGTGGCTTCTGTCCACCGTGATCTGGCTGATCCTGCTGGGTGTTCCGCTCGTGCTCGTCGTGACCGGAGTATGGACGTGGTTGGCCCCATGGATCATCTGGTCCCTCATCGCTTTAGAGGTCGTCATTGCCGCTTGGACTGGGTTGCTGATACCACGTCAGGTGCGCGCCATCGGTTACGCAGAGCGCGACGACGATCTGCTGATCCGCAGCGGACTGTTCTTCCAACGCGCCATGGTGGTCCCGTATGGCCGCATGCAGTATGTTGACGTTGCTGTTGGCCCGGTGCAACGAGCTTTCGGGCTCTGTTCTCTCAAGCTGCATACTGCTGCGCCCGGAACCAACGCGGAAATCCCAGGGCTTCCCGCGGATGAGGGAGCCCGCCTGCGCGAACAGTTGAGCGCGCGCGGCGAGGCGAGGCTGGCCGGGCTGTGAGTGTCCCGGCGGAGGAGCAGGCAACTGATTCCTCATTGACCAAGAACTCCGAGGACGTCTGGCACCGAGTCCATCCGATCTCACCGATGGTGAGGGGATGGCTCGCTATTGTCGCTGTCCTCTTTGTCTTCGGCCGTGATCGAGTTGAAGGTATTTTTACTGGGGACGTGCAGGATATTCCGTCCGAAGCCATCTGGTGGATTGTCGGTGCCGGGTCAGCGACCGTCGTGGTTATTGCCTTGATCTTCTATCTGTCATGGCGGTTCACGCGCTACCAGGTGACGGCCGAGCACGTAAAGGTCAATAGCGGTGTCTTGTTCCGCCAGCAGCGGCAAGCACGCTTGGACCGGGTGCAAGCGATTGATCTGGGCCAGCCTCTATTGGCCAGGATCTTCGGTCTTGCAGAGCTGAAATTCGAAGTCGCGGATGCGGGTGAGTCTGCTGTCAAGCTGTCGTTTTTAAAGCTGCAGGATGCTCGGAGCCTTCGGTCAACTATTCTGAGTAGGGCAAGTGGCGATGACTCTCCACAATCGCCGGGCCAGCCGGAGGAGCCCGAATATCCTATTCTCAAGCTGACCGCAGGACGAGTGCTCGCGGCTACCTTTTTGTCCGGTGCAACGGTGTTCCTCCTTCTGCTCGGCGCGATCGCGATCACGTTGTCCGTGGTGTTCGAGCAACCACTGGTGATTACGGGCCTGCTGCCGGTACTCATTGGTATAGCGGCAAGTTACTGGAACATGTTCAGCAATTCATTCAACTTTCGGGTCTCCGTCCTCGAAGATGGAATCCGTCTTCGCTACGGGTTGTTGGATACCCGGACGCAGACCATTCCGCCCGGACGCGTTCAGGCGGTAGGCGTGATGCAGTCGCCGCTTTGGAGACTCACTGGCTGGTATAAGGTTTCGCTCAACGTGGCTGGCTATGGCGGCGCAGCCGGCGGAGAATCCGGTGGTCGCAGTACGCTCCTGCCCGTGGGCACACGGCAGGAAGTCATGGAGCTGCTGGCCCTGGTGCTTCCAGATCCTGGAACGGACGATCCGATGGGCCTGTTCCAAGCGGGCCTTGAGGGCAAGAACGACGGCGGCGGCTTCACTACCAGCCCGCGTCGTATCCGGTGGATCAGCCCGCTGACGTGGCGGCGCAACGGATTCGTGGTGACTCGCACGGCTCTCGTGGCACGCTCAGGTGCATGGTGGCGGTACCTCGCAGTGGTTCCACATGAGCGTACCCAGTCGATGGCACTGGAACGAGGACCATTGAGCCGAAGGTTCCACGCGATGGATTTGGTGCTTCACACCACGCCGGGCCCTGTCGCACTGAGAGTTCGTCAGATGGACAACCGAACGGCTGTGGAACTGTTTGACCTCCAATCAGCCAGGGCAGCCGAGGCAAGAAAGCACAGTCTAGGAGACCGCTGGCGAGAACGCCCCGCCAGCGACGAAAACGCTGCGGAATCCGAGGAGACCACCCATGACTGAGCCGACACGCAAACCGGGCCGCCTCGGCGTAGGAATTATCGGAGCAGGAAAAGTCGGTGCCGTGCTCGGCTCCGCCCTCCGCGCAGCCGGTCACGCCGTCGTCGGGATTTCCGCTGTATCAGACGCCAGCCTGGAACGCGCGGAGAATCTGTTGCCAGGGGTTCCGGTGTTGGACGTCCCGGACGTCGTGGAACGCTCTGAACTGGTACTGGTGGCTGTTCCGGATGACGCGCTTGAACAACTCGTATCAGGGCTCGCCGCAACCCGAACGTGGCAGGCCGGGCAGATTGTGGCCCACACCTCGGGACGATTTGGCACCGGCGTCCTTGCGCCGGCCAGCGCCATGGGCGTCATCGGGCTAGCGTTGCACCCGGCTATGACGTTCACCGGAATGAGCCTGGACCTCTCGCGCCTGCCAGATTGCACGTTCGCGGTCACCGCGCCGGCGGCGGTGCTGCCGATTGCGCAGGCACTTGTTGTGGAGATGGGAGCCGAACCGATCGTCCTGGAAGAAGCGGACCGCATCATTTACCACACCGCTCTTGCTCATGCCTCGAATCACCTGGTGACCATCACAGCCCAGTCCGCGGAACTGCTCAGGAGCATCGGGGTAGAAGACCCGTCGCGACTTCTCGGTCCGCTGCTGCGTGCTTCCCTGGAGAACGCTTTGGCCAGCGGCGAAACCGCGCTCACCGGTCCGGTAGCGCGCGGGGACCTGGGCACGGTCCGGGCACACACGGATGCTCTCGAGTCCGTTCAGTCCGAAGACATCCGCCACGCCTACCGAGAACTGGCAAAAGCAACGGCTGCCCGGGCCGCAGGACGGGGAACTCTCAAACCCGATCAGGCCAGCGCGATTCTTGACATACTCTCCGGTGGGAACTCAGGATCATCATGACTGAACCGGTCCTGATCACCACCAGAAGAGCCCTGAAGGAAGCCATCGGGCATCACGAGGGGTCGTCTGTTGGACTCGTCCCCACCATGGGTGCACTGCACGAGGGCCACGAAGCACTCGTGCGGGCAGCACGAGCAGCAAACGACGTCGTCGTCGTCACCATCTTTGTGAACCCACTGCAGTTCGGTGAGCCGCAGGATCTGGAGCGTTACCCGCGCACCCTCGATGAAGACCTCGCGCTGCTGGCCCGTAGCGGCGCGGATCTGGTCTTTGCCCCGTCGGCGGAGGAGATGTACCCACAGGGACAACCACTGGTGGGGCTCGACGCCGGTCGTCTCGGTACGCGACTCGAGGGGGCCTCGCGTCCGGGACACTTCAACGGCATGCTCACCGTGGTCAGCAAACTGTTTCACCTTGCCCAGCCCAGCTCTCACAACGCCTACCGCGCTTATTTTGGGCAAAAGGACGCGCAGCAACTAGCCCTGGTCAAGGCTATGGTTCGGGACCTGAACTTTCCTGTTGAGGTCATGGCGGTTCCAACTGTCCGCAACGCTGGAGGGCTGGCCCTCTCCAGCCGCAACCGACGCCTATCGCCCCAACAGCAGGAGGCGGCCCTGGTCCTCCCACGGGCACTGCGCCTTCTGGAAGCACGCGCCGACGCACATGAACCGCTGGACCCGGAGTCCGCCGTCGCGCTGGTCAACAGCCAGAACCTGGTGGAACTTGACTACCTTGAGGTAGTGGATCCGGACACTTTGGAGACGCTCGCCGTCAACTGTCATGAGACACCCTTCACCGGTACCGCTCTTGCCTTGATCGCAGCACGGGTAGGCAAGGTACGCCTGATCGACAATCTTCCGCTCGGTGGCGAAGACTCGTGACCGGGGTCCTACGACGCAGAGAGCACTCCTTGACGTACATAGCCGGTAACCTTATATACCGTGACGACTGATAAAGGAACCCCCAGCGAAACAACCGAGTTCGACGAGCAAATGCGCTTCCGCATGGACAAGCGCACCAAACTGCTCGACGGAGGCCGCGAGGCGTACCCTGTTGGCGTCGCCCGGACGCATTCGCTCAAAGAGGTCCGGGACAAACACGAGGGCCTCGAGCCGGAGGCGGCTACCGATGAAATGGTGGGTGTCACAGGTCGTGTTGTCTTTATTCGTAACACTGGAAAGTTGTGCTTCGCCACGCTTCAGGAGGGCAACGGGACGCGACTCCAGGCCATGCTCAGCCTTGCCGTAGTCGGTGCAGAAGCGCTCGCTGACTGGAAGGCACTCGTGGATCTTGGGGATCATGTGTTCATCCATGGTGAGGTCATCTCGTCGCGTCGAGGCGAACTCTCGATTATGGCCGACAACTGGCAGATGGCATCCAAAGCGCTGCGCCCCCTGCCGGTTCTTCACGCTGAACTCAACGATGAAACTCGGGTTCGCCGCCGCTATGTTGATTTGATGGTCCGGGACGAAGCTCGCGAAATGGTGTACCGACGCGCTGCTATCACTAGAGCTGTCCGTGAGTCACTCCATTCACACGGTTATGTTGAAGTGGAAACGCCCATTTTGCAGCTCTTGCATGGCGGCGCCACTGCCAGACCCTTTGAAACGCATCTTAATGCGTTTGATCAGAAAATGACTCTGCGTATTGCTTTGGAGCTATATCTGAAGCGTGCGGTTGTCGGCGGCATAGATCGCGTCTATGAAATTGGTCGGATCTTCCGCAATGAAGGCGTCGACTCCTCGCACAGTCCAGAGTTCACCATGCTCGAGTGTTATGAGGCGTGGGCGGATCAATTCGTGATGGCTGAGCGGATGAAAGAGATCATCCTTAAATGCGCCGATCTCTTGGGATCCAGAACCATTGAAACCGAGGCCGGAACCATCAACCTCGACGGGGAATGGAAGTGGTTGGCGGTCCACACCGGTCTATCAGATGCTGTGGGCGAAGAAATAACTCCTCAGACCAGCGCCGAACGTCTGCGCGAGATTGCAGCGAAGCATGACGTGAGTATTTCCGCTGAGTGGGGCGCCGAAAAACTGGTGATGGAACTATTCAGCGAAATAGTTGAGCCAACGCTGATTCAGCCTACATTTGTCTACGATTACCCGCCGCTGGCTCAACCGCTGGCGCGCCCGCACCGTGACAAGCCCGACCTCATCGAAGCGTGGGACCTAATTATCGGCGGTATGGAGCGGGGCACGGCTTTCAGCGAGCTCATCGACCCCGTGATTCAAAGGGAGCGCCTCACGCGCCAGTCGCTCATGGCAGCGGCGGGGGACGACGAAGCAATGCAGTTGGACGAAGATTTCCTGCGCGCACTGGAGCACGGTGCGCCGCCGATGGGTGGAATTGGCCTCGGAATAGACCGCCTTGTCATGCTGTTTACACAAGCAGGAATTCGGGAGAGTATTCTCTTTCCCCTCCTCAAACCGGAAGTCGGATAGATCCATGGAGTACGTGGCCGTTATCCTTCCCTCGCTGGGCGTGGGTTTGGTTTTTTATTTTGTGATGAAAGCAATTTTCAACGCTGATCGTTCCGAAAGGGAGGCTATGGCGGAAGCCGACCGTCGCGACGAAGAAGAGTCAGCTAGGCACTAAGAAGCGATTTTTTATTGCGTCCTTCGCCTTTTGTAGAGATACTCATACGGGGCGGGGATATTCTCCGGAAAATAGCTAGACCCACTGGGTCCATCCGAAGAAAGGCTTGAATAATGGCGCAAAAAGTAGAAGTAATTCTGATTGATGATCTCGACGAAGGTCACGCAGATGAAACAATCCGTTTTGGTGTGGACGGATCTGAGTATGAAATAGATCTTTCAACGGCGCACGCGGACGAGTTCCGTTCGGCGGTCCGAACATACGTGGATGCTGGCAGAAAGATCAGCCGCGCCAAGAGTGCTCCTGCGGCCGCAAGGAATCAGGACACGGCAAAAATCCGCGAATGGGCCCGCAAGAATGGGCGCAAAGTTTCCTCTCGCGGCCGTATCAGCGCTGACATTGCAGAGGCTTACCGCGCAGGACAGGGCAACTAGGGCTCTCGGTACAGCGTTTCAGGTGTGAATGGCCGTGGGTCTGACCCGCGGCCGTTCACCCGATGGCGAACACGCCCCCCGAGTGGCTGACAGCCCCGTAGCATCGGAGTACATGTTAGCTAGGAGTGTGCCTCATGTTTGAGAGATTTACTGATCGTGCCCGTCGGGTTGTTGTGCTGGCTCAGGAAGAAGCCCGCATGCTCAACCACAACTACATCGGCACCGAGCACATCCTGCTTGGCCTCATTCATGAGGGCGAAGGTGTCGCTGCCAAAGCTCTGGAGTCCCTGGGTATTTCGCTGGGCGCTGTCCGGGAGCAGGTGCAGGAGATCATCGGCCAGGGCCAACAGGCTCCCTCGGGCCACATCCCCTTCACCCCACGTGCCAAGAAGGTGCTGGAGCTGTCACTGCGCGAGGCGCTGCAGCTTGGCCACAATTACATCGGCACCGAGCACATCCTGCTTGGTCTCATCCGCGAGGGAGAAGGCGTCGCCGCTCAGGTCCTCGTCAAGCTGGGCGCGGATCTAAACCGGGTTCGTCAGCAGGTCATCCAGCTCCTGTCCGGGTACCAGGGCAAGGAACCGGTGTCGTCCGGAAGCCAACAGGCTGAAGGCACGCCAGCGGGTTCGGTGGTGCTGGACCAGTTTGGTCGCAACCTGACGCAGGCCGCCCGTGAGTCCAAACTCGACCCTGTTATTGGTCGTGAGCACGAGATGGAACGCGTCATGCAGGTCCTCTCTCGCCGCACCAAGAACAACCCGGTTTTGATCGGTGAGCCCGGCGTCGGCAAGACGGCCGTTGTTGAGGGGCTTGCCCAAGCAATAGTGCGCGGAGACGTGCCAGAGACCATCAAGGACAAGCAGGTCTACACGCTTGACCTAGGCTCCCTTGTGGCAGGCTCTCGCTACCGTGGTGATTTCGAGGAGCGACTGAAGAAGGTCCTCAAGGAGATCCGTACGCGCGGTGACATCATTCTTTTCATCGACGAGATCCACACTCTCGTTGGAGCTGGCGCGGCGGAAGGCGCCATCGACGCGGCATCAATCCTGAAGCCGATGCTCGCCCGTGGAGAGCTGCAGACCATCGGTGCTACAACTCTTGATGAGTACCGCAAGCACATTGAAAAGGATGCGGCGCTGGAGCGTCGTTTCCAGCCCATTCAGGTCAATGAGCCCACGGTAGCGTTGTCCATCGAGATCTTGAAGGGGCTGCGAGACCGCTACGAGGCACACCATCGCGTATCGATTACTGATGGTGCATTGACTGCTGCAGCAACGCTGGCAGAACGCTACATTTCGGACCGGTTTCTGCCCGACAAGGCGATCGATCTCATTGACGAAGCAGGAGCACGTCTGCGCATTCGCCGCATGACTGCTCCGCCGGAGCTCAAAGAGATCGACGAACGCATTGCCGAGGTTCGGAAAGAAAAAGAATCCGCCATTGACGCCCAGGACTTCGAGGGCGCAGCCGGTTTGCGGGACAAAGAACAGAAGCTGCAAGAAGAACGCTCCGAGAAGGAGCAGCAGTGGAAGTCCGGTGGCCTCGATGACATCGCAGAGGTGGATGAGGAGTTGATCGCGGAAGTCCTCGCCAACTCCACCGGCATCCCCGTGTTGAAGCTCACCGAGGAAGAGTCCTCGCGTCTACTCAATATGGAAGATGAGCTGCACAAGCGCGTCGTCGGCCAGGATGAGGCCATCAAGTCCCTTTCGCAGGCTATCCGCCGCACGCGGGCGGGCTTGAAGGATCCCAAACGTCCGGGTGGTTCGTTCATCTTCGCTGGACCCACCGGTGTCGGAAAGACAGAGCTCGCAAAGGCTCTTGCCGAGTTCTTGTTTGGTGAAGAAGATGCTCTCATCACCCTGGACATGTCTGAGTACTCAGAAAAGCACACGGTCTCCCGTCTCTTTGGTGCACCTCCCGGCTACGTGGGCTACGAGGAAGGCGGGCAGCTGACTGAAAAGGTCCGGCGTCGTCCATTCTCGGTCGTGCTGTTCGACGAAGTTGAGAAGGCTCACGCGGATCTCTTCAACTCGTTGCTGCAGATTCTGGAAGATGGCCGACTAACCGACAGTCAGGGCCGAATGGTGGACTTCAAGAACACCGTCATCATCATGACCACCAACCTTGGTACGCGCGACATTTCCAAGGGCGTTATGACAGGCTTCCAGTCGGGCACGGACACCAATACCAACTACAACCGCATGAAATCGAAGGTTCAGGAGGAGCTCAAGCAGCACTTCCGGCCAGAGTTCCTGAACCGTGTAGACGACGTCGTGGTGTTCCCTCAGCTCTCGCAGGAGCAGATCGTACAGATCGTGGATATGTTCCTCGAGCGTTTGAGTGGGCGTCTGGCAGACAAGGGCATGACCATCGAGGTCACGACGGCAGCCAAGGCGGTCCTCGCGGTACGGGGGTACGATCCATCGATGGGTGCACGACCGTTGCGTCGTGCTATCCAACGCGAAATCGAGGATCAGCTCTCGGAGAAGATTCTCTTCGGTGAGATCAAGGCAGGTGAGCTGATTTCTGTAGATGTCGAGGGTGAGGGCGACGACGCTCGCTTCACGTTCGAATCGCACGGAGAGACACCCGCCATCGAGCAAGCTCCGGCCGCCATCGAGTCGTAGTAGCAGCTGGCTTAGACTCAGGAGGCGCGTTTCCCGAAAGGGAGCGCGCCTCCTGGCGTTAACGTTCCATTGAGCGCATCGAAGCGCGGAGTGTGATCGGTGGCACAAATAGTGATAGAGATATCCGTATGACTTTGGATCACTCCCCAACGAACACGCCCTTTCATGACGTCGACCAGTTCATAGCGCTGCCAAGGCTCGCTGGTTTGGCCCTCAGCCCTGACGGCACACGGTTGGTGACCTCCGTGGCCACGCTCAACGCAAAGAAAACGGCGTACCGGACGGCACTGTGGGACATTGATCCCGCTGAGGATGGGCCTGCGCGTCGTCTGACACGTAGCGCGAAGGGGGAGGCCTCGCCGGTTTTCGCACACAATGGCGACCTCTACTTCACATCGTCCAGGCCTGCTGGCGAAGAAGACGATGAAGGCGACGGCGCTGCCCTGTGGCGCATTCCCAACAGTGGTGGGGAGGCCGAGCAGGTGTTGTCACGGGCAGGCGGTGTGGCCGGCCTGATTGTCGCGAGTAGTGCTGAGACCATGATTATCACCGCGCCCGTACTGGCAGGGTCCACTGATGAGGATGACGACGCAGCGCGCCGCAGCCTGCGCAAAGACAAAAAGGTCGCAGCTATCCTGCACTCTGGGTATCCGATCCGTGACTGGGACCACGACATCGGCCCTGATGAAGCGCGATTGTTTGCTCTTGAACAGAAGAAAACGGACGACGAAGGCGAGCAGGCCAGCACCACGGATTCGAGCCTATCGGCAACCAACGAAAGCGAACCACCGCGTGAACTGCGCAACCTGACTCCGGACGCTGGAACCTCTCTGGGGAACGCCGACGTCGTCATCTCGGCTGACGGACGTACGGTGATCAGTTCCTGTCAGCGTTTGCTGGCCAAAGGCGACAGTCGCAGCTATCTCATGACCATCGACGTCGAGTCTGGCCGATCCCGCACGCTGCTGAGCGACGATTCAGCTGACTATTCGCCGGGGCCGGTGAGCCCGGACGGGAGCCAGGTCATTGTTCAGATCACTACGGTGACGGACGCTTCAACGGCGCCGCGCAACAGTCTGGGGTTGGTGTCTCTCGACGGTGGTGATTTGGTGCCCTTGGCGGAGCATTGGGATCGCTGGCCGTCAGCAGCCGGGTGGTTACCGGATGGCTCCGGCATCGTGGTGACTGCTGATGACGACGGCGGATGCCCGGTTTTTATTATTGACGTCGAGACTGGCGAGGTTCGGCGGCTGACCAAGGATGCGGCGTCCTATTCCGACGTCGTCGTCAGCCCTACCGCGGACTGCGTGTATGCCCTGCGAAGCTCCTATGAGTTCCCCGCGGAGCCTGTGGAGGTGAACGTGTCGACCGGAGACGTGAGGGTGCTCTCCTCGCCCGTTGATCGTCCAGTGCTGCCGGGGCGGCTGGAGCGGGTTGAAACAACGGCCGACGACGGCACCCGCATTGCCTCTTGGCTGGTATTGCCACACGGCGCGGCCACGGAAGATCCTGCTCCTTTGCTGTTGTGGGTTCACGGGGGCCCACTTGGTTCCTGGAACGCGTGGTCGTGGCGGTGGACGCCGTGGAATATGGCTGCGCTGGGGTACGCGGTTCTGCTTCCGGATCCAGCGCTATCCACTGGGTATGGTCAGGACTTCATCCAGCGTGGTTGGGGCTCGTGGGGCAGCGAGCCGTACACCGACCTCATGGCGGCTCTTGATGGTGTGCTGAGCCGCCCCGACATTGATGAAACCCGCACGGCGGCCATGGGTGGTTCCTTTGGTGGTTACATGGCGAACTGGATTGCGGGACACACGGATCGGTTCAACTGCATTGTGACCCATGCGAGCCTGTGGGCGTTGGATCAGTTTGGGCCCACCACGGACTTCTCCACCTATTGGGAACGGGAGATGACGCCCAAAATGGTGGAGGAAAATTCGCCGCACCAATCAGTAGCGAATATTTCGACACCGATGCTCGTCATTCATGGCGACAAAGACTATCGCGTGCCCATCGGTGAGGGGCTGCGCCTCTGGTACGACCTCATGTCAAAGTCGGCGCTCCCGGCGGATGAGAAGGGTGAGACGGACCATCGCTTCCTGTTCTTCCCTGACGAGAATCACTGGATCCTTCAACCGCAGCACGCCCGCATCTGGTATCTCACGGTGCAGCACTTCCTAGCCCAGCATGGGATGGGGCCCGGGGTTGAACTTCCGAAAGAACTGGGCAGGTAGGTCAACTGGTAATATTTCGGCGCGAGCGGCGTCGGCGGACGTAGAATAGCCGGGTGGTTTCTGAATTCACTATCCGCCCAGCGCGTACCGGCGACGTCGCCGCCATCAAAGAGCTCGTCGCTCCTTTTGCCGAAGACCGCGTTCTCATGGCAAAGGAGACTGTTGCCTATTTTGAGGGCGTACAGGAGTTCCGGGTTGCCGTCGACGCCCATAAGCGCGTGATCGGTTGCGGTGCTCTTCATGTGATGTGGGAAGATCTCGCCGAGGTTCGTACCTTGGCGGCTGCCCCTGATTGGCTTGGTCGTGGTGTGGGGCATGTGTTGTTGGAGGAGTTGATGTCGGGTGCCCGCGCCTTAGGTGTTTCCCGCGTTTTCTGTTTGACGTTCGAGGTCGATTTCTTCCGTAGCCACGGCTTCGAGGTGATGGAGAATCAGTCTGCAATTGACCCGGTCATTTATTCGGAGCTTCTGCGCTCCCATGACGAGGGCGTCGCGGAGTTCCTCGATTTGGCCCGTGTGAAACCCAACACTTTAGGTAATACCCGCATGATTTGCAGCCTGCATTAAGGTCTGGACACTTTCATAAAGATGTGTAAATCTGAGTGAAAGGTGCTGCACGCACCTCCGGTTCGCCTACTGGTGCGCTGGTTTCTCGGTGAAAGTGAGGCGTCATGGGACTCGGAGACATGGTCAATAAGGGTAAGGATTTCATGGGCAACGATGAAAACCAAGACAAGATCAACGGTTTCGTGGACAACGCGCAGGAGAAGCATGGAGACAAACTCGGTGCCCATGGCGACAAGGTCAACGATTTCGTTGATGATCAGCAGGAGCAGCGTTTCGGCGGCGGCGAAGAGCAGGGCGACAAAGGTCAGCAAGACGATCAGAACTAGCCAGCGCGGTACCCGAACGATAAGCTAAGTAGGCTTTGTACGTTAGCTCGTACTCGCAGCCCTTCCCTCTAGGGGAATTGTCGATCGACTGGAAAGAGGTTTCATTATGGGACTCGGAGACAAGATCTCAAACAAGGCCGAAGAAGTCGGTGGCAAAGCCAAACAGGGTTTTGGCGACGCTACCGATAATGAAAGCCTCCAGGCTGAAGGTCATGCCGATGAGGCCAAGGCCGATACCAAGCAGGCCGGCGAAAAGGTCAAGGACAACTTCAAGAACGACGACAAATAAATTCTTGGCCCCGCTTTCTGGTGGGGATTAACTGACTGTGGGAAGGGCAACGTCCTTCCCACAGTCAGTTAACGGTTCGTCCTGCTCGGCTGATACCTCAGCAACGATAAGTCAAAGCGGTAAGCCGATGCCGTCGTTCTGAACAGACACCAGTCCATCCTTGAGCAGGCCATCCAGCGCACGTTCGAGCTGTGCTGGAGGTGCTTTCAGCGCATGTAATGTGCCAATGACGTCTGATCTGGAAGCGCTTGAGGGAGGCGAATTATCGTCGACCTCTAGATCGACGGGCTCGTGGAGCAGAACGCCGCGGGAAACGGGACCAGTGGATTCGCGGAGAATCGCCATCATTGCGCCGCGTACCTGCCTGTCCGTCCCGGCCCAGGATTGTCCCTTGGGGATGTAGTCCGGTGCCGGCTTGCCTGCGCTGACCCACGCGCACGTATTCAACAAAGGACAGACACTGCATTGTGGTGAGCGCGCCGTACACACAAGCGCGCCAAGCTCCATGACCGAGGCGTTCCACTCTCGCTGGCTGACTGATCCCGAATCATCCGGCATGAGCTCCGTGGCCAGCCGAGTTTCTGCGGCGCTTAGGGACGGCGTGGGCAGGGCTTTGCCGGTGATCGCCCGGGCGTGAACACGGCGGATGTTGGTGTCGATCACTGTTGCAGGTAGGTCGAAGGCAAAAGAGGCAATCGCGGCAGCCGTATAGGTTCCCACGCCCGGCAGGTTCAGAAGAAGGTCGTAGGATGCGGGGACGCCGCCGTCGTGCTCGTTGACCATGACCATGGCTGCAGCATGCAGTCGTAGCGCCCGCCGAGGGTATCCAAGACGGCCCCAACTACGGACCGCTTCACCGCTTGACGAGGCGGCAAGATCCGTCGGCGTGGGCCAGCGTCGCATCCACTCTTCCCACACAGGCAGCACGCGGACCACCGGCGTCTGCTGCAGCATGAACTCGCTGACCATGATTTCCCAGGCGGAGCATTCTGGTGAGCGCCACGGCAAGCTCCGCGCGTTGGCGCCGAACCAGTTCCCCACCAGGGAGTGGAGCACGTTCTTGGACGTTGATTCGGGCACGAGAATCCTTGGCAGTGGAGATACCGGTTATGAAGCAATACTCTACTTCCCGGCGTGGCCACGTCAGTAATCACGCAGAGTTACCTAGCCTTTAACTCATGACGGGTCAGGGGAGCGGCGCATCGCACACAACCGGCGGGCAACGCAGCGTGAGCCCAGCTGTCTACCGGCGACGACGGCTTGTTGTGGGCGTCCTGATATTGCTGGTCATCGCCGGGCTCATTGCGGGCGGGATTGCCATTGGCAACATGTTGACCGGTGGTTCTGCCGAAGCAGATGGGACGACGGCGGCGCCTGGACAGACTGCCCAACCGGGCGACGCGAAAGACAAAGAAACTGCATCCGCTACGGCGCAGGCGTCATCAACGCCGAAATCCGGATGCGATGAATCAAAAGTTGTGGTGGGATCATCCACCAACGAGAGTGTGTACCGGGCTGGAATGAACCCCGCGTTGACCCTGACGGTGACTAACAACGGCGACAAACCGTGCAAGATCAACGTGGGAACTTCGCAGATGGAGTTCCTTGTGACCAGCGGCGACGACCGCGTTTTCTCATCTCGCGATTGTCAGGCTGAGGCCTCAGACCTGATGAAGAGCATTGAGCCGGGCCAGACTGAAAAGGCCAACTTCACGTGGGAGCGAAACCGTACCTCGCCCGGTTGCAAACCCGTGGAAACGAGCCCCAAGCCCGGTTACTACGTGCTGCTGACCAAACTTGGTGAACGGGTCAGCGACAAGTCATCGTTCGAACTGGAGTAACCCTACATAAAGCGGTCGAGCAGACTCGTTTCAGCAATCCGGGATAATCCTTCACGAACGGTTCGGGCACGCTGCTCCCCAATCCCCTCAACGGCCATCAAGTCCTCGATATTGGCCGCCATCAGGTTCTGCAGCCCATCAAAATGGTCAACCAAACGAGTAGCAACTGCCGGAGGAACGGCCTTGATACTGGACAGCAGGCGGAAACCCTTGGGCTGAACAATAGCTTCAAGGGAGTCGGTCCCGGGCTGGAAGCCAGCGACACTGGCAATCTTCCCGAGGTCGATCAACTCTGTTGAGGTAAATCCGTGCAGGGTTGCTATCTGTTCCTCAAGTACCGGGGGCGTCGAGGCAAGGGATGAGTAGTCGCGCAGGACCATTTCACTTCCCGGGCCCAGACCGGCGGTCAGCTCCTCGAGCTGAAGTGACAGCAGCCGTCCGTCCACGCCGAGCTCAAGCACGTAGTGACTGATCTCCTCCGAAATCCGCCGCACCATTTCTTGGCGCTGCAGCGTCGCTGCGACGTCCCGGACGGTCACCATTGCCTCGATCTCCAGTGCGGAGAGGGAATTTGTGACCTGGTCCAGCCGTGAGCGATAACGTTCGAGGGTGGCAAGGGCCTGATTGGCGCGAGCGAGCACTGGTTCTGAGCCTTCAAGAACGTGGCGAAGACCGTTCACGTAGAGTGCAATGATCTGCATGGACTGGCTCACAGAAATAATGGGCAGGCCCGTCTGAATGGCGACACGTTCGGCAGTGCGGTGCCTGGTCCCAGACTCCTGTGTTTCGATTCGTGGATCCGGCATGAGCTGGACTCCGGCCCGGATGATATTGCTGGCATCTTTGTCGCAAACAATTGCGCCGTCCATTTTTGCCAGTTCCCGAAGCCGCGTGGGGGAGAACTCGATACCGATGTCGAAGCCGCCAGAGCAGATTGAATCCACAGTCTTGTCCAGCCCCAACACAATGAGTGCGCCGGTCCGGCCGCGGAGAATCCGCTCCAAACCGTCCCTCAGGGCAGTACCCGGTGCAACTCGGGCGAGTGTGGTCTTCAGTGCGTCCTCTGGACTACGTACCATTGGCGCTTCCTTCCATCCGGGCTACCGACTGTCCGCGGCATATCCATACCCGGCTGGCGCAACGCTAGTCCAATAGTATGGCGCATGTATTCAAGAACAGCACTTTCCATGCATGCAATTCGATGACAATTATCAGAACAGCATTCCGAGGGCCTCACCCAGAGTTGAGACTTCCCGGACCTTGAAGCCCTGCGGGATCTGTCCCGGACCATTGGGACTGGCAGGCACAATCGCGTGAGTAAACCCGAGCCGAGCGGCCTCCTGAATACGTTGACTGATTCCCGGCACCGCACGGACCTCTCCCGCCAGACCTACCTCGCCGAACGCAATGAGCTGCGCAGGCAACGGTTTGTCAGTTTTTGCGCTCGCAATGGCCAGCGCTACCGACAAATCTGTGGCCGGCTCCCCGAGCTTTACGCCGCCAACCGTGGCTACGTAACTGTCATCCTTGGACAGGTTCATGGAGGCGCGACTCTGAAGGACTGCCAAGAGCATGGCCACCCGAGACGTATCCAGACCACTTGTTGCACGCCGTGGCTGAGAGTTGGAAGTCTCTGCCAGGAGCGCCTGCACTTCTGCGAGGAGCGGTCGTCGACCCTCAAGCGTCACCGTGATGCACGTCCCCGAAACAGGGTCCTTGGTACGAGAAACAAAGAGCCCGCTGGGATCGGCGAGCCCTTCGATGCCCTGCTCGGTCAGATCGAAGCAGCCGACGTCGTCCGTTGGACCATATCGGTTCTTGACCGCGCGCAGAAGGCGAAGACGGGAGTGGCGCTCGCCGTCGAACTGGCACACGACGTCCACGAGGTGCTCCAGCAGTCGCGGCCCGGCGATAGAACCGTCCTTTGTCACGTGGCCGACCAGTAGGGTGCTCATATTTCGACTCTTCGCAGCGTTGATCAGGGAAGCTGCAACCTCACGCACCTGCGTCACCCCACCCGCGGATCCTTCAACGGAGGCACTGCTCAAGGTCTGGACTGAATCCACAATCAGCAGCGCGGGATCCAGCTGTTCCACCTGCCCCAGCGCCTGACCCAGGTCAGTCTCGGCCGTTAGGTAAAGAGTCTCTGCTACCGCCCCAATGCGCTCTGCCCGCATCTTCACCTGAGCGGCAGATTCCTCACCCGTGACGTAAAGGACCTTTCGACCACCGTCCGCCACTCGCGCCGCGACGTCCAGTAGCAGGGTCGATTTGCCCACCCCCGGCTCGCCAGCCAGAAGGATGACCGCGCCAGGGACCAGCCCGCCACCAAGGACGCGATCTAGTTCGTTTACGCCGGTGGCCTGAAAAGCGGCCGCGGTGGCGTCGATGTCCGCGATGCGCTGGGCTGGTCTGGCGACCGTTGCTGCCGCAGTGGTCCGTGCAGAAACCTGCCCCGCCTCTTCAATGGAGCCCCACGCCTGACATTCGCCGCACCGGCCCACCCACTTTGCCGTGGTCCATCCACATTCTCCGCAGCGGTAGGCCGGCGCTTTAGTCCGAGCAGTCTTTGTAGCCATGAAACAAGGCTATCCGCGAGCACTGACAGTTTTCACCGGCAGCGCGCCGTTAGAGCTCCGGGAGGTACTTGGTGGCCTCTTCGTGCCGCATCCCGGCGGCCTCGAGCAGATCCACGATCATGGGCCGCAATAACAACACCAGGGCCTCGCCCTCCAGCCTGGTGATTGCCAGATTCCGTGGATGAGCCATAGTAGCCACGGCCGCCAGATCGTTCCTCGCCTGCCGAAGATACCGATTTCGGGTTCCTGCGGCCGGGTCGGACAACGCCTGCGAAAGGATTCCGACGGCGTCGGCCATGTCATACAGCGCCTCAGCGAGGTGATTGACTGCTTCCTCTGTGAGGGCCGCGTGGTTAATTACCGACGTGAGCCTGCGCGCGAAGACGCGGCTGTTCCGCACGGCCAAATCCAAAAAGTAGATGGTGTCCCGGAGGGAGCCCAGTTCTCCCCGGTGCCGCCGGTAGGCAGGAGAAAGGAGCGTGACCTCTTGCGCTTGGCGCATGGAACCGGAGAGCCCATCCAGTAGGGGCTGGCAG
Organism: Actinomycetales bacterium; assembly: GCA_038199985.1. Classification (GTDB taxonomy): domain Bacteria; phylum Actinomycetota; class Actinomycetes; order Actinomycetales; family Micrococcaceae; genus Arthrobacter_J. The sequence continues at coordinate 81,722 of JBBPYK010000091.1, read as the reverse complement.
TTCCGGGCCCGTACCAGCGCGTGCCACGCCTGCGTCGCATCGGACTCGCGCAACGAGTCGGCGCACTCACGCAGGACAGCCGAGAGCTCCGACAGGAGCGCGCGCACATTGGTCTTGGGCTCTCGCCGCGGATCACGAGGGACCAGCAATGTGATGGCCAAGGCAATGACCCCACCGACGACGGCGTCGAGACTACGGGTGAAAGGCCCACCAAGAGGCACCGGCAGCAGGACAACGAGCAGCGACTGCAGGCCAAGTTGTGTGGTGAAAATGCTGCCGCTGTCCAAGAACCGGGCTAATAGGATAGAGAACAGCAGGACCCCGGCCGCCACCCAGATGCCCGTTCCGAAGGTGTGCAGGAGGAGATCACCGACGGCGATTCCCAGCGTGCAGCCCGCCGCCACCTCGATAACCCGTCGGAGTCGCGGTTCTCTGGTGAATCCCAACGCGATCATGGCCGACGTTGCCGCGAAAAGCGGTCCTTCGTGTCCCATGACGTACTCGGCGAAAGCGTACGCGCCGACGGCCCCAATGGTCATCTGCAGGGCAGGGGCAAAGGAGCTCCGCGTCCGGCTCACGCCCACACGGAACCGGTTACGCAGAAACAGCCAAGGGCTCCGGTGAGTGGTCCGTCGTGGCATAGGGCAAGTCTAAGGTGCTCTGTTGGCGACCAGATGACAGGAGTGTTCATCTTCCGTTTACTTTGGCAGGCCATGCTGGTCATCTACGGCTTCTACCTTCAGAGGGGTTCCGGATATCCGGAGCCCGAAGTGGCAGACGTCAAGAAACCTGAAAGAGGCATGTTAAGTGAAGGCTCTCCGTTTTTACCGTTCAGCGGCACTGATTTCCGTGGCTGCGCTCGCGCTGACAGCATGCGGCTCAGACAATGCAACCCAGACCGACGCCGGCGCTGACGGCAACACCGCAGCCGCCGCTTCCAGTGTCAGCGGGACGCTGACCGGCATCGGAGCTTCATCGCAGAAAGCAGCCATGGAAGCTTGGAAGGTCAATTTTGAGGAGCTGAACCCGGAGTCCAAGGTCCAGTACTCCCCGGATGGCTCAGGTGCGGGCCGAAAGGCCTTCCTCAGTGGTGGCGCCCAGTTCGCGGGCTCCGATGCGTACCTGAAGGAGGAGGAAATGGAGGCCGCCAATGAGGTCTGCGGGCCGGATGGCGCCCTGAACATCCCCGCTTACATCTCCCCGATCGCCGTCGCGTTCAACCTAGGCGATGTCAAGGAACTGAACCTCGACGCAGAGACGATTGCGAAGATCTTCACCGGCGATATCAAAAAGTGGAACGACCCAGTGATCGCCGCCCAGAACGAGGACGCCGAGCTACCGGACACGACCATCACTGTGGTGCACCGCTCAGATGAATCCGGGACCACCGAAAACTTTGTGGACTATCTGTCCGCCGCAGCACCGAAGACCTGGACTTATGAAGTCTCCGGCGACTGGCCAACCGACATTCAGTCCGAGAACGCCAAGGGTACTTCCGGCGTCATCTCCACGACCACCGCTACCGACGGCGCCATCACCTACGCGGACGCTTCAGCGGTAGGAGATCTGGGGCAGGTCAAGGTCAAAGTCGGAGAAGACTACGTTGCCCTCGATCCGAAGGCAGCCGCAAAAGCCGTTGAGGTCGCAACTCCAGTCGAAGGGCGCTCGGACCTCGATATGTCACTGGACCTGAAGCGCGACACCACCGAGTCAGGTGCTTACCCCATCGTGCTGATCAGTTACCACCTCTACTGCACGCAGTACGAGGATCAGTCTGTCGTGGACCTGGTCAAGGCATTTGGCAGCTACGTCATCAGCGAAGAGGGCCAGGCGGATGCCGCTGATTCAGCCGGCAATGCGCCCATTTCAGATAGTCTGCGGGAAGATGCTCAGAAGGCCATCGACTCCATCAAGGCGTCCTCCTAACAGCACCACCTGCAGCCGTGTTGCCATCGCGGGATCAACCGTGAAAACTGGCAACAGCGTCGCATCCGTCCAGATCAACCGCCCGAAGGGTCAGTAAGTGTCGTCCAACACGTTGAACAGCTCAGGCGGGGGAGGCCGCGCCGGAGATCGCATATTCTCCGGTGCATCGCTCCTCGCAGGGTGCCTTATCCTCGCCGTGCTGTTCAGTGTGGCGATCTTTCTGCTCGTTCAGGCTCTACCGACCTTCAGCGCCGATCCCGAACTGGTGACAGGTGGGGAAGGGTTCTTCAACTACATCGTCCCCATTGTTATCGGTACGGTGATCGCCGCGGGCATCGCCATTCTGCTGGCAACACCGGTGGGCATCGGGGTGGCGTTGTTCATTTCCCACTACGCTCCGCGCAGACTATCTCAAGGCCTGGGGTACGTCATCGACCTGCTCGCAGCGATCCCGTCTGTTGTCTACGGGGCTTGGGGCTACGCCGTACTAGCACCTGAACTGGCCAAAATCTATGACACCTTGGCGCGCACCGCAGGTTGGATCCCCATTTTTGAAGGGCCAGCTAGCCAAACGGGTAAGACCATGCTGACGGCAGGGATAGTTCTGGCAGTCATGGTGCTGCCCATCATCACTTCCCTGAGCAGAGAGATCTTTCTGCAGGCACCCAAACTTCACGAAGAGGCCGCTTTGGCGCTCGGGGCCACCCGGTGGGAAACCATTCGGATGGCTGTTCTACCGTTTGCTCGTCCCGGGATCATCAGTGCCGTCATGCTGGGCCTAGGACGTGCGCTCGGTGAAACCATGGCCGTAGCTCTGGTCCTGTCCTCTGGCCCGTTGATGGCATCTCTCATCAAGTCCGGTAACCAGACGATCGCTGCCGAAATCGCACTCAACTTTCCTGAGGCATTTGGGCTGCGGCTCAGCGAGCTCATCGCCGCGGGGCTTGTCCTGTTCGTCATCACCCTTGCGGTAAACATGGTGGCCCGCTGGGTCATCAGCCGCCATAAAGAATTCTCGGGAGCCAACTGATGAGCACCCCAACACTCAGTCGAACGAAGTCATCCCTTACCAAAAATCATCTCCCTGGCTACGCCATCTGGGCCATCCTGGCTGGCGCCGTCGTGCTCGGCGCAGCGGTCTCCAGTGCCCTCGGATTCTCCATTGTCACTTTCGCGGTCTTCTCTGCTGTCTTCTTCGTCGTTGGCGGCTGGCTGGTGACATCCGTGGTGGAGGGACCGCGCAAGGGCCGCGACAGGCTAGCCACCTACCTGATGTATGGTGCGTTCCTGCTGGCGCTGCTGCCCCTACTATCCGTGCTCTGGACGGTCCTGGAAAAAGGTCTCCCTGGCATGACGTACAACTTCCTGTTCACCTCCATGAACGGCATGACCGGCGCTGTGGACAACGAGTCCGTCCAGAGTGGTACCCCCGTGCTTGGCGGGGCATACCACGCCGTTATCGGCACCCTGCTGATCACGTTCTGGACCACACTGATCTCGGTCCCCGTGGGCCTATTGGCCGCCGTCTACCTCGTGGAATATGGAGCAGGCAAAGCGCTCTCCCGGGCCATCACATTCTTCGTGGACGTCATGACCGGCATTCCCTCAATTGTGGCCGGTCTGTTTGCGGCGGCTCTGTTCGGAATGATTTTTGGGCCCGGAACTAGAACCGGGTTCGTGGCCGCCGTCGCGCTGTCAGTCCTGATGGTGCCCGTCGTCGTGCGTTCCACGGAAGAAATGCTCCGGATTGTGCCCAATGAACTTCGTGAAGCCTCCTACGCGCTGGGCGTTCGTAAATGGCGGACCATCGTCAAGGTTGTCATTCCGACGGCGATCTCCGGTATCGCTTCTGGAGTTACCCTCGCGATAGCCCGCGTCATCGGTGAAACCGCACCCATACTCGTGACTGCGGGCTTCGCCAGCGCCATCAACTGGAATGTCTTCTCCGGTTGGATGTCCACCCTGCCCACTTACATTTACTATCAGATCCTCACGCCTACATCCCCCACCAATGTGGACCCCAGTATCCAGCGGGCGTGGGCAGCTGCACTCCTGCTGATCATCATGGTCATGCTGTTGAACCTCCTCGCGCGGCTCGTTGCCCGGATGTTCGCACCCAAGATCGGTCGCTGAGAAAGCCGTCCACACTTCACCGTCAGAGAAGGAAACGAATGTCCAAGCGAATCGACGTCAAGGATCTCAACGTCTACTACGGCAACTTCATGGCCGTTGAAGGCGTGAACATCAACATCGAACCACGGTCGGTAACCGCGTTCATAGGCCCCTCGGGTTGCGGTAAGTCGACCTTCCTGCGCACCTTGAACCGCATGCACGAGGTACTGCCCGGTGCGCGCGTTGAAGGTGAGGTGCTGCTGGACGGCGAAGATCTCTACGGTCCCGGAGTGGACCCGGTTGCTGTCAGGACGCAGATCGGCATGGTCTTTCAGCGACCCAACCCGTTCCCGACCATGTCGATCCGCGACAATGTTTTGGCGGGCGTGAAGCTGAACAACAAACGGATCAGCCGGTCCGACGCCGATGCACTCGTGGAGCGCTCACTCACCGGAGCCAATTTGTGGAACGAGGTCAAGGACAGGTTGGAAAAGCCTGGATCGGGACTGTCCGGTGGGCAGCAGCAGCGCTTGTGTATTGCGCGGGCTATCGCCGTTTCTCCGCAGGTCATCCTCATGGATGAGCCCTGCTCTGCACTAGACCCCATATCAACGCTTGCGATCGAAGATCTGATCGAGGAGCTCAAGAGCAACTACACCGTGGTGATCGTGACGCACAACATGCAGCAGGCGGCCCGTGTATCGGATAAAACCGCCTTCTTCAATATCGCGGGAACGGGTAAGCCGGGCAAATTGATCGAGTACTCAGAGACCGCTCAAATCTTCAGCAACCCTGCTGAGAAAGCCACTGAAGACTACGTCTCGGGCAGGTTCGGTTAGTCCTGGCCATCCACTGATTGTTCGCTGGATTGGTGTTACAGCAGAGGGCTCAACGCGAGGAAGAAGACTGCGCCCATCAGCGCCGTCGCGCCCGCCGTAGCCAGCCATGTGAGCAGGATCCGGCGCACCACGGTCAGCCGAATCGTGGCAAATCGCTGATTGGCGCCTGCACCGACGATCGCGGAGGCAACGGTATGGGTGCTCGAAAGCGGCATATGCAAGGCCACTGCTCCGAAGAACAACATTGCTGAACTAACACCCTGAGCAGTCATTCCGCGCAACGGGTCCACTCGGACCAGCTTCTCCGCCAGTGTGTGACTGATACGCCAACCACCGAACAATGATCCGACAGCCAGCAGGACTGCGGCAAACACCTGCACCCACAACGGCATGCTGCTGCCGCTCGCATAGCCGGCAGCGACCAAGCCCAGCAGGATCACCGCCATGGTTCTCTGTCCATCCTGCAGGCCGTGGCCCAGGGCGAAAGCACCCGTCAAGACCGCCTGAGCCATCCGGCTGCCGGTGTTCGCTTGCTTGGGCGAGGAATAGCGCATCAGCCACATGGCGGGATACACCATGACGTAAGACAGCGCGAATGCCACCACGGGGGATAGCAGCAGAGGCAGGATGATCTGCCAGATGGCGTTATTGGCATCTGCGATGTCGTGACCGTCCAGATAGGCTGCTGCGAGCCCCGACCCTATGAGGCCGCCCAGGAGGGCGTGCGTGGACGACGACGGCATGCGCCACAACCAGGTCAGGATGCCCCAGACGATCGCGCTCACCAACCCCGCCAAAAGGATGCCGAGACCAGCTGTACCGCTGGGCAGTGACAACCATTCATCCGTGAAGAGCACAACAATGCCAGTGCCCATCAGTGCCCCGGCGAGGTTGAAGACAGCAACGAGTAAGACGGCGATTGTGGGCGTGAGAGCACGGGTTCTGACGGCCGTTGCCGCAGAATTCGAGACGTCGTGAAATCCGTTGACGAAAGCGAATGCTCCGGCCAAGACAACGGTCATGACCAGAAAGAATAATTCCACTCAGGATTCCTTGACCAAGACACTGCCCACGTGCGTTGCGAGGCGCCGAAGATCATTGACGACATCCATCAGCTGGTTCGCGACGTCCCGGTGGCGTGCGTACGCCACTGCCTTGTGGTCGCGCTGAAGTTCGCTAACCCAGATTCTGTGCGTACGCGCCGCCCGCCGGGACAGACGCAGCATCTCAATCCAGTACTCCTCAAGATCCTCGAGTGAACTCAGGCGCGTCATCGCATCAACTGACAGCAGCGCCTGACGGTTGATGACTTCCAGCTGCTCAGTGGCCCGTTTGGACAGGTGAGCCAGCTTATAGAGCGCTATGAGTTCGGCGGCCCCGTCGAGCTTTTCTACTGCCTCACCGAGAAGGCGGGATAGCGCGTAGAGGTCCTCGCGGGGAAGCGGGTTAATGAAGCTGGTCCGCATTTGAGTCATTAGAGCAAACTGTAGGTTCGCAGCCTTCTCATCTGCGTCATGAAGCTGGGACGCCAGGTCCTCATAGTCCTCAACCGGAGCGCCCAGAAGCTGCGACATGACATCGGTGCCATGGACAAGCTCCGCCGCCATCTTGGACAGCAGCTCGAGGCCGGCGTTCTCTTGTGGGAAAAGGCGTAGTTTCACCGGCTGGTTTGTCCTTCCGGGATCAGTGGGTCCACAGCGGACAAAGTGATGGTGTCGAACCGGGAGCGCCTCTCGGCGAAAGGCCGCTCGAAGCGGCTATCAGTTGAAGCCCGGGGGTTCCGCGGTCCGACACCACCTTCAGTTTTCTCTCTCGAGCCGGTTGTTGTCAACACATCCTCGATTGTGGGTGCCCCTAATCAAGATCGCCGCGGCGCCACGCAGCCGCCGCGTGCTCAAGGTCCTCGGCCGTTTTGATCAGTTGCTGAGAGTTGCGCGTCAAGAATGAAGCGTTGGTCTCGCCTGAGTGCTCCGCAGCATCAGCATGATTGGCCTGACCGAGGGCGAGAACGCGGCAGAAAGCCGCGAAACGTTCCAGAGCGACGTCGAAGTCCCCCTCAAAGGCACCCGACAGGATGGTGTTGGCCATGTCCTGGACTTCCCTTTCGCCTGGGGGCTCTGCCACGCCAGCCACCACGTTGGAAACCTGTGCAGTCTCTTTTCCTGCCTTGAAGTACGCGGCTATGCGCTCGGGATTACGCTGGGTTGCGGCGCGAAGAGCGTACAGCCGCCAGAGAGCTCCGGGAAGTGAGCGTGCAGGGCTTTCAGCCCAGAGTTCAGCAACAGCTTCGAGTCCTTGCACATCAGCAAGTTCCACCAACCGCTGAGTAACTTCTGGATCGTCGCTCTCACGGCCGCGGTGCACCAGTGCTTGAGCGGCCAGATGCGCAGCTTCGGATACCCGGGCAGGGTCTGCGCCGCCGGAAAAAACTTCGAACTCTGCGGGAGCGAACGGCTTCGGCTTGTGATGTCTGGGACCCTCGCCGTATTGGTTGGCACTCATGCTCTGAGGATACTCCTGCGCCCACAGTGGGTCGAGTGAGCACGGTCCACAAAGGTAGTACGTGTACTGAGCTGCAATGATCACGGTATGGACATAAATCAGTCGTACAAGACAACCAGCCATAACATGTGTACTATTCTGACCAGTTACATTTTGCGCGGGGGAAGATAATAACGTCGGTCCAAGGGCCAGCGGGGGCTGGGGCTTCCCGAATATCGAAGATTTGAACAAACGCGCACGAATGGGACACGGGCCGGTGTAGATCGGCACGCCGTTCCAGGGGGGACAACGTCATCCATCGCATTCAGGAAGAAAAACACATGGGCCGTCATCAAACCAAGTCCAAACGTCCGCTTCGTTTCTGGGCAATCGTCATGGGTATCGCGGGAGTCGCGACGCTCACGGGCGGAATGCTCTCTACCGGGTTCCTCGGCAGCTTTCGCTCGTGTGAGGCACCAGAACTGTTTACGATCGCTACCGACAATGACATGGCGTCAGTCCTGCGTGAGGTAACGTCCGCGCAACCCGACAGCGAGTGCACGCAGTTCACCGTCGTTGCTGCCGGCCATGAGGCCACGGCAGCCAAAGTCACCGAGGGCAAGGAAGCCCCGGATATGTGGCTGGCGGATAGCTCCACTCGTGTTCGCCACATCTCGGGCAAAATCGAGCCTGTTCAGATCGCCAATGACTTTGCTGCCACCCCGGCAGTCATCGTGGGCAAGAAGGGGTCACTAGCGGAGCCCGCGTCCTGGCTGACTATCCTGCAGGACGATGACGTCTTGCTCGGAAACCCAGGCAATACCTCCAGTGGTGAGCTGGCGCTGCTGAATCTCCTCGGTGAAGCTGCCGCGGGAACTGTGGATCCGGCCACCGTGCAGAGTCTGCTCCCACTCTTGGCTCAGCGCGGTGCAGCATCGCCCCCAGATGATGTGCAGCTCATGCGTGAGATCGCCAAAGAAGGCGGTGCCGCCGTCGTGACGGAGCAGAGCTGGACCGGGTTCAGCAATGACGCTGTAGCAAGTGATCTCGAGCCCGTAGTTCCAGCCACGGGTAGCGCTTTCCTCGACTACCCACTCGTTGCCACCGCAGGATCCGAAGAGCGCAGGGCCAGCGCCACCGAGGCGGGCAAGAAGTTGACCGAATGGCTCAAGGAAGACAGGGGCCAGAGTAGCCTTAGCACGGCCGGCTTCCGGTCGGCCAAGGATGCATCGCTCTCGAGCGACCGAGGTGTGGGAACTGTTGCTGCGCTCAAGGAGCCCGCAGCGAAGAATGTCGACGAGGCACTTCAGGCGCTTGGTCGAGCAGCTATGCCCTACCGCAGTCTCGTTGTCATAGACGTTTCCGGATCCATGGGCACCAAGGCTGGCCCTGCAACTCGCATGCAGTTGACGGAGAAGGCTGCGTCTATCGGCAGCTCGTTGTTCCCGGACAATACGTCCATGGGCCTGTGGGCCTTCTCCACCAACCGTGGTCCGAATGGCGAAGACTACAAGGAGCTCCTGCCGATTCGCCCGCTAAGCACAAAGGTGGATAATCTCACGCAGCGTGAATTGCTCGTCGATGGAGTGGACCATCTCAGCAGTTTGGTTGGCGGTTATACGGGTTTGTATGACACCACGCTCGCGGCTTTCCGCACGGTGCAGGCGGGGTATGACCCGAAGGCCGTCAACAGCGTCATTATCCTGACTGACGGTGCTAATCAGGACGACAACTCCATTGATCTGGCGCAACTACTCGAGGCGCTGAAGACGGAACAGGATCCCACTCGACCAGTGATCGTCGTGACGCTTGGTATCACCGAGGATGCTGACTCCGAGACGCTCAAGAAAATCTCAGCAGTGACCGGCGGCAGTAGTTATACAGCTGTCGAGCCCGACAAAATTCCAACGGTATTTGTTGACGCGTTGAGGGCACGAACAGCGAAGTAATCGCTTGAGTTGCTGTCAGGCCAACAAGGTGCGCTAAAGTTGGTGATGGTCAATTTGGACTCGGCGATAGCCACCTGAATTGACTGGAGGGCCTTTAGCTCAGTTGGTAGAGCATCGGACTTTTAATCCGTGGGTCGCGGGTTCGAGCCCCGCAGGGCCCACCCTCCGAGCAACGAGAAAGATCCCGGAACACGGTTCACGTGTTCCGGGATCTTTCTCGTTAAGCGCCTAGTCCGGAATGCTCAGGGCCAAACTTGAGCCACGCGATCAACTCCACAAACGTCCGATAGTAAGGGTGCTGCCCTTGTTCTTGACGGCTGGAATGGGCAGACTGGGTTTAAGGGTCGGCAGGTACGGATCTCAAAGCTACTCGTCGGTCGGACAGCATTTAGTCGAGGGAAGGCGGACACATGACTTCATCCGAGAAGACCCGAGTTCTCATTCTGGGCGGCGGATACGTGGGCTTGTACACGGCATGGGGCCTCCAGAAGCAACTAGGCAATCTACCGCTGGATATCACGGTGCTTGAGCCAAACCCGTATATGACGTATCAGCCACTACTGCCCGAGGTCGCTGGCGGTCACGTTCTTTCGAGCGACGTTGCGGTCAACCTCCGCCGGACGTTGAAGAAGTGTCACGTTCTTCGGGGAGAGCTGGCCAGCCTGGACTGCGAGGGCCGTACGGCCGAGGCGGTATTGATGGGTGGCAAACGCGAGACTCTGACCTATGATCACGTTGTTTTTGCTCTGGGCGCTATCACCCGGGTGTTTCCCACCCCTGGTCTTGAGGAGCACGCCGTCGGCTTCAAAACCATTGAGGAGGCGGACTATGTACGCAACACCATGCTGAACAACATTGCCCTGGCAGCAGCTACATCGGATCCGGAAGTACGACGGCGGGCGCTCACCTTCGTTTTCATTGGTGGAGGGTACACCGGCGTGGAGGCCATGGCAGAGCTTCTTGACCTGTCCAAGACGGCTATCAAGGACTATCCGGAGCTGGAGGAGAAAGACCTCAAATGGGTACTCGTCGAGGCCCTGGACCGGGTTGCTCAGGAAGTTGGCCCAGAGCTCTCGGAATGGACCCTCCATCGGTTGCGTGAGCGCGGAATCGATGTTCGGTTGAAAACCACCATGAAGTCCTGTGAGGACGCGGTGGTGGAACTGAGCGACGGCGACAAATTACCGTCCGGGTTGATTGTCTGGACAGCCGGTGTCACCCCGAACCCCGTGTTGGACAAGACCGATGTTCCGCGTGGACCCAAGGGACACGTCAATGCGAACACCAGAATGCAGGTGATCCGCGAGGACGAATCCGTGGTGGAAGGTACCTGGGCTGCCGGCGATAACGCGCAGATTCTCAATCTCACCGAGGAGAAACAGCCCGCCTATTACCCGCCGAATGCACAGAACGCTGTCCGGCAGGCGAAGCTGCTTGCCCGAAATATTGCTGCCGCTATACGCGGTGAAGAGATTCAGGAGTACCGGCACAAATCACTGGGTGCTCTGGCCGAGTTTGGCGTGGGCAAAGGCGCTGCCAACATTCGTGGTCTGAAGCTCAGAGGGCTGCCAGCGTGGCTGGCACACAGGGGATATCACGGTATGGCGCTGCCCACTTTTAACCGCAAGTGGCGGGTCGTCACCCGATGGTTGACGGACGCCGTGGCTAAACCGAATGTCTCATCGCTGTCCGCCGTCGAGAATCCGAGACGGGATTTCGTGGAAGGATTGAGGGAGCAGAGGGAACAACGGGAACGCCAGGATCGTGAGAAGAAGCAGGACGGTTGACGCACAACTGTCAACGCAAGATGAAGGGCCGTGGACATGCTGGTTTTGTTGATAGCTGGCATTGCCATTGCCTTGACGGCGGTTGGCACGGCTGCTGCGGTTAATGTTGCCGCCTCGCGACAACATGGTGGGGATGCCATTTTTTGGTATGGGTTTGTAGGCGTCACCGCGCTGATCGTCGAAGTGGTCTGGCTTGCCGTCGCCGAACCGTGGCTGGCCGCCGTAGGGGTCGGGATTGCTGCTGCCTGTACAGGCGCGTCGAGCTGGTGGCTCGCGAGGAACTACCGGCGACGTCGGGCGGACCTGCGTCAGTCACTGACCGATGCCCGTTGGCGAGAGTTGGAGAAACGGCACGACGTCGTCGTGTCGCGATGGACTGCCTACGAACTGGATCCGGCGCTGGCCATTGATCATCCGGAACTGACGGACGCGCGGGTGCCCGAGGTCGCGGCTGTGATCCGGGCGCTCAAGCGGGCTACGCGTGCCCGCAACCGCCGGGCGGACCGCGGTGCGTACGCGCAGTCGGTGGAGGATTTAGAGGTCGCGTTCAATACCGCGGAGGGCGGGATCAGTCTCGGGTCCTGACGGCCATTTCACGCAGTTGCTGATCAACTCGGACGTAAGCGTCTCTGGTGAGGGCTTTCCAGAGTGCGACGGATAGCCGGGGGTTCTCCTCTTCCAGTGTGTCGATTGTTGCTGCTTCGAGCAGCTTGATCGATACTTTGCCCACTGCTTTTACCGTTGTCTCTTGACGGTCCTCGCTGCCTAGGGCCAGTTCGCCGAACGTCATGCCGGCGGAGAGCTTGGCTGTCTGGACCCGGTCGCCTGAGGTGTCCCTCAGATAGCCGGCCACGGTTCCGGACTCGATGAAGTGGACACCGCCAAACTTTTGCCCCACACGCCGAATGATGTCCCCGCCGTCGTAGGTGCGTTCCACCATGAGTTCCTGGAGTGCTTTGGCGTTGGCTTCGCTCATGGTTGCCAGTGCGGGGCTGTTGCGGGCTTCAACTCTCGACGGTTGGCAGAGCTCATTCCCGTATCGACGAATCAGTGTGGACTCGCACCATTCGACGGCGCCCGAGCGGGTGTCAAAAACGGGCACCGGTGATTTGTCGTCTTCTGTTGTCGACTCCAGGTGGGTGGCAAGCTTTGACTCCGGATCTACCAGGAGGAGCGTACGACTCTCATTTTTTAGTTCCTGCCAAGCAGATACGAGCATGCGGAGACTGATGTCGGCTACTTCGTCCACCCGGCGGATGTCGAGGACTATGTGTTCCACCTCGAAGGGTAGTTCGGTAATCGCTCGGACCATTGCTTCCGCTCCAGCAAAGAGCAGATCGCCCTGGAGCTCGAGCACCTTGGCTCGGTGTCCATGCTCCTCGAGTACTTCTGCCGATTCATCATTGCGTCGAATACCAGAGGGCGCGCTGGTGATGGGGTAACTGCTGCGTACTGTGGATCGGCCGGTCCTGCCAGCGCGAACAAAGTGCAACTCCAGTTCACGGGAGATGCGTTCGCAGGCGGACATGCCGCGCACACTGTGGCCGAATGCATCCAGCGGCGGTGCAAAGACGGCGAGCCCCACCTGGCCGGGGAGGACGGCGATGATACCGCCGCCGACGCCAGATTTGGCTGGCATCCCAACGCTCGTCACCCATTCACCGGCGGCGTCGTACATGCCGCAGGTGGTCATAACACTGAGTACGCGCTCGACGACGTCCACTTCCATGACGCGCTGCCCGGTGACGGGATTCACCCCGTTGTTGGCCAGAGTTGCGGCCATCACTGCGAGGTCCCGACAGTCCACCTGGACTGAGCACTGCATGAAGTAGTCCTTCAGGACCGGGTTGGGGTCCGTCTCGAGAATGCCAAAATTGCGCAGCATGTGGCCGATGGCGCGATTGCGGTGGCCGTTGACGAGTTCGGAGGTGAAGACGTCGTCATCAATGTCAAGGTCCCGTCCCGCGTAGGAGGAGTAGGCGTTCAGGATGCGGGTCGGTCGTGAGCCGTTAGTACCTCCGCGGACCAGCGAGACGGCTGCGATGGCGCCCGCGTTGATCATCGGATTCATGGGCCGGCCGGTACCGGGTTCCAGGGAGATCTCGTTGAATGAGTCTCCGGAGGGTTCCACATCGATCTTTTCATCCACTGCCTCAAAGCCGATGTCCTCCAGCGCCAGTGCGTAGGTGAAGGGCTTCGAGATGGACTGAATGCTGAAATTCTCGCGTGTGTCTCCGGTCTCGTAGACGTACCCGTCCACGGTTGCCAACGCGATGCCAAAGAGATCCGGATTCACAGTAGCCAGTTCTGGGATGTACGACGCCGGTTCTCCACCGTCTATTGTCAGGGTGTCGTGGTGGACGTCCTCAAGGAACTTCTCGATTGGCGACTTCATTCCACAAGGCTAACCGGGCTTGAGCCGCGCGCGGTGTCACGACTACGTGGCGATCTTGTCACAAACGGACACAAGTGGGACGCTCGCAGTATGAGTGAGCAAAACACAGTAACGAGAAACGAAGAGCAGAACCGGTATGAGATCACGGTGGACGGCGAAGTGGCCGGGTTCATTGAATTTCGTCAGGGCGAGGGGTACATGGATTTTGTGCACACCGAAGTCAAGGACAAGTTTTCCGGTCAGGGCCTGGCGGGCCAGTTGACCAAGGGGGCAGTTTCTGACTCTGTCTCGACAGGTGATCTGGTCAAGCCAACGTGTTCCTACGTGGCCAAGTGGTTTCAGAAGCATCCGGAGTATCAGGATTACGTAGCCAATTAGGTCCAGACACAAGCTGACCCCGCCTTCTACGTATGGGGGGACAGCAGAAGGCGGGGCCAGTGAAGCCAGTATAGTTGCATGCTGGTAGTCCACGTCCAATCGGAAGGCTTCATGACTGTTCCGGCCAAGTCTTTCCAACGTTGGCGACTCAACGTTGCGCCTGAAACCAACTTGACTGAGCTGTGTCGAAAGGCTGGTTTCAAGAGGACCACGCTAGCCCAGCAACTAGTGCGCGGAAAGGTGAGTGTTTCGGCGGTCGTGGCGATTGCCCGGGGCCTCGGTCTCTCACCTGTGAACGAGTTGTCGTACTTTGATCAGTTCAGTGATCTGGCTGCGGGGGTTCGTGAGCCGACAACGGCCGAGTTCCTGAGCCAGGTTTCACACCTGGATGTGCTGGAGTATCTGGTTCAGCGAAGCCGGGCCAGCGTTGAGGATCCTTCTGGGGCCCACCTTGGGGCTTTTCCACATGCAGCGTCGGTGCGGATGTGGCTTGAGGCCGTTGACCGCGGGGATCTTCGGCAGGCCGTGGTAAATGTGAGCGGAGTTGCGCCACAGAACATTTCGGCGGCCGTCAGCGCAAACCGGCTGAGCCCTCAACTAGCGGTGATCTCTGCTCGACTGTCTGACGTGTCATTGGCCAGCGGTCTTGTTGCCACTGGTGTCCTCACGCCAGAAGAGGGCGGGTGGGCGAGCGGTGGTCGATGCGCCGCTCTTAAGCAGTTGAGTGATGGCGAGCTGGTGGCACTGGCCCAAGGGAGAGTTGAGGAAATGGCCAGGGTCGTCAGGAAGCATGAGCGGGACGAAGGACGCAGTCGTGAAGTCTGGGAGGTTCTGGGATGAGCCCAGATGTGATCAAGTATGTGGTGCTCGGAGTGGTCTTCGTAGGGCTGCTGATCCGGTTGAAGCCCACTATCGAAGGCAGAAGCAACAGCATATTTATTGCTCTTGCCCTCATGCTCCTCGGCGTTGCTTTGAGTATCGAATCTATTTACCTGGTCGTGGACGGTGCCCTAGGCGGTCAGAATCACGCCAACCTCGTGATCCGCTTTGTGGTGTTCACTGTTTTCCTCATTTTCGGCGTCAAGATGGCCAAGGCGTTCAGTGCCCCTTGGGCCGGCCGACTGATAGTTGGACCTGTTGGCCTTGTTGTCCTCGGTGCGTGCGCCGTGCTGGCCATCGTATTCTTCTTCATCAGCGATCTGCCGCAGTCGTCGGTGGGGCTCCACGATTACGGCAGCCAGGAATCGGTGCAGTGGTACGGCAGAGTCGGCCGAATTTATCCCGCGTTTGTGGCAGCCTGTTTGATATGGCCGGCGGCCTCGTGCGCAGCATCAAAAAGCGCTGCGGCGTTCACTAGGGTCGCTGCGGCCTTTTTAGCAACGGCCTTTTCCATCATGACGTGCTATGAGATCGCCAGGGAGCTCCGGTTGGTGCAGGGCATCTGGGATGTCATCCTTCCGTTCGGTGCAGCGTTTTTGTTGACAGTTGGTCTGATCCTTTTTGTTGTTGCCCGCCTTATCGCAGAACGGACCGAGCGCCCCAAAGCGTTACCCAACTGTTAGGCAGCTTTGTTACAAATTCATACTAAAAGCTGTAGATTATGGATGTGTAACGTCCACGAACCATTGAAGGTAATGGGGGGTCGAGGGATTACAGCGGGGGAACGCGTGATGGCGGCGGGTGGGTTGCTGTCATCACGCTATTTCACCGTGCAAGGCCCGCTCGGGCACAGGCCGGGGACCAGTCACAACGAACGGGTGACTGGTCCCCCTCCGCGCCCTGCCCACAATGAGGCGGCGGCGCGCTCAGCCTCGCTCGGATCCCGGATAATTTCGCCGGAGATCCCGTCCAAATAAATCTCGGTGCCGTCGTCCAGCGCCTCTGCGCCCCGAGCTCCAACAACGGTCGGAATGCCAAGGTTCTTGGCGAGCACAAAGCTCTCAGACTGTGGCTCGTTGGACGTCGTAACAATGCCGATGACAATGGCGGGATCGAGGGTGGAAGCATCGGCCGGTGCCAGATACGTGGCCGCAAGAATGAAAGGCACGCCCGGGTGGGGTATTGTCGCGGCCAGTTGACCGCGCAACTCTGCGACTATTCGCGAACGTACGTCCAGGACATTCGGCATGCGTTGGGCCATGTAACCACCCAGTCCTTTGAGCATCTCTCCGACCTGGCTGCCAGCTTCCCAAATGGACCGCTCTGCGCTGACCCCGGCAATAATCTCAGCGTTGGCTGATTGCAACAGCATCGGGTCAGCTGCCATGAGCGCCGTCGTTTCGAGAAGAGCTTTGGCGTCGCCCTCTGCTGTACCCGCTCGCAAATGCAGTTCGGCCTGAACCGCTTGGGCTGCGTTCGTCAGCCTGGCTAGCTCGGCTTCTACACTCGTCCCGGAGCGGTCCCAGGTTTCGCCCTCATCGGGAGCCTCGACGGCAGGGGCCATTTGGTAGACAGGGCCAATCACCTGGCCGGGGCAGATGCCCATCCCCGCAAACTTCTCCATCTCGTCCTTCCGAACGGGATTTCCTCCCGCCTTGTTGGGATTGTGAGGTGCGGTGTTTAGAGGTCGTCGCGGGTCTCGTGCCGGGTGACCCGTTCGCCCGTGCCAGGATCTTGAACGGTACGAGACTCAGTGGTGCGACGCTGGCGGCGAGGTGCATTCATCAACAGGGAGATGACAAGGCCAAGGACTCCTACACCCATCAAAATGTATCCAACGAGGGTGAGGTCGATGAAGTTGATCATGTCTGCAACCGCGAATGCGAGAATTGCGCCGAGCGCAATCAAGACAATGGAAGTGCCGATTCTCATATTGTGCTCCCTGATTCTAGTGACTAGCGGGCATGTCGTGCACTTCACAGCATACTGTCGGTTGGGGTGGAAGTGGTCTACCCGATGCCAGCGTCGTCGTCGAGTGGCTTGTTTTGTTCTGGCCCGTGCCTAACATGTTCAGATAGAAACTTGCCCCCAAAAAGCTGAGCATTTTGCCAAGTCCACAAGTATGCTTATAGAGTGATACGTCGCTTCACCTTCTGCCCACTCGGGCGGAAAATGTTTTGTCATCACAAGTAGAGGAGTAATCATGGTTGATTTTCTAGTCTTCCTTCTGTTGGGGTTGGTGGCTGGTGCCATCGCAAAGTTGATTCTTCCCGGTAAGCAGGGTGGCGGCTGGATCGCAACTCTGATCCTCGGTGTCATTGGTGCTCTTTTGGGCGGATTCATCGGGGGAGCGCTCTTCGGTGCAGATACCGGTGGCTTCAACTTCATGTCAATCCTATGGTCCGTTATCGGCGCGCTCATCGTTCTGGTTGTTTGGGGATTCATCTCCAAGCGCCGCGCGTAATACCGCGATATCGTATAGTCGTCTGACGTAGATACGTCGATGCGAAGGCCGGAAGCGCATGCTTCCGGCCTTCGTTGTTTCTCTACAGGAGCTCAGCCCACCAGGAGGATTTATGTCCAGGGAGAAAAAACCCACGGCCGCCGAGAAAGCCGCACGCAGCGCCATCTTCGACAACGAGGGCAAGCCCAAGGCCGGCGTCCAACGCGTCCTGGAGCGGGCAGTCGATGTTCAACGCCCCGCAGTTCTGTCGAATATCCGCCGGTTACGCAAAAAGCATCCGGACGCCAGCGCCGCCGAACTCTCTAAAAAACTTGAGCGCAGCTATCTCGCCGCCGTCACCACCAGCGGTGCAGCGGTTGGTGCGACGGCGGCCGTTCCCGCTGTTGGCACTGTCGCTGCGCTGGGGCTGTCCGGCGTCGCCGTCGTTGGTTTCCTTGAGGCTACCGCTCTCTATGCGCAGTCCATCGCCGAGCTCCATGGCGTGCAGACGGCGGATCCGGAGCGCGCCAAAACACTGGTCATGGCAGTATTGCTGGGGGAAGAGGGCAGCGCGCTCATGCAGACACTTTCCGGATCATCCGGCCATGCCACGCAACACTGGGGGAATGTGCTCGGAAGCAGTATGCCCAGTGGCATGATGGGCGGCATCGGACGCCGGATCCGCAGCCGGTTCCTGAAGAAGTTCCTGGCCAAACAAGGCACCGCCATGCTGGGACGCGTCATCCCCTTCGGCATCGGCGCAGCGGTGGGCGGCGCAGGCAATCACCTCATGGGCAAAGGCGTCATCAGGTCCACCCGCGAAGCATTCGGGCCAGCTCCGGAAACCATCCCGGGCGAACTCATCCATGACCTCGATGCCCCTATTGAGAGGTTCAGGAAGTAAACGCCACCGACCTAACTACCCGAAGACCGCGTGCGCCACTGAGAAGATAGCGAGCCCCGCTATGGCGCCAACTACCGTGCCGTTGATGCGGATGAACTGCAGGTCACGGCCCACCTGAAGCTCGATCTTCCTGGACGTTTCAACTCCGTCCCATCGCCCCACAGTTTCCGAGATGACCGCAGCGATATCGCTGCGGTAAGTGCGCACCAGGTAGCTGGCTCCGTCGGAAATCCAGCCGTTGACCTTTGCCGCGAGCGGACGGTCCGTCGTAAGACGCTGGCCAAAGTCTCGGACGGCGGCCGTGAAGTTTCGGGTGAGTTCGCTGCCCGGGTCACTGACCGAGTCGAGCAGCGACTCCTTGATCGTGGTCCACGTTCGGGCCATCAGCTCTGACACGCGAGGATCGTTGGCCAACTGCTCCTTGATGTCCTCGGCCTTCGCCATGACCGATGGATCGTGTTGAAGATCCTGTGCCAACGTTTTGAGCCAGGCATCGATCGACTGCCGTACCTGGTGGTCTGGATTCTGCTGGACAGCCCGCACAAATTTACTCAACTCCGTGTAGATGCGCTCGCCAACCAGCCCGTCCACAAAGCCCGGCACCCAATGGGGTTTCCGCTCGGCGACCAGTCCGGTGACGGCATCGTGGTTCGCGGCCATCCACTCCTCGGCGCGGTCCACGAGCAGATCCACCAGCCGGTGATGATGACCATCGTCGAAAACGCGTTCGGCAAGACGGCCCACGGGAGGCCCCCACTGAGGACTGAGAACGTGCTTCCGGAACATCGATTCCAGAACATCCTGAACTACCTGGTCATCCAGCACGGCAAACGCTGCACGAATAGCGGCCGCGCCCTCACGGGCCACGCGGTCAGCGTTCACGGGACGGGAGAGCCAAGCCCCAGACGCCTCCGCTATCTTCAAAGATCGGACTTTTTCCTCCACCACCGCCTCGGACAAGAAGTTCTCCTCCACGAAGCTGCCCAGAGATGCCCCGATCTGATCTTTGCGTCGCGGGATGATCGCAGTGTGAGGGATCTTGAGGCCCATGGGGTGACGGAACAACGCCGTCACCGCAAACCAGTCCGCCAGAGCGCCCACCATGCCACCCTCGGCTGCAGCGCGGACGTAGATCAGCCACGGATAAGTGTCTTCCAAAGCGAACGCGACGACGAAAACCACGGCCATCCCTGCCAACAGCAAAGTGGCCACTAACTTCATTCGGCCAAGGGCAGTGGCACGGACGGTGTCCGCAGCGGACAAGGGTGCGCTCACAACCACTCCTGGGCCGGCACGGTTTCAGGCATGGTCCAAGTTAACCACTTCTTACTGACAGTCAACGCGGTATGGCGCAGATCGCTTGGCGTAGGTTTAACTCCATGACGCCCACTATCTTCGCTCACCGCGGCGCCAGCGGTGAGTATGCGGAACACACCCGTGCCGCTTATGTGCAGGCACTCGCGGAGGGGGCGGACGGACTTGAATGCGACGTCCACCTGACCAGCGATGAAGTTCTGGTCTGCATTCATGACAACACCCTCGACCGTACGTCTAACGGGACGGGTGACGTGGAGGACCATACGCTCGATGAGCTGCGGTTACTGGACTTCAGTTCGTGGAAAGGTGCCTACATCCCGCCCGAGTTGGGTGCGCCGTCAGAACAGTTCCTCACGCTTGAAGAGTTACTTGATCTTGCCCGTGAGGCTGGACGTCCGCTGCAGCTCGCCATTGAACTCAAGCACCCAAGCCCCTTTGGGATGCGTTTGGAGGAGGAAGTCCTAGAGTTCCTGACGAGTCAGGGCTGGAACGCTGAGACATCCGTCGTCGACAACATCACCGTTCACTTCATGAGCTTCAATCCCGATGCCACGAAACATCTGCTGGAATACGGAGTTCCACCACGTTCTCTGTGCCAGCTCGTCGCGGACGTCAACCCGGAAGATGTGAAGGAAGAAATCCGTTTCGACCTCATCACGGCGGGTGCAGTCATGACGCTGTTGCGTCGTGCATTGAAAGAGGGTGAGGGCATGATTCGGGAGGGAGTCGTCGGCGTCGCGGGGCCTGGGGTGGACTACGTGCGCGATCATCCAGATCGTGTCCGAGAATGGATCACCAGCGGTAGGAGTGTGCGCGTGTGGACTGTGAACGAACCAGCCGACGTCCAGCTGATGCACGACATCGGCGTGCAAGAAATCACCACGGACTACCCAGCCAGAGTCCGGTCGCAGCTGGATGAGCTGTCACGCCGCCCAGACCGTCAGGATGAGCGCGCTGGATGACCGCCGATGTGATTGAGTATGTTCATGGCATCTCCAATCGAGGACTACGCGCTCATTTCGGACCTGCACACGGGTGCCCTGTTGTCCCGGGATGGAAGCATGGACTGGCTATGCTTCCCTCGGTATGACTCGGGATCCTCTTTCGCTGCTCTTTTGGGCACCAAAGACCACGGCCGATGGCTCCTGGCGCCGTCGTCGGAAAACGGTGCCACGGTCGTTAGCCGCACCTACGTCGAAGGCACCTTCGTCCTCCAGACACATTGGCGGACGGATGGCGGGGAAGCGCTCGTCACCGAATTCATGCCGGTGGGGGACCGCCGTGCATCAGTGATCCGCCGCGTCGAAGGCATCCGCGGACGTGTCACCATGGGCCACGAACTTGAAATTCGCTTCGGTTACGGAAGCATCCTGCCCTGGATGAGCAAAACGCACGACGACGACGGCAAACTCCTGCTGGCCATTGCGGGCCCTGACGCGCTGGTGCTACGTGCACCGGATTTGCCTAAGGCATCGGGGCACAGCCACATCGGTGTATTCACCGTGGAGCAGGGCCAGAGCTACGACATGGAACTGGTCTGGTACCCGTCTCATCGTGAGCCGCCCCGAATGATCGACGTCAATCAGATGCTGAAGGACACCGTCAGTTACTGGCAGGGTTGGAGCGCCAGCTGTGTGGAGCGTGGCCGGTTCGATGCGATCGTGCAGCGCTCTCTACTGGTCCTGCGGGCTTTGACGCATGAGGATACGGGCGGCATCGTTGCCGCGGCGACCACCTCTTTGCCGGAGACTTTCGGCGGAGAACGCAATTGGGACTATCGATACTGCTGGTTGCGCGATGCGGCGCTCACACTTACGGCCATGATGACCCACGGTCTGCAGGAGGAGGCCCTGCAGTGGCGGAATTGGCTGTTGCGCGCCATTGCTGGGGATCCCGCAGACCTGCAGATCATGTACGGGGTCGCGGGGGAAAGGCGCTTGCCGGAGCTCGAGCTCAAGCACCTGCCGGGCTACGCGGATTCCACACCGGTCCGGGTTGGAAACGGTGCGGTCACCCAATATCAGGCCGACGTCGTGGGCGAAGTCATGGTGGCGCTGGAGAAGCTGCGTGAGTTGGGCGTCAAGGAGGATGATTTCTCCTGGCCGCTCCAGCGGGCTCTCCTGACGTATGTGGAAGAAAACTACGATCAGAAGGACCACGGCATCTGGGAGATGCGGGGAGAAAAGCAGTACTTCACCCACTCGAGGGTCATGATGTGGGCGGCTCTGAACAGTGGAGTTCGTGCAGTTCTCGATCACGGGCTGAAAGGCCCGGCGGAGAAGTGGAAGAAGCTCCGGGACGCGCTGCACGAGGAAATTATGGAGCACGGCTATAACCGTGACATTGGTTCCTTCACGCAAACGTACGGCTCTACTCATGTGGACGCCTCGTTGTTGCAACTGCCGCAGGTGGGTTTCATTGACTACGACGACGAGCTGATGCTTTCCACGGTCAAGCGGCTGGAGAAGGACTTGGTCCTCGATAGTGGTCTGATTCTGCGCTACCGCACGGAGAGCGGTATGGACGGATTGTCCGGGGAAGAATACCCGTTCCTGGCCTGCTCGTTCTGGTTGGTGGAGCAGTACGCCCGGTCCAACCGCTACGACGAGGCCGATGAGCTCATGATTAAACTCGTGGGGTATTGCAATGAACTGGGCTTGATGAGTGAAGAGTACGACACCGAAGAGATGCGGATGGCGGGTAATTTCCCGCAGGCCTTCTCCCATCTGGCGCTTGTTCGGGCAGCTGATGCCATGCATGGCATCAAGCAGGACCCCGAAGACTGATGAGCCCCCGTCCCGATAGAAAGTAGCCGCCATGAACCGTCAAGCTCTGTCTGCTGCGGGCCTCGCCGCTCTCCTCGCAGTCTCAGCGGTTAATCACCGGCTTCAGCCCAAGTTCTACTATTCGGTGGTGCCGCGCAGCCTCTGCACCGATAAGGACGGCCGGTTTGGCGTCATGACCAGGGAGCGATGGGTCGCGGTCACCGCCGTTCCCGAGGTCGCTGCGGCCGTGGGCCTCTTGATCCCGGCCACACGCCCGACGGCGGCAGTTGCCACCGCGGTGATGTTCACCGGTTTTACGGCTGCTCACTTCAGTGGCTTGCATCGGGCTTTTGGGCCACGAGGATCCCGGAGGGACCGTCTGATTCATGCGGTGCGTCTGCCGCTTCAAGCGCCGCTTATTGCGTGGGCGTGGAGCCTTCGCCGCTGAGCACGACGCTTCCTTCCTTGAGGGTGGTTATTCGTCGCGCGCCTGAGGTGTAGGCGACTGTGACGCTGCGGCATCAGCATTGGATGTGGTGGTTGGTGTGAACGCTCGACCACTGATTGATTCTGGAACAAGGCGCATAAACCGGTCTTTCCGCCCACTTTCCCAAGGATGTAACGGCAAGCGCACACTGGCTATGAGCTCTGAGGTCACGGCGATGGTATCGGTCCTACCTTTGACCACAACGCTCCACACAGTTTCTTGATGCGAGCCCTCCTCTTCGGCACTTCCAACGGTGTCACCCGAAATTAAGCCGTCTGCTTCCAAGGCTGCTGGTGATTTTTCCGCAGCGTGTGACTTGGTGCCCTCTGATGTTCTGTAAACGATAGTTCCATGGTCAACGACGAAGTTCAGGGGGAAAATCTCCGGTTGGCCATCGACGCAGAGCGCAAGACGCCCAACTGGTGCGTCTCGTAGGAATGCCCAGCACTCGTTATCGGTAAGGATCCTCGTAGGTGTGGGTTCAGCTTCCATACTGTGACACTATCAAAGCTCCGCAACAGCCACTAGGGCCCTTTGGCCCTAGTGGCGACGTACTAGTCGGGCATGACAGCAGGGAGCTTCGAGTGCTAACACCTTTGAGTAAGCATCCCCGATTATGGACGAGAACTCTCTGGCTTCCGGAACACCTGCCGGTATAGGTGATTTGCTAGCGGCGTTTGCTGCCATGGCCGAAGACATCGATCTCGACACGGTTCTGGAACGCGTTGGCTCGCCTGTTTGCAGCAGGGCTCAGCATTCAGAGCCTGCGCAAGTTCCTTCCGGACCGAGAGCCCCAAGCGAACCAACTCGTGGTCATCGAGTAGGAACACGGTCATGGCCTTAATACTCCGAGCACCCGCACTATGGACATATGAGAGGGGCCCTCCGACCCTTTTCGTCCTCATCGGAACGAGCCTTCACGAGTGGCTCAACGGTTGGGCTCCAGCACAACTTTGATGCAGCCGTCCTGCTTCTTCTGGAACGTCTCATACATAGCAGGCGCTTCGTCGATGCCTACGCGGTGCGTCACCAGATCTCCGGTGCCCAGTGGGTCCGCAGAGTCTTCGACCATCGGCAGAACGTCGTCGATCCAGTTCTTGACGTTGCACTGACCCATGCGCACGCTGAGTTGCTTGTGCCGCAAACTGTCCCACCGGGCCAAGTCCGTAAACGGTGAGGGTGCCGCCGTCGGGCACGTTGGCGTACTTTACGCCCTGCCAAGCGGTGGGAATGATGTCTGAGAGGAAAAGGTAGCGGTCATCGGAGAGTTCGCTGCCTACCTTGATGGGGCCGTAATCCGCGTGAGGTACGCGCAGGTATTGTGCCTGCCCGCCGGAGACTGCGCCGTATAGCTGTGAGTAGTCAAACATGGCGGCGCCGCTGCCCTGATCTCGGACCTGCGTGGTCTCCGACGGTGAGGTTGTTTACGCCTGAGCCGATTTCTTCCACGGTTCCCATGGACTCGTGGCCGATGATGTCTCCGGGGGTCATGAACGGGCTGAGCACCTCATAGAGGTGTAGGTCGGAGCCGCAGATCGCGGTTGAACTGATCTTGATGATGGCGTCGGTTGGTTCCTGAATTTTTGGGTCCGGTACCTCTTCGACGCTTACGAAATGACGTGCCTGCCAGGTGACTGCCTTCGTACGACGGCGGCAGTTGCCTCCGCGATCGCGGCCTCTTCATCGGTGGGGATTACCAGGATGGGGAACGCCGAGTCCTCGGTGCTGATTTCGCGTGGTTCATTGCTCTTCTTGCGGTTGGCTGCGTCGTCGAGGCTGATGCCCAGTGCGCCGAGCCGCTCGACGACTGACTCTCTGAAGTGCCACGAGTTCTCGCCGATACCGGCGGTGAAGACGAGGGCTTGAGCTCCGCCAACGGCCACGTGGTACGCGCCGATGTATTTTGCCAGCCGGTACGACGCCACTGCCAACGCAACCGCGGCCTGCTCGTCGCCGTCGGCTGCTGCCTCTTGGGTGGCGCGCATATCATTACTACCCGCCATACCCTTGAGCCCCGAGTCCCGGTTCAGGAGCTGATCCAGATCCTCGGTGGAATACCCCTCACGCGCCAGGAACATCAGGATTGACGGATCAATATCGCCGGACCGCGTCCCCATGACCAAGCCCTCAAGCGGCGTGAAGCCCATGGACGTGTCAATACTTTTGCCATCGGAAACTGCCGTGATCGAGGCGCCGTTGCCCAGATGAGCCACTATGCCGTTGAATTCCTCGGCATTCAGGCCCAGCAGCATCGCCGCATGCCGAGATACGTATTCGTGCGACGTTCCATGAAAACCGTAGCGGCGGATTCCGTACTTCCGGTACAACTGATCGGGGATGGCGTAGCGCCAGGCGTGCTCTGGCATGGTCTTGTGGAACGCGGTGTCGAATACCGCCACCTGCGGTAACTTGGGCCACTTCTTGGTGATGGCTCTGATGCCCAAGACGTTCGCAGGGTTGTGCAGAGGCGCCAACGGGTTGAGGCGCTCAATGGCTCGTGTGATCTCGTTATTGATCAGGACCGGTTCGCCGAACCGCTCACCGCCGTGCACCACGCGGTGCCCTACCGCGTCGAGTGCACGCTTACCGAGAACTCGCGTCAGTTCCTGATCCACTTGATCGAGGGCCTGCGCGTGGTCTGTTACGTCGGATTCGCCGATCCGTTCAATGAGGCCTTCGGTGAGAACGGAATCATCGCTGGTGTCGCGAACCTGGTATTTGAGAGATGAGGAACCGGAATTGATGATGAGAATCAGCATGTGCTCTCCTTGGAACTCTCTTGTGCCTGAATTGCCGTGATGGCCACAGTGTTGACGATGTCCTCTACCGTGCACCCTCGCGACAGATCGTTGACTGGTTTCCGCAGACCCTGCAGAACGGGGCCGACTGCGACGGCGCCCGCTGATTGCTGGACCGCTTTGTACGTGTTGTTGCCCGTGTTCAGGTCAGGGAAGATGAAAACAGTGGCTTGTCCGGCCACCTCAGAGTCCGGCATTTTGGAGGCTGCAATGGAAACGTCCACGGCGGCGTCGTACTGAATTGGTCCTTCAACGGCCAGGTCCGGATGCGATTCCCGCACGATTTCGGTGGCCCGCCGAACCTTTTCGACGGCCCCGCCTGAACCGGATGCGCCCGTGGAGTAGGACAGCATCGCGATCCGGGGGTCCACGCCAAACTGCACGGCAGTCTCAGCGGAGGCAATGGCGATGTCGGCGAGCTGCTCGCTGCTCGGGTCCGGGTTCACCGCACAGTCTCCATAAACGAGGACTCGGTCTTGAAGGAGCATCAGGAACACGGAGGATACGATCTTCACACCCTCGCGCGTGCGGACAAACTCCAGTGAGGGCCGGATGGTGTTGGCCGTGGTGTTCGCGGCCCCGGAGACCATCCCGTCCACTTCGCCAAGTTGCACCATCATGGTGCCGAAGTAGGCGCCGTCGAGCATGCGTTCGCGTGCCTCGTCGAGAGTCACGCCCTTGTGTGAGCGCAGCCGGACGTACTCCTGCGCATACTTTTCACGCAGCTCAGATGCGGCCTGATTAATCAGTGTCAGCCCGGAAATATCTATCCCTTGGCTAGCCGCCAACTCACGGATCTGTCCTTCGGGGCCTAAAACCACGAGATCGCAGACGTCTCGCCGCTGCAGGATTTCCGCGGCCCGGAGGATACGTGGGTCCAGCCCCTCCGGCAAGACGATGGTCCGGCGGTGAGACCTGGCTCGCTCGATCAGCTCATGCAGGAAGCGCAGCGGAGTCATCTTCATGGGGCGGGGAAGTTCCAGCCGTTCCAATATCTCCACTTGGTCCACGCCGCGAGACCAGATGCCCAGAGCTGCGGCAGACTTCCTTGGCATGCCCGTTGCGATCTCGCCGCGCACGTCGCTGATCTTGCGGGTGGCAGTGTACGTGTCGTCATCAACGGAGAGGACGGGGAACGGGGCCTGCGCGAGCATGGGCAGCAGATGAGGATCCGGTGTCAGCCCGCCGGTCAACAGCAAAGCGGCCGGGACGGGGGCATCAGGGGAGAGCGATGAGGCCAGAGTTGCCAGCATGATGTCGGCGCGGTCCCCGGGGGTGATGACCAGCGAGCCGTCGTTGAGGGCTGCAAGGAAATTGCTCGCGCTCATGGCGGCTACCTTGATGGAGACAACGTCGCGT
The DNA here is from genome assembly GCA_038199985.1 of Actinomycetales bacterium. GTDB lineage: Bacteria > Actinomycetota > Actinomycetes > Actinomycetales > Micrococcaceae > Arthrobacter_J. The sequence goes on along the minus strand of JBBPYK010000091.1, from coordinate 54,903 downwards.
TCCAGGGTAGGGCTTCCGGCCAGATGCCGGGCGTCCAGGGCCGAGACCACCTCAGCGACAGTGGGACGCGAGATCTCCTCAAGTTCAGGCAGCACATAGACGGGGCGCCGGGAGGCTCCGGGTCGAACAGCGGCCCGGATGGCTTCGACGTCGTCGTCCTGGGCGCGGTTGACCATCATCGCCAATAGGGAGGCCTTCGCCGCGACGAGTTCCCTACGGGCAACGTCCACGGCGTCGGCAGCCTCAGCGACCGTCATGCTCCTTGCATTCACGACGGCGAGGACCATTGCACCGAGATTGTTCGCAAGACGGGCGTTGAGGTCGAACTCCACCGCCGAGTCATGCCCGGTGAGGTCTGTTCCCTCAATGATGATGACGTCGCATTCGCTGCTCATCTCGCTGTAAACAGCCACGCAGCGGGCGTCGATCTCTTCGCGTTGCCCGGCCACCAACAGCGCCCGTGCTTCGGCTCGGGTGAGACCTCCGCGCGACGCCGAGGGGGACAGATCGAAGCTGCGCTGCATCAGCTGAACCATCGGGTCCGAGGTGACGTCGTCGCCCTCAACAATGGGCCGGAAGAAACCGATCCTGTCTGCGTGCCGGTGAAGAGTGTCCGCCAAACCCAGGCTGATCAGGGACTTGCCTGAGCCTGGGGTCATGGCACTTACATAAATTCCTCGGGTCATGCTCTCATCCTGCCAAAGGCGCGCCCCGCTGGCCATGATCCGCGGCACACATCACCAAACGGTACTGAGTGGCGCAAAGTTCTGCATCGACCATGCGCTTTCTCAGGAACGCAAAATACTCTGGGATATCCTGATGGCTCCAACTCATTCGAAAGGCGTTGACCACAACTGTGGGATCACCAGCCATGGCCTATCAGGCCATCGACCGGCCAGGCACGACATCATCACCACTGCACCGTGGAGAGGTGATGATGTCGTGATTGAAGCAACACTCCTCTTGCTCGTCGGTATCGTCGTCACCCTGGCGATCATCGTCGTGAACGGTTACTTCGTGGCTCAGGAATTCAGCTACATGTCGGTCGACCGCAACCGGCTCAGCGCACAGGCAGCCGCCGGGGATGCCGCAGCGGCTCGGGCGCTTGCTGTGACGAAGCGCACGTCGTTTATGCTCTCCGGAGCCCAACTGGGCATCACCGTCACCGGCCTACTCATAGGATTTGTCGCCGAGCCGCTAATCGGTGAGTCCATTGGAACACTCCTGGGCGGTGCTGGCGTATCCATGGCTGTCAGTGTGACCATCGGAACGGTGCTCGCGCTGCTGCTCGCCACCGTGGTGCAGATGATCCTCGGTGAGCTGTACCCCAAAAATCTGGCGATCGCCAACCCGGAACCCCTCGCTCGCCGCCTAGCCCGCTCTACAACCCTGTACCTCACCGTATTCGGATGGCTCATCGCCATTTTCGATTACGCCGCGAACGCTTTGCTCCGGATGTTGCGTATCGAGCCCGTGCACGACGTCGAAGCCAGCGCGACCGCCGAGGATCTTGAACGCATCGTCTCCGATTCCCGCAACAGCGGCGACCTGCCCGCGGAGCTCTCCCTCATGCTCGACCGCATCCTGGAATTTCCTGAACAAGATGTCGAGCATGCGATGATTCCGCGGTCGCTCGTGGCAACCATTCATCCTGATACGACCATTGGGGAAGTGCGGGCCCTGATGGCGCGTGCGCACACCCGATACCCCGTGGTGGATCACGAGAGCCAGCCGCTCGGCATCGTGGAGCTTGCTGACGTTCTGGGCACTACCCTGCCCCACCACGCGAGCGTCCTAGAGCTGATGCAGCCGGCCTTAGTCCTGTCGACTCGGACGAGCCTCCCAGATGCCCTGGCTGAACTCACCCGCTCCAACAACGAACTCCTCTGCGCAATCGACGAGTACGGTGGGTTCGCGGGAGTACTCACCCTCGAGGATCTCGCCGAGGAGATCGTCGGCGAGATCACGGACGAGCATGACGAGGGCGACGCACCGTCTGTCCAAGCAGACGGCGAGAACGTATGGATCATGAACGGCGACGTGCACGTCGACGAGATGCACCGCACCATCGGCTATGAACTCCCCGTTGGAGATTACGAAACAGTGGCCGGGCTGGTCATCGCCGAACGAGGTGGCCTGCTGGCAGCGGGTGAGATCATACACCTCAAATTGCCAGACGATCCGGCCGACCTCGTGCGCGACGACGAGGTGCACCGTTTGCTCGAGGTTGAGGTACTCAGCATCAAGCGGTACGTGCCTAGCGACGTGCGCGTGACCCTGGTCGAGAGGCTGGGCAATGACACTGCGGCGCTGGACGAGCCGGACAGCTGGCCCCGACCCCACCCGGGTAAGCCGGATACTGACAAAACTGTGGAGGTCGACCGATGAGCGATGGATTCATCGTGGCCATCGCCACCGCCATCTTGATCGCGCTCAGCGCGTTCTTTGTGATCATCGAGTTCTCGTTGCTCGGAGCGCGACGGCACCGCCTCGAGCTGACGGCGGCAACGGACCGCTCCGCCCGCGCGGCACTCAAGGGCGTCAATGAACTGACCCTGATGCTGGCCGGTGCACAGCTCGGCATCACAGCGTGCACTTTTGCCCTCGGAGCAGTCACCAAGCCAGCGCTGGATACTTGGCTCGGGCCGGTGTTCTCTAACTGGGGCATCCCTGAATGGGCTTCGGGCACGCTCGCCTTCGCTCTATCGCTTCTCATCGTCACGTTCATTCACCTCGTCGTGGGGGAAATGGCACCGAAGTCGTGGGCAATCGCGCACCCGGAGACGGCCGCAAAGGTCATCGGTATCCCATCCCGTGTTTTTATCTGGCCGTTCCGCCCCCTCCTGATCTGGGTGAACAGCATCGCGAACAAGCTCGTCAAGGCATCGGGAGTCGAGCCGGTAGAGAGCGCCGCCGTGGGCGGACAGAACGCGGAGACCATCCGCCACCTTGTCGAACTGTCGGCTCGCTCCGGCATGCTTGATGTCGGGTTCCAGGAACAGCTCGAAGGAGCCATCGAACTTGAGACGCTGCGCCTCGACGAACTTGTCGACAGCAATGCGACTCCCACCTTGGTGCCCCACAATGCAACCGTCGCCGATGTGCAGCGGGCAGCTGCGGATAGTGGACACATGCGTATCCTCGTCGGCGGCTCCTCCTCGGGTGCCCTCGGCGTGGTCCATGTGCGGGACACTCTGCTCGATGAGCTGGACGCCCTTGCTGCACCGTTCGTCAGGGCGCCACTGGCGCTTCCGGGAGAAACTCCCGTCTACGAGATTCTTGCCCAGATGCGGGCTACAAGCCAGCAACTCGTCGTCGTGGTGGACAACGGACACTTCCGAGGTGTCGTGACACTATCTGACATATTGCCGCGCCTGCTTCCCAGAGCTGAAGAGAACGTAGCATCAGCGGCCCGATAAGGATGCTTGGGTTCTTGAGGTGATTGCAACATTTAGCAGATAAGTGTTGTCGTGGCGGGGGAGTGGTCGTGTCTCGTCTGAACGTCACACAACTCTAGGATCGCGTGACGTTCGATGCGCTCAAAAGTAGTCAGCTCTGTCCTCATTTTCGATCGAGTCTGGTCAATCAACGGCGCAGGAGTCGTCTGACGAAGTTCAATGCGAAGGTACTGATGACCACGACGGCACCGCAAACAATGAGAAACCAACCCGGCATGGGGGTAAAGATGGCTAGAACTAACGGCGGTGTTGCAATACCCAACCAAATCACCGCGAGCGTTGCTATCACGACCAGTGCGACGCGGCTAGCGCGGCTGGTTGTTGTTGCAGCTGGCGGCGGGTTCGCTTCAAGCTCTTGGCTCACAATCTCCACCGGAGAACCGAGATCCGCGAGTGCCGCTGAAATAGTTTCAGCTGTGGCGTCGGTAGGGAGAAGTTCTGAGAGGTGAGAAGCGATTTCAGCCCGGAGAACGACTCGACGTGAACTGGGAATAATCCTGGCTTCCTCATCGAAACGTGCCATATATCGTTCGAATGACGGGTGGCTTGCTGGGTTTGTCATCGTACTTCGCCTTCACTGGTGGGTGTCAATTTAGTCAATACACTCGCGACGGAATGCGTGAAATCTTCCCATTCACGGCGAAACGCTTCCGCTTCCGTTCGACCCGCGTCAGTGATGCGGTAGTAGCGTCTCGGACGTTCGCCCGTATCGACTTCCCAATGGCTGGTCACGAGCCCACCTTCGTAAAGGCGGTTGAGGAGCGGATAGATCGTGCCTTGGCTTGAGAGTAATCCGCCGCCCGCATCGAGTTCTCTGACGAGCTGGAGTCCAAAGCGAGGTCCATTGCTAAGTAGGACAAGGATGCACGGTCCGATCACCCCGCGCCGCAACTGTGTGGTTGTGCGGTTTTGTACCATGTACGAAAATATATCATGCGTCGCAAGACAATCTCTATCGATCCAATGAAGTGGCGTCGATCCCCGAACGTCCCTTGAGTTGCTGTCAGCTCACCGCTAAATCACGAGCTTGAACGGCTGTTGCGCTAAACGTCAGCCCTCGGTAGTAGTGCTGGCTTGGTGGGTTTCGTTCTGGCCTGTGCTGGCGCTGCGTCCAGGAAGGATTGGGTAGCCGCGTGCTTCCGCGGCCACCACCGGAACGACCCGGAGCCAGATCCGTCGCCAATCCCGTGCCTTGTCGGTAGCGTTTGAGCAGCTTATACACGTGTCGGCGGGAGATTCCCAGTTTCGTTCCAGCTTCATCAGCAGCTGGCCCCGTAACCGTTCCCTCCACTGCCAAGGCGCTGATGACAGCACTCCGCTGGCGGGCTACCTCCCACGCCGGTTCTGACGTGGAGAGTATTCCGGGCTCTGAGATGTACGGGGCGTCTCCGTTCATGAGAAGTACGGACAATGCAGAGCTCTATGGATCAAATTGCATGACAGTGCAGCCGACTTCTGAAAATGACAATGACAAAGCGTCGATAGACAGTCGGTTCTGACGCCCTGTGGATCGAACCAATCGGACAGAGGAACCGAGACGGGGATGGCTATCATGAAATCCATGACACAAGCCCGTGGAAGTGACCGCCCGCCCGCTGCCCGCCTCTTGGCGCATCTGCGCAGCGCAAGTTCGGGGATGGTGCCAAGTGAGCGGCGCGTGGTTCAGGTCTTCCTTGAGAGTCCCGGTGAGGTTATCGGATGGTCAACCGCCGGGGTAGCGGAGAGAGCTCGGACTTCTACGGCCACTGTAGTCCGTGCCTGCCAGCGGCTCGGTTTCACGGGATTTCATCAGTTGCGCTCGGACCTAGCCCGCATTGCTGAAAATTCGCCCGCCAGCCCGCCCAGTCACGACCTGGTGGACAGGGTGTTTGAAGCGGCCCGATCCGAGATTAATTCCACTTTGGCACTCCTAAATCGCGATGCGTTTTCTCGAGCGGTGGAAGCGATTGCGTCAGCTGGGAAAGTCCTGTTGCTCGGTACCGGAGGCTCATCTATCCCGGCCCAGGATGCTGCGCTTCGACTCACCATGAGTGGACGAAACGCTACTGCCCCGGCAGATGCCCTCACCCAGCTGTTCTCAGCCAGGTTGCTCTGCCCCGAGGATGTATGCGTTGCGGTGAGTTTTTCCGGCGCGAACACTTACACACTGCGCGCAGCTGAGGCTGCACGCGAGGCCAACGCATCGATCATTGCGGTCACAAGCACGCCGCTGTCGCCGATCACCCGTATTGCGGACGTTATTTTGCTTACCGGAACGGCCTCGCTGGAGACGGAGGTACTTTCAAGTCGTGTTACCCACGGATTACTTTTGAACGCCCTCAATCTCAGCGTTCAGGAAGCTGCAGGCGAGCCTAGCTTCGGACCATCCGAAGCCTTGTCGTCCCTCCTGAACGGCGTTCTCAGCGACCAACCAGATATCGAGGACGACGCCTAACCGGATTCATACAGCGTGGACGCAGGTGAGGAAGTGTTGTCCTCGCTGTCGCACGTCGGTTGAGTTCCGTTCACCCTTTGGCCAACTCCTCACGTTTACATCGGTATGTAACAACATTTCATCACTGGTGAAATCAGGTAACAGACGATGGTTGGAGCAGTTTTGAGTGATCTGACGATGTTTCGAGCTCAACTTATCGCGGCTCGTGATAAAGATCCTCGGTACGGCGTACTCAACCTGCGTGATGTCTCAGCGGGGGCGGGCTGCGCGGAGGGTTTCCTTTTCCGAGCGGGCGCCCTTCACAGGTCTAGTGCGGACGGGAACGATCTGGAGAGTTTGCACATCGGGACGGTCATCGATCTAAGGGAGCCCTCCGAAGCCACTGCGGCACCGGATGTGCCTATCAACGGCACCCGGCTGCTCAGCCGGCCTATCTATGGTGGCGACATCCCAACGACCGTTCCACTGCAGCAGGTTTACCGTCATCTCTTCACAAAGTGTGCTCCGGCCCTAGCCAGCGCGGTCAACACCATCGTTACTCATCTGCACGACGGCGTTCTTGTGCATTGCACTGCGGGGAAGGACCGCACCGGAGTGGTCATTGCCTGCTTCCTGGCAGCAGTCGGTGCTGACAGACGCAGCATCATCACCGATTACAGCTTGAGTGGAGGGACGTTCTCTACCACCTACAGGCAGCAAACCATCCAACTTCTTCGACGAACCGTCGCCGATCCGTCGGTTCTGGAAATCGCCCTTCACCTGCATTTAGAGAGTCCCCCCGAAGCCATTGAGGCGGTCTTGGATTGGTTGGACACCGAGTGTGGAGGCGCTAGGACTTACCTGCTCGCACATGGCGTTTCAGCATCCAAATTGGACGCGGCAGCATCACTTCTTTTTCCACTGAAGCCAAAACCGTGAGCTGCTTTACCATTGTCCAGCTGACCGATACACATCTACGTTCAGAGTCAGAGCTACTGTTCGGAAAATTAAACACTTGGCAGCGGACCGTGTCTGCCCTGAGCGCAGCAGCTCACTTCGCCCCGGATGCCCTGGTCATCACTGGAGACATTGCAGATTCGAAGAGCAGCATCTACCAGCAAGCTGCACGCCTGTTCGAAGGCGCATCGCAGCAGCTTGGCTGCCCGGTGATTGTGTTGCCAGGGAACCACGACCTTCCGGACACGGTTCCGACCCTTTTCAACCGGGAACGCACAGCAACCGGACCAACCCCTGGCGACACGGTACATCAGCTGAATGGACTGCGAGTGATTGCGATGGACTCGGATAATCCGGGCCATCCGGACGGTGCACTCTCCGAAGTGCAGCTGGACTGGCTCCGCGGCCAACTGGCGCTTCGCAGCGACGCGGGCACCATCCTTGCGTTACACCATCCACCTATTGAGTCGGTACTTCCTCAGCTCGCGGGCCGCGGCCTCGCTCACGCTGACCGTTTGGCGGAGGTCATTGAGGGAACCGACATACGCGCAGTCCTCAGCGGCCACTACCACCATGCAGCCTCCGGGCTGCTTGGATCAGTGCCGGTCTGGGTCAGCCCAGCGGTGGCATACAACCAGAACCTGTTTGCCCCTGCCCCCGCCATTCAAGCCGTTGATTCGATCTGGCTGTCCGTCATCGAACTTGGTCCCACAAGTTTCAGCGTTACGCCTGTACCTGTTTCGGCCGGTACCCCTGTTTTCACCTCCACACCCACACCTAGGCGAGCACTCAGCCTGGAAACTATCCAAGGAGAGAATCATGCGACACCTCACCAATAAGCCCTTTAACAAGAGGAACCAGGCCAAGGCTCTTGCCCTCATTCTGGTGCCATTGGCGCTTCTTACCGCTTGCGGATCGGAGACTGGCAGCGCGGAGCCAACTTCAACAGGGCAGACCGCCGATTCGGGTCTCTCCGGAACCGTGACCGTCTATACGTCGGAGCCCCAGGCCAAGATCGACGAGATCATCACTGCATACAACGAGATCCAACCGGATGTCGAAGTCGAGGTTTTCCGGGCGGGGACCGGCGAGCTGACGACCCGCGTGGCAACGGAGAAAAAGAGCGGCGGAATTCAGGCAGACATTCTGCTCGCTGCGGACGTACCAACGTTCGAAAATTACGCGGCCGAAGGTGATCTTCAGGTATTGGACATCGAAAACGCCGTGGACGTCAACGAAAATGTAGTTGACGCGGAGGGCTACTACGTCGGCACCCGTATTATCCCGACCGTCATCGCATACAACACCAACCTGATCCAGGACGCGCCGACGAGTTGGGCCGCCCTCACCGATTCGGAATACAAGAACCAGATCGCCATGCCTAACCCCGAAGTATCGGGAGCGGCAGCTTTCAACACGGCGGTTTGGCTCGAAGAGGAGGAACTGGGCGAAGACTGGCTCAAGGCGTTGGTCGACAACGAGCCGACGGTGCTGGAGAGCAACGGCCCGGTAGGGCAGGCAGTGGCCTCAGGAACGGCTGAGATCGGCATCGTGGTGGACTACGTGGCCCGCGAACTGGCTGAAGCCGGCTCCCCACTCAAGCTGAACTATCCAACAGACGGAGTGCCATATGTGTCCCAACCCGCTGGAATCTTCGCCGACTCCCAGAACCCCGAGGCAGCCAACAGCTTTATCGACTTCCTCATCTCCCAGGAGGGCCAGAAGATCGCCGTCAACCAGTCCTACGTTCCAGTTAGAGACGACGCCGGAGTGCCCGAAGGTGCACCTCAACTGGCCGACATTGAACTAATCAACCCGGATCTCGAACTAATCGCGTCTACCAAGGATGCCGCCATCGAAAAGTTCAATGACCTCCTCGACTAAAGAAACTACTGGCCAGCAGATGGCGAAGCCCGTGAGGTCTTCGCCATCTGCCCGTGTTCCGGATGGCCTCGGTTGGCTTAGGGCCGCGGTCTGGATCGCACTCGGTATGTTGGTCCTGCTCCCCCTCGCAACGGTGGTGTTCATGGGCGTCCGCCGCGAAAACCTTGCCGTATTGATGGAACCTGATGTGCTTGACGCGGGAATCAACAGCATCATGTCCTCCGGAGGCGCAGCACTACTCTCCACGTTAATAGGCGCCATCCTTGCGATCGTGCTGGACCGAACCGACCTTCCTAGCCGCGCCATCCTGCGCTGGGTCTTCCTCCTTCCGTTCCTTATACCGCCCTTTATAGGGGCCATGGCCTGGATGGCACTGCTGGGACCTAATGGGCCCGTCAGTACGGTGCTGAGCTCCGTGACTGGCGGTACCCAGCCCACGGTCAGCATCTTCGGTGGATGGGGCGTAGTACTGCTTCTGACCATCCATTCCTACCCGATGGCGTATCTGGTCATTGCGGCCGCACTGCGCCGTGTGCCCGGCAGCCTCGAAGAGGCCGCCAGAATCAGTGGCGCCTCAAAGGCCCGCACCCTGATCGACGTCACTATCCCACTTATGCGCCCGGGCCTACTCGCGGCCTTTATCCTCACCTTCATCGCTTCCATGTCCGATTTCGGGATTCCAGCCCTGATCGGCCTGCCGGAACGCTACACAACCCTGACCACGCTGGTGTACCGGTACCTAGCTTCAGGATCAACCACCAACCCCCTGCCAGCAGTCGCGGCAATCGGTGTGGTCCTGCTCCTTTTGGCATTGGTCACCGTTCTTCTCCAACGTAAGCTTCCCTCCGGCGCCGAGCTTGAGTCCGCGACCGCAGCCAGTCTGCCTCTGGACCTAGGGCGTTCACGGTACCTGCTCAGCGGCGGGCTCTGGATCATCGCCTCCACGGTATGCGTTCTTCCATTGATGGCGCTCGCAGCGCAGGCCGTGCTGCCAGCTCCGGGAGTGCCATTCACGCTGGACAACATCACCTTGGACAACATCGTAGACGCTGTCACCTCCAGTGGGGCTGTGTCCGGAGTGACCAACTCGCTTATGCTGAGCGTCGGCGCGGCGGTGATGTGCGGTGTACTGGGACTTGCCGTAGCGGCGCTGCTGACCAGGACCAAACACCGCTCCAACGGAGCGCTAGATGTGACTGCAATTCTTCCGCAGGCTCTGCCGGGGTTGGTCATAGCGGTAGCGTGGCTGCTCATTGCACCCGCCCTCGGGATCTTCAACACGCCGTGGGTAATCCTCGGCGCCTATGTGATGGCGTTCCTTGCTCTCGTGGTTCAAGCGGTGCGGGCGCCGTTGCAGTCCATCCCGGTGTCGCTGGAAGAAGCTGCGCGCGTCTCTGGGGCCACACCGTTCCAAGCCCTACGAGATGTGGCAGTCCGGTTGGCAGCCCCCGCGGCAGTGACCGGAGCGGTAGTCGTGCTGTTGACTGCCGTTCGTGAACTCACTATTTCCATTCTGCTCGTGGCGCCTGGCAGTCAGACTCTGGGCGTGGTCATTTACAGCCTCCAGCAGGCAGGGGACTACAACGCGGCATCGGCACTGGCCCTCGTCGTTGCACTCGTTGGCATCTTAGGACTTTCGCTCACCGCCGGTATTGCTGGCGCCCTGACACAGAACGCATCAGGAAAGAAGAAACAGTAATGGCAACCATCGACATATCCAACCTGCGGCACGTATATGCCAACGGACACGTTGGTCTCGACGACATCAATTTCACAGCCAACGACGGCGAATTCATCGCCCTACTTGGCCCGTCCGGGTCAGGAAAGACAACGCTACTGCGGTGCATCGCGGGATTCCTCCACCCACAGGAAGGAAACCTGCGCATCGATGCCCAAACTGTAGTAGGCGGCGGCGCCTGGATACCCCCTGAAAAACGACGCCTCGGAATGGTATTCCAAACGCACGCGATATGGCCACACTGGACTGTAGCCCGCAATGTCGGCTACCCGTTGAAGCGTGCACGGATACCCCGCGGCGAGGTAGCAGACCGGGTTCAGACGGTACTTGAACAGGTAGGGCTCGCTGGTATGGAGAATCGCGGCCCGTCCTTGATGTCCGGTGGGCAGCGTCAACGGGTGGCCTTGGCCCGAGCCATTGTGTCGTCACCGGCAGCGCTTCTTCTCGACGAAGCGCTCTCCTCCCTAGATGAGCCGCTCCGCGCCAGACTTCGGCTGGAGCTCAAGGCGCTGACTCGCGATAAAGGGCTCACCGCAATCCACGTGACCCACGACCGCACCGAAGCGCTGGCACTGGCAGACCGGGTGGTGGTCCTGAACGACGGCCGAGTGGAGCAAATTGGCACCCCCGCGGAGCTGCTGACAGCCCCAGCCACAGCGTTTGTTGCAGCCTTTGTTTCGGATGCCACCCTATTCGAGGCGCAACTCTGCGACCGAGGATTGATAGTCGATGGTATGGACTACACCGTGCCAAAGGCTAATTTGCGTACTGCGGAACCCCTGCCCGCCGGTGGACGCTCGGTGGCGGCCGTCATGCCCAGGGACGTCCAGCTCGAACGGCTGGCAGCCTCGTCGAACCGCGGCGCAGTTGTCACCTCATCACTCTACGGTCTACACGGTTTCGACGTCTCAGTGGATTGGCACGGCACGGCGTTGCGCGCCCATGTCAGCACATGGACACCCGCAGTAGGCGATGTGGTCGAACCCAGTATTCAACGGGCGCACGTGTTCGCCGCACCTCATCAACCGGCTGGTGCTCCTGAGTCGTCGGAAATGGCAGTGCGCCTTTGAACCCCGCGCTGGTGCTGGTGCGGCACGGACAAACCGACTGGAATGCAGCGGGCCGTCTACAGGGCCGAACCGACGTTCCGCTTAATCATGTAGGGCGGGCCCAAGCGCTCGACGCCGCAGCGATGTTATCAGAAGGCAATTGGAACATGTTGGTCACGTCACCGATGAAACGGGCAGTGGAGACAGCTGGCATCATCGGTCAACAGCTGAGGATGGACACCACTCTCGAAGTTGATGGGCTACGTGAACGTGATTACGGCGGTGCCGAGGGGCGCCTGACAAAGGATTTCAAGAAGGAAGGCCTGGTCGATCTCGAAGGAATGGGAGAGTTGGTGAGGGCGGAGCCAGAAGAAGCCGTAGCCGGACGCGGCATTCAAGCCCTGCGCAGCATATTACAGGCCTACCCCGATCGACGGATCATCGTCGTTGCGCACGGCACCCTCATTCGGCTGACGTTATCCGCCCTGTTAGGTGCACCCCAACCCCGCGTACTAAACGGTCAGGGTATTATAGTGGACTTAGGACTGGTGCTCGCGCTGCCATAAGGAAAATCACGATACTTCGTGGCCTCTACAAGGGGCACTGCAGGCACGATCACTTATCCCAAGCCGACGCCGGCTCCGAAAAGTCTTTCCCATAAGGATTCATTCGATTCATATACTCAAAGTATTCGCTGGAAGTTCAGGTTTCGACTCCACAACTTGCTGTGCGCTTGCGTAAGCTTCTCGCCATTTCCACTTACACAGATACTTGAGTCTTGTTCGGCGTCAATATTCATTTTCCTATTTTTCTACGTGACGATTTCTATTTGAAGGCCGCATTAGAACTACAGCCACTCCGAGCGCCACCGTCAGACCACCCAGAACCAGTGTTAGCCATAACCGGTACTGTTCATGCAGGCTAAATAGCGGGGGGATTGACAAGATGAGAGCAGCTGCTGCCAACGCCATTGCGATGAATATGCCGAAGAACAAACGGTTAGTTATATGACTCATGTTAAATCCTTAGAAGCAGTTTGCCACGCCGGTGATCGAGGCGCCACCGACCACAGCGAATCCAGCAATGCACCCGACGCAAAACGGGACGCCGACACCAACAGCTGCAGCTGCACAAGCACCCGCACAGGCGTAGGCGATGATGCCGCCAACAACACCGGTGACACCAAGCACAGTTGCGAGGCAGGCGCCGGTATTTTTGTCGGACTGAATTCCAACACTCGCTTCCGATTGGGTGTTGACCATGTCTTCCACCAATTCAGAATCAGACATATAGGGCAGGTCGGTGTCTTGGTCGCTGGTTAGCGCACCACCAGCATAGGTGGTCACGTTGAAGTTTCCGGCCTCATTCTCGCTGACGAGAGTCTCCCCGTACTGGACGAGGTCACCTGCGCTGTCGAAGAACAAAGAGAAGTTGCTCGTCAGGCTATAGGCGCCGACGACGGGCACGGACACCATCGTGAAAGTGCCTTCGCTGGTCTCGATGGTGTTCACCTTAGCTTCAGACGCGTCGAGTGAACTCTCCGGGGTTTGAAGGGCAACCTCACCATTCTTTACTGCCGCGACGGCCTCATCGGTCATAGCTGCCGCTTCGTCGCCGCTGACTAGAGTGATTGCATTCGGGGGGCTTTGGTTCTGGTTGGGTCCCCGGGCTCCTACCAAGGGACCCAACCAGCCCCTCCCTGAGATGTGACGGCGTTATGACGTTCAATGAGGCCTCCGCGGGACGGCTTCTGCCAGTTAAGATCAGAGAGAAAAGCTCTTATGGAACTTGGATCCGCTGATTCCCGCAAGGCCTGCGCGAGACGACGACCGTTGGAGGTGCGACTGGTTGGGACCCAACCACGACGACTGCAATATGGTCATTTGTGCGACTCGCCTGTTTCGCGATTTGCAAGAGTCCCGATCATCAGGTTCAGGTGTCTGTTGGGGATTCCCCACCGCAACACTTATCTCGAGATTGGCCGTCATCAAGAATCTGTCGATTTCCGAAGACGACTGCACGGAATGTCCGAAGCCGTCTGCACAAGGATTCCATCTCCATTTGGGGATCCTTTGCTGAGACATCAGCTGGCGCCCCACCGGGCGGTTCTCAAAATTTCATTTACCGCCGATCCGATCTCACCTTCATGAAATACCTAGGCTAGGTCCCAACACACGAAGAATCGGCCCGCCAGATGAATTGGCCGTGATGACACTTCCGACGGAGGGCCGGTTTTGGTGGGTCGTTCGGGGGAAGTGGGCATTCACCGGAAGGCTGAGCACTCCGGGAAACCTCGGAAAGCGTATTCGGATCCAGGACGAAAGCGACAATCCCTGAAACTCTGGGTATCAGGGCTGCTGGTCCCATCATCGTCATTGCCTGATCGGCTTACTAGATGCGCTCGGCGGATGGTTCACCCATTTTCTCCACATATCGGGCTATTTGACAGCGCAATTGATGTAGTCATCGATGATGCCAGAAGGACATGGGGCCAAGCGTCCCCGTACTAATAGCCATCGAAGCAGGTGGCCGATTCGTGGACACTTCGGGGAGATCGCTTTGACCTTGGCTGGCGAATGTTCACCATATTCGGAGCAGAGAACTCTCTGTCCGAAACCGTGGGCGTCAGTAGCGATCGCTGTCACTTCGCGCCTAAAGTGTGATCGTGTCGAGTGCGCGGCCAGTGCAGGTTCGGCGAGCAGATTCAGCGGAACCTGTGCAACGCCCAGAAGACACCATATCGCTGTGCTCCCGGGAGGGCAGGCCTATCCCTGAACTCACTCAGCAGTACCCGAAGTTTCGTGCGAAGCTCATCCAGCGCCACTTCGTCCAGGTTTAGAATCGCACTCGTTTCACCGAACCGATTCGATGGTGGTACCGATAGATGACTCGATAGAGCAGCGTTCAAAATGGCGTCACCCACCGTTTCAGTATTTTTATCACCTTCACGGAACGAGAGCCCCCAACTCTTCTCGGTAGCACTGTAGGGCACCTCCTTAGCTCCGCGTTTGCCTAAGCGGCACACTTCTTTTTGGACAAAGCCTTGATTAGCAAGAACTTTCACATGGTGGAGTGTGGCGCCAGGTGTTTTTCCCAATCGCTCCGATATCTGTTTATTGGTCAGGGCCTCCTGGCGCACAAGCTGGAGGATTCTTACTCGAATCGGATGCCCGAGCGCCTTGGCTTCTTCTGCTGTTGCCATCCGTCCTTGGGACCCCGCAGCTTGGCTCATGGGGTAATCATAGACGATGCGGTGAGAGTGATCTATTATTCTAGATCACTCTCATTTAGAATAATAGATCACTCCCGCTCCCTGAACTCTGTCATAGGCAAGGATCGCCATGCATGTACCCGAGTCCGCGAGTCCAAAGCTTCCCCGCAGTTACCTATGGTGGCTCTTTGGAGTGATTTGGACCCTGATCGGGATGCAGGTACTCAGCTTCGGACTCGGGTGGATAGCTGCCGGTATCAGCGGCACGACTGCAGGGTTGGTTCTGACTGCCGTAGCCCTCCCACGCGTTGTTCTGGCATTAGTGGGCGGCACTCTTGCCGACCGCGTGGGCGCCTGGCGAGTGATGGTCGTATCCGACCTTGCGATGTTCTGTATCACGGCAACGCTTTATTTCATCGTCGCTACTATCGGCAGCCCCGCCTGGCTACTCATCGCAACTGGAGCGATTATAGGTACTGCAGACGCCTTCTACAGACCCGCTTCAGGGTCCCTCCCGCGCTACCTGGTTCCAATGCAGTCCATGAGGCGCGCTACCGCGGCGCGCCAAATCGTAATCCAGTCCATCAGCTTTATTGGCCCTGCGCTGGGCGGGGTATTCATCGCTTGGTTGGGACTAGCAGGAAGCGCGGCCGCCGCATCGGTTGGGTTTGTTCTTATGCTGGTCGTCCTCATAACCCTTCGGCATCAGGTGCCGCGAATGACTCGGTCCCCCGACCGGTCGAGTTTCCTCAAAGAGTCAAGAGAAGGCTTGAACTACTCAATGTCAGACCCGGCCATCAGAGGAATTCTGCTCATTCTCGCGACGGTTGCCGGTTTCGTTTTTCCACTCACAACCCTGCTTGTCCCATTGATGACGCGCCAAAACGGGTGGACGACCGTCAGCGCCGGTGTCATTGCTGGATGCTACGCCGGCGGTTTAGCTCTGGCTTCAGCTATCTTCATTTTGAACAAAGAAAATGCTATAAAACGCCTGCCAGCGGTGTCAGGCATCCTCGTCACAGGAATTTCTATGGTGGTCGTGGCAATCGCACCGTATCCAGCCGTCGCAGGTTGTGGTGCAGCCGTCGCTGGGTTCGGGTCAGGTTTATTTACCGCTAAAGCTGCTCCAGTACTTCTGACAAAAGTTCCCAATTCGTATTTGTCGAGGGTGCAGGCGGTGGCGCTTCTCGGACAAACTCTGCCGATCCTGCTCACCAACAATTTATTGGGATTCTTGGGGGACATATGGGGCGCCCGTGAAACGACATTGGCCTGCGCTGTGGTAGTTACAGCAATCGGTATCGTCAGCCTCGCACGTCCATCGACAAGAAGCATCGGGCGCTCTCTCGATTAGATGCAGAAGCACAGCGTCGGCGCCGACATCGGGCCCTTTTTGCTAGAGCACGTTTTCTTGGTAGGTAGGCCGTGGTGCCTCATCTAAAGTGCTCGCGTAATAGTTTGACCACGCGTGCTCGTCGCGTTTGCCATGGGGATCCAGTTCCGCTCACAACACGGAGATGACCTGCTGCTCTGGGCTGTCTTCAAGCGCGATACCGACAGCCAAATCAGCTCCTGCATCACCGACGTTGGAATCAGCGGGCTCACGGGGCAAACCCCCCGAACCCCAAATCGCCTTCACCATGCTCGGTCTCACCCACAGAACGGTCGGGCTGTAACCGGCCCCGGATACCGATAACGCCCTGTTACGTCGGCTCGCACCTGGCTGTGCTGATGTTGTCCTTCCCGAAGGCACCAGGGATGGGGAACCGGCGTCAGCCGCGTGGGGCAACATCATGGTCCTGATCGACAAGCTCGACGATCCCGAAACCCGTAACTGGTATGCCGGGGCTGTTGTGGAGCACGGCTGGTCGCTCCCATTCGGACAGCTCCGCTGCGCTCATGGGTTCAAGGCATCCTCCAGCACTGAAAAGGGGCCAAGAAAACCCAGCGTCCGCTTGATCACCTCTCGTTGGTCAAGTTCGTCAGAGTCATGCCTACCGTTCCCAAGGTCAGTCCGTCGTGGCAGACTTGCCGTATGTTGGTTGCCTTCTCAGTTGCCCCGTCCGGATCCGGTAAAATTCAGAGCGAGAACGAGGACGCGTCAGTTCACGACGCCGTCGCTGCGGCAGTTCGGGTGGTGAGAGATTCAGGTCTGCCCAATCACACCGATTCGATGTTCACCACCATCGAGGGCGACTGGGATGAGGTCATGGCGGTTATCAAGGCTGCCACGGACGCTGTCGGAAAATATGGCAGCCGGGTATCGCTCGTTCTCAAAGCGGACATACGGCCTGGACACTCCGGTGAGCTGACAGGCAAAGTCGAACGGTTGAACCGGGCTCTGGAATCGCCGGAACGCTCATGAACCAGTGGCATGAAGTGGACCGCTATTTGACCGAAACAGTGGTTCGGCCCGATGACGCGGTTCGCCAAGCGGTCACAGCAACGCACGACGCCGGAATGCCAGCCATCGAGGTAACAGCAGGTCAGGGCAAGTTCCTCATGCTGCTCGCCCGCATGTCCGGAGCACGCCGGATCCTGGAAATCGGAACCCTGGGCGGCTTCAGCACCATCTGGCTGGCGCGCGGACTCCCCGAAGATGGCACCGTCGACACCTGCGAATTTGAACCCGCCCACGCCGAAATTGCGCGACGCAATATCGACAGCGCCGACGTCGGGCACAAGGTCACTATTCACACCGGCGCTGCCCTGGACACCTTCCCCACGTTGTCCGGCCCCTATGATCTCTTCTTTATCGACGCAGATAAGGTAAACAACCCGCAATACCTGGAAGCCGCGTTGAGCCTGGCCAGACCCGGAAGCGTAATAGTCCTCGACAACGTAGTCCGGGGTGGAGACGTGCTCAACGAAGAAGGCGATGAATCAACCATCGGCACCCGGCGTGCGCTCGAGATCATGGGAAGCCACCCGCGTCTCGAATCGACAGCGCTACAGACCGTCGGAGCGAAGGACTGGGACGGTTTCGCGCTCGCAGTGGTGCGTCCCTGACCGCATAGGCTGGGTACATGCAGTTCACCCTTCGCCGACCCGTTCCCGCTGATGCGCCGGCACTCATTGATATGAAAGCCAAAGCGTGGCGGCAGACCTACACGGGGGTCGTTCGCCAGTCTGTCATTGATGCACTTGATGAGAATCGTGAGCGGCGACTCGAGGGCATGACTCAGTTGATCGCCGCAGAACAAATCACATTTTGTATGGCAACGGATGAATTGCAGAGGGTCGTAGGTGTGGCTGCAAGCGGACCTGGCCGGGATGAGAATCCGCCACCCGGCATCGAGCTGGAAATGATTTACGTTCTGGCCGAGGCCTATGGCTCCGGTCTCGGCACTGAACTTGCGGACGCCGTCCTCGGAGATGGCCCTGCTTACCTCTGGGTTCTTGAGGGAAATGGCCGCGCTGAAGCCTTCTATCGAAACATCGGCTTCCTGCCTGACGGTTCCCGAAAGTACGACGACGGCCTGGACATGCATGAGATCCGTATGGTTCGCGATGCCGGAAGGCCCGCCCGTGGGTAGGCAGCGGACCAACAGGACCAAGACGCCGGCCGAATCCGACGGTAAAGGTCCCGTTGCCGGCGTCTATCCCATCGACACCGGAACCTGCGAACTCCAGCCGGACGGGTACCGTCCAAACGGGTGGCTGATCCGTATCAACGACGTTCAGAGTTCGCACGTGGATCTGGACGATCCCGCCTACCTTGAATTCGAGTACATGCGTTGGATCGCAGGCCTCGTCGATGCTCACTGGAGCTCGGATGCACGGCTTCGGGCGCTGCACCTGGGTGCTGGGGCATGCTCCCTGGCCCGCCATCTTGCAGCCACGTACCCGAACGCTCGGCAGGTGGCCGTCGAACTGGATGGAAAATTGGCGGAACGCGTGCGTGACTGGTTTGACCTTCCACGGGCCCCTCTCCTGCGCATCCGTGTGGGTGAAGCGCGCGAGGTGACTGAGTCCCTGACTGAGGACAGCCGGGATTTGATCATTCGGGACGTTTTCTCGGGAAGCAAGACGCCCAAACCGCTGACAACCAAAGAGTTCACAGTGCACGTGCGGCGGGTGCTTGCACCTGGCGGTATCTACGCCGTCAATTGCGGCGACGGTCCAGACCTCACCACGGCCCGGCGGGAAGCCGCGACCATCACGGCGGCGTTCGCCCATACGATCATTGTTGCGGATCCGGCCATGTTGAAAGGGCGGCGCTACGGCAACATGGTGATCGCTGGCAGTGATACACCGATCGGTGATGATGCACGGTTCATTCGCGGCCTGTTGACAGGTGGACTGCCAGCGCACGTGTGGCATGATATCGAAGTTCGTCGTTTTGGCAATAGTTCGGGACCGTTTACGGACTGATTTGATCAAGATGGTCCTTTGGCCTGACGCTTCCCCACCGGAGCGGTAATGTCTATTTACGAAGGGTGACCCCCAACACCCCGGGTGATTGATTGTTCACCAGGTTCAGCGAAGATGGGTTGCGGCGCAGTGGATGGCGCACCAACCGCGTTAGCTGAACACGTTGGCTACGGCCAACTGGCCGGCCGTCGGATCCGCCCCCGCTTCTGACGGCCGGCCCTCAAGTCTTTAAGGGCTGGCATCTAAGCCAAATTTGTTCAGTATGCTTAGCATTTCCAGTAGGGTTTCCTCTGTAGGCACCATGGCCGAGCCGATCACTGGCTTAGCCATCCGCGATAGCACCTCGGAGGTCCGTGATGAACGAATCCAATGCAGGCAAACAGGTTCCAGGAGTGCCGGGAGCTGAGCCGCCCAAGCTGGCCGAACCCACCGAGCCCCGAGAACCGCTACCGCCTAAACCGGACCAGAGCGGGCCGGAAACGGTGTCCCCAACTGGGGTTCCCACCGGTGCCCCGCAGCACACGAACGCTCAAAGCGGTAGGTTTTTGACCACCGCACAGGGCGTCCGGGTCAATGACACAGACCACTCGCTCAAAGCAGGGAGCCGCGGCCCCACCCTCCTGCAAGATCATCATCTGCGTGAGAAGATCATGCATTTCGACCATGAGCGGATTCCCGAGCGCGTAGTTCATGCTCGCGGTGCCGGCGCGCACGGCGTTTTCCGCGCCAATGGAGCCGCTGAAAACATCACCAGGGCGGGCTTTCTTGCCAAGGGTGCGGAAACGCCGGTATTCGTTCGGTTCTCCAACGTTGTTGGGTCGCGTGGTTCGGCTGACGTCGTGCGCGATACCAGAGGCTTCGCGACCAAGTTCTACACCGACGAAGGTGTGTATGACCTCGTGGGCAACAACATGCCCGTGTTCTTCATCCAGGATGCCATCAAGTTCCCGGACCTGGTTCACGCCGCGAAGCCCCATCCGGACCGTGAGATACCTCAGGCGCAGAGTGCGCACGATACGTTTTGGGACTTTGTGTCTCTCCATACCGAGGCTCAGGCCCACTTGATGTGGCAGATGTCTGACCGGGGAATCCCGCGGTCCAACCGCATGATGGAGGGCTTCGGCGTACATACGTTTCGTTTGACCAACCATGACGGCGAAACCACTCTCGTGAAGTTCCACTGGAAGCCACGTGCGGGCGTCCACTCCGTGACGTGGGAGGAGGCTCAGCTCATCAACGGGATGGACCCCGATTTTCACCGTCGGGACCTTGCCGACGCCATCGAGGCCGGGGCGTACCCCGAGTGGGATCTAGGCGTTCAAACTTTTCCAGACACAGACGACGAGACGTTCGAGGGGATTGATCTCCTCGATCCCACTAAATTGATCCCCGAGGAACTTGCTCCTGTCCAGCTCCTCGGGACCATGACCCTGAACGCCAGTCCCACCAACTACTTCGCGGAAACGGAACAGATTGCGTTCCATCCCGGGCATCTGGTCCCTGGCATCGACGTCACCAATGACCCACTGCTTCAAGGGCGGCTTTTTTCCTACCTCGACACCCAGATCAGCAGGCTCGGTGGTCCCAATTTCGCCCAACTGCCTATCAACCGTCCGCATGCCCCTGTCAACGACATGCTTCGCGACGGCATGCACCAAACGGCAGTTCACTCCGGTGTAGCGCCGTACAAGCCAAACTCGCTCGACGGCGGCTGCCCGTTCATGGCAGGGGCAGATGACGGCGCGTTCGTCGACGTACCGCAACGTATCCCCGAGTCCATGAAACTGCGGGAGAACCCGGCGTCCTTTGAGGATCATCTGAGCCAGGCTCGGCTGTTCTTCCGGAGCCTGACGCGAACCGAGCAGGATCGTACGATCCAGGCTTTCTCGTTCGAGCTGGGCAAATGCTACGAGCAGGTGATCCGAGAACGCCAGGTCCAAATTCTGGTCAATATTGATGAACGACTCGGCGCCGAGGTGGCCACATCTCTTGGCTTGACTGCACCTGAGCGGACGGAGGACGTTCCGGAGCGGGAAACGAGCGCTGCACTGTCTCAGATGGGCCGAACGTGGCCGGTGGCGGGCCGACTCGTGGGAATCGTCGTCGGCTCCAACCCGCGGGTGACGGACGTTGAGGCTGCGAAGGCAGCTGTTGAAAAGGCCGGGATGCTTCCACTGATTATCGCGCCAACAGCAGGAAAGATCGACGGCGGCAAGGGGCCCATGGTGCAACGGTCCTACCTGACCGCGAGGTCCATCGAGTTCGACGCCGTCGTGATCGCAGGTGCGCCGGCGCCCGCTCCGGACGCCGTGGTGGACCGGGATGCCAAAGCGGGCGATCCCATGGCCGTCGTGCAGGTTGACCCGCGGGTGACGCTTCTCATCTCCGAGGCATACCGTCATGCCAAGCCGCTGGGCGGGTGGGGTGAAGCTGCGTCCGCGCTTCAGGCAGCCGGAGTGCCAGCATCAGCACCCGGCGTGGTACTGGATCAGAACGCCACTCAAGTGATCGACGACGTCGCAGACCTGTTGTCTACGCACCGCGTCTGGGAGCGGTCATAGATTCCTAACCAACACCGAGGATCGCCTGAATGGGGCCGATGCCGAAGAAGACCACGAATGCTCCGGCCACAGCCCACATGAGTGGGTGAACCTCGCTCGCCTTGCCCTGGAAGAGGCGGATCAGGACGAAGCTCACGAATCCAGCGCCGAGCCCGTTGGCAATTGAGTAGGTAAACGGCATGAGGACAAAGGTCAGGAATGACGGGATGGCCAGCCCCCAGTCGCTCCAGTCGATGTTCCCAACCTGCGACACCATCATGAAACCGACGACGACGAGGGCCGGCGCTACGGCTTCGAACGGGACGAGGTGGATCAGTGGGGTGAGAAACATGGCCAGCAGGAGCAGCAGGCCGGTAACGATGGACGCGAATCCGGTCCGGGCCCCTTCGCCGATCCCCGCTCCCGATTCAACGTAGATCTGGCTGGAGGAGGTGGAGGAGCCACCGCCGGCGATAGCGCCGAACGCGTCCACCAGGAGCACGCGGTCCACGTTGGGGATGTTCCCGTCCTTGTCCACATTGCCAGCCTCATTGGCCAGGCCCACCATGGTGCCCATGGCGTCGAAGAAGATGCTCAGTAGGATCACAAATGCCAGCAGGGTTGCAGCAGTGAAGCCAAGGTGATTGTAGGCGCCAAAGAGGTTGATCTGACCGATAAGGCTGAGGTCGGGTGCTTTCCAGTCGGGGAGGCTGGGTGTCACCAGCGACCAACCGGTAGGAACGCCGTCGCCCTGCGCACCGGGGTGAGCTATCAGCTCCACGATGCCGGCAAAAATTGTGGCGGCGATGATGCCTATGAGGATCCCGCCCTTGACCTTGCGCACCACCAGAATGATGGTGAGGATCAGCCCGAAGACGAACACCAGTGTCGGCCATCCCATGAGTTCACCGTTGAATCCAAGCCCCACAGGAACTGTGGTCCCGGCGACATCGGGGATACGCCGAACAAAGCCGGAGTTAACGAGCCCGATCAGGGCGATGAACATGCCGATTCCCACCACAATGGCGGTTTTCAGGCTCGGTGGGACCGCACGGAAGACGGCCGTCCTGAAGCCAGTGAGGACCAGGATCAGCATAGTGATACCGGAGAGAACCACCAGACCCATCATGTCCGGCCAGGTGAGGCCCGGATTTGTTGCCACCGTGATGGCAACGTAGGCGTTGACTCCGAGCCCAGTCGCCAGCGCGAACGGATGTTTGGCCCACGCTCCCATAATGATGGTCAGGACGCCCGCCACGAGTGCTGTGGCAGCTGCCACGCGGGCGTTGCCCAGTTCCGCTCCGGCCGCATCTGCCCCAGAGAGAATCAGCGGGTTCAGCACCACGATGTAGCTCATGGCAAAGAACGTTGCGATGCCTCCCCGAATCTCACGAGAGAAGTTTGAACCTCTTTGAGTGATCTCGAAGTAGCGGTCTAGGGCGGAACCCAGTTTGCGCATGGTTTTTCCTAGAAGTGGGAAGGGGCAGTCCGCAATGATCTTATCGCGCCACATCGGCGCGTAGGGTAGTTCGTGTGAAAGCCAAAGCTGTTATTCAGTCCCTGTCCGCCGTCGTGCTCTCCCTGGTCCTGGTATGCGGCGGGTTGTTGCTGACCTCCGGCCCGGCCGCGGCACATGATCAAATGAGCAGTACTGATCCGGCAGACGGCGCCACCATTGCCCAGGTACCCGAGGAGATCGCCCTCACCTTCACAGGTAACCCGCAGGGCATTGGTTCCGAAGTTCAGGTGAAGGATGCCGACGGAACAGACTGGGCCGTCGGTGAGGTCAAGATTGTCGACAATCAAGCCATTCAGCCACTTAAGCCCGGCGCGCCGGCCGGAGATTACACGGTGAATTGGCGAGTTGTCTCTGCCGATGCGCATCCGATCGAGGGTAGCTTCGCGTTTGAGGCAACCGGCGGTTCGGTGGCCTCTGCAGTACCATCTCAGCCCATTGACGAAGTCACTCCCGCACCACCGGAGAACGTCAGCGGCGGCGGGTTCCAATGGGGAATTACGGCGATGATAGTAGTTCTTGTTGGACTAGTAGTCGCCATTGCCGTGACGGCGCGCAAGCGGCTTGGTTCCACCAAGGATGACGACGTCGTCTGATCGGCTGGCTGCCTGATTCGGCAGGCGCGGATCAGGCTGTGAGGGGTATGGCGGCGTTCCCTGGGAGTGTAATGGCGTGACATGCGCCTTTGGCCTGACGGAGGATCTCGCGGGTTGTTGGGCTGATCATTTCCCCCACCCCCACCAGGTAGATGCCAAGGGCCTGCAGCACGGCTTTCAGGTTGCTGGTGACCGCGATGCCCAGAGAGCGCAGGAAGCTTCGGAAATGATTCTGGGCTACGCGGGTCAGGACAACCGTGTCCGCGACGACGGTGCCATTTAATGTCCTGATGAACCATTTTCCGTTATACCGGACCGGCATGTCGTGGTCTTCGGCTGTCGATGGGTTGAGGCTCTGAACCAGGCTCCGAGGCCTGACGTCCAAATGGTGGCTCTTGGCGTATGAGCGCAGCAGGCGAAGTAGCTCAGTGCTTTCGGCGGCTGACCGGAAATCCTCTGAGTGCGGGTTGCAGTCCGTTCCACCGCAGTCCATGCCGCCCAGAACTATGGCGTCGACACCCTTGCGTTGCAATTCTGTTGCTATGGCCAGCCCGGCCAGCCCTGAGCCGATAACGACGGCCGGAATGAACTCGACGGATTCAGCGAGCGCAGGGCACATGGGGCCTCCGGAAACTTGGGAGTGGTTCCGCACAGTCCGGCGCCTCTTCCGGACTGTGCGGACACCCGGAAGTGAACGGTCAACCGGGCGCACCTCGACACCAAAGCGTCCCTGTCCGGATAGCTTTTTAGTTCTACCGGTCGCATCCACTTGGTATCGAATGATCGAAGCCTACAAAACTTCTGGGCCCATGGATAGTCCTAACCTGAGGGTAGTCTTGAATCATGAAATGTAACCGGGGTCATATACGCGGGGAGGTTCTTTCGTGATCAAAAATGCGGACGAGCGACGATCGGATTCTGTCACCGGCGCTATTGTCGTTGGAGTCGACGGCTCCGACCAGGGAATGGGTGCTGTTGTGTGGGCGGCGAGGGAAGCGCAAAGACGCAAGCTTCCGCTGCATCTGGTGACTGCCTACACGGTGCCGGTTTTTGCGGCTTCCAGTCTTGATGCCGGTTACGCCACCGTCGATGATTCAGTCATTCGAGAGGGTGCAGAGGCCGTCCTGAAGCTGGCCATCACCAAGGCTTCCACCTACGACGTGGACCTTCACGCACGGATAGAGACGGGCGACGCCGCCGGGGTACTGCTGGAACTGTCCGCAGAAGCGGCGATGATGGTCGTGGGTTCACGGGGCAAGGGCGGCTTCGTTGGCCGCCTACTCGGCTCTGTCAGTAGCGCCTTGCCCGCGCACGCCAAGTGCCCCACCGTCGTCGTTCCGCTGTGTGCCGCTTCACGCCTACCCGACGCAGACATCGATGTGGCGGACGATCACGAAAACGATGGCAACGATGAGTCTGCGGTCCGCCCCGTTGTGTCCGTTGGAGTGGATGGCTCAGAGCACGCGCGCATGGCATCGCTGGAGGCGGCCGAGCTGGCCATTCGCAGGGGTTTGCCACTAGAAGTTCTGTGCACCCTGCCGCCATTCACGGGTTCACTGGCTTGGGTTCCCGCACCCTTGGACCGCGAGGCTCTGCATGAGGATCTGCTGGAGCAGCTGGAAGCGGGGAAGCAGTGGCTGAACAGTCATTTTCCAGACCTCGACATTTCGCTGAAACTTCTCGATGGCCCACCCGTTGAATTGCTCATCGAGGAATCGCGCACAGTGGAAATTCTCGTCCTCGGCACCAGGGGGAGGGGCGGCTTCGCAGGGATGCTGCTCGGCTCTACCAGCCAGGGTGTTCTACACCACGCCAAGGGCCCGGTCATGATCGTGCCGGATAAAGAGGACCCGAGGCTCGCAGACCGTGACAAATTTGGGCCTATGGTCTCAGACGAATTCAGTGGGTGATCCTGATCTGCCGCTCAGGCGTGCTGCTCACCTTCATGGCGGGCATGACTGAGCGGCTCCAGCTGGAACGTGCAGTGATCGGTGTCGAAGTGGGTGCTGAGGCAGTGGATGAGTCTGTCTAGGACAACATCCATGCCCTCGGCGGTAAGCGTTGCGTCCTCCACCACTACGTGAGCTGAGAATACTGGGACACCGGAGGTGATCGTCCACACGTGAATGTCGTGCGCGTCCACCACGCCGTCTACGTCCATGATGTGGGCCCGGAGCTTGTCCAGATCAATGTCCTTTGGTGTGGCCTCCAGCAGGACGTCGATGACTTCGCGTAGAAGACTCCATGCCCGCGGGATGATCATCAGCGAGATCAGGATAGACGCAAGTGGATCGGCGTTGCGGTAGCCCGTGGTTGCGATCACGATGGCCGCGACCACGACGGCGGCGGACCCCAAGAGGTCTCCGAGGACTTCCAGGTAAGCGCCGCGAAGGTTGAGGCTTTCCTTCTGCCCGCTGCGCAGGATCAATAGACACACCAGGTTTGCTATACCGCCGGCAAGGGCCGCTCCGAGCATCAGTCCCGTGTGTATCTCGCCCACATCGCCGAAACGCTTCACTGCTTCAATGAAGACGACAACGGCGATCACCATCAGTGCCACACCGTTTGCAAGCGCTGCAAGGACCTCAGCGCGTTGCATGCCGAAAGTGCGCTTCGCCGTCGCTGGCCTGGTGGCGAACCAGGACGCTAATAGCGCCAGGGACACGCCGGCGGCGTCGGAAAGCATATGGCCAGCATCAGCCAGCAACGCCAGTGAACCCGAGAGAACGGCTCCAATGACTTGAATGACGACGACGGCGGCGGTGATCGCGACGACGATGACGAGCTTTTTGCGATGACGCCCAGTGGCTGTTCCCGGGATGCCATGGCTGTGACCACCGTGTTGATGTCCCATAATCAGCCCCAGCCCAGCTCGTGCAGACGTTCTTCGCTGATGCCGAAGTGGTGAGCAACTTCGTGAATCACGGTGATCACCACTTCGTCTATAACTTCTTCCAGTGATTCACACATGTTCAGAATAGATTCGCGGAAAATGACGATTCTGTCCGGAAGCGATCCAGCATCCCACCAGGAGTCACGTTCGGTCAGTGGAGTGCCTTCGTAGACGCCAAGAAGTTCGGTCTCCGGGTCCTCCCCGGGCTGTGGAACGTAGCGGTCCTCAATGAAGATCGCCACATTGGACATTGCGTTCGCGAGGTCCTCCGGAATGCGGTCAATGGCATCATCTACCGCGGACTCAAAGTCCTCTTCACTCATGTCGATGGCCATGACTTCAACCCTACCGAAGGACGCTGATGACCACGGATTCCGGTGGTCGCGGGTGTTTTGGCAATTCACGAGATAGGACCTATAGTTTTATAGGTCCACAGCGGGAGCTGCGAGATCCAGACGCCTAGCAGTTTCTGGGACTCACCTGTGTTGGATACTTAGGCCCCCATCGTCTAGCGGCCTAGGACACCGCCCTTTCACGGCGGCGGCACGGGTTCGAATCCCGTTGGGGGTACTTGCAGGATTGGTTCGGGCAGTCGTAAAGAACTGCTACGATTTAGATCTTGTAAAAGCAAGGCCCTGTAGCGCAGTTGGTTAGCGCGCCGCCCTGTCACGGCGGAGGTCGCGGGTTCGAGTCCCGTCAGGGTCGCTCAGGTTTTTTGGAGAAATTCAGAAAATCGAAGGTGACCATCGAGAGATGTTGCCAAGGCTCTGTAGCTCAGTTGGTAGAGCGTTCGACTGAAAATCGAAAGGTCACCGGATCGACGCCGGTCGGAGCCACCTTAAACCCCGTAGTTCCCTGTGTTTTCATGGGAGCGACGGGGTTTCTTTGTTTCCCCCTCCGCTGCCGGGCGGGAGCAAAGCAGGCACGTCGATCGTTGAGCCCTGTGCACGGATGCCAACTGGCCATCTGGCAACGCGACGCCATGGAAAGGGACAGGTCATGCAGCGGATGACGACGGTGGTCCTCGCCTCGGTCACCTGTATCTTGCTATCTGCCTGCTCACCGGGAGGCGGAACTGGCTCTGATGGATCCGCGTCGACCGCCAGGCACACGCCC
Source organism: Actinomycetales bacterium (assembly GCA_038199985.1). Taxonomy (GTDB): domain Bacteria; phylum Actinomycetota; class Actinomycetes; order Actinomycetales; family Micrococcaceae; genus Arthrobacter_J. Next base: position 27,158 of record JBBPYK010000091.1, on the reverse strand, counting down.
GCCCCGGTCTTGACGCTGCCGCCGTCGCCTCCGGCTGAGGGGTCGACAATGTCACTGAAGGCGCCGCGAGCCACGCCCATGTCGGAGGACGAGGCACGTCAGCACTCACGCGACTGCGTTATGGCTGCCGCCGGATTGGCATCGATTGCACTGGCGCCATCAGCCTTCATCTACGGTACGGACGCAAAAGAACTCGCAGAACTCGAGACGCAGTTGAAAGACATGGAATCTCAGGTTCCGGCAGAGTTGAAACCGCACATCACCGAACTCGAATCGGTTGTCAGTAAAAACCTCGCCGAGCCTGAAGATTTTCACGCGAAAGAATTTCGGCAGGCCTCCCGGCCCATTGAGCTGTGGCTTCGTCGCCACTGCCAGGGTTAGAACCACCCCGATTGTCGGCCCGAAAGGATAGGCTGGAGGACAATCCAATCGGAAAGGGACGATCCATGACTGATAGCGTCAATCCCACTTCCCTACACACGGACCCAGCAGTTTCCAGCGCACAGCCCAGCGGCCGGACGGTGATCGCGGACCCAGCGGTAGCCAAAGTCGCGGCCATAGCGGCGCGTGAGGTTCCGGGAGTTTTTACGCTCGGTTCGGGCGGAGGCCGTGCTCTTGGAGCGCTGCGGGATGCGGTCGGTGGAGGAGACAGCACTCAGGGTGTGCAGGTTGAGGTGGGCGAAGTCCAAGCCGCCATAGACGTCACTTTGGTGGCGGTCTATGGAACGCCGCTTCTCCAGATTGCAGATCAGGTTCGCGCCGCCGTTTACCAATCGGTGCAGGCCCTCACCGGGCTCGAAGTCATTGAAGTCAACGTCGAAATCAATGACGTTCACGTGCCTGGTCTCAATGATGCTCGCACCATCGAAAAACCGCGGAGTGCACCCGCGGGTAGGTCCGAAACCGAAAGTCAGGTCCTCTCGTGAATTACACGGTCTTTGGAATCATCGTCGGCGCGATACTCGCCTTTTCGGCTCTGCTCTTCGACTTCTGGGGTTTCCTACTCATGGCGGTCTTCATGCTCGTTGGGGCCCTGCTGGGCCGTGCTGCAGACGGCAAACTGGACTGGCGCAGTCTCCGCGACGCCCTCAGCGGACGCCGTTCATCGTCGTGACGGTGACGAAAATGAGCACTTTTTCCGGACACAACCGCATCAGCACACAAGCGTTGACCAGCACGGCTAAGGCTGTCGCCGCATCCACCTTCGATATCCCACCGAGGAGCATTCGCGCCGATTGGACGGACGACGCCGGTCTGCTTGCCCTTTCCCTCGCCATGCCTATAGCTATCCCGGCGCTGGACAGAGTCAGCAGGGACACTGGTTTAGTGGACGGTTTTGGTGGAAGCATCTGGGACCGAGCAGGACTTGCTAAAACGGTGATTCTGGAAAACGTCATCCAGTTGACCGGATCCCGACTCAGCCGCGTGGACATAAGATTCACCGGCATTATCGTCACCGGTGGAGGACGGGTTTCGTGAGTTCCTCAACCACTGCTGGTAGTGGACGGGACGAGCGGGTAGTTGCGCAGATCATCCGCCGTGAAATGCACTCGTCGCGTGCCCTTCCTGCGGTTCTTGCAGCGACGCTGATCGGCCTGATATGCCTCTACGTTCTCCTTGAAACCACGCTGAAGGCAATGGGACAAGATCCGTGGCTGGTCAGTCCAGAAGCGGCCGGACAATGGTTGGCGGACCTTCCAGGTGTCGTTGACTCGCTCACGCTCGGGGCAGCGAGTGCTTTAATGCTTTTCGCTGGCATCGTCTTCCTAGTGCTCTCAGTCGTTCCTGGGCGCAGAGCCCGCCACCCCATTCCTAACAACCGTGCCGCTGTGGTGGTGGATGCCGAAGTCATCGCCTCTTCGTTGGCTCGCAGCGCACGCACAGCAGCCGGTGTCACCCCGGAACAGACCCGAGTCACCGTGGGTAGGAACTTCGTGGAAGTACAGTTACGGCCCACGTCCGGCACGCCCGTGGACAGGGAAGCGATCCGAGCCATGGTAGAAGACGAGCTCCACCGGACGTCTATGACGCCGATCCCCGAAGTCCGGATCCAGGTCTCGTCATCGGGGGTGATCGGCCAATGAATCAGACTCCTCGGCTACTCAACCGGATTGTCATTGGCCTGCTCGGTGCCGTGTTGACGCTCGTTGGTGGAACCGGGCTATTGCTGGCTCTGGCGCCATCGCTGAGCGGTTGGTGGGCAGGATTCACCGATGACACACGTCAGGTGCTTGATCAAATATTTGCGTCAACAACCCTTTCGGGCCAACGCGACTCGTGGTTGTGGATCGCCATTGCGGTGTCCATGGTTGTTGTCACCACGCTGATGATCGCCTGGGTTACGGCCCAGGGGAAGGGGCGCGTCGGCACGCTCGCCTCGGAGTTCTCCGAAGAACCAACGCCGGGTCGTATAGTCCTGAGTGCTGCTGTCGCTGAACAAGCCATGAAGGCGGCCCTGCTGGATCGACGGGACATCGTCAACGCTACGGTCAGTACCTGGGAGTTCAAGGGCAGGCCCGCCCTGAAAATCCGGGTACACCCCCGGCAGGGAATTGGTCCGTATGCGATTGCGGAGGATGTTTCGGACCTAGTGGGTGCCCTGGACATAACTCTTGGCCACCGGCCAGCGGTCCTCATCAGTATCGGCGCTGGTGCACGCTCCCGCTTCTCCAGGGTAGAGCGCGTTCGCTGACGCGCTAAGCCAGCCACACTGCACTGTTGGGCTGCAATGAACCATTGCAAACGGCGTCGGGTTGACTGGCCAACACGACGCCGGCCTCCGTGGGAAGCTCGACGGCGTTGGTTCCGGTATTCAGCAGCACGGTCAGGTCACCGTTCCGGTAGGAGAGAACGCCGTCGGATGGGGCATGAGCGTTGGACCACATCAGTGTTCCTTGACCCAGCTTTCGCTCCGCGCGGAGGCCTAGGGCTTTGCGGTAAAGATCGTGTGTTGAACCATCTATCCCCACTTGCTGGTCGGCCGCATATCTGGCAAAACTGTCCGGTTGCGGAAGCCATGGGCTGACGGAATCAGGGTGATCTGCAGAGAAGCCATAACTCGGTGCGTCAGCCTTCCACGGAATCGGGACACGGCACCCGTCTCGGCCGGTCTCCTCACCATTGGTCCGCAAGAATGCGGGGTCCTGACGGACCGATGCGTCCAAGGTGGTGTGTTCGGGCAAACCCAGTTCGTCACCCTGATAGATGTAGGCGGATCCGGGCAGTGCGAGCATGGTCAGCGCAGCGGCACGTCCGCGGGCCAATCCCAGTTCCTCATCGGGCTGTTCGTCGATGGCGCTGATGCCCTTGGGGAACGTGGTTGGGTCCTGCAATCCGTAGCGCGTGCTATGACGGACGGTGTCATGGTTGGACAACACCCAGGTGGCGGGGGCACCAACTTTTCCCGCTTCCTCGAGTGACTCTTCGACGCTGCTGGCCATGCGTGCAGCATCCCAACCAGCGACGAGGAACCCGAAGTTGAAGGCCTGGTGCATCTCGTCCGAACGCACGTAGCGAAAAAGCCGCTCAGCCGGCTCCACCCATGCTTCGGCAACCAGCATGCGGTCGCCGTCGTACGCAGAGAGAACCTTGTTCCAGCCTCGGTAGATCTCGTGCACCTCTTCCTGATCGAAATAGGGCGGGGCTTCCGAACTCCCGCTGCCTTCGACCATGCTGGATCTGGCGTCCCAGTTCGGCAATCCGGGAGCCTTGATCAGTCCGTGGGCCACGTCGATACGGAACCCGTCTACGCCACGGTCCAGCCAGAACCGCAGAACTGACTCCATCTCCTCATGGACCTCCGGATTTTCCCAGTTAAGATCCGGCTGTCTGGTGTCGAAAAGATGAAGGTACCATTGGCCGTCATCAACCTGAGTCCAAGCGTCACCGCCGAAAATCGACTGCCAGTTGTTCGGAGGCAGTTCGCCATTCTCGCCAGCGCCGTCGCGGAACATATAGTGCTCGCGTGCCTCGGATCCCGGAGCTGAGGTGAGTGCTTCGCGGAACCACTCGTGGTTATCCGACGTGTGATTGGGGACCAGATCCACAATGACTCGAATTCCCAGTGCATGGGCGTCGGAGAGCATGCCATCAAAATCGCTCATCTCGCCGAAGAGCGGATCTACAACTCGATAGTCGGCGACATCGTACCCGGCGTCGGCTTGCGGAGACAGGTAGAAAGGTGACAGCCAGATGGCGTCTACCCCGAGTTGTTTCAGGTACGGCAGTTGGTGGCGTGCGCCCTGCAGGTCACCAATGCCATTTGCATCCGCGTCGGCAAATGAGCGGGGATAGATTTGGTAGATGACGGCATCCGCCCACCACTGGTTGAGCTGGACGGGTGTGCTTTTCGTCAGCGACATGGACACTCCTGATTCGTAGATAACCACAGTGACGTTAAGCGTTCAGAAGCCTGTGATCTTCCCGAACGTGAACGGAATCACACGATGTGCTGCTCGTCGCATAGGGTGGGCGTATAGGCATACTAAACAGACTCGCGCGAGCGCTCGAGGGCGCTCCCTTTGTTGTGCACGTTTTCTTCTCGATTGCCGTTATTGCTGCAGGGCTCGTGGGGCGTGCAACCGATTCTTCCGAAGCGGATCTCGGTCTAGTCTGGCCAGTGGCCGGCATTAACTTCTTGTGGCTCGTATGGGCCTGGCGTCTGAAGGGGCGCCGCTACACAGCCCTGGTCGGTATCGGTGTCGTCGTAGCAATCGTCAACGCAGGTACCGGGGTGCCACCGGAATCGGCGGTACTGTTCGGCTTGGGAAACGTGCTTCAGACGTGGGTTGCTTACGCGGCGTTCGGCAAGCTCCTGCCCGGACGCACTCAACGTGCAACCGGCGATTTCTTCCTGCTGTCCGTTGCATCGCTGGTCGGTGTACTGATGAGTGCATTCCTCGTTGCCGGCGTTTCATTGGCTTTTGGCGATCCACTCTCGCCCGAGCTCTACATGCAATGGATTCTCAGTAACTTCGTGAGCATGAGTGCGATCGGAAGCTTGGGGCTGATTGCGGTCCACATGTCAGCCGAGGACTTCCGCCACGCTGCACCCACGGACGTGTGGGAACCCCTGGCGCTCGCCATTTTCACGGCGATCATCTACACTATCGGTTTTGGTCAGACCATCTACCTGCCCATTGCCTTCCTCGCTCTTCCGGCCGCTATCTGGGCGGGACTGAGATTCACACCTCTTTGGGCAATGGGTCACGCTCTCATCTGCGGCGGCTTGCAGATTGTCATGACATTAAATGCACGTGGCCCATTTGGTTCCATTGATTCGACCTCGGCTGTCTACATTGCGCAACTCTTCCTCTTCATTTCCTTTGCCGTGACCGCAGTCTTGACACTGAACCGTACTGAGCAGCGGCGCACCATGGCGGAGTTGACGGATGCGCACCTTCGAGCAGAGACGGCGTCTCAACTGCGCGATATCGTCATCGCGAAGCTCAGCGCGGGAGTCATAGTGTGCGACGCCGGTGGGCGGGTCATCATGCAGAACAAGGCCTTCAGCCGGTGGATGGGCAAGGAGATTCGCCAGGCCAGCGATATTGCAAAGGCTGTCCGTCTGCTCACGAGCGATGGCGAAGACTATCCCAAGTCGCAGATGCCGATCCGTCGCGCCATGAATGGCGAAGTTGTCAGCAGGGCTGAGATCAGCGCGGTCCGTCCCGATGGCACTGTGGAGCACTTCTACGTGGACGCGGAACCCCTCATGCTTCAGGGCGGGCCCGGCGCCGTCGTCATTTACCACGACTACACGGATCAGCGACGGCACCAGCAGGACCTGTCGCGGTTTGCCTCTGTTGTTGCCCACGATCTGACAAATCCGCTGGCCGTGTTCGACGGCTGGTTGGAAATACTCGAGGACCCGCAACTCTCCGCGGGCGAGCGCAAGCGCAGCATCAAACGTCTGCGCGGGGCCAGCGTCCGCATGCGCACGCTCATCCGCTCCCTTCTGACGTACAGTCTCGCCAAGGAGGACAAGGTGATCGCCGCGAAGATTCAGGTCGACGACGTTGCGGCGAATATCATCGGATTGCATGAGGGCCTGGTCCAGAGCCGTTACTCCGGAACGGACTTCACCGTCAACGCCGATGCTCAGATCATCGCAAGTCCAGAGCTTTTCCAGCAGCTCATGGAAAACCTCATTGGCAACGCTGCCAAGTATGCCCATCCGGATAGGCCTTCCGAAGTGATGATCACCGCGGAACCGGCTGAGAAGGAAGGTTGGACGCGCATTACGGTTCAGGACAACGGCATTGGTATCCCAGAGAGCGAATTGGACATTGTGTTCACCGAGTTCCACCGCTCACCCAACGGTGTTTCACTCGCCACGGGGTCCGGGTTGGGGTTGGCTATCTGTCGACGCATCGTGGAAAGCCACGGCGGTGTTATCAAAGTTATGAATCGGGAGGAGGGTGGCTGCGAATTTTCGTTCACCATGCCGTCTAGCCCCGAGAGGCTCCCGGCGCACGTCCGATTTCCGCTCGAGGAAGCTCGAGCCGTATCGGCACTCAGGGGCTCAGGGCTTAGATAGAAAGTAGCCTCCCTATCTATTTTCCACTACAGCGGCTACCCTTCGATAAGGGTACTGCGCAATAGTGATACGCCGCTGGGGCTAAGTCCTTGCCGACCCTCTAGTCATCCAAGTGACAATCGTGAGGTCTCGAATGAAAACTCCCACTCTACGTTCCCGCAAAATCGCCGCTTGGTCCGCGGCTCCTATAGCGGTCCTCCTCGCGGGTGGACTTGTGTGGCAAGGATCGCAGGCAGCCTTTACCGCAACCACCCGAAACGCAGGAAATGCGTGGAGTACAGGCCAAGTCTTGCTTACCGACGATGACAAGGGTGTCGCAGGCTTCACCGTTGAGAACATGGTGCCGGGGGACTCAGGCGAGAAGTGCATCACTGTTACCTCCGGGTCTACGGTTGCGGGCGAGGTCCGAGCTTACGTCGCGAACCTCGCACCAGCCAAAGGCCTTGAGGACCGCATCACCTTCAAGGTCGAGGTAGGAGAGGGTGGATCGTTCGCCGACTGCACCGGCTTTGTTCCCGCTGATCGTCCCGGCGCCCCGGGCCCGTTGCCGCTTTCTACCCTCAATAACGTCAACAACAACTACGCGACCGGCGGCGCCGCCTGGGAGACAGCTGGAACCCCAGGGGAATCCAGAACGTATCGCGGAAGCTGGGCCTTCAATACCGACGGAATGGATCAGGGGCAAGTCGATGCGCTTCAAGGCGCACGAGTCAGTGTTGACCTGGTCTGGGAGCTTCAGGTCGGCGCCGGAGCTACTCCGTAGCAGATTCAGGACTTAGTGGTGTGGGAATACACTCTGGGGCAGGTAGCCGCTTAGCGTTTAGGGCCGGGTGGCCTGGACTGGTGCTGACTACCTTGGCGCAGATCTATCTGGTTTTCTTACTTACGCTCACAGTCATAGCAACTGTGCCTCTGCTCTTCGGGTGGAACGGGTCGGTAGTTCAAACCAGCTCGATGCAACCCAGCATCAGCCCAGGCGACGTAGTTCTTTCGGCAGAGCTTTCAGAGGACTCCCCGGTTCCGGTGGGCGGCGTTGTTGAGTTCAACCGTCCTTCAATTGACGGATCACACACCGTCACCGTCCTGCACCGGATTGTGCATGACAACGGAGACGGTAGTTACGTCACCGCCGGGGATGCCAACGCGGAGGTCGATAGCACTCCGATCACCAGAGACCAGATCACCGGCCAGGGCCGCCTACTTATTCCGTATATCGGTTTGCCGGCGTTGTGGATGGGTGCTGGGAAACTTCCAGCGGTTGCCATCTGGACGGTCGCAACTCTGGCCGCTGCAGTCCTCGCCTCTACGGGCATTGCAGCGGCCAGGCGGAGAGACGGAGAACAAGGCGATGATGACGACAACCCGGTAGAATATGAACCGATTCCGGAGAGCCGGGCGTCCCGGCGTGCCGTCCTGGGTGTAGTGCTCGGCACCGTGGTCGTCGGGTCGAGTTTGATTCCTAGGGAACGGCTCGACGCTGCGTTCACCGCAAGAACGTCCTCCGTGAACAACTCTTGGTCGGCCCAGATTCCACAGTCACTCAATGTAGGCAGGCTTACCCCTTATGTGATGTTCGCTGGTCGCAGCGTTATCAACAACGGCTTCTTTGACTTTTCGACGTACCTCAACGGAAGTGTCGGCACCAGTCCTGGATCGACCATCCAGGGCTTCTACTCGTGGCAGATCTCTGGCGGGACTGACCGCAACAACCAGGTGGCCAAAAATGCCCGAGCCGACGCCGTGGCTCTCTACGCCGCCGTCGACGCCAGACCAACCACCAAGGTTATTTCCTCGAAACTCACGAAGACAATAGGGCCCGGGACTTACAAAACCAAGTCCGGAGACTTCTCTGTGACCGATACCCTGACACTCGATGCCAAGGGTGATCCCAGTGCGATCTTCGTGTTCAGCTCGCCGAATATCGCCGTCCAGAGCGACGCAAACATGAAGCTGATCAACGGAGCGTCAGCACGAAACATCTACTGGCGTGCTACAGGGACTATTACTCTCGGACAGAACAGCGTCAACAGCGGAACCTTTCTGGCAGGGACCAGCGCGGTCAGCGAACGGAACGCGGATCTGACGGGCCGGCTGGTCTGTCTTGAAGGTGATGTGCAGGTAGACCGAACATCGGCTCGCACACCGGCCTGACCCACCGTGAAGTTCATGAGCAAGGTAAGGAACCTGTCAGCTACCGCGGGCCAACTGCCGGACAGGGATCCAGCGCTGCGCCATCCTTCGGTAAGAGGCCGCCGCGCCAGTCATGTCGCCGTCGGCCAGTGCCTCAATCCCGTGCCGGACGTCCATCGGTGAATCATCCGGGTACACCAAGTCCGCCACCCAGCCATAGTCGAGCTCAAGAATGGCATCGGCTTGGAACGCCGATAACCACTCGACGAGGTCCGTCAGCTCGTCCAGAAGGTCAAGCTCCGGTGCGGCAATTGCAAGAGCGGCGACGGCGGACCGGGCACGCTCCACGCACTGGTGCACCGGCGTTGCCAGACGAAGCGTCGTGATGCGGCCATCCTCCTCAACCAGTTCGGGTTGATCATCCTCGTGGAAGAGCACAAACCACCCAAATGGGATGCCCCAGATGGCGGAGCGCGTATGTAATTTGGCCAAAGAATCCACCAGCTCGTCGGCGTCGAGCCGCTCGCGGTGCGCTTCACGCGCTGACTCAGGCAAAAGCATTTCGAGCAGCGGGTCGCTGATCGTCTCGGCGAGGGTCTCCGCGGCGAGTGTCGAACGAACCATCAACTGATTGGGGCAGTAATAGGGAGTGGGGACTCCCTCCGCCGACGGATACAACAAGACTCGGAACAGGTCCACGGACTTCCGAGGATACGGATCCGATAAGGGCCGAAGAACCCTTGTCATTGACGCCTGACGGTCCAACTCCTCTGTCTCAGACCGCTTCCGGGAACGTTGCCCCAGAATGGAGAGCTGGTCATCGTCTTCAAAAGCGTCCAGCGGCTCATAAACCCGCAGGTACGAAACAACCGGAGCTCCCCCCAGCAATGCCACGTCAGGCCAACTCCACTATGACCGGCGCGTGGTCCGAGGCGCCTTTGCCCTTGCGTTCCTCACGGTCCACGGAGCCGCCAGTTACGCTGGCGGCCAGAGCCGGTGAGCCGAGAACAAAGTCGATGCGCATGCCCTGCTTCTTGGGGAAGCGGAGCTGCGTGTAATCCCAGTAGGTATAAACGCCGGGGCCGGGAGTATGTGGGCGGACCACGTCCACATATCCGGCGTCGATAAACGCCTGAAAAGCTGCGCGCTCTGGGTCAGACACGTGAGTGAGCTCCTCGGCCTGGAACTTCTCGATGTCCCACACGTCGTCGTCTTCTGGGGCGATGTTCCAATCACCCATCAGCGCCACTTGGGCTTCGGGGTTGTCCGTGATCCACCCCTTCGCCTGGCGCCGCAGAACGTCCAGCCAATTGAGCTTGTAGGCCATATGCTCGTCGGTACGCGCGCGGCCGTTGGGAACATACAGGCTCCAGATCCGCACGCCGCCGCAGGTTGCAGCAAGCGCGCGTGCCTCCTGAACGGGATCCTTTCCACCCTTGCCGAACACCGGCTGCTCCACGAAGGTGCGTTCGACGTCGTCGAGCCCCACCCTGGAAGCAATGGCGACACCGTTCCACTGACTCAGGCCAAAATGGGCCACCTCGTAGCCGTTGTTCTCGAACAGTTCCCACGGGAAGTTCTCGTCTTTGCACTTCGTTTCCTGAATGGCCAGGACATCGACGTCAGACCTGTTCAGCCAGGCCTCCACGCGGTCGGCTCGGGCCCTGAGGGAGTTCACGTTCCAGGTTGCTATTCTCACACTCGCAACGTTACCAACACCGACAACCATCGACGGGGTCGAGCGGGGATTAGCGCCACCAGGTATCGCGGATGGTCACAGGCACTGTGCGCTTGTGCCGAGAGTTCCGCCACCGCTTCTCGATCATGGCGGCGACGTCGTCGTCAACGGCCCTGCCTTCCAGATAGGCGTCGATGTTGGCATAGGTGATGCCCAGCTCATCCTCGTCTGTGCGCCCAGGTTTACCATCCAGCAGGTCCGCCGTGGGCACCTTGTCGTAGAGACGCGACTCAGCGCCCAGCTGCTTCAGAACGCGGCGGATCTGGCCTTTGTCGAGGCCGAACAGGGGCAGGAGGTCCGCGCCGCCGTCGCCAAATTTGGTGAAGAATCCAGTCACCGACTCCGCGCCGTGATCGGTTCCGATCACCAGCAGGTTGCGTTGCCCAGCGACGGCATACTGAGCGATCATCCGGGCGCGCGCCTTGACGTTGCCCTTGTTGAAATCGCCGATGGCCCCACCCGTGGCCGCCGTGAACTCTTCAGCTATCCCGTCCACCCCCGGCTGTACGTTGAACGTCCAGGAGATACTCGGGGCAATGAAGTCGAGGGCGGCCTGTGCGTCCTCCTCATCCGACTGGACGCCGTAGGGCAGACGCAGAGCCACGAAGTCCGCCGCTGTACCCTCTGCCCGCAACTCATCGACGGCCAACTGCGCCAACTTGCCCGCGAGAGTCGAATCCAGGCCACCGCTGATGCCGAGAACGTAGCCAGATGTGCCCGTAGCCAGCAGATAGTCTTTCAGGAATTTCACCCGTCGACGTGCTTCGTCAGCCGGATCGATATCCGGGCGAACACCCATTTCTTCAATGATCTGTGCCTGCAGTTCACGCATGGCACCAGCGTAGCCGCGCTTCTATAGACTGGGAACCATGACACTTTCGCACACTGATGCCCGGGCCCGACTCCTCGAACTCATTAAAGAACTAGCCGTCGTCCACGGCACGGTCACGCTCTCCAGCGGTAAGCAGGCGGAGTATTACGTAGACCTGCGCCGGGCTACCCTGCATCATGAAGCATCTCGTTTGGTGGGGCAGGTCATGATTAACCTCATTGACGACGCCGGCGTCGAGTTCCAGAGCGTTGGAGGACTCACCATGGGCGCAGACCCGGTGGCAACAGCAATCATCCACTCGGCCCCAGCTGAACGGAACATCGATGCATTCGTGGTCCGTAAAGCCCAAAAATCTTACGGAATGGGCCGTCAGGTCGAAGGCCCGGATGTCCGCGGCCGCAACGTCGTCGTCCTTGAAGACACGTCCACAACGGGAGCCTCCGCGCTCGCCGCTGTCGAAGGTGTGCGTGCAGCAGGCGGAAACGTGGTCGCCGTAGCGGTCATTGTGGATCGCGACACCGGAGCCAAAGAACATGTCGAGCGGGAATCCGGCGTGCCGTACCTGTTCGCGTTCGGCAAAGATGAGTTGGGGCTGGACTGACAAACTCGAATGAGCCAAGACAGGAGCAGCCCGGCGGCGACGCCATAGACGAAGCCGGGCTGCTTCACGCTGCCATCCGAATGCACCGGGTGTCACGACGTCGATTCTTGGTCGGCTCTGGCCTGGGGCTGGGTCTTGCGACGGATCTATACGTTACCCAGCAGATCCAAGAGTACCGCCAGAAAACAGCCTTGTTGGCGTTGCCGGACGACTACGCTGAAACACATTTCCCCACCACCAGCTGGATCCTCTTCCCCGGTTACAAGACCAGTTGGGAAGAAGCCCGCTGGATCTTGAACTCGCTGCGTCCGGCCATGAAGTTACGAGGCCAGATGGCCGCCGTCGGCTACTCCAATCGTGGGCTGGACATCAATGAGGTCTTCGCTGAAGTGCGTCGGCACATTCGCATCACCCAGCTTGAAACCGTGTATTTCTACGGACATAGTTTCGGGGGCATGGTGGCTGTTCAGGTTGCTGCGATGCTGCATGAAATCGGAGTGTCGGTGAAGGTGATCCTGATGGACTCGAGCCCGCAGAGCAAGTACGACGTCCTGGACCAGGCCTGGTTCGATGGGGTGGTCTACCTGTATGAACACGGTTACCGCATCCCGTCCGTTTTCAGGGGTGGATATGAACTAAGCGAACGCGTGGTTCACAAGGACGAACGGTCTTGGCGACAGATCCTCAACCAGACGTTGGCGCAGCTCTCACCGCTGGCGCCATCGAGCGTCCTCATCCAAAGTGAATCCGCGTATATCTACGAATACGACGCCATACGGTTTCGGAACCGGCTCGGAGACACAAAACTGGTGTGGTTCGGCAATCCCGACGACGGCACAGTGAACTATCAGTCTGCGCGAACCGCATGGGCGGAAACGTTTCCGCGGAATATGGTCTCCAATGATCGCGTGACGGTTGGCGCCGTGCCCGCGCATGCGAGCCCGCAATGGAACCCAGGCATTTACGAGGCTGTCCTCAAGGACATCATTTTCAAGCTGCTGCCCATGCCTGCCACCGGTGGTCTTAAGCGGATGTATTAGGCGGGCTGTAATTGAGGTCACTGCCTAGGGTGACGCAGCAGCTACCCGGCAGGTTGCCCCAGGCGTAGCGTGAGTTGCATGACGCGAACTGAGGAACGATACCTGTCCACTAATGTTCTCGTGATCGGCACTGGCGGTGCCGGGCTGCGAGCGTCCATCGAACTCAAAGAAGCGGGGATGGATGTACTCGCCGTGGGTAAACGCCGTCAGCACGATGCGCACACAACACTGGCAGCTGGTGGCATCAATGCGGCCCTTGGCACCATGGACCCTCAAGATTCCTGGCAGCAGCACGCGGCGGACACGCTTAAAGAGTCTTACATGCTCGCTGATCCGCGAGTTGTGGAAACGGTCGCTAGAGGTGCTGCCCAAGGCATTGAAGACCTTGAGCGTTGGGGTATGCCCTTTGCCCGGGAAGCTGATGGCCGGATCAGCCAGCGATTCTTCGGGGCGCACAAGTATCGGCGAACAGCTTTCGCGGGGGACTACACGGGCCTTGAGATTCAGCGAGCGTTGTTGAAGCGTGCTCGGGAGCTGCACCTGAACGTCATCGATACCATCTACATCACCCGGCTATTGACTTCCGGCGACAGAGTCTTCGGTGCCTATGGCTTTGACATCACCAGTGGTGAGCGTGTGATTATCCATGCCGATGCTGTCATCCTCGCAGCCGGGGGACACACGAGGATCTGGCGACGCACGTCCTCTCGGCGCGACGAGAACACCGGTGATAGTTTTCGACTGGCGGCGCTCGCTGGAGCGAAACTTCGCGACGCCGAACTGGTGCAGTTCCATCCCTCGGGCATTCTTGAACCAGAGGATGCGGCGGGGACGTTGATCTCCGAAGCAGCACGTGGCGAGGGTGGTGTGCTCCGCAACGCGCAGGGGGAACGTTTCATGAGTCGGTACGATGCCGAACGGATGGAACTATCCACGCGTGATCGGGTTGCGCTGGCCAACTTCACCGAGGTTGCTGAAGGGCGGGGGACCGCCAAGGGTGGGGTCTACTTGGACGTCTCTCACTTGCCACGAGAAACCATTCTGGCCAAGTTACCGCGTGTTTACCGCACCATGATGGACCTGCAGATGTTGGATATCACCGCTGATCCCATGGAGATCGCACCGACGGCACATTATTCGATGGGCGGGGTTTGGGTTGAGCCAGAGGAACACCGCACGGGAGTTGAAGGCCTCTATGCCATTGGCGAGGCAGCCAGTGGTTTGCATGGAGCGAACAGGCTGGGCGGCAACTCACTCATTGAGCTTATGGTATACGGCAGAATCACGGGTCAAGCGGCAGCCGGTTTCGTGAAGGGAGCCGATGCGCCCCGTCGTGACGCCGATGCCGTAGCCGCAGCCCGTACTGAAGTTGATGACCTACTTTCTGGCAGTGGAACGGAGAACGCACGCCAGCTCCAACGTGCAGTTCGCAACATCATGACCGAGCACGCTGGCGTGGTCCGGAGTGAGGACGGACTGACTGCTGGTCTGGAACAACTCGCAGCAGTGGAGTCCAGGATGCCCGAGTTGGCTGCACACCCTGATATCGCTGGATTTGATGACCTCGCGCATGCTTTTGACTTAAAGGGCTCCCTGCTCGCTGCTCGCGCAACGCTGGAGTCGGCTCGCGAACGAAGAGAAACGCGCGGTTGTCACAACCGCTCCGACTTCCCAGAGACGGACCCTGCATTGCAGGTGAATTTGCTCTGGAGCCCTGATTTGGGGGTGGAGCAAGAACAGATTCCAACCGCAGATCCGAAGATCACGGCCTTGATGCACGACGACGATTCGGTGATTGGCAAGCTTTTGGAGTAGCGCGATGATGGACGCCAGTTGGTTCTCCACGTACATTGGCCCCATCGGCCGTATCAATTAACGAAGCTGAACCGATTCTCGCCGAAGCTGCTACTTCGGGCACTCCGGTGGGCGCAACTGGTCCACCGGGCCACACAACGCGCGAAGGATCACAATGGACGCTGACGCCAGACCAACCGCTGATGAATTACCTGAGCCTGGGGATACCAAACTCACACCGGCAGCGTTGGCAGGCTTCCGCCACGAGCTGGACCAGCGCAAGCACGACGTCGTCGACGGAACCTGGGCGGGATCCGTGCCCGCACAGTACGGCGTTGCGCCCCGCCTGCGAGTTGGCCGTGACAAATGGTTCAATCTCCTCTGGCTACTGCCCATCGGCTTCGTCCTGCTTATTATTGGCATCGCCGTGGCCAAGGGGCTGCGTGATGTGCCGGCGATTTCACAGTTCATGCAGGAGTATCCGGGGACCGTCGTTCCCGGTGGCGCGGAGGACAACGCCGGGTTCCCGGCGTGGGTCGGTTGGCAGCACTTCTTCAATATGCTCTTGATGATTCCCATCATCCGCTCCGGTTTGACGATCATCGCGGACCATCCACGGTTCTACTGGACCCGGCATTCCACTCCGGGCAAGGACTGGTTCCGCGTTCAAAAGCCAGTACCCGCTGATCCGTTGTGGACGGCTAAACAGGATTCCATTACGCTTCCCGACGGCGTCGGACTGCCGGGGCGACGACACTCCATTGGACTGGCCAGGTGGTGGCACCTTGGGATCAATTCGCTGTGGCTACTCAATGGTGTGGTGTTCTATATTCTGGTGTTTGCCACCGGGCACTGGCTGCGCCTGGTTCCCACCAGCTGGGACGTCATCCCCAATGCCGTTTCGGTAGTCATTCAGTACCTGTCCCTGGACTGGCCCACCGATGATAGTTGGGTCGCCTACAACAGTCTGCAGGTGATCGCCTACTTCATCACAGTGTTCGTCGCCGCACCTCTGGCCTTCATCACTGGCTTGGGAATGTCGCCTGCCCTATCCACAAAATTTAGGTGGATCAGTCGCGTATTCAGCATCCAAGTGGCCCGGTCACTGCACTTTCTGGTGCTGCTCTGGTTCCTGCTCTTCATCGTCATGCACGTGACGATGGTCGTTGCGACGGACGCTCTGCACAACTTCAATATGATGTATGGCAACAGTAATGATGAGGAGAGCTGGAATGGATTCTGGATCTTCGCTATCTCGCTGGTCGTCATGATTGCTCTCTGGATAGCTCTCACCCCGTTCACCTATCGCCATCCGCGCTTGGTCCAGCGGATCGGTTATGCCCTTATTGGGCCCGTGCAAAGACTATTCGAGCACCTTGATTCCAAACCCGGCCAATACACCGAGAAAGACATATCGCCGTATATGTGGCACAACGGCGCCTACCCTCAAACGCAGGAGTACAAGGATCTTTTCGAGGATAACTTTGCCGACTATCGGTTGGAAGTCTCGGGCCTGGTTGAGAATCCGGTGGAACTGGACTTGAAGCAACTACGCGGCATGGCCCATCACGAGCAGATTACCCAGCACTTCTGCATCCAGGGATGGTCCGGAATCGCCAAATGGGGCGGCATCTCAATGCAGACAATCGTCGACACAGTGAAACCGAAGCCTGAAGCGAAATGGGTCATTTTCTACTCGTTTGCAGAAGGGCCCGACGGCGGCATCTACTACGACGCGCAGCCCATCGAACAGATGAGTTATCACCTGACGATGCTCGCCTATGACATGAACGGTGAGGCACTGCCTTACGGTCATGGCGCTCCGCTCCGCCTGCGCAATGAGGTGCAGCTCGGCTTCAAACTCGTCAAATGGATCAAGGGCATCGAGTTCGTTGAAGACTTCTCCGAAATCGGTGGAGGCGAGGGCGGCTACAATAACGACCACGAGTTCTTTGGTTACCGGCAATCCATCTAGTGGAGGGCATCACGATGGGACGCATCCCAGACGGCAAGAAATTTACGACGCCGATTCTCGGCAAGAATGATCATCGATCCGAGCACCCGGATGGTATGCGACAAGGGAATCCTCGACGCGCATCAACGTTGATTGGATGGGGGTTAACGGTCGCTGTAATGGCGGTCTTTGTCTACGCGATCTGGGGTCGTCAGTTGTCCGGAGGTTAGAGCTCTTTGAGTAGGTCCTGGACCGAGTCCATGGTCTGATCCGCGCGGAAGGGAAAGGACTTCACATCCTCTGGTTGTGTGATCCCGGAATAGACGAGCACAGTATGCAGCCCGGCCTCCATGCCGGCAACGATGTCCGTGTCCATCCGGTCACCGATCATCGCCGTCGTTTCAGAATGGGCGTCGATTTGATTCATGGCAGACCGAAACATCATCGGGTTGGGTTTGCCTACAATGTACGGATCTCGCTGGGTGGCTTTGGTAATGAGGGCTGCGATGGCTCCGGTGGCGGGCAGGATTCCTTCCTTTGACGGACCGGTGGCATCAGGGTTCGTAGCGATGAATCTGGCTCCAGCAGCTATGAGCCGGATCGCTTTGGTGATGGCTTCGAAGGAGTACGTCCGTGTTTCTCCCAGCACGACGTAGTCCGGCTCTTGGTCGGTGAGGATAAAGCCCGTCTCATGCAGCGCCGTCGTCAATCCGGCTTCGCCAATCACGAACGCACGCCCCACCCGATCCTCGAAATTGAACTGCGCCTTGAGGAACTGTGCGGTGGCCAGCGCAGAAGTCCAAATGTTCTGTTCCGGTATGTTGAGCCCCGACATTTTCAGCCGTGCCACCAAATCCCGCGGCGTATAAATTGAGTTGTTAGTCAGGACAAGGAACCTCTTCGAGGTGTCCACCCAATGCTGGATCAGCTCGGCGGCACCTGGAATGGCGTGATTCTCGTGAACCAGAACGCCGTCCATATCTGTCAACCAGCACTCAATGTCGGCCGGAGTGCGGATGTCTTCCCTAGGCATGCGATCCTCTTTCGCTCAGCTTCACTTCACAGTCTCGCATCTGCAACGCCGGACGGCGAGGACTACCCTTGGATGGTGCACAACGAGACTCCCACCCCAGCTGATCCAGATTCCGTAACCCACCAGATCGGCGTCGGCCCTTGGGAGGGTCCGCTCCCCGAAGGCGATCACTGGGATCAGGAGTTACTGGCGAACGGCGATACTCGCAATGTCGTCGATGAGTACCGCTACTGGGAACATGACGCCATCGTGGCTGACCTGGACACGAAGCGGCACTCTTTCCATGTGGCCATTGAAAACTGGCAGCATGATCTCAACATTGGTTCTGTGGTCAGGACTGCCAACGCGTTCATGGCCCGGGAGGTTCACATTATTGGGCGACGGCGGTGGAACCGAAGGGGCGCGATGGTCACCGACCGCTACCAGCACGTGCGGCACCATCCCACCGTGGAGGAATTTGTGGAGTGGGCACAGGGCGAGGGTCTGCGCATTGTCGGCATCGACAACTTCCCCGACTCCGTGCCGTTGGAAACGTATGACCTGCCGGAGAACTGCGTGCTCGTCTTCGGGCAGGAAGGGCCGGGGCTAACGCCGGAAGTGCATGCCGCTGCCGACGCCACTTTGTCCATTGCCCAGTTCGGGTCCACCCGTTCCATCAACGCTTCAGCGGCCGCCGCCATTGCCATGCACGGATGGGTGCGGCGGCACGTCTTCGGTCAGCCGGTTCGCTAGCGAAACAAGTGGATGGAACTCAGCGGTTCACCTTGCGTTTGCCGGACATGCCCTCGGCAACACCCACGAGCGCGATCGAAACGACTACGGCCACGATGAAACCAAGAACGTTGAGCTCGAAGATATCTCCAGTGCCTAGGAGGTTGGCGATGAGGCCGCCCGCGACCGAGCCCACCAGTCCAAGCAGCAGAGTTGCGAGTATGCCCAGGTTCTGTTTTCCGGGTTTGAGTAGCCGTGCAAGCGCACCGATGATGAGTCCGGCGACGATAAATCCAATCATTGCGTGTTTCTCCTGTCTGGTGGGTATCTCCGTTAAAGATTAGGCGACGACGGGGTCTACTGGTGCGTTTCAGGGGATGTTTTGCACGGAGCGCCGATTGCGAAAGGTGTTTGGCGTTGTACCGTGGCAAATGATTACAGCCGTCGTTGATGTGAGGAGTCATCATGCGTGAACTCGTGTACTTCGTAGCAGTGAGTCTGGATGGATTCATTGCAGCACCAGACGGTGATTTCGGTGATTTTCCGATAGAGGGTGATCACGTCGATATGATTCTGCGCGACTACACCGACACTTTGCCGTCCCACGTCCTGAGTGCATTGGCTCTGCGTCCGGATAACTCCCGTTTCGATACGGTGCTCATTGGGTGGAATACCTACGCCGCTGGATTCCCGTACGGTGTACGCGATCCTTATCCGCACTTGCGCCAGTACGTCTTTTCGCGAAGCCAAACCGAAGGTGCAGGTGACATCGTGCTCACCGCGGAGGATCCGGTGGCTGTCGTCAAAGACCTGAAAGCTGAGGACTCGGGTGCGGACATATGGCTTTGCGGAGGCGGTCAGCTCGCGGGCGCCCTGCGAGGCGAGATCGATCGCGTCATCCTCAAGGTGAATCCGGTGTTTCTCGGCGCTGGTATTCCGCTCTTCGCCGGACGGGACTACCTGGCCCGGTCCGCGGAGCTGACGTCCAGTACTGCATTCCAATCGGGCGTCGTCGTCAACGAGTATAAGTTTGAGAAATGACCGACTCTGAGAGTAAAGCGAGTTTCCTCGCCGCCTACGACGAACAATTGCGTACCGACGCGGAGACGCCCAGCGCCATAAAGGTCGCCCGACACGGCCCATTGTCTCTGGTGACCTTCATGAACGGGCGCGGCTTCGTCACCTACAAGGATCTCGGAGGCGCGGACGCGGCGGCCATTCGGCAGCTCGTTGCCGAGGCGCTCGCCTATTATCTGGACGATCCTGAGATCACCAAGGTTGAGTGGAAAACTCGTGGCCATGACCGCGCACCCGGGTTGCATGAGGCTCTGCTGGAGAGCGGGTTTAGTCCAGATGAGTCCGAATCGATCATGATTGGCGAGGCGACGGCATTGAGCGTCGATTGTGCGCTACCCGAAGGAGTGATGCTGCGACGAGTAGTCGACGAGCCGGACGTTCGCCGGATGAGCGCCATGCAGGGTGAAGTTTTTGGCGATCCGATCTCAGACGAGATGGCGGATGCTCTGTTGCACCGGCTCTCCTTGAACGATGGAATGGAGCTGTGGGTAGCTGAGGCGGAAGGGCAGGTCGTCAGTGCAGGTCGTCTGGAGCCGGTTCAAGGCACCAGCTTTGCCGGGATCTGGGGTGGGGCAACTCGCGAAGCGTGGCGCGGCCGCGGAATCTACCGTGCGCTGACGGCCCAGCGAGCACGCTCAGCACTCGCTCTGGGCAAGACGCTTATCAACAGCGATTCAACTGAATACTCGCGTCCAATCCTTCAACGCTCTGGTTTCGTCAAAGTGTCGACGACGACCCCTTACCGCTGGCGACGGTGAGCGGCCAACCAGAGCGAGGGTTTATGGATGATCAGTCGTCCATTGGGCATGCCCTATCGTGTGCTTATGACTGAGTCCTACTCCTTCTCCGCTGCGGTGGACAAGATCGATCGCGAACGAGTCCATCAATGGCTTAGCGAGCAGTCTTACTGGGCTAAGGGTCGAGCGCGTGAAGTGCAAGATGCTGCAATAGATGCCTCCCGCAACTACGGGGTGTATGACGCCGAGACTGGTGAGCAGGTTGCGTACGCGAGGGTCGTGACCGATGCAGTCACGTTCGCTTGGTTATGCGACGTCTTCGTTTCACCAGAGGCACGCGGACAAAGACTGGGCAAAATGCTGGTTGAGGGCGTCATCGCCGATCTCGAACCGCTCGGACTCAAACAAACTCTGCTCTCCACCGGGGACGCGCACAGCCTTTACTCCAAGTACGGCTTCACCCCATTGAGCGACCCGTCAAAGATGATGGCACGCGTTCGGTAGACGATCTCTGCTGGGTCAAAGCTTGGCGCCATAGACGACGACGTCACGACCGTCTTTCACGGCTCTCGTCTGGAGCCGTAAGCCGATTTTCTTGCCACAATTCCTAAACGATAGGGAACAGCTCCACTGAGGGGGCGATGTCCGTACGGAGTCGTGCGTGAGTCTCGACGTCGAACCGTTCCTGACCGTACCTGAGCTTCTGGCGTTCGATCCCCTCAGCTGCGAAACTTGCTCTCTCGGCCACGCGGCACGAGGCAGGGTTGTTCGTCCTATGACCAAGTTCGAGACGATAGAGCCCGCCCTCGGAGAACGCCCATTCCGCTACCGAGGCAAGGGCGCTCGCCGCTATGCCTCGACCGCGAGCGTCGCGAGACAGCCAGTAGTACACCCACCCTGTTTCATGTCGGTGTTCTATATTTCCGACGCCCACATTGCCGACAGCAATTCCATCGATGGATATCGCGAAATTCCTGGCGGATGGATCCGTGCTGATCAGATTCTCTGCAATGAAGACGGAACATGCCTCGACGGTCGTGAGATCGGTTGTTCCGAACTGGGTGCTTAGATCGTCACTCTCGGCAGCACGCAGGAGACCTTCTGCATCGGATTCACTCCACATTCTCAATTCAATAGTCACCCGCATCACACTGCCACGGCTGGTTCCGGGTCCACAATGTAAGCGGAATAGCGTTCTGCTAGCCTTGTCAGCATGAGTAGCTCAGTGCGATTTATCAGCCCCCGGCCGTTTACCGGTCGCGAGGGCTTCGACGCGCACGCCTAAGTCCTGGCGACCGGGCGGATCGGGGGAATGCCCGCCGATCCAACCACAGCCAAGGACTTACCATGACCACTTATCTTTCCCCATCCGAACTGCATGATGCGTTAACGCTCCGCGACCTTTCCAATGCGGACGACGGCGCGCACTCTATGCAAGAGCTCCTGACCCAAGTGAAAACTGCTCTCACAGACTCTTGGGGCATTGATTCCAGCACTGTGCGAACCAGCCCGCTGGTGTCCGTCAGTGACAACTACGACAAACTCGGTTTCGCTCCATCCACGGTGACCCGCGACCAAAGATATTCACGATATGTGAGTCCCACGGTAATGCTCAGGAGCCACACCTCTGCTTCGGTCCCGTCGCTGTTGAGAAATCTGCGGCCTACCGACTCTGTGGACGAGCTACTGGTCATGCCCGGCCTGGTCTATCGCAGAGATGCCATTGACCGGACCCACGTAGGTGCACCCCACCAGGTGGATCTTTGGCGAGTATCCTCAACTCCCGTGCTGTCTCCGACTGATCTGGACTCCATGATTGCGAGGCTTGTTCAAGCGGTCCTGCCCAACGCGAAATGGCGTGCAGTGCCAGCCATTCACCCCTACACAACGAATGGGAGGCAGGTGGAAGTACTGGTGGGCGACGAATGGCTGGAACTTGCCGAATGCGGACTGATAGCACCGCACCTATTCGCGGATGCCGGACTAGACCCGCAACAATGGTCGGGCCTCGCCTTGGGGATGGGCTTGGACAGGGCGTTGATGCTTCGCAAAGGAATCCCCGACATCCGGCTCCTACGGGCACGCGATGAACGGGTCGGATCCCAGATGCTCGATCTGGAGCCGTGGCGACCGGTCTCACTTCTTCCTCTCACCAGGCGGGATATCTCGATTGTTGTGCCGAGTTCATTCGATGACGAGATCCTGGGCGACGAAGTCCGTCAAGCCCTCGGAGAACGCATGGATGACCTTGAATCCGTTGAGCTTCTCGGGCTGACCACATATGAGGACCTGCCGGTGCCAGCGAAGGAACGGTTGAAGATCGAGCCTGGGCAGGCGAACGCCCTCATTCGAATCACGCTCCGACCCATCGAAAGAACACTCACCGCGCTGGAGGCCAATCTCATCCGCGACGATATCTACACGGCACTCCATCAAGGTCAGGTGATGGAACTCATCGCAAGCTAGTCAGGATGTGCCCAGCCTACGACTTTGTGAAAGCAGCCGTTTTCACAGACACGTTGTCATAGGCTGGGTAGTGGCTGCGCTGCCACCTGCGTTTGGAAAGGTCCCATGATGAGTTCCGTTGCTCACGATACTTTGACGTTTGAGCAGTCAGTAAACGCCTCGCTTTCCGCTGTGTGGGATGCGTTTGCAGACTCGACTCAGCGTGCCGTATGGGGCGTTCCGGCGGGCGAGGCCCAAGTCTACGATGAGTCCAATTTCCTGGTTGGGGGCCACGACAAGTACAGGTGCGGCCCGCCAGAAAAACTTGGATTCCACGGAATCGTCGACTACGTCCACATCGTTCCACCATCACTGATCGTGCACACGGATACCGTGACGGCGGAGGGTCAGGTCCTCGCTGTTGCCCTGCTGACCTGGCAGTTCGATGCCCTCGACGACACGACAACGATTCGGCTTACGGATCAGGTGATCTCGTTCGTTGGTGCCGACATGATCGAAGGGCACCGCAACGGCCACACCAAGGCACTCGAACAGTTAAAGGACTTCCTCGAGCGTTCTTAGCTTTTCCCCGTGACGCTTGTTCGCCTATTCTTCACGAGCAGTCCATTTTCTTCTGACCCATTTGGCAACAGGAAGTGCAAAGACAGCACTGAAGACCGCGACAAGAATGGCGACGATTGACGGGTTGGCGCCTGCCACTAACCCGATCAAAAGTAAGACAGCTGCGAAGGCCAGGATAAGGCCAGATAGTTCGAAAGCTTCATGTCTAGACATTTATTCACCATCTCGCCTTCATCGATGTTCAGTCAACGTTGGTCTTACGGGACGGTCCGTTGAGTTCTATACGGGACACCTCTTGCGAACACTGACCGGCCTCTATACGGTCGAGAACAACTTTCCGATAACGAATTCTCGATCCCGGACAGTGAGCATTACGAGGTTGCTAGTGTCGGGAAAATGAAACTACGGTTTTCGTCAGGCATTGCTGTTGCGACTCTTCTTTCGGCTGTCCTGCTCTCAGGATGTACTGCCCAAGACCAGCGAGAGGACGAAGACCAAGCAACACCTAGTCCCACGGGTACCGCTTCCGCCACGGCCGCTAATCCTGTCTCCGGCACCTACACAGGTACGCAGACCATCGAACTCGGGACCCCGCCTGCGGAAGCTACGAGCATCTCCGTGGAAATCACATGCCTTGGTCCTGGCAGCATCTTCCTGCAGGACGGCGCAAAGACGATCTGCGGCGAGAAGAGTAAAGGAACGACGAGTAGTACGACCCTCCCGCTATCGCCCGGACAGGACTCCACTGAGGTGAAGACCAGCGACCCAAGCGTCAGCTATAAAGCCAAAATAGCCTACGAGAATAAGTAACGACCCGGGCGGGACGGTCGGCCAAGGTCGCCGCGACTCCGCTTGGGGTCTGGTCAGGATCCCTGAAAGTAAGCTTTCTATGGCAAGTCCAACGCGGCAACACTACGCTCTGATGCGGTTGTAAGTCGGATCCACAGAGCGGGGGCGTGGTTGGCGCAGCCAACACTATTCTGGATACTGGGGTGCGTTCGATAGCCGCTCATTCCGCTTCCATCGCCGTTTCATTGGTTCTAGATTGAGGGTATGAGTTCAAACAGCCATCAACAATCCCTTACCGCCCGATTTTACGCGATCGCAGGGGTTGTAGGAGTCGTTCTGATTCCTTTTATCGGCTCTGTCTGGGGTGCTGTTACCGGCTTATCTCCATGGGTAACATATGGCGTTCCATTCATCTTCTTCCTTCTCTTCACGATGGTCGGGAAGCGCGTTCTCCGCCGTCGGGAGAAAGACCAGCGGCAAAGCATCGCCGAGTCTCAGTAACTCATACTCACGGTAACCATCTGCCATAGCGCGTCCGGTGACCAGTCCTGGCAACGACGCACAGCGGCCACTGCCTTCAATTCGCGATTAGCGTTCCCTAATATCGATTAGCCATCCTCCATCGTGTACCTCGATGAAGTCCATGAGGGGCTAGGCTTGCGGACCCTTAGAGGGACCTGCGGTGGTCGAAGTAACGGCGCCGTTCCTTGGGAGCATCGCTTGGTCCACCGCGGGTAGCTTAGGCTCATCCGATGAACAGATTCAAAGGTGCCACGAGTTCCAGCGCAGGCAATCTTGTACTGAGGGCCCCATGACAACACAGGACAAGGAAGGCTTCGGGATCGGAAAATTACGCCGGATGCCGGGCTGGGTCGTCTTCCTCCTCATCGCAGCGCTGTACACGGTTTCCATGCTCGGCAAGGACTACCTCACAGGAGAGATCCTGGAACCGATGCGTATCGCAGTCAACGCGGTCGCGGGCATAGCGGTAAGTGCCTTCATCTTCTGGTTTGTGAGATGGCAGAGGGCACGAGAACGCAAGAAGCCTGAAGGTTGCCCCACCGCCACCAACTTCAGGACGGCCCTGTCCTCCGGTCGGCTCCCAGAAGGCGCAAGGGCAGAGCAATGGGTTCCCGTACTGACAAAGGCGATTCGGCAAGAACGATCTATAACCTGGATCGGAGTGCTCTTGTTCACGGGCCTTACCGGCTTGGGTGTTTTTCTTATCATCGACAATCCTGATCATCCGTGGTTCTGGGTGATTGCCACGGTGCTCTTCACCGCTCTAGCAGCCTGGTACCCGATATGGACTCCTCGTCGCCGGAAGAGAATGCGGAACCTCATTGCCCAGTTCCCTGAACACGACGGATAGTACGTCAGGTTGCACTGAGGGATCGGTTGGCGGGCACCTTCAAAGGCGCGGTTTAGCACTTCTCAGTAAGCTCAAGGCATGCAGATCCGTGAAGCGGCCTTGGCTGACCTGATCCATGTGAACTCGATCTGTGATGCCAGCGACCGAGCACGCTGGACAGCAGAAATGATCGCACCGATCAACGGTCGGGTTGTATTGGTAGCGGTCCTACAAGGCGTTATGGTCGGCGTAGCCAAGACGCACTTCCACGGCGAGCCTGATGGTGGATCCCCTCCGGGTCACTATCTAGGAGGTGTCGTCATCTCCCCGAATTTCCGACGGCGCGGAATCGGTTCTGCTCTCACCCAAGCCCGGATGGAGTGGATCTGGTCTCAGTCCTCGAGCGTTTACTACTTTGCCAACGAACACAACACGGCATCGATCGGAATGCACGAGACCCTGGGTTTCCGGCTCGTCGGCCGATTCGCGGAGATTCGCGGAGTGACGGCCGACGACGGGCGATCAGAACTGGTCCTCTTCGAAGTGTCTGGATGAACGATGGTCTAGCGGTCATTGCTTTCAAGGGCTTGGCGTGAGCACGGGTATAACTTAAGGCATGAGTCGTTGGGTTGTCTACGTCACCGTATTTGCAGCCTTGCTCATCAGCGCCTTCGTGGTCGATGGAATCTTTGGGTGGAACACCATTGGAATCATGGCGGGCAGCGGGGCAGGTCTCGGCGCTTGGTTTGGTATCAGGGCAGGTAATAAGCGGGCAAAGGAGACGGACGCGTATCGAGCGCAGTGGTTGAGTAAGCGAGCGGGGTACCACAGCAAAGACGCCAGCTCCGATGATGGCCGACTATAACTTGCGACTCGCCTGACCCCTTGGCACAAAATGCCCAGTTAGGGGTCCCTTACCGCACGAGCCTCGACACCACCAGTCCCGCACTTGCTTCCCTTTACAGATTGCGGGTTGGTGCCCTGGAGAAGGCCGCAGGGCTTCTGCGCAGGGAAGAATCAAGCGCCCTACTCGTGCAGGATAATTTGGTAGAGGTTGTGGTCTTGCCAGGTCCCGGCGATTTGTAGGTATCGAGGCGCCATACCAATCTGTTGGAAACCCGCTTTCAGCAGCACTCGCTGCGATCCAACATTGTGCAGCAAAGTAGTTGCCTCAAGGCGGTGCAACCCGAGTTCCTCGCGCGCTCCTCCCACAACCATCCGGACCGCAGCTGATGCAAGTCCGCGACCTGCGTATTTGCTTTCCACCCAGTAACTCAAAACTCCACTTTGGATAGGGCCGCGCACAACTCCGGCCAGGTTGAATCGACCCACAACGGTGTCGTCCACAAACAACCCAAAGGAAAACCCATCGCCAGCTTCAACGGCAACAAAGCGGCGAGACATATCGGCAGCTTGCCACGCCTCGGTGTAGTACTCCTCGGGGTGAACCGGGTTCCAGGGAGAAATGTGCTCACGGTTGCGCAAATACGCGGAGGCAAGCTCTGGCGCGTCGCTCGGGCGAAGTACACGCATGCTGACTTCGTCGCTAAGCTGCCATGGTTCAGACACGAATCAACGATACCTGCGATCATCGTCGCCGATTATCAATCCGAAATCGACGTGGCGACCTCGAACATCGCGATCGACGCCATGTCGTCCCGCGGGAGGTTCGGTTTACGGGCCGGCCTGTCCCTCTCCAAGTCCAGCGTGGAAGCCACGGGTGTTGGAGCAATAACTGTTCTAATGATCAGATGACCTCACAGAAACTAACTGCCACCGCGAAGGCCAGCCCTGGCGATCGGGTTG
>JBBPYK010000090.1:0-5579 GCA_038199985.1 Actinomycetales bacterium | reverse complement strand
TCGGACTGCCAGACCGGAATGGGGCTCCCCCAATACCGATTGCGGCTGATGGACCAGTCCCGTGCATTCTCGAGCCACTTGCCGAACTGCCCGTCCTTGACGTTGCCCGGGATCCAGTTGATGTCCTGGTTCAGCGCTACCATGCGGTCCTTGATGGCTGTGACTTCCACGTACCAGGAGGACACCGCACGGTAGATCAGCGGGTTGCGGCAACGCCAGCAGTGCGGATAGCTGTGGTCATAGCTGGTCTGGCGCAGCAGCCGCCCGTCAGCCCGGAGCACCCGCGTGATGGGTTTGTTGGCCTCGAAGACCTGCAGTCCCTCAATCCCGGCCAGCGGGCCTTCGCCGAAGAGCGGCAGAAACCTGGCACCTTCATCCACCGAGAGGATCACCGGGATACCGTGCTGTTCGCAGACCAGCTGGTCATCCTCACCATATGCTGGCGCCTGGTGTACCAGCCCCGTACCGTCGGTAGTGGTGACGTAATCAGCCAGGAGAATCTGCCACGCGTTCTCCGTGTTCCATTTTTCCGTGTCACTGAAGGTACCCCATAGCGGCTGGTACCGCAGACCTGCAAGTTCGCGTCCAACCAGGCATTCCTCAACGCTGGCCGCGGCAGCCTCCGGGTCCTCGTAGCCGAGGTCTTCGGCGTGCGCTCCCAGGAGGTCACGGGCAATCAGGAACTTCTGCAGCTTCGCGTGCTTTTCAGTGTGCTGTTGCGATATGGGCGTACCGTTCGGTCCTGCGGGAACAACGGCGTACAGGATGTCAGGCCCGACGGCGAGCGCCAGGTTGGTGGGTAGGGTCCACGGCGTTGTGGTCCACGCGAGGGCATGAACACCCTCAAGTCTGCGAGCGAGGTTGGACTCTCCGCTAAGGAGTGGGAACGTCACGGTGACGGTCTGGTCCTGGCGCATCTGGTAAACGTCATCATCCATCCGAAGCTCATGGTTGGACAGCGGAGTCTCGTCCTTCCAGCAGTAAGGAAGTACACGGTAGCCACTATAGGTGAGCCCCTTGCCGTGCAGGGTCTTGAAGGCCCACATGACCGATTCCATGTACTGGACATTGAGCGTTTTGTAGTCATTGTCAAAGTCCACCCAGCGTGCCTGCCGGGTGACGTAGTCCTGCCATTCGCCCGCGTACTTCATGACCGAGGACCGGCAGGCGTCATTGAACCGGTCAATACCCATGGCTTCGATCTGCTTCTTGTCGCTCATGCCGAGCTGCTTCATCGCCTCCAGTTCGGCAGGAAGACCGTGGGTGTCCCAGCCAAAGCGGCGTTCTACGCGCTTGCCGCGCTGCGTCTGGTAACGGCCCACCAGGTCCTTGGCATATCCGGTCAGCAGATGGCCATAGTGGGGAAGTCCATTGGCAAAGGGAGGGCCGTCGTAGAAGACAAACTCGTTGGATCCGTCCGCGCCAGCATCCCGCTGGTCAATCGAGGCCTGAAACGTGCCGTCGTCCTTCCAATACCGCAGAATCCGCTCCTCGATCTGCGGAAACGATGGCGAGGACACAACACCGGGTTCAGTGCTGGTTCCGGTGGTGGCCTTGGGATAGAGCTGCGGCATGGATGCACATCCTGGGAAAAAGACAAGCGGCGGTCAGGGTCCTGCAAGGACGCATCCAGCTCCCGTGCAGCCTTGTTAGGCTGCTGGTTCCCGAACCCGCGGTACCACCTCGCTTGCCGCCGTCGTTGTGCGCAGTCCTGACATCTGCAGGACGCCTTGAGATACTCCAAGACGAGAAACTCCAAGACGATACGCCCGTCCACGGTGGCCGCTTCATTGAGCTGTAACGGGCCTACCCGTCCGGTTCTACTACGCAGGCGCGCGAACGACGGCGGTTCTTCCGGAAGCTCACCGGTGATAGCCGGGTCTGCGCTGTTGGAACTCAGTCTACCGCCCGGGAAGAGGCGGCAGAAACCTCTACGGCTATCGTGAACGCTGGTCGGGATCCTGCTTCCGGATCAGCTTGTGGTTAGCGGGCTGCGCGAGGGGACGGACCACCACGGTGTCCAGGTTCACGTGGTGCGGAACGTTCAGCGCATAGGCAACGACATCCGCGACGTCATCGGCAAGCAACGGCTGGTCAACGCCCTCGTACACGCGGTCCGCTGCGTGTTGGTCCCCCTTGTACCTGTTCACCGAGAACTCTTCCGTCTGCACCAGGCCGGGGGCAATCTCGATGACGCGGACGTTGTGCTCCGCTTCCTCGAGCCGAAGGGTGTTTGCCAGTGAACGCTCGGCAAATTTCGCTGCGCAGTATCCCCCACCGCCCTCGTAGGCCGCCAAACCCGCAGTTGAGGTCAGCAGCAGCACGGATCCTTGGCCGTGCTCGCGGAGCTTCGGTAGAAGCGCTTTGGTCATGCGCACTGTTCCAAGGACGTTGACGGTGAACATGTGTTCCCAGTCCTCGAGATGTGCAGCTACCACTGGATCCGCGCCGAATGCGCCACCGGCAACGTTGACCAGCGCATTCACCGGTTGCTCGCCCAGGAAATCGACCAGCGAATCGACGTCGTCCTGGTTGGTGATGTCCGCAGCAAAGATCTGAGCGCCGCTGTCCCTGGCTAACTCCTGGAGACGTTCGCTCCGTCGGGCAACAGCAGTTACGTTCCAGCCGGAGGCAATGAGCGCTCGCACGGTGGCGGCTCCAATCCCTGAGCTGGCTCCTGTGACAACGGCATGTTTGGTCGGTGTATTCATGCACCCAGAATAGCGCCGACGTCTTGCCGCTATTGATTTACTGCCTCGGGTAGTCGCGCAGGTAATCCCGGAGCACCACGGCCTGATTCTCCTCTTCATTCTTGGCCCCGTAGAGCAGCACCGTGTCCTTGCGTCCGGAAATT
Source organism: Actinomycetales bacterium (assembly GCA_038199985.1). Taxonomy (GTDB): domain Bacteria; phylum Actinomycetota; class Actinomycetes; order Actinomycetales; family Micrococcaceae; genus Arthrobacter_J. The sequence continues at coordinate 2,725 of JBBPYK010000090.1, read as the reverse complement.
TCTGCCACCAGTGGTGCCACTGCGTCGTTATCGATAAGTTCCGCTCGGTATCGCCGGGCAAATTCGTCAAAGCGCTCCGCCCGGTGCCCAAACCACTTACGCAGCCCAGCGCTCGGAGCAACGTCCTTACACCACGCGTCCAGCTCGGCGTCGGCTTTGGCGAGTCCCCGCGGCCACAGGCGGTCAACCAACACCCGGTAGCCACCATCCGGCGGTTCATATACTCGCCGGATCCGTACCTCAATGGAACGTTCAGCGCTATTGCTACCCATACCGGCATGATACGCCCGCGGCTGCCCCACTACGTTGACTATGCTGGCGCGGCCGGCCGCCCGGGTTCAGTCCGAGCACCCCGCCGGAGGCCGTGCCCAGACACAGCGCAGCCCCGTGCAGCCAACGCCAATGCTCACCATGGCAGAATGATCGACATGGCTGATCATCTGCAGGGCACAGACACGCCCATTACCGTCAATGTCCCCGACAAACCTGCCCTTGAGGGTCTGGAACCAGCACTTTCCCGGCGCTGGCGTGAAGAAGGGGTGTACAAATTCAATCCGGACACCACCCGGTCCGAGGTCTACTCCATCGACACTCCCCCGCCCACCGCATCAGGATCCCTGCACGTTGGCCACATGTTCTCCTATACCCAAACTGACGTCCTGGCCCGGTTCCAGCGGATGAATGGCAAGAACGTCTTCTACCCGATGGGCTGGGATGACAACGGCCTTCCCACTGAACGGCGCGTGCAGAACTACTACGGCGTTCGCTGCGATCCGAAAACCACGTACGACGACGGCTACCGGCCACCGGCGAAGCCAGCGAAGAACCAGCGTGATTTCGACGTCGTCTCCCGGCGGAACTTTATTGAGCTCTGCGAGGAGCTCGCGGTTGAGGACGAGAAAGTCTTCGAGAACCTATTCAGTACCCTCGGCCTGTCCGTGGACTGGGACCTGACGTACCGCACCATCGATGACACTTCGCGCGCCGTCTCCCAACGAGCGTTCTTGACCAATCTGATGCAGGGCGACGCCTACCTGGCTGAAGCACCAACACTGTGGGACGTTTCATTCCGCACCGCTGTCGCTCAAGCTGAGCTCGAGGACCGTGAGGTTCCCGGCGCGTACTATCGGATTCCCTTCGCCCTCATCCCGGCTACACGCGATGACGGTCATGCCAGTGGGGTCAATGCGTCCGACGACGGTGCCGACAGCGGACAGGTCGTTATTGAATCAACCCGCCCGGAGCTGCTCCCGGCCTGCGTGGCGCTGGTTGCAAACCCGGATGATGAGCGTTACCGCCACCTGATCGGCCGGAAAGTCAGATCGCCGCTGTTCGACGTCGATGTGGAGATTAAGGCGCACCCACTGGCGAAACCTGACAAAGGCTCGGGCATTGCCATGATCTGTACGTTCGGCGATCTCACGGATGTGACCTGGTGGCGTGAGTTGCAGCTTCCTACCCGGGCTATTGTGGGCCGCGACGGCCGCATCCTTAACGACACCCCTGCGTGGCTTGACACACCGACGGGCCGGTCACATTACGCACAGCTTGCAGGCAAAACGGTGTTCTCCGCAAAAGAATCCGTCGTTGAACTGCTGACGGTCAACAACCTTCTGGACGGCGAACCGAAGCAGATCAGTCATCCAGTGAATTTCTTCGAAAAGGGTGACAAGCCTCTTGAGGTGGTCACGTCGCGGCAGTGGTATTTCCGCAATGGGGGTCGCGATACCCAGCGCCGGGAACGCCTGATTGACCGGGGCCGGAACATCGAGTTCCACCCCGCCTTCATGCGCTCACGGTATGAGAACTGGATCCAGGGGCTGAACGGCGACTGGCTGGTCTCGCGGCAGCGGTTCTTTGGCGTACCCATTCCGGTCTGGTACCGCCTCGACAATGCCGGGAACCCAGATTATGAACAACCGATACTTCCGGCGCTCGATCTGCTGCCGGTTGACCCGGCGGCGGAGCCAGCACCCGGGTTCACCGAATCTCAGCGTGAAGTTCCCGGTGGGTTCACCGGTGACGCGGACGTGCTCGATACCTGGGCAACGTCATCGCTGACACCGCAGATTGTGGGCAAATGGAGCCGGGATGAGGACTTCTTCGCTAAAGTCTTCCCCTTCGACCTCCGGCCCCAGGGTCACGACATCATCCGGACGTGGATGTTCTCCAGCGCAGTCCGCGCGGACTCCCTGCAGGATTCAATCCCGTGGAAGCATGCTGCCATCTCCGGCTGGATACTTGATCCGGACCGCAAGAAAATGTCCAAGTCCAAGGGCAACGTGGTGGTTCCCAACGACGTGCTGGACGAGTATGGAGCCGACGCAGTGCGCTACTGGGCAGCGTCGGCGAAACTCGGTGCGGACACCGCCTACGAGATCGCCCAGATGAAGATTGGCCGCAGACTCGCCATCAAGCTACTCAACGCCTCCAAGTTTGTCCTCAACCTTGGCGTGACACAGCGCGATGTCATAAGCGGAGACGGTCACGGTGACGGTGTTTCAGTGATAACCAACCCGCTGGACCGAGCACTGCTGGTACGCCTTGCCGAGGTGGTGGAGCAGTCCACCAAAGCCTTCGAACGCTATGACTATGCCCGGGCCCTGCAACTGAGTGAAAGTTTCTTCTGGTCCTTCACCGACAATTACGTAGAGCTGATCAAGGACCGGGCTTATGGCGCGGCCGGCACTACGGAAAGGGATTCCGTCCTGGCCACACTGGCCAC
>JBBPYK010000089.1:0-5403 GCA_038199985.1 Actinomycetales bacterium | reverse complement strand
CGTGGTGGCGGACGGTCTGCTTACCGCGGACTGGTCCAGGTACGTGAAGGTGCAAAGCACTCGGCCAACACTGTGCGCTGTGATGCCCTGCTGGTGGATACCATTTCTCGTTCGGATACCTACCCGTACGTCGACATCCGCGAGGACGACGTCACCATGGGACATGAAGCAACGGTGTCCCGGGTCAGCGAGGAACAGCTGTTCTATCTGCAGTCCCGTGGAATGCCGGAAGACGAGGCCATGGCCATGATTGTCCGTGGTTTCATTGAGCCGATCGCCCGCGAGCTGCCCATGGAGTACGCCCTGGAACTGAATCGCCTCATCGAAATGCAAATGGAAGGGGCCGTGGGCTAGGAATGGCTAACGTGAGCGACACAAGGACATCCGAAGACAAGATTGCTATTGACGGTTTCACCGAAGAGGGTGAGAACCTCTCACCACTGAACAACGGTTCCGCCCAGCACGGGTTGAAGAAGCACAGCCACGGTGACGCACCGGTGGTACCCGAGGCATCCCGCGGCGAGCGTCTCACTTCTTATCGGCTTGCGGATTTCGCGCCCCTTACCGGGCGGGAAGAGGATTGGCGCTTCACCCCGTTGAAGCGGCTGCGTGGGCTGCACTCGGACGCGCTGACCGGGACCGGACCAACCCTTGAGGTTTCCGCCCCCAGCGGCGTCCGAGTAGAAACCGTAGGGCCTGATGATTCCCGTCGCGGATGCGCTGCGGTTCCTGAGGACCGTGTTGCTGCCGCAGCGTGGGAAGCGGTGACGGAGGCAACGGTCATTACCGTTCCGGCCGAGACAACGCTCGACGAGGAAATCACTGTCTCCATCAACGGCACGGACACAGCTCCCGCTGCGCAGCACATCATTATCGACGTGGGGCGCTTCGCCAAGGCCGTCGTTGTCCTGGACCATCACGGCGCCACCACCCTGGCGCAGAACGTGGAGGTGCTGGTAGGAGACGGCGCAAACCTCACCGTAGTCACCATTCAAGAGTGGGACGACGACGCCGTTCACGCGTCCTCACAGCAGGCGAAGGTAGGCCGAGACGCTCATTACAAGCATGTTGCTGTCAACCTCGGTGGCGATTTGGTGCGGTTGACCCCGTCGTCGCGGTTTGCCGGTCCCGGTGGCGAGGTAGAGATGTACGGCCTCTACTTCGCAGACGCTGGGCAGCACTTCGAACAGCGTCTCCTGGTGGACCACGGCGTCCCGAACTGCAAGTCCCGTGTGACCTACAAGGGTGCGCTCCAGGGTCGCGACGCTCACACCGTCTGGGTGGGTGATGTGCTTATCCGCAAGGAGGCCGAGGGAACGGACAGCTACGAGACCAACCGTAACCTTGTTCTCACGGACGGTGCGCGTGCGGACTCGGTGCCCAACCTAGAAATCGAAACGGGCCTCATCGAGGGAGCAGGCCATGCCAGCGCAACCGGCCGGTTCGATGACGAGCAGTTGTTCTATTTCATGTCCCGGGGAATCCCGGAGGATGTGGCGCGCCGGCTCGTGGTACGCGGTTTCCTCAACGAGATCATTCAGCAGATCAGGGTCCCTGCCCTCGAGGAGCGGCTAAGCGCAGCTGTTGAGCGTGAGCTTGCAGCAGGAAACTACTAGGACACGCCAATGAACGCAGAAGCACCACACGGAGAGCTGATTTGTAGCGTCGATGACATCTCGGTGAAGGAAGCACTACGTGTCCTCATCGATGACTACCCGGTTGTGGTGGTCAAGGATTCCCAGGGCGCCATCCACGCCCTGGGGGACACCTGCTCACATGCGGACATCTCACTGTCCGAGGGCGATGTAGAGGGCGACTCTATTGAATGTTGGGGCCACGGGTCGCAGTTCGATCTGCGCAATGGGCAGCCGCTGCAGCTTCCAGCCTATGAACCGGTTCCAGTTTTCGCGGTGGAAATCCACGACAACCAAGTTTTCGTCGATGTCACAAACGTGACCAACGGAGCGCCTGCTCCGAACCTGGGCTAAGAAACTTAACTACCATCAGTGCACCCTTCGAGGGTGCGAAGGAGAAACGGGCACATGTCTACTCTTGAAATCAAGGACCTGCACGTCAGCATCGCGACGGAGCAGGGATCAAAGCCGATTCTGAAGGGCGTCAGCCTCACCATTAACACCGGTGAAAGCCACGCCATCATGGGTCCCAATGGTTCCGGCAAGTCCACTCTTGCCTCCACCATTGCGGGACATCCGCGCTACAACGTGGATAGTGGGTCAATCACTCTGGATGGCGAAGATGTCCTTGCCATGACCGTTGACCAGCGCGCCCGTGCGGGTCTGTTCCTGGCCATGCAGTATCCGGTGGAGGTTCCGGGTGTCACCATGACCAACTTCCTCCGCACTGCTAAGACTGCGCTTGACGGCGAAGCGCCGAGCCTGCGGCACTGGACCAAGGATGTCAAAACGGCCATGGCGCAGCTGCGCATCGATGCCGATTTTGCCCAGCGCAACGTTAACGAGGGCTTCTCCGGCGGTGAGAAGAAGCGCGTAGAGATCCTGCAGCTGGAACTCTTCAAGCCGAAGTTCGCCATTCTGGATGAGACTGACTCAGGACTCGACGTTGATGCCCTTAAGGTGGTTTCTGAGGGGGTCAATCGCGTGCACAGTCAGGGGAACATGGGAACTCTTTTGATCACCCACTACACGCGGATCCTGCGCTACATCAAGCCCGACTTCGTTCACGTCTTTGTTGACGGCAACATCGCCGAGCAGGGTGGGCCCGAACTGGCTGACCGTCTGGAAGAAGAGGGCTACGACCGCTTTACAATTCCGGCCGCGGTCTGAATCCTGTAACCGATGGTTCACTAGCAACAGCGAACTGACGGCTTGAAAGAGGAGCATCAAGAATGACTGAAACAAATGCGGCGCAGACGTCTCTTGAGGACGTCGAGGAAGCGCTGAAGGATGTGATTGATCCGGAACTCGGCGTCAACATTGTTGACCTCGGGCTGCTCTATGGACTCAGCTACGCCGAGGATGGAGCGTTGCTGATCGACATGACGCTGACTACCGCGGCCTGCCCTCTGACCGATGTCATTGAAGAGCAGGTGGGGCTGTCGCTCGACGGCGTTGTAGATGACTGGCGCCTGAGCTGGGTGTGGATGCCCCCATGGGGGCCGGAGAAAATCACTGACGACGGCCGCGACCAGATGCGTGCGCTGGGCTTCAATATCTAGGGACTACGTGGTGTTGTGTGAAAGTGGACCGCCGGAGAACGGCGGTCCACTTTTTTCGCCGAGGCCTCGGGCTGCTAGCGCATCTCCGGTCTGCCGTGCGTAGGCGACCGTGCCAATGACAACGGGTAATACCCTTGCCCGGGCGCTGCGCTCGAGGCCCCGGGCCATCGCCGCGTCTCGCACGTCATCGAAGGCGCCGAGAATAAAGGGAATGCTCCGTAACATCAATGAGATGGTCAGCGCGAACCGTTCCGGGTCCGCACCGAAGCGCTGCAACGGGGAAGTTGCAGCAACAACGCCGTCCAGGAGCACCTGGACCGGTGTGGTTGCAGTAAGAATATTGGCCGCGTAGATACACGCCATCATGCCCGCAATGATGGCCCACGCTGTTGCCGGACCGTTGATCCAGTACTGGTACGCGATGATGACGATGAGAAAGAGCCACATTGCCCGGAGCGGCCGCCAAAGTCTTTCCGGGGGCAGGCCAGCGAGTAGGTGCACCAGCACGGCTATGCCCAGCAGGATGGATCGTCCTGGAGCGCCGGGTAGTGCCAACGTCAGGATTCCCATCGCCAGCAAAGCCACTGCCTTCGCGGTAAGTGGTGCACGGTGGATGGGGGATTCGCCCTCCACGTAAGTACCCATGAGGTGTGCATGGCCGCGCATCAGGTGGCTGTCGGATCGGAGGGGACACTTCGGGATGGCGAGGCATTACCCGCAACGTTTCTGTGCGTTTCGTCCACGGTGGGCAGACTAGTGAACCACCGGTCATCGTTAGCGGCTAGCTCCCGGTAGAAACTGACGGCGGCCGGGGGAGCGCCATCAAACACCACTGCGCCCGCGTGGACCACAATTGCCCGATCGAAGTCCAAAGCGAGTTCGAGGTCATGAGTGGCCATGACCAGTTGCTGATCCAGACCCAGCAACGTTGTGCGGAGTAGCTGTGTGTTCCGCAGGTCAAGGAGTGTGCTCGGTTCATCGAGGACCAGGACATCGGGCTTCACTGCGAGTACCGACGCAAGCGCAGCAAGTTGCCGCTCACCGCCGGAGAGATCATAGATACTACTGTCCGCGAGTTCGCCGAGGCCGTACTCGTCGAGGATGCTCCGGGCCGCGGAGGTGCGCGATGCCGATTTTGAATAGGTGCTGCGGAGAGAAAGCTCAACGTCTGCCAGCGGCGTCGGCATCACCAGTTGGGAGAGTGGGTCTGTAAACACAAATCCCACTGTGCTCCTGACCTTCCGGCCGTCAGTGTCCGTCCTGATGCCGTTGACGCATACAGTGCCGGTCGTGGGAAGTAGCAGGCCATTGATTAGCCGCAACAGGGTTGATTTACCTGAGCCGTTAGCTCCAATCACGGCGGTGCGCTGCGTGGACAGAGCAAGGTCCGTGGGCGCAAGAATTGTCCTGGTTGTGCCGTCCGGCGCCGGAAGGACAACCGAAACTCCGTTGAACCTGATGCCCGGCATTTACGGGGCTCGCCTGATCAGCAGGTCAGGGAAGGCCCGATGAAGGCTAATGGAGACAATGACCGCCAGCACAACCTTGATGACGTCCCCGGGCACAAATAGTACGTCGGCCAATGCTGCAGCCTGCAGTGAGAGGCGGCCATTGATCATCATGCCAACAATACCGGCGGCGTGGCTGACCAGAAGGCCCGCCAGTCCCGCCACTGTAAGGCCGAGAGCGCCTGCCCTTCCGGTCCTGCAGACAATGACAGCGGCCAGCCAACCAACAGTAGCGGCACAAAGGACAAAGCCGATGATGTACCCGCCGGACCCGCTTGCCAGCGCCCCCGGTCCGCCGCGGAAACCGCTGAAGATTGGCAGGCCAGCAAGGCCGAGAATTACATACAGGCCGACGGCGGCTGCTGCGCGTGCAGCTCCAAGAGTCAGTCCGGTCAACGTGATAACGAGCGTTTGAAGGGTGATCGGTACGCCGAGTGCGCTCCCCGCGGGAATAGGTGGCACAATAATAGATGCGGCAACGAGGGCTGCAAACACGGCGATGAGGGCCAGGTCCGTAGCCGAAAAGCTGCGGTGGCCGGTTTTCTTCTTGGGCACGGCGGCACCGCTGGAGGACGGCGGAGCCGAGCTCGGCTGTTTCTGGCGGGGTGAACTACCGGGCATTGCACGTTTCCTTCGGTTGGGTGTCACCAAGTTCGTCTCTGTTGTGTTCAGAGAATAGCCACCTTCCGCCAACAACCT